>NZ_VFWC01000006.1:0-353140 GCF_006442405.1 Mesorhizobium sp. B2-2-3 | reverse complement strand
AGAGAAGCTGCGCTTCGCCATCCGTGAAGGCGGCCGCACCGTCGGTGCCGGCATCGTCGTCACCATCAAAGAGTAATCGACACCGGCATCAGCCGGATCGAGAAGGAAGGGCGGTCCTCGGGCCGCCCTTTTTGTCGGCGACCGAAGGTCAGCGTTGGCATGCCGGGGCCGACACGCGGTCGAACGGTAGCCGCGTTCATCGAACTGGCCATCGAGGCAGGTTGAGGCTTGCTCGATTTTTCCGCTATCGTCGCTGCAGGCGGCGCTGGGCGGAGGTCAAGTATGAGCCAGGATGTTCCCACACTCTACGAATGGGCCGGCGGCAGCGAAGCGCTCAACCGGCTGACGCAGACCTTCTATGACAAGGTGGCGCGGGATCCGGTCGTCGGGCCGGTGTTCAAGCATATGTCGCCCGACCACCCCGCTCATGTCGCGGCCTTTATCGGCGAGGTTTTCGGCGGGCCGAAAACCTACAGCGAAAAATTCGGCGGCCACCGCGAGATGGTCATGCATCATCTCGGCAGGCATTTGACGGAAGAGCAGCGCCGCCGCTGGATCAACCTGCTGGCCGATGCCGCGGATGCCGTCGGGCTGCCTGACGATCCGGAGTTCCGTTCCGCCTTCATGGGCTATGTCGAGTGGGGATCGCGGCTCGCCAAGATGAATTCCAATCTCGGCGAAACGTGCGACCCGGAGACCGAGCCGATGCCGGCCTGGGGCTGGGGCGTGCCCGGCGGGCCTTACCGGGTCCCGGACACCAAATAGCGTCCAACGGATACACGGGCCGGCAGGCAAGATCTCCGCGAACAGCATGCCGGCGCACTCGAGCATGAAACCGGAGATCGATGGCGGCGGGCTGGTCGTCGACCATCCCGATTTCCGGGAAAGGGGATGAAGGCGCGTTTGCTTGCAAACCGCTCTTTACAGAGCGCGCGGAAGCTTTTAGGAAGCCCCTGCTGCGCCGAGGCGCACGTGTACGGGCATAGCTCAGTTGGTAGAGCGGCGGTCTCCAAAACCGCAGGTCGTAGGTTCGAGCCCTGCTGCCCGTGCCATTTTCCCTCAGGGGAACAGGTACCTAGAAAACGCCTTGCGTGGCGCGGAGCCCGAAAGTAGCCTTGCCTGGATGCGAATTTAGGTATTGTTCATTTTTTGTTCACTGGTCCGCTTGCATATGATAGCTTACGTAAGTCACTAAAGAACGTGCTCGGAGGATTCTCCACATGAGAGACATCATCATTATTTAATTCCGCGTGCAGATGCGATAAGAAGCCCCTGGGGATTCCCCGGGGGCTTTTCGTTATGGGCGAGTTTCTCGGCTACCTAATCGGGCTTGGGAAGAATACATCGATCACGCAGATCCCAGACGGCTACGCTGTCCTTCTCACGGGTATTCTGGTGATCCTCGGCTGGTACATCTCGGCCCGTCAGGCCACGAACGCGTTTCGGCGGGAAAAGGCCAACAAGTACCTGCTTGCCGATTCCCATCCGGTCTATCCGATCCTGAGAAGGCTCTCTAATCCTTACTTGCAGAACCGGACCCCATTTCCGACCTATGGGGAGCTTCAAGCAGATGCAGCTCAGCAGAATTTGCAGAAGGATATCCGGGAAGCGCTCGTCTATTTTGAATTCGCGGCAGCGGACATCATGCACGGGCTCGTTTCGGAGCGATACCTGTATGTCTCCCAGCGCAGCTTGACGATGAACGTTTTCGAACAGTCGCGGCGCTACATCGTTAGCGTCCGGGAACTGCACAAGCAGCCTTCGGCGTTCGAAGTCTTCGAGACCCATTATATCCGCTTTGCATACCCAAGCTTGAGCTACGGGGCCAAGATCCTTGAATTCGCAATGCACCGGCCACTCTACAAGCCCTACCGCTTCATCTTCCTGTGTCATTATTGGTTCGGATCGCAGGGGATGAGCTATCCCTCCGATCCCATGCAAGCGGACCTGAAAGAGATTTCCGAGGCTTTGAGGCGCAGTTGCCAGCTTGTAGGCCTAGGACGGCTGATGGCTTTGCTAGTGGTCGCTTTGCTGGTGGGGAACTGGCTTCGAACTTGAGATCGTTTTTCACTCGGTGCTCAAGATCGCAGCCGGCGGCCGGTCGCAAGGTCTTCCGAGTTCGGTCGGTGCGTGGGCTGACGCCGCTCGGCAGAAAAGCTCGATTCTGGTTATACAAAATGTTGCACGTCATTTGAAAATCGGCGACCGGCTTGCCATATTAGGCTGATTGAGGCATAAGGGCGCCATAGCCGGGACGGAACGACTGGATGGTTCCGAGGCGGCGTTTGGTCATAAAGCGGACACTTGCCACTTGCGTGGATCAAGAATCGGTTTTATGTAGACGAAACAGACACGCGACGCGTGGAGCTGGGAAGCCGGCTTTACGCGTCTGATTTGCATGGGCGAAATGATTGCGCTGATTCGGCGCGAAAATGGACCCAGGCGGCACGTCCCGGCCAGCGGGATCATCCAGGAGACCCGGCCAACGGGTCTTGAAGACAGAGCGGCATATGGCTTCGAAAACCACAAATCCTTTCGTCTTTCTCCAGCAGGTTCGCGCGGAGACCGCCAAGGTGACTTGGCCGTCGCGACGCGAAACGATGATCTCGACGGTGATGGTTCTGGCTTTCGCTGTGATCGCGATGATCTTTTTCTTCACCGCCGATCAGCTCATGGGCCTCGCGGTCGAACAGATTCTGGGCATTGGACGCTAAGTCCGGCGATTACGGAGAAGTCGTGAAATGACTACGCGCTGGTACATCGTCCACGCCTATTCGAACTTTGAGAAGAAGGTCGCCGAGGACATCGAGAACAAGGCCAGGCAGAAGGGCCTGTCCGCCGATATCGAGCAGATCGTCGTGCCGACCGAGAAGGTCGTCGAGGTTCGTCGCGGCCGCAAGGTCGACGCCGAGCGCAAGTTCTTTCCGGGCTATGTGCTCCTGAAGGCCAACTTGACCGACGCCGTGTTCTCTCTGGTCAAGAACACGCCGAAGGTCACCGGGTTTTTGGGCGACTCCAAGCCGGTGCCGATCACCGAGGCCGAGGCGCAGCGCATCCTGAACCAGGTGCAGGAAGGCGTCGAGCGGCCGAAGCCCTCGGTTACCTTCGAGATCGGCGAGGCGATCCGCGTTTCGGATGGCCCCTTCGCGTCCTTCAACGGCTTCGTCCAGGAAGTGGACGAGGAGCGGGCGCGGCTCAAGGTGGAAGTTTCGATCTTCGGGCGCGCCGTGCCTGTCGATCTGGAATTCGGGCAAGTCGAAAAAGGCTGATCCGAAATCCCTGGCGCCGTTCCGGTGGTCAGGGGAGGCGGCGCGGCACGCGCGGCCTGAGAACGGTGGGAGGCGAATGCGGCTTTAGCCGGCCGCAGGAACCGCACCACCAGACTGCAACAGCCGGTGTTTTCCCAGATCGAGGGGCCGGCATAGACAAAGGCAGGAATAGAGATGGCTAAGAAAATTGCAGGCCAGCTCAAGCTCCAGGTTGCCGCGGGCTCGGCTACGCCGTCGCCCCCGATCGGCCCGGCGCTTGGTCAGCGCGGCATCAACATCATGGAGTTCTGCAAGGCGTTCAACGCGCAGACCCAGGAAATGGAAAAGGGATCGCCGATTCCGGTCGTCATCACCTACTACCAGGACAAGTCGTTCACCTTCGTCATGAAGACGCCGCCGGTGAGCTACTTCCTGAAGAAGGCCGCGAACCTGAAGTCGGGCTCCAAGGAGCCGGGCAAGGTCAAGGCCGGCACGATCGGCCGCGACAAGGTGCGCGCCATCGCCGAGCAGAAGATGAAGGATCTGAACGCAAACGACGTCGAGGCGGCCATGCGCATGGTCGAGGGCTCCGCCCGCTCGATGGGTCTGGAAGTGGTGGGCTGAGATCATGGCAAAGATTGCAAAGCGTGTATCGAAGACCCGCGAAGGCATCGATCCCAACAAGGCTTATACCTTGGGTGACGCGCTGAAGCTGCTCAAGGATCGCTCCACGGTCAAGTTCGACGAGACGATCGAAGTCGCGATGAATCTCGGCGTTGATCCTCGCCATGCCGACCAGATGGTCCGCGGCGTGGTCAACCTGCCGAACGGCACCGGCCGCTCGGTCCGCGTCGCCGTGTTCGCCCGTGGCGACAAGGCCGAGGAAGCCAAGGCCGCCGGCGCCGACATCGTCGGCGCGGAGGACCTGGTCGACATCGTCCAGAAGGGCACGATCGATTTCGATCGCTGCATCGCCACGCCGGACATGATGCCGCTCGTCGGCCGTCTGGGCAAAGTGCTCGGCCCGCGCGGCATGATGCCGAACCCGAAGGTCGGTACCGTCACCACCGACGTCGCGGCCGCCGTCAAGGCATCGAAGGGCGGCGCTGTGGAGTTCCGCGTCGAGAAGGCCGGCATCGTTCACGCCGGCGTCGGCAAGGTCTCGTTCGACGTCAAGGCGCTGGAAGAAAACGTCCGTGCCTTCGCCGATGCGGTGACCAAGGCAAAGCCGGCTGGCGCCAAGGGCAACTACGTCAAGAAGGTGTCGGTCACCTCGACGATGGGCCCGGGCCTCAAGCTCGACGTCTCGACGCTCGCAGCGTCCTGATTAAGACCGTTTGGATCGGCCGCTGAACGGGCCGATCCGTAAGTGAATTCCGGGCCTGGATCGTTCTGGGCCCGGTACCGGGAGCCGAAAGGTTTCCGGACATCCTGTCCGAGATTGCAGGCGGCCCGGCCTTGATTGAAAAGGGGGGCCTTAATTCATGTGGGCCTGCATGAGACGGGTGAAGACCTGACAACGGAGCAAGCGCTCCAATGAAAGGTTCGAACCGTGTTTGCCTTTTGTCTGCGCATCGTCCGGCTTGCCGGCGATGTGGCGAAAGGGGGCAGGATCCTCGAGCGCTGTTCGGGAGATCCGTTACTGGATGGCCCGGCCGGCAAAAGGCAACCCGACGCCTGTCCTCGTGAATGGGAATGTTCCCGTTAGCAGGGTGGGGGTCAACTGGAGATAGGCAGTGGACAGAGCGGAAAAACGCGAACTCGTCACGGGCCTGAACGATGCGTTCTCGAACGCGGGTTCAGTGGTCGTGGCCCACTATGCCGGTATCACCGTCGCGCAAATGAACGACCTCCGGTCGAAAATGCGCGCTGCCGGTGGCACCGTTAAAGTCGCGAAGAACCGTCTCGCCAAAATCGCTCTTCAGGGCACGGACTCCGCATCGAT
This sequence comes from Mesorhizobium sp. B2-2-3, assembly GCF_006442405.1. Lineage (NCBI taxonomy): Bacteria > Pseudomonadati > Pseudomonadota > Alphaproteobacteria > Hyphomicrobiales > Phyllobacteriaceae > Mesorhizobium > Mesorhizobium sp. B2-2-3. The sequence goes on along the minus strand of NZ_VFWC01000006.1, from coordinate 347,947 downwards.
CATCGATCTGTTCAAGGGACAGACGCTGGTCGCCTATTCGGAGGATCCGATTGCGGCGCCGAAGGTCGCGTCCGATTTCGCCAAGGGGAATGACAAGCTCGTCATTCTCGGCGGCGCAATGGGCACCACCTCGCTCAACGCCGACGGTGTGAAGGCACTCGCCACACTTCCGTCGCTCGACGAGCTGCGCGCCAGGCTGGTTGGCATGATCGCCACGCCGGCAACCCGGATCGCCCAGATCGTCAATGCGCCCGCGGCTTCGGTCGCGCGTGTCATCGGCGCTTACGCCCGGAAGGACGAGGCGGCATGAGGCCGTTCCTCGCTATCACAAACACACGTTCGAACCTTATGAAGGAATACAACAATGGCTGATCTCGCAAAGATCGTAGACGACCTTTCGAAGCTGACCGTCCTTGAGGCGGCTGAGCTGTCGAAGCTTCTGGAAGAAAAGTGGGGCGTTTCGGCTGCTGCTCCGGTGGCTGTTGCCGCTGCCGGCGGCGCTGCCGCTGCCGCTGCTCCGGTCGAGGAAAAGACGGAATTCGACGTCGTCCTCACCGATGCCGGCGCTCAGAAGATCAACGTCATCAAGGAAGTCCGCGCCATCACCGGCCTTGGCCTCAAGGAAGCCAAGGACCTGGTCGAAGCGGCTCCGAAGCCGGTCAAGGAAGCCGTTTCCAAGGCCGACGCCGACAAGTTCAAGGCCCAGCTGGAAGCAGCCGGCGCCAAGGTCGAGCTGAAGTAAGCGTAACAATCGGCGGACGGCCTCGCGCCGTCCGCCACTCCCTCGGGTGACCTGGGGAGGCTGCGTAGCGCGAGATGCACGAAAACCTCTTTCCTGAGGGCCGAAAACCGGCTCTCAGGAAACGGGTTTTCTCCCGTTTTAGCCGGCCGCCGCCAAGTAGTTTGGTAATGGGGCCGGAGAACAGACAGAGAGCCGCTGCCCAGGCGGTTCGGATGCAAGGCGAGCCGCGGCGAGGCTCGCCCCGAGTTTAGAGCTAAGGAGCGACGATGGCCCAGACCCAGACTTTCAATGGCCGCAGACGCGTACGCAAGTTCTTCGGAAAGATCCCGGAAGTTGCGGAGATGCCGAACCTCATCGAGGTTCAGAAGGCGTCCTATGACCAGTTCCTGATGGTGGACGAGCCCAAGGGCGGACGTCCGGACGAGGGACTGCAGGCTGTTTTCAAGTCGGTCTTCCCGATCTCCGATTTTTCCGGCTCCTCGATGCTGGAGTTCGTGAAGTACGAGTTCGAAGGACCGAAATTCGACGTTGACGAATGCCGTCAGCGCGACCTCACCTATGCCGCACCGCTGAAGGTGACGCTGCGCCTGATCGTGTTCGATATCGACGAGGATACCGGCGCGAAGTCGATCAAGGACATCAAGGAGCAGGACGTCTACATGGGCGACATGCCGCTCATGACCTCGAACGGCACCTTCATCGTCAACGGCACCGAGCGCGTCATCGTCTCGCAGATGCACCGCTCGCCGGGCGTCTTCTTCGACCATGACAAGGGCAAGTCGCACTCGTCGGGCAAGCTCCTGTTTGCCGCGCGCGTCATCCCCTATCGCGGTTCGTGGCTCGACATCGAGTTCGATTCCAAGGACGTCGTGCACGCCCGCATCGACCGTCGCCGCAAGATTCCGGTGACGTCGCTGCTGATGGCGCTCGGCATGGACGGCGAAGAGATCCTGTCGACCTTCTACAACAAGATCACCTACAAGCGCGCCGGCGATCACTGGCGCATTCCGTTCAACGTGGATCGTTTCCGCGGCCTCAAGGCCGTCGGCGACCTGGTCGACGCCGACACGGGTGAGGTCGTTGTCGAGGCCGGCAAGAAGATCACCGCCCGCCAGGCCCGCCAGCTCGGCGAAAAGGGCCTGAAGGCGATCAAGGCGACCGACGAGGACCTGCTCGGCAACTATCTCGCCGAGGACATCGTCAATTACGCCACCGGCGAGATCTTCCTCGAGGCCGGCGACGAGATCGATGACAAGACGCTGAAGGTGCTGCTTGGCACCGGCGAGGACGAGATCCAGATCCTCGACATCGATCACGTCAATGTCGGCGCCTACATCCGCAACACGCTCGCCGTCGACAAGAACGAGAGCCGCCAGGACGCGCTGTTCGACATCTATCGTGTCATGCGCCCCGGCGAGCCGCCGACGCTCGAAACCGCCGAAGCCATGTTCAACTCGCTGTTCTTCGACAGCGAGCGCTACGACCTGTCCGCCGTCGGCCGCGTCAAGATGAACATGCGCCTCGAACTCAAGGCCGAGGACACCGTGCGCGTGCTGCGCAAGGACGACATCCTGGCCGTGGTCAAGACGCTGGTCGAACTGCGTGACGGCAAGGGCGAGATCGACGACATCGACAATCTCGGCAATCGCCGCGTGCGTTCGGTCGGCGAGCTGATGGAAAACCAGTACCGCGTCGGCCTGCTGCGCATGGAGCGCGCGATCAAGGAGCGTATGTCCTCGATCGAGATCGACACGGTCATGCCGCAGGACCTGATCAACGCCAAGCCGGCGGCTGCCGCCGTGCGCGAGTTCTTCGGTTCCTCGCAGCTGTCGCAGTTCATGGACCAGACCAATCCGCTGTCGGAGATCACCCACAAGCGCCGTCTCTCCGCGCTTGGACCGGGTGGTCTGACCCGCGAGCGCGCCGGCTTCGAGGTGCGCGACGTGCACCCGACGCATTACGGCCGCATCTGCCCGATCGAGACGCCGGAAGGCCCGAATATCGGCCTGATCAACTCGCTCGCCACCTTCGCGCGCGTCAACAAGTACGGCTTCATCGAGAGCCCGTACCGCAAGATCGTCGACGGCAAGCTGACCAATGACGTCGTCTATCTGTCGGCGATGGAAGAGGCCAAGCACCATGTCGCGCAGGCCAATGCCGAGCTCGACAAGGATGGTCGCTTTGTCGACGAATTCGTCATTTGCCGCAGTGCCGGCGAAGTGATGATGGCGCCGCGCGAAAACGTCGACCTGATGGACGTTTCGCCCAAGCAGATGGTGTCGGTGGCCGCGGCCCTGATCCCGTTCCTTGAGAACGACGACGCCAACCGCGCGCTGATGGGCTCGAACATGCAGCGCCAGGCCGTGCCGCTGGTGCGCGCCGAGGCGCCGTTCGTCGGCACCGGCATGGAGCCGATCGTCGCCCGTGATTCGGGCGCCGCCATCGGCGCCCGCCGCGGCGGCATCGTCGACCAGGTGGACGCGACGCGTATCGTCATCCGCGCCACGGAAGACCTCGATCCGGGCAAGTCCGGCGTCGACATCTACCGGCTGATGAAGTTCCAGCGTTCGAACCAGAACACCTGTATCAACCAGCGTCCGCTGGTGCGCATGGGCGACCGGGTCAACAAGGGCGACATCATCGCGGACGGTCCTTCGACCGAGCTCGGCGATCTGGCTCTCGGCCGCAACGTGCTGGTCGCGTTCATGCCGTGGAACGGCTACAACTACGAGGACTCGATCCTCCTGTCCGAGCGCATCGTCGCCGACGACGTCTTCACCTCGATCCACATCGAGGAGTTCGAGGTCATGGCGCGCGACACCAAGCTCGGACCGGAGGAAATCACGCGCGACATTCCGAACGTCTCGGAAGAAGCGCTGAAGAACCTCGATGAAGCCGGCATCGTCTATATCGGTGCCGAAGTTCAGCCGGGCGATATCCTGGTCGGCAAGATCACGCCGAAGGGCGAAAGCCCGATGACGCCGGAAGAAAAGCTTCTGCGCGCCATCTTCGGCGAAAAGGCATCCGATGTGCGCGACACCTCGATGCGCATGCCTCCGGGCACCTTCGGCACCGTCGTCGAGGTGCGCGTGTTCAATCGCCACGGTGTGGAGAAGGACGAGCGCGCCATGGCGATCGAGCGCGAGGAGATCGAACGCCTCGCCAAGGACCGTGACGACGAGCAGGCGATCCTGGATCGCAACGTCTACGCGCGCCTTTCCGACGTGCTCGTCGGCAAGGAAGCGATCGCCGGACCGAAGGGCTTCAAGAAGGGCTCGACGCTGTCGAAGGACACGCTCGACGAGTATCCGCGTTCGCAGTGGTGGCAGTTCGCCGTGGAGAACGAAAAGCTCCAGAGCGAACTGGAAGCCCTGCGCGGCCAGTACGACGATTCCAAGAAGGCACTCGAACAGCGCTTCATGGACAAGGTCGAGAAGGTGCAGCGCGGCGACGAAATGCCTCCGGGCGTCATGAAGATGGTCAAGGTCTTCGTGGCGGTGAAGCGCAAGATGCAGCCGGGTGACAAGATGGCCGGCCGTCACGGCAACAAGGGTGTCGTGTCGCGCATCGTTCCGGTCGAGGACATGCCTTTCCTCGAGGACGGCACGCATGCCGATATCGTGCTCAACCCACTGGGTGTGCCGAGCCGCATGAATGTCGGCCAGATCCTGGAAACGCATCTGGGCTGGGCTTGCGCCGGAATGGGCAGGAAGATCGGCGAGATGATCGACGCCTACAAGTCTGCCGGCGACATCAAGCCGCTGCGCAAGACGCTGGAGAGCTTCATGCCCGCCAACGACCGCAACGAGCCGGTCCGCGAGTATGACGACGAGAGCATCGTTCGCCTGAGCGAGCAGATGCGCCGCGGCGTCTCGATCGCAACCCCGGTGTTCGACGGCGCGCACGAGGCCGACATCAACGTCATGCTGGAGCAGGCGGGCCTGCACACTAGCGGTCAGTCGCAGCTCTATGACGGACGCACCGGCGAGCCGTTCGATCGCAAGGTGACGATGGGCTACATCTACATGCTCAAGCTTCACCACCTCGTGGACGACAAGATCCACGCGCGTTCGATAGGTCCGTACTCGCTCGTCACCCAGCAGCCGCTGGGCGGCAAGGCGCAGTTCGGCGGCCAGCGCTTCGGCGAAATGGAGGTCTGGGCGCTGGAAGCCTACGGCGCCGCCTATACGCTGCAGGAAATGCTGACGGTGAAGTCGGACGACGTCGCCGGCCGCACCAAGGTCTACGAGGCGATCGTCCGCGGCGACGACACCTTCGAGGCCGGCATTCCGGAGAGCTTCAACGTTCTCGTCAAGGAGATGCGGTCGCTCGGCCTCAACGTCGAATTGGAGAACACCAAGCTCGACGAAGCCCCGGTTCGGCTGCCCGACGCAGCGGAATAAACAAGACACCCGGTCGCGGGAGAGGCTCCCGCGACCGGGTGCACCAAATTCTTCGGCCGGTGGGCCGACCACTCAGCGGGCATTTGCCCCGCATCAGATGCAAGGGGTTTTCGAGGACCCCGAAAGGAGAACGGCATGAACCAAGAGGTCATGAATCTCTTCAATCCCCAGGCGCCGGCGCAGGTGTTCGATTCCATCCGGATATCGCTCGCCAGCCCTGAGAAGATTCTGTCCTGGTCGTTCGGCGAGATCAAGAAGCCGGAGACCATCAACTACCGCACCTTCAAGCCGGAGCGTGACGGTCTGTTCTGCGCGCGCATTTTTGGCCCGATCAAGGACTACGAGTGCCTGTGCGGCAAGTACAAGCGCATGAAGTACAAGGGCGTCATCTGCGAAAAGTGCGGTGTCGAAGTCACGCTGTCGCGCGTTCGCCGCGAGCGCATGGGCCATATCGAGCTGGCGGCACCCGTCGCCCATATCTGGTTCCTGAAGTCGCTGCCCTCGCGCATCGGCACGCTGCTCGACATGACCCTGAAGGACATCGAGCGCGTCCTCTACTTCGAGAACTACATCGTCACCGAACCCGGCCTCACCGCGCTGAAGGAGCACCAGCTGCTCAGCGAGGAAGAGTACATGATCGCCGTCGACGAATATGGCGAGGATAGCTTCACCGCCATGATCGGCGCCGAGGCCATTCATGACCTTCTGGCCGGCATGGACCTGGAGAAGATCGCCGGCGACCTGCGTTCGGAGCTGGCTTCGACCACATCCGAGCTGAAGCAGAAGAAGTATCTTAAGCGGCTCAAGGTCGTCGAGAACTTCATGGAGTCCGGCAACCGTCCGGAATGGATGATCATGAAGGTGGTTCCGGTGATCCCGCCGGACCTGCGCCCGCTCGTCCCGCTGGACGGCGGACGTTTCGCGACGTCGGACCTCAACGATCTCTATCGACGCGTCATCAACCGCAACAACCGTCTGAAGCGGCTGATCGAGCTGCGTGCCCCCGGCATCATCGTGCGCAATGAAAAGCGCATGCTGCAGGAGGCCGTCGACGCGCTGTTCGACAACGGCCGCCGTGGCCGCGTCATCACCGGCGCCAACAAGCGTCCGCTGAAGTCGCTGTCGGATATGCTCAAGGGCAAGCAGGGCCGGTTCCGCCAGAACCTGCTCGGCAAGCGCGTCGACTATTCCGGCCGTTCGGTCATCGTCACCGGTCCGGAGCTCAAGCTGCACCAGTGCGGCCTGCCCAAGAAGATGGCGCTCGAACTGTTCAAGCCCTTCATCTACGCCCGCCTCGACGCCAAGGGTTACTCCTCGACCGTCAAGCAGGCCAAGAAGCTGGTCGAGAAGGAGCGTCCGGAAGTCTGGGATATCCTCGACGAGGTCATCCGCGAGCATCCGGTGCTCTTGAACCGCGCGCCGACGCTGCACCGCCTCGGCATCCAGGCGTTCGAGCCGATCCTGATCGAAGGCAAGGCGATCCAGCTGCATCCGCTGGTCTGCACGGCCTTCAACGCCGACTTCGACGGCGACCAGATGGCGGTCCACGTGCCGCTGTCGCTGGAAGCGCAGTTGGAAGCCCGCGTGCTGATGATGTCAACCAACAACATCCTGCACCCGGCTTCCGGCGCGCCGATCATCGTGCCGTCGCAGGACATGGTTCTGGGTCTCTACTACCTCTCGATCGTCAACCAGAACGAGCCGGGCGAGGGCATGGTGTTTGCCGACATGGGCGAACTCCAGCACGCGCTCGAGACCAAGGCGGTGACCCTGCACGCCAAGATCAAGGGCCGCTTCCGCTCGGTCGACGCCGAGGGCAAGGTCGTGTCGAAGATCTACGACACCACGCCTGGCCGCATGATCATCGGCGAGCTTCTGCCGAAGAACGTCAACGTGCCTTACGAGACCGCCAACCAGGAGATGACCAAGAAGAACATCTCCAAGATGATCGACACCGTCTACCGCCATTGCGGTCAGAAGGAGACGGTCATTTTCTGCGATCGCATCATGGCGCTCGGTTTCGCCCATGCCTGCCGTGCCGGCATTTCGTTCGGCAAGGACGACATGCTGATTCCGGATACCAAGATCAAGCTGGTGTCGGACACCGAGGCCTTGGCCAAGGAATACGAGCAGCAGTACAATGACGGCCTGATCACGCAGGGCGAGAAGTACAATAAGGTCGTCGACGCCTGGGCCAAGTGCTCGGAAAAGGTCGCCGACGAAATGATGGCCCGCATCAAGGCGGTCGAGTTCGAGGACAATGGCCGTCAGAAGCCGATGAACTCGATTTACATGATGTCGCACTCCGGTGCGCGTGGCTCGCCCACCCAGATGCGCCAGCTCGCCGGCATGCGCGGCCTGATGGCCAAGCCGTCGGGTGAAATCATCGAGACGCCGATCATCTCGAACTTCAAGGAAGGCCTGACCGTGCTCGAGTACTTCAACTCGACCCACGGCGCCCGCAAGGGTCTGGCGGACACCGCCTTGAAGACGGCGAACTCGGGCTATCTCACCCGTCGTCTGGTCGACGTGGCGCAGGACTGCATCGTCAACTCCGTGGACTGCGGCACCGACAAGGGCCTCACCATGCAGCCGATCGTCGATGCCGGTCAGGTCGTCGCTTCGGTCGGCCAGCGCGTGCTGGGCCGCACCGCGCTCGACGACATCAACCATCCGGTGACCGGCGAATTGCTGGTCAAGGCCGGAACGCTGATGGACGAGCGCGACGTGGAGCAGATCGAGAAGGCCGGCGTGCAGTCGGTCCGGATCCGCTCGGCGCTGACTTGCGAAGTCAGGGTCGGCGTCTGCGCGGTCTGCTACGGACGCGATCTGGCCCGGGGCACCCCGGTCAACCAGGGCGAGGCCGTCGGCGTCATCGCGGCGCAGTCGATCGGTGAGCCGGGCACCCAGCTCACCATGCGTACCTTCCACATGGGCGGTACGGCGCAGGTGGTGGATAGCTCGTTCCTTGAAGCCTCCTATGAGGGCAAGGTCGAGATCCGCAACCGCAACGTGGTGCGCAACTCGGACGGCCAGCAGATGGTCATGGGCCGCAACATGGCGGTGCTGATCCTCGACGAAGCCGGCAAGGAGCGCGCCACGCACCGCGTCACCTATGGTTCGCGCATCTTCGTGGATGATGGCGACAAGGTGAAGCGCGGCCAGCGCATCGCCGAGTGGGATCCTTACACCCGCCCGATCCTCACCGAAATCGAGGGCAAGGTGGCGTTCGAGGATCTGGTCGACGGCATTTCCGTCCAGGAAACGGCCGACGAGTCGACCGGCATCACCAAGCGCGAGGTCATCGACTGGCGTTCGACGCCGCGCGGCAACGACCTGAAGCCGGCGATCGTCGTTCAGGACGCCAAGGGCAAGGTCGGCAAGCTGTCGAAGGGCGGCGATGCCCGCTTCCTGCTCTCGGTCGAGGCCATTCTCTCGGTCGAGCCGGGTGCTCAGGTTCGCCCTGGCGACGTCCTGGCGCGTATCCCGATGGAAAGCGCCAAGACCAAGGACATCACCGGCGGTCTGCCGCGTGTTGCCGAGCTGTTCGAGGCCCGTCGTCCGAAGGATCACGCCATCATCGCAGAGATCGATGGTACGATCCGCTTCGGCCGCGACTACAAGAACAAGCGCCGCATCATCATCGAGCCGCATGACTCGACGCTTGAGCCTGTCGAATACCTGATCCCGAAGGGCAAGCCGTTCCATCTCCAAGACGGCGACGTCATCGAGAAGGGCGACTACATCCTCGACGGCAATCCGGCGCCGCACGACATCCTGGCGATCAAGGGCGTGGAGGCGCTTGCGTCCTACCTCGTCAACGAGATCCAGGAGGTCTACCGTCTGCAGGGCGTGTCGATCAACGACAAGCACATCGAGGTGATCGTTCGGCAGATGCTGCAGAAGGTCGAGATCACCACGCAGGGCGACTCGACCTATATTCCGGGCGACCACGTCGACGTGATCGAACTGGAAGAGGTCAACGAGCGCCTGATCGAGGACGGCAAGAAGCCGGCCGAAGGCCAGCCGGTGCTGCTCGGCATCACCAAGGCTTCGCTGCAGACGCCGTCCTTCATCTCGGCCGCCTCCTTCCAGGAGACGACCAGGGTGCTGACGGAAGCCGCGGTTGCCGGCAAGACCGACATGCTGCAGGGCTTGAAGGAAAACGTCATCGTCGGCCGGCTGATCCCGGCCGGTACCGGCGGCACGATGAGCCAGATCCGCCGCATCGCCACCTCGCGCGACGAACTGATCATCGACGAGCGCCGCAAGGCCTCCGGTGTCGAAGTCGCCGAGCCGATGCTGGCCGACATGACAACCGCCGCGCAATAAGCGCGGCGGCAAGAGATCTCAGGCAACAAGGCCGCCGGGGCAACCCGGCGGCCTTTTCGTTTCAACGAACAATCGAGGAAGGCAGATGAGCACGAAAACCTGGACGGCTGTCGATAACTACATCGTTTCCTCGCTCTTCGAGGCGGATCCCGTTCTCGACGCGGTCCTGGCGGCCAACCGCGACGGTGGCTTGCCGGCGATCGACGTCTCGGCGGCGCAAGGAAAGCTGCTCTCGCTGCTGGTGCGCATTCGCGGCGCGAAAAAGGTGCTCGAGATTGGTACGCTGGGCGGTTATTCCACCATTTGGATGGCGCGGGGATTGCCGGCCGGCGGCAAGATCGTGACGCTCGAACTCGATCCGCACCACGCCAAGGTCGCGCGTTCGAATTTCGACCGGGCAGGGGTTTCCGAACGGATCGATCTGCGAGTCGGGCCGGCGCTGCAGTCGCTCGCTGCGCTGGGCGCCGAAAACGCCGGGCCGTTCGACCTCGTTTTCATCGACGCCGACAAGCCTAACAACCCCAACTATCTCTCCTGGGCCATGCGGCTCTCGCGCTCGGGAACGGTCATCGTCTGCGACAACGTCATCCGTGACGGCGCGGTGCTCGACGAGGACGGTCGCGACGCCAACATCGAAGGTGCACGCGCGGCGTTCTCTTTCATCGGCGGCGACAAGCGCCTGGACGGCACCGCGATCCAGACTGTCGGCGCCAAGGGCTATGACGGGTTTGCCATAGCGATTGTCGATTGAGTTGTTGCGATAGGCGGACCGGATCGCGGATCCGGTCTACGGCCGCTGTTCAGTCGAAGAACGCCTCGACCACATTGCGCTTGCCGAGCATGAAGGCGTCGGCGACATGCTGGAGGGGCGCGAGATCGACATCGGAAGTGCCGGCGCGCACGATTTCGGCGAAACGCCTGTAGAGTTCAGGATATTCCGCTTCCGGTTCTTCATGGACGACGCGGCCGTCGATGGCGAGTTTCGAGCCACCGCCCGAGAGCACCATCTTGCCGGCATCGGTATCGGCGAGAATGTCCCAGCTCTGCGGCCCGGTCTGGAGCCAATCGAGATCCATCGTCACCGCCGACCCGTTCGCCGCGCGGAAGGCGACCTGGGCGGCGATCGGCGCGTCGCGGTTCTCCGGGAAGTCGAGCGCGGCCGAGGTGATGTACATGGCGGGCAGGATGTAGGTCGCGATCGACAGCGCGTTGATGCCTGGATCGAAGACGCCGAAGCCGCCTGGCTGCCAGATCCAGTCCTGGTTCGGGTGCCAGCGGCGCACGTCTTCCTTCCAGACGATTGCCGCTGATTTGATTTGCGTCGCGGCCAAAAAAGTCCGCGCCGCTTCAACCGCCGGCGCATAGCGCGAATGCCAACTGGCGAACAGCGACACGCCCTGTTTCGTCGCCAGCGCCTTCAGGTCCTCGACCTCGCTGACCGTGGCGCCGGGCGGCTTTTCCAGGAACACGTGCTTCTTCGCCTCGAGCGCGGTGCGCGCCGCAGCGTAGCGGAATTGCGGCGGCATGCAGAGTGAGACGGCGTCGAGTTCGGGAACGGCGCCAAGCATCGTCTCGATATCGGGAAAATTATGGATGTCTTCAACCTTGCCATGCCGGCTGGCAGCGGCGATCAGCCGGTAGTCCCGGTCCTTGGCGAGCGCCGGAAGGTGTTGGTCGCGGACGATCTTGCCGACACCGACAATACCTATCTTGATGGGCTGGGACACGGCCGCTCCGTCTGTGGATGATGGTGAGCGCTTCTTATCAGAACACTTGCCCCGGACAAGCCGAAGCCGAAAGGTCAACTCCGTCTTTGCCGGAGCTGCAGCGTGGGCCTTTCACTCGTTGGAAGGCTTCAGCGGCGATTCGAACGGCAAGGGCCGGCACGCTTTCAGATCGGCACGTCAAAGGTCACGATCGACACTTCGCCTTCGAGCGCGCCCTGGAAGGCCGAAAGATGCGGCTCCTCGTCGGGCTCGCCCTCCATGTCGCCGATCTGGTCGAGCTCGGCTTCGGCGTAACCCTCCGCCGCCAGCGATTCGAGCGCACGGCGCACCGCCGAATCGTCATCAGGCGCAACCAGCATGACGTGCACGCCTTCCGGCTTGCCGCCTTTTCTCTTCCACACCCGGCCGGTGATGATGGTGACCGGGCGTTCCTCGTTGTCGTTCACGGGCCGATTCCTTCGCGGCGAGGGGCTTTGACTGTTCATGCGGCTTTTTCGCATGAAGCCGCGCCGCGCAACAGCCAAAACCCGGTCACTTTCTTCCTCGCCCTTGCAAAATGACGAAAGAAAATTACATGCGGTTTACGCATGGCTGCCAAGCCCCGGCTTCAATGCAATATTTGCCGCTCCGGGGTTGACGGTACGCGGGCTTGCGAGTAGAAGCCGCCCAGTCAGAACCGATGTGAGGCTCTCCCTTCCGAAGCGACACGCTTTGGAGTTTGCCTCAAACAGGGTTCGTTTTACGAGCGAAAAGACATTTCCGGCGTGCACGAAGCGGTATCCGCTTCCTCTGCGATTTGTTCGGGCAAGACCGCAAGGCGCGGTTTGTGGCCCGAATTTGCGTATGGAAATGACGCTTTGAGCGAGCCTTGACCGGCACGAGACACGGAATTGAGAGACAAGAGGGTTTAATGCCTACCGTCAACCAGCTGATCCGCAAGCCGCGCATTGCGCCGGTGAAGCGCAACAAGGTCCCGGCCATGCAGCAGAACCCGCAGAAGCGGGGCGTCTGCACGCGCGTCTACACAACGACGCCGAAGAAGCCGAACTCGGCGCTGCGCAAGGTGGCCAAGATCCGCCTGACCAATGGTTTCGAGGTGATCGGTTACATCCCCGGCGAAGGTCACAACCTTCAGGAGCACTCCGTGGTCATGATCCGCGGCGGCCGCGTCAAGGACCTTCCGGGTGTCCGTTACCACATCATCCGCGGAGTGCTCGACACGCAGGGTGTGAAGAACCGCAAGCAGCGCCGTTCGAAATACGGTGCCAAGCGTCCGAAGTAAGGTTTTCCGGCTTCGGCGCTTTTTTGACTGCGCCGGGCTATGAGAGATTGAGAGACAAAAGCCATGTCCCGTCGTCACAGTGCAGAAAAGCGTGAGATCAATCCGGACCCCAAGTTCGGCGATCTGATCGTCACCAAGTTCATGAACGCCGTCATGTATGACGGCAAGAAGTCGGTTGCCGAGACCATCGTCTACGGCGCGCTCGACCAGGTCCAGTCGAAGACCAAGCAGGAGCCGGTCACCGTCTTCCATCAGGCGCTCGACAATGTCGCGCCGCATGTGGAAGTGCGTTCGCGTCGCGTCGGCGGCGCCACCTACCAGGTTCCGGTCGACGTGCGCCCCGAGCGCCGTCAGGCGCTGGCCATTCGTTGGCTGATCGCCGCGGCCCGCAACCGCAACGAGACCACCATGGTCGACCGCCTTTCCGGCGAGCTGATGGACGCGGCCAACAACCGCGGCACCGCCGTGAAGAAGCGTGAAGACACCCACAAGATGGCTGAAGCCAACCGCGCCTTCGCGCACTACCGCTGGTAAAGCGCGAAAGAGACTGAGAGGCAGTTACGATGGCCCGCGAATATAAAATCGAAGACTACCGCAATTTCGGTATCATGGCGCATATCGACGCCGGCAAGACGACGACCACCGAGCGCGTCCTCTATTACACGGGCAAGTCGCACAAGATCGGCGAAGTGCACGACGGCGCCGCGACCATGGACTGGATGGAGCAGGAGCAGGAGCGCGGCATCACGATTACGTCGGCCGCGACCACGACCTTCTGGAAGGGTCGTGACGGCAAGATGCACCGCTTCAACATCATCGACACGCCCGGACACGTCGACTTCACCATCGAGGTCGAGCGTTCGCTGCGCGTGCTTGACGGCGCCATCGCGCTGCTCGACGCCAATGCCGGTGTGGAGCCGCAGACGGAAACCGTCTGGCGCCAGGCCGACAAGTACCGCGTGCCGCGCATGATCTTCTGCAACAAGATGGACAAGACCGGCGCCGACTTCTACCGCTCGGTCGAGATGATCGGCTCGCGCCTCGGTGCGCAGGCTGTCGTCATGCAGCTGCCGATCGGCGCCGAGACCGAATTCAAGGGCGTCGTCGACCTGGTCGAGATGAACGCGCTGGTCTGGCGCGACGAGACGCTGGGCGCTGCCTGGGACGTCGTCGAGATCCCGGCCGACCTCAAGGCTCGCGCCGAGGAATACCGCGAGAAGATGATCGAGGCCGCCGTCGAGATGGACGAGACGGCTCTTGAGAACTACCTCGAAGGCAGGATGCCGTCGAATGACGAGATCCGCGCGCTGATCCGCAAGGGCACCATCGCGGTCAAGTTCTTCCCGATGTTCTGCGGCTCGGCATTCAAGAACAAGGGCGTGCAGCCTCTGCTCGACGCCGTCGTGGAATACCTGCCGTCGCCGGCCGATGTGCCCGCGATCAAGGGTGTCGATGCCAAGACCGACGCCGAGATCGAGCGTCACGCCGACGACAACGAGCCGCTGTCGATGCTGGCGTTCAAGATCATGAACGACCCGTTCGTCGGTTCGCTGACCTTTGCCCGTATCTATTCGGGCAAGCTCACCAAGGGCATCTCGGTCGACAACACCGTGAAGGGCAAGAAAGAGCGCATCGGCCGCATGCTGCAGATGCATGCGAATTCCCGTGCCGACGTTGAAGAGGCCTATGCCGGCGACATCGTCGCTCTCGCAGGTCTCAAGGACACGACCACCGGCGACACGCTGTGCGATCCGCTTCATCCGGTCATCCTCGAGCGTATGGAATTCCCCGATCCGGTCATCCAGATCGCCATCGAGCCGAAGACCAAGAACGACCAGGAAAAGATGGGCCTCGCGCTGCATCGCCTGGCTGCCGAGGATCCGTCCTTCCGCGTCAAGACCGACGAGGAAAGCGGCCAGACCATCATTTCCGGCATGGGCGAGCTGCACCTCGACATCATCGTCGATCGCATGCGTCGTGAGTTCAAGGTCGAGGCCAATGTCGGTGCGCCGCAGGTGGCTTATCGCGAGACGATCACCCGCAGGCACGAGCAGGACTACACGCACAAGAAGCAGACCGGTGGTACCGGGCAGTTCGCTCGCGTGAAGATCGTCTTCGAGCCGAACCCCGAGGGCGAGGATTTCGTGTTCGAGTCCAAGATCGTCGGCGGCGCTGTCCCGAAGGAATACATCCCGGGTGTCGAGAAGGGCCTGCTGAGCAAGATGGGTTCCGGCCCGTTTGCCGGTTTCCCGATGATCGGCGTCAAGGCTACCTTGATCGACGGCGCTTTCCACGACGTCGACTCTTCGGTGCTCGCATTCGAAATCGCTTCCCGCGCTTGCTTTATGGAAGCTTCGCCGAAGCTCGGCGTGCAGCTGCTCGAGCCGATCATGAAGGTCGAGGTCGTGACGCCGGAAGATTATGTCGGCGGTGTCATCGGCGACCTCAACGGCCGTCGTGGCCAGATCCAGGGCCAGGAAGCCCGCGGCGTGGCAGTCGTCATCAACGCGATGGTGCCGCTCGCCAACATGTTCAAGTACGTCGACAATCTGCGCTCGATGAGCCAGGGCCGTGCGGCATACACGATGCAGTTCGACCATTACGAGCCGGTCCCGACCGCGGTCGCCCAGGAAGTCCAGAAGAAATACGCGTAACCCGGCAGGGTGCTGCGGCAACTTAATTAAGAGCCCGTACGGGCGAGCAGGAATGGAGACATCACATGGCAAAAGGTAAATTCGAGCGCACCAAGCCGCATGTGAACATCGGCACGATTGGCCACGTTGATCATGGCAAGACGTCTTTGACGGCAGCGATCACCAAGTATTTTGGCGAATACAAGCGCTATGACCAGATTGACGCGGCGCCGGAAGAGAAGGCGCGCGGCATCACGATTTCGACGGCTCACGTCGAGTACGAGACGGAGAACCGCCACTACGCCCACGTCGACTGCCCCGGCCACGCCGACTATGTGAAGAACATGATCACCGGTGCCGCGCAGATGGACGGCGCGATCCTGGTTGTGTCGGCCGCCGACGGCCCGATGCCGCAGACCCGCGAGCACATCCTTTTGGCCCGCCAGGTCGGCGTGCCGTCGATCGTGGTGTTTTTGAACAAGGTCGACCAGGTCGACGACGCCGAGCTGCTTGAGCTGGTCGAGCTCGAGGTTCGCGAATTGCTGACCAAGAACGAGTTCCCCGGCGACGACATTCCGATCGTCAAGGGTTCGGCGCTGGCGGCGCTTGAAGATTCGGACAAGAAGATCGGCGAGGACGCGATCCGCGAGCTGATGGCTCAGGTCGACGCCTACATCCCGACGCCGGTTCGTCCGCTCGACAAGCCGTTCCTGATGCCGATCGAGGACGTGTTCTCGATCTCGGGCCGCGGCACGGTCGTGACCGGTCGCGTCGAGCGCGGCGTGGTCAAGGTCGGCGAGGAGCTGGAGATCATCGGCATCCGTCCGACCACCAAGACGACCTGCACGGGCGTCGAGATGTTCCGCAAGCTGCTCGACCAGGGCCAGGCGGGCGACAACATCGGCGCGCTGCTGCGCGGTGTCGACCGTGAAGGTGTCGAGCGCGGCCAGGTTCTGGCCAAGCCCGGTTCGGTGAAGCCGCACAAGAAGTTCGTGGCCGAAGCCTACATCCTGACCAAGGACGAGGGTGGCCGTCACACGCCGTTCTTCACCAACTACCGTCCGCAGTTCTACTTCCGCACCACCGACGTGACCGGCATCGTGTCGCTGCCGGCCGGCACCGAGATGGTGATGCCTGGCGACAACATCACGGTCGACGTCGAGCTGATCGTGCCGATCGCCATGGAAGAGAAGCTGCGCTTCGCCATCCGTGAAGGCGGCCGCACCGTCGGTGCCGGCATCGTCGTCACCATCAAAGAGTAATTTGGACTTAAACCGATCTGTCGCGGGCGCGGGTGCCCGCGCCGCGCCAGAACAAGGAAGTGACGCATGAACGGACAGAATATCCGCATCCGCCTGAAGGCGTTTGATCACCGGGTGCTCGACGCCTCGACGCGCGAAATCGTGTCGACGGCCAAGCGCACCGGTGCCAACGTCCGCGGCCCCATTCCGCTGCCGACGCGGATCGAAAAGTTCACGGTCAACCGGTCGCCTCACGTCGACAAGAAGAGCCGCGAGCAGTTCGAGATGCGCACGCACAAGCGTCTGCTCGATATCGTCGATCCGACCCCGCAGACCGTCGATGCTTTGATGAAGCTCGATCTGGCCGCCGGTGTCGACGTCGAGATCAAGCTCTAAGGGAATGAGAGCGCGGTAAGGGGCGGTGCCCCTGGCCCGGAACTCTAAAGGAATTGAACCGATGCGTTCAGGTGTGATTGCAAAGAAGGTGGGAATGACCCGCATCTACAACGATGCCGGGGAACATGTTCCCGTCACCGTTCTCCAGATGGAGAACTGCCAGGTCGTGGCGCAGCGCACGCAGGAGAAGAATGGCTACACCGCCGTTCAGCTCGGCGTTGGCCTTGCCAAGGTGAAGAACACGTCGAAGGCGATGCGCGGCCATTTCGCGACCGCTTCCGTCGAGCCGAAGGCCAAGCTTGCCGAGTTCCGCGTCTCCGCCGACAACATGATCGATGTCGGCGCCGAGATCACCGTCGAGCATTTCGTCGCCGGCCAGAAGGTCGACGTCACCGGCACGACGATCGGCAAGGGTTTCCAGGGCGTCATCAAGCGCCACCATATGGGTGGTGGCCGCGCGACCCACGGTAACTCGGTCTCGCACCGCACGCACGGCTCGACCGGCCAGCGCCAGGACCCCGGCAAGGTGTTCAAGGGCAAGAAGATGGCCGGCCACATGGGCGACACGCGCGTCACCACGCAGAACGTCGAGATCGTCTCGACCGATGCCGACCGCGGCCTGATCCTGATCCGCGGCGCGGTTCCCGGGTCGAAGGGTGCGTGGATCCTGGTTCGCGACGCCGCCAAGGTGGCGCTTCCGGCCAATGCGCCGAAGCCCGCCGCGATCCGCCCAGTTGCTGCCGGTATGGGCACGAAGAATGAGGCTCCGGCCACAGAGGGAGCGGAATAATGGATCTCAAGATCACAACGCTGGGCGGCAAGGACGCCGGCAAGGTGAAACTCTCCGAGGAGATTTTCGGCCTTGATCCGCGCGAGGACATTTTGCAGCGCGTCGTGCGCTGGCAGCTCGCCAAGAAGCAGCAGGGCACGCACAAGGCCAAGGGCCGCGCCGAGATCGCGCGCACCGGCGCCAAGATGTACAAACAGAAGGGTACGGGCCGCGCCCGTCACCATTCGGCACGCGCTCCGCAGTTCCGCGGCGGCGGCAAGGCTCACGGCCCGGTCGTTCGCAGCCACGAGCACGAGCTGCCGAAGAAGGTCCGCGCGCTCGGCCTCAAGCATGCTCTCTCGGCCAAGGCCAAGAGCGCGTCGATCATCGTCATCGACGAGCTGAAGCTGACCGAGGCAAAGACCAAGGCGCTGATCGCGAATTTCGCGACGCTGGGCCTGACGAACGCCCTGGTGATTGGTGGCGCCGAGCTCGACCGGAACTTCAAGCTGGCCGCGACCAACATCCCGAACATCGACGTGCTGCCCATCCAGGGCATCAACGTCTACGACATTCTGCGCCGCGGCACGCTGGTCCTTTCGAAGGCCGCCGTCGAGGCTCTCGAGGAGCGCTTTAAATGACCGACCTTCGTCACTACGACGTAATCGTCAGCCCGGCGATCACCGAAAAGTCGACCATGGCTTCCGAGCAGAACCAGGTCGTCTTCAACGTCGCCAAGAAGGCGTCGAAGCCGGAAATCAAGGCCGCCGTTGAAGCGCTGTTCGGCGTCAAGGTGATGGCCGTGAACACGCTTGTCCGCAAGGGCAAGATCAAGCGCTTCCGCGGCACGATCGGCCGCCAGAGCGACGTCAAGAAGGCGGTAGTGACGCTGGCCGACGGCCAGTCGATCGACGTCGCGACGGGTCTCTGAGCAAGGCCGCGAGGACAGGACAATGGCACTTAAAAAATTCAACCCGATAACGCCGAGCACCCGTCAGCTGGTCATCGTCGACCGCTCGGGCCTCTACAAGGGCAAGCCCGTCAAGGGTCTGACCGAGGGCCTGACCAAGTCGGGCGGCCGTAACAATTACGGCCGCATCACTGCACGCTTCATCGGCGGCGGTCACAAGCGTTCGTACCGCATCATCGATTTCAAGCGCCGCAAGTTCGACGTCGTCGGCACGGTCGAGCGCATTGAATACGATCCGAACCGCACCGCCTTCATCGCGCTGATCAAGTATGACGATGGCGAGCTGTCCTACATCATCGCTCCGCAGCGCCTTGCCGCCGGCGACAAGATCGTGGCTGGCGAAGCGGTCGACGTGAAGCCGGGCAATGCGATGCCGCTGGCCTCGATGCCGGTCGGCACGATCGTCCACAACATCGAGCTGAAGCCGGGCAAGGGCGCCCAGGTCGCCCGTTCGGCTGGCGGTTACGCCCAGCTCGTCGGTCGCGACCAGGGCATGGCGATCCTGCGCCTCAACTCGGGCGAGCAGCGTGTCGTTCACGGCTCCTGCATGGCCACCGTCGGTGCGGTGTCCAACCCGGACCACGGCAACATCAACGACGGCAAGGCCGGCCGCACGGTTTGGCGTGGCAAGCGCCCGCACAATCGCGGCGTGACCATGAACCCGGTCGACCACCCGCATGGCGGTGGTGAAGGCCGCACCTCCGGTGGCCGCCATCCGGTCTCGCCGTGGGGCAAGCCGACCAAGGGCAAGAAGACGCGGTCCAACAAGGCGACCGACAAGTTCATCCTGCGCTCGCGCCATCAGCGCAAGAGCTAAGAAGAGGTAACGCCAAGTGACTCGTTCTATTTGGAAAGGCCCCTTCATCGACGGCTACCTTCTCAAGAAGGTGGACAAGGTTCGTGAAGGTGGTCGCAATGAGGTGATCAAGATGTGGAGCCGTCGCTCCACCATCCTGCCGCAGTTCGTCGGCTTCACCTTCGGTGTCTACAACGGCCAGAAGCATGTTCCCGTCTCGGTGAACGAGGACATGGTCGGTCACAAGTTCGGTGAATTCGCTCCGACGCGGACCTATTACGGTCACGGCGCGGATAAGAAGGCGAAGAGGAAATAATCATGGGCAAGGCCAAAGCTCCGCGCAGGCTTGCTGACAACGAAGCGCGCGCCGTACTGCGCACGATCCGTATCAGCCCGCAGAAGCTGAACCTGGTTGCCGCGCTGATCCGCGGCAAGAAGGTCGCGACAGCGCTTTCCGACCTGGAATTCTCGGCCAAGCGGATTTCCGGCACGGTCAAGAAGACGCTGGAATCGGCGATCGCCAACGCGGAAAACAACCACGACCTCGACGTCGATGCGCTGATCGTGGCGGAAGCCTATGTCGGCAAGTCGATCGTCATGAAGCGGTTCCATGCCCGGGGCCGTGGTCGCGCCAGCCGTATCGAGAAGCCGTTCTCGCACCTCACGATCGTCGTTCGTGAAGTCGAAGAAAAAGGGGAGGCCGCATAATGGGCCAGAAAGTCAATCCGATCGGTCTTCGCCTCGGCATCAACCGCACCTGGGATTCGCGCTGGTTCGCGAACACCGGCGAGTACGGCAAGCTGCTGCATGAGGACATCAAGATCCGCAAGTACCTCGAGAAGGAGCTCAAGCAGGCTGCCATCTCGAAGGTCGTGATCGAGCGTCCGCACAAAAAGTGCCGCGTCACCATCCATGCCGCGCGCCCGGGTCTGATCATCGGCAAGAAGGGCGCCGACATCGAGAAGCTTCGCAAGAAGCTGATGGAGATGACCAAGTCCGAGACGCACCTCAACATCGTGGAAGTGCGCAAGCCGGAAATCGACGCGACCCTGGTCGCCCAGTCGATCGCCCAGCAGCTCGAGCGCCGCATCGCGTTCCGCCGCGCCATGAAGCGTGCCGTGCAGTCGGCGATGCGCCTCGGTGCCGAAGGCATCCGCATCAACTGCTCGGGCCGTCTCGGCGGCGCCGAAATCGCGCGCATGGAATGGTACCGCGAAGGCCGCGTGCCGCTGCACACGCTGCGCGCCGATGTCGACTACGGCACGGCCGAGGCGAATACGGCGTACGGCATCTGCGGCGTCAAGGTGTGGGTGTTCAAGGGCGAGATCCTCGAGCACGACCCGATGGCTTCGGAGCGCCGCGCGACCGAGGGCGATCATGCGCATGGCGGTGGTGGTGGTGATCGCGAACGCGGTCGTCGTCGCGAAAACGCCTGAGACATTTAGGAATTTGGAGTTAGAACGATGCTGCAGCCAAAGCGCACAAAGTTCCGCAAGCAGTTCAAGGGCCGTATCCACGGTACCGCCAAGGGCGGGACCAACCTGGATTTCGGTGGTTTCGGGCTGAAGGCGCTTGAGCCGAACCGCGTCACCGCGCGCGAGATCGAAGCGGCCCGCCGCGCGATCACCCGCGAGATGAAGCGCGCCGGCCGTGTCTGGATCCGTATTTTCCCGGATCTGCCGGTCACCTCGAAGCCGACCGAAGTCCGCATGGGCAAGGGCAAGGGCGCGGTCGACTACTGGGCGGCGCGCGTCAAGCCGGGCCGGATCATGTTCGAGATCGACGGCGTCAACGAAGAAACCGCCCGTGAGGCACTGCGTCTCGGCGCGGCCAAGCTCTCGGTCAGGACGCGCTTCGTACAGCGCATCGCAGAATAAGGACGGGCTGATCATGAAAGCCGAAGACATCCGGACCAAGACCCAGGACCAGCTGACCGACGACCTGGCCAGCCTGAAGAAAGAGCAGTTCAACCTGCGCTTCCAGAAGGCGACCGGCCAGCTCGAAAAGACCGCGCGCGTGAGGCAGGTCCGCAAGGACATTGCGCGTATCAAGACCATCGCTGCGGAAAAGTCCGCGGCTAAGAAGGCTTAAGGACGAAAACCATGCCAAAGCGCATTCTGCAGGGCACCGTCGTCAGCGACAAGAACGAGAAGACGGTTGTCGTCAAGGTCGAACGGCGCTTCACGCATCCCGTGATGAAGAAGACCGTGCGCATGACCAAGAAGTACAAGGCGCACGACGAGAACAACGCCCACAAGGTTGGCGATCAGGTGTTCATCCAGGAATCGAAGCCGATTTCCAAGGACAAGCGCTGGATTGTCGTGTCTTCGGACCAAGCCTGATCTCTGGGCGTAAACAAACGAATTTTGGACAGACCGGGGAGGGGTGAAGAACCCGTCCCGTTAGAAAAGAAGAAGGCGGCCAGTCATGATTCAGATGCAAACAAACCTCGACGTCGCGGATAATTCCGGCGCCCGTCGTGTCATGTGCATCAAGGTGCTGGGCGGCTCGAAGCGGAAATACGCTTCCGTAGGCGACATCATCGTGGTGTCGATCAAGGAAGCCATCCCGCGCGGCCGCGTGAAGAAGGGCGATGTGATGAAGGCGGTCGTGGTTCGCACGGCCAAGGACATCCGCCGCCCGGACGGCAGCGTGATCCGTTTCGACAAGAACGCGGCCGTTCTCGTCGACAACAAGAAAGAGCCGATCGGCACGCGTATCTTCGGACCGGTTCCGCGCGAACTCCGCGCCAAGAACCACATGAAGATCATCTCGCTCGCGCCTGAAGTGCTGTAAGGAGCCGGACCAATGCAGAAGATTAGAAAAGGCGACAAGGTCGTCGTGCTGGCTGGCAAGGACAAGGGCCGTTCGGGCGAAGTCCTGTCGGTTCAGCCGAAGGACGACACCGCGCTGGTGCGCGGCGTCAACATGATTCGTCGTCACCAGAAGCAGTCCCAGTCCCAAGAGGGCGGGATCATCACCAAGGAAGCGCCGATCCAGCTGTCGAACATCGCGCTGGCCGACCCCAAGGATGGCAAGCCGACCCGCGTCGGCTTCATCTTCCAGAAGGACGGCAAGAAGGTGCGCGTCGCCAAGCGCTCGGGAGAAGTCATCAATGGCTAAGGCTCAAACCAAGCAGGCGACTGCCCAGAACACGCCGCGCCTCAAGCAGGTCTACAACGATACCATCCGCAAGGCCTTGCAGGAGCAGTTCGGCTACGACAACGAGATGCAGGTTCCGCGCATCGACAAGATCGTGCTGAACATGGGCGTTGGCGAAGCGACCGGCGATTCGAAGAAGCCTTCGATCGCGGCCGAGGATCTGGCGATGATCGCCGGCCAGAAGGCCGTCGTCACCCGCGCCCGCAATTCGATCGCAGGCTTCAAGGTCCGCGAGAAGATGCCGATCGGCGCTAAGGTCACGCTGCGCAAGGAACGCATGTACGAGTTCCTCGACCGCCTCGTGAACATCGCGCTGCCGCGCGTCCGCGACTTCCGCGGACTGAATCCGAAGAGCTTCGATGGCCGTGGCAACTACGCCATGGGCATCAAGGAACACATCGTGTTCCCGGAGATCAACTACGACAAGGTTGATCAGATCTGGGGCATGGACGTCATCGTTTGTACGACTGCGAAGACGGACGACGAAGCCAGGGCACTGCTCAAGGCCTTCAACTTCCCCTTCCGCCAGTAACGGCAGCGAGAAAAGGAAAAATCTGAAATGGCAAAGACCAGCTCAGTCGAGAAGAACAACAGGCGCCGCAAGCTTGCCGACCAGTACGGCCCCAAGCGCGCTGCCCTGAAGGCGATCATCATGGACCAGTCCAAGCCGATGGAAGAGCGCTTCCGCGCTCAGCTCAAGCTTGCCGCCATGCCGCGCAACTCGGCCAAGATCCGCATCCGCAACCGCTGCGAAGTCACCGGCCGTCCGCGTGCCTACTATCGCAAGCTCAAAGTATCGCGCATCGCGCTTCGTGATCTCGGCAATAACGGCCAGATCCCGGGCCTGGTCAAGTCGAGCTGGTAAGGAGGACATAATATGTCATTGAGCGATCCTCTCGGCGATATGCTGACCCGCATCCGCAACGCCTATGGCCGCAAGAAGTCGAGCGTGTCGACGCCGGCCTCGCGTCTGCGCACCCGCGTCCTCGACGTGCTGAAGGCTGAAGGCTATATCCGCGACTACAGCCAGACCGACTTCGACAACGGCAAGTCCGAAATCGAGATCGAGCTGAAGTATTTCGATGGAGCGCCGGTCGTGCGCGAAATCGCCCGCGTCTCGAAGCCGGGCCGCCGCGTTTACGTTTCGGCCAAGTCGATCCCGCATGTCGCCAACGGCCTCGGTATCGCCATCCTTTCGACGCCGAAGGGCGTGATGGCCGACCACGAAGCGCGCGAACAGAACGTCGGTGGCGAGATCCTCTGCCAGATCTTCTGATCCGGCAGCGTGATCCCGAAAAAATGGAATCCGGTCTTCGGATCGTTCCGAAGACAGAGACCTGAAACAAGAGAAGTGACGAGGACAACAAAATGTCTCGTATTGGAAAGAAACCCGTTTCGCTGCCGCAGGGCGTGACCGCGACCGTCAACGGCCAGACCGTGACGGCGAAGGGCCCCAAGGGCGAGCTGAAGTTCGTGGTCAACGACGAAGTGCTGGTCAAGATGGAAGGCAGCGAGATAGCTGTCGAGCCGCGCGACCAGTCCAAGACCGCCCGCTCCAAGTGGGGCATGTCGCGCACGCAGATCGTCAACATCCTGCAGGGCGTCAAGGACGGCTTCGAGAAGAAGCTCGAGATCACCGGCGTCGGCTATCGCGCCGCCTTGCAGGGCAAGAACCTGCAGCTGGCGCTCGGCTTCAGCCACGACGTCGTCTACGAGACGCCGCAAGGCATCACCATCACCGTGCCGAAGCCGACCGAAATCACCGTGGCCGGCATCGACAAGCAGCAGGTCGGCCAGGTGGCTGCGGAAATCCGCGAATACCGTGGTCCCGAGCCCTACAAGGGCAAGGGCGTCCGCTACGCAGGCGAGAAGATCGTCCGCAAGGAAGGCAAGAAGAAGTAGTGGGTTTGGCCCCGGGAAGGTGCAGACTTTTCGGAAGGGGCCAAGCCAGGAAGTGTAACGCCGCGGGGAGCGGTCGCGGGAGGCGCTTTCGCCTACCGCACAGGGCGGCCCCCGTTTTCTGAAGGCAAGGAAGACCATCATGGGTACCAAGGAAGCCACTCAGCGCCGCGCGCAGCGCGTCCGCCGCCAGATCAAGAAGGTCGCCGGCGAGCGTCCGCGCCTGTCGGTTCACCGCACGTCGAAGAACATCTACGTCCAGGTCATCGACGACGCCAAGGGCCACACCATCGCTGCCGCCTCGACCCTCGAGAAGGACCTCAAGGGTTCGCTCAAGACCGGTGCAGATACCGCTGCCGCTGCCGCGATTGGCAAGCTGATCGCCGAGCGTGCCGCCAAGGCGGGAGTCAAGGAAGTCGTCTTCGACCGCGGCCCGTACATCTATCACGGCCGCGTCAAGGCGCTGGCCGAGGCGGCTCGTGAAGGCGGCTTGAGCTTCTAAGCCTGATCCGGACCGAAAGTCGGCAGAAAGTTGCAGACTTTTCGAAACGGATCATGCAAGGGAGTGATGATTTTCACCGTCGGCGACCCGCAATGAGGCGTCGGCATTCAGCAACCCGTGCTTCCGGAAAAGAACAAGGAACAGGATATGGCACAGGAACGTAGGGATGGCGGCCGCGGCCGCGATCGTGAAGAACGCGATGACGGCATGGTCGACAAGCTCGTCCACATCAACCGTGTCGCCAAGGTCGTCAAGGGCGGCCGCCGCTTCGGTTTTGCAGCACTCGTCGTCGTCGGCGACCAGAAGGGCCGCGTCGGCTTCGGTCACGGCAAGGCGCGCGAAGTGCCGGAAGCCATCCGCAAGGCAACCGAATCGGCCAAGCGCGACATGATCTTCGTGCCGCTGCGCTCGGGCCGCACGCTGCACCACGATGTCGAGGGACGCTGGGGCGCCGGCCGTGTTCTCCTGCGCGCCGCCAAGCAAGGTACCGGCATCATCGCCGGCGGCCCGATGCGTGCCGTCTTCGAGACGCTCGGCATGCATGACGTGGTCGCCAAGTCGATGGGTTCGTCGAACCCTTACAACATGGTTCGCGCCACTTTCGACGCGCTGAAGAGCCAGATGCATCCCAAGGATGTGGCTGCCGCGCGCGGCATCAAGTATTCGACCCTTCAGGCCCGCCGCGGCACCGCCGTCGCGGCTGAAGAATAGTCGATCTGACCAGGGATTTTGACCATGGCCAAGAAAGCAACCAAGACCATCACCGTTGAGCAGATCGGTTCGCCGATCCGCCGCCCGAAGGAACAGCGCGCGACGCTGGTCGGCCTCGGCCTCAACAAGATGCACAAGCAGCGCACGCTGGAAGATACGCCTTCCGTGCGCGGCATGATCGCTGCCGTCCAGCATCTCGTCCGCGTCGTGGACGAGGGCTGAGCACAGGCGCAGGAGAAGCAAGATGAAACTCAACGATCTGCGTGACAAGGACGGCGCGACGCATTCGAAGAAGCGTCTCGGCCGCGGCATCGGCTCCGGTTCCGGCAAGACTGCCGGTCGCGGCGTCAAGGGCCAGAAGGCGCGCTCCGGCGTCGCCGTCAACGGCTTCGAGGGTGGCCAGATGCCGCTCTATCGGCGCCTGCCGAAGCGTGGCTTCAACAACATCTTCGCCAAGAGCTTCACCGTCGTCTCGCTGGCCCGTATCCAGGCCGCTGTAGACGCCAAGAAGCTCGATGCGAAGGCGACCGTGACGGCCGAGGCGCTGGTCGCCGCCGGCGTCATCCGTCGCGTGAAGGACGGCGTGCGCGTGCTGTCGGACGGCGATATCAAGGCGAAGCTCGCCTTTGACGTCGCCGGGGCCTCCAAGGCCGCGATCGAGAAGATCGAAAAGGCCGGCGGTTCGGTCAAGCTGCCGCAAAAGGCGGCCGCCGAGTAACAGCAATTTGAAGCGCGGTCGGCAAGGCCGGATCCGGTTTTGCTTTCGATCGCGCTTCGACCTGTTCAATATGGCGGCCGCGTCAACGCGGCCGCTTGCATGTTTACAGTCCGGAGCTTATCTCGTGAGCTTCGGTGACACGCGCCGCCTGACCTTAGGGCCATCAAGCGTGACCAAGCGGAGAATCGGGCATGGCTTCGGCTGCTGAACAACTAGCCTCGAATCTGAATTTCTCAGCCTTCGCCAAAGCGGAGGACCTGAAGAAACGAATCTGGTTCACCGTCGGCGCGCTGCTCGTCTACCGCCTCGGCACCTACATCCCGCTTCCCGGCATCAATCCCGATGCCTTCGCGCAGGCCTTCTCTTCGCAGAGCAAGGGCGTGCTGGGCATGTTCAACATGTTCGCCGGCGGCGCCGTGCAACGCATGGCGATCTTCGCGCTCGGCATCATGCCTTACATTTCCGCTTCCATCATCATGCAGCTGATGACCTCGGTCATCCCGTCGCTGGAAGCGCTGAAGAAGGAAGGCGAGCAGGGCCGCAAGGTCATCAACCAGTACACGCGCTACGGCACGGTGCTCCTGGCGCTGGTGCAGGCCTATGGTATTTCGGTCGGGCTTGAAGGCGGCAACGGCATCGTCAGCGATCCCGGCATGTTCTTCCGCATCTCGACCGTCGTCACGCTGGTCGGCGGCACCATGTTCCTGATGTGGCTCGGCGAGCAGATCACCGCGCGCGGCATCGGCAACGGCATTTCGCTGATCATCTTTTCAGGCATCGTCGCCGGCCTGCCGCATGCCATCTCCGGCACGCTGGAGCTCGGCCGCACCGGAGCGCTGTCGACCGGCCTGATCCTGGCGATCATCGTGCTGGCCATCGTCGTCATCGCGCTCATCGTCTTCTTCGAGCGCGCCCAGCGGCGTCTGCTGATCCAGTATCCGAAGCGTCAGGTCGGCAATCGCATGTTCCAGGGCGACACTTCCCACCTGCCGCTCAAGCTCAACACGTCGGGCGTCATCCCGCCGATCTTCGCTTCGTCGCTGCTCTTGCTGCCGGCCACCGTCGCCGGCTTCTCGCAGACCACGAACATGCCGGCCTGGGCCAGCACCATCCTGGCCTCGCTCGGCCATGGCCAGCCGCTCTATATGTTGTTCTACGCGGCGATGATCGTGTTCTTCGCCTTCTTCTACACCGCGATCGTCTTTAACCCGAAGGACACCGCCGACCAGCTCAAGAAGCACTCCGGCTTCATCCCTGGCTACCGTCCGGGCGAGCGCACCGCCGACTATATCGACTACGTTCTTACCCGCATCACTGTCGTCGGTGCCATCTATCTGGTGCTGGTCTGTCTGCTGCCGGAGTTCCTGATCTCGGCGACTGGCGTACCATTCTACCTTGGTGGCACATCGCTTCTGATCGTGGTCAGTGTCACGCTCGACACGGTTGCGCAGATTCAGGGCCACCTGATCGCGCACCAATATGAAGGCCTGATCAAGAAGTCGAAGCTGCGCGGGGGGAAGAAAGCCAGATGAGGTTGATTTTGCTTGGGCCGCCAGGAGCGGGCAAGGGGACACAAGCACAAAGACTGGTAGAGAGACACGGCATCCCCCAGCTTTCCACGGGCGACATGCTGCGCGCCGCGGTGCAGGCCGGTACCGAAGTCGGCAAGCGCGCCAAGGCGGTCATGGATGCCGGCGAGCTGGTCTCGGATGCCATCGTCAACGCCATCGTGGCCGAGCGCATTGACCAGCCCGATTGCGCCAATGGTTTCATCCTCGACGGCTACCCGCGTACGCTGGTGCAGGCTGATGCGGTTGAATCGATGCTTGACGAACGTGGCATTGCGCTCGACACCGTCATCGAGCTTGTCGTCGACGACAAGGCGCTGGTCGGCCGCATCGTCAAGCGAGCCGATGAGGCCAAGGCAGCCGGTCAGCCGGTGCGCAAGGACGACAATCCGGCGGTGTTCGAGGAGCGGCTGCGGGAATATTACAAGAAGACCGCTCCGCTGATCGGCTATTATTATGCCAAGCGCCGGCTGAAGAGCGTGGACGGCATGGCTGGTATTGATGCCGTGACGTCGGAGATCGAAGCCGTGCTCGCGGCGACGGTGAAAGAGGCCGCCTCGGCCAAATAGCGATTGTGCTTGACTGAAGCGGTCCGCTGGGGTATGGCGGCCCGTCTTCCTGTCAGGCATGGAGTTTGCTTGCCCGCAAGGGCAGGGCAGCCGTTTTTGACCAGGAAACTCCCGCAAGGGCCGGCCTCCACCGGACGCGGGGCAACGCAGACAGCGCCGGCTCGTCCGGCCCATATGGAGATGAGAAGAACATGGCTCGTATAGCCGGCGTCAACATTCCGACCAACAAGCGCGTTGTCATCGCGCTTCAGTACATTCACGGCATCGGCAAGAAGTTCGCCCAGGAAATTGTCGACAAGGTCGGCATCCCGGCCGAGCGCCGCGTCAACCAGCTGACCGACGCGGAAGTGCTGCAGATCCGCGAGACGATCGACCGCGACTATCAGGTCGAGGGCGACCTGCGCCGCGAAGTGTCGATGAACATCAAGCGGCTCATGGACCTCGGCTGCTACCGCGGCCTGCGTCACCGTCGCTCGCTGCCGGTTCGCGGCCAGCGCACGCACACCAATGCACGCACCCGCAAGGGCCCGGCCAAGTCGATCGCCGGCAAGAAGAAGTAATTTAGGGCAGTAAGGGAGTAGGGAGTAAGGCAGTAGGGAATGCCCGACAATCGGGTCGCACTTTCCCTACTCCCTTACTGCCCTATTCCCCACTCCCTTACCAAGGTGGAGCCGCTGGCATTACGGCGGTGTAGAGATCAACTGAAAGGAATACCATGGCCAAGGAAGCCGCTCGTGTTCGCCGTCGCGAACGCAAGAACATCTCGTCGGGCGTTGCCCACGTCAATTCGACCTTCAACAACACCATGATCACCATTACCGACGCGCAGGGCAATTCGATCGCCTGGTCGTCGGCCGGAGCCCAGGGCTTCAAGGGTTCGCGCAAGTCGACCCCCTTCGCCGCCCAGATGGCTGCCGAGGATGTTGCCAAGAAGGCCCAGGAACACGGCATGCGCATGCTCGAGGTCGAGGTCTGCGGACCCGGCTCCGGCCGTGAATCGGCGCTGCGCGCCCTGCAGGCGGCTGGCTTCACCATCACCTCGATCCGTGATGTGACCCCGATCCCGCACAATGGCTGCCGTCCGCGCAAGAAGCGTCGCGTCTAAGGAATTACCGAACGCCGCGTGAACGCCAGAAGCGTTCCTCCGCGGTTTTCCAGGTCGCCCGCCACGATTGGATGGTGGCGGGTCAACGGAAGGAAAGCATCATGATCCAGAAAAATTGGCAGGAACTGATCAAGCCGAACAAGATCGAGTTCTCGTCGAAGAAGAAGACGCTGACCACGCTGGTGGCCGAGCCGCTCGAACGCGGCTTCGGCCTCACGCTCGGCAACGCGTTGCGTCGCGTGCTTCTGTCCTCGCTGCGCGGCGCGGCAGTCACCGCCGTACAGATCGACGGCGTCCTGCATGAATTCTCGTCCATCGCCGGCGTGCGCGAGGACGTGACCGACATCGTCCTCAACATCAAGGAAATCGCCATCCGCATGGAAGGCGACGGCCCCAAGCGCATGGTTGTGCGCAAGCAGGGCCCGGGTGCGGTTCTCGCCGGCGACATCCAGACGGTGGGCGACGTCGAGATCCTCAATCCGGATCACGTCATCTGCACGCTGGACGAGGGCGCTGAAATCCGTATGGAATTCACTGTCGATACCGGCAAGGGTTACGTGCCGGCCGACCGCAACCGCGCCGAGGATGCGCCGATCGGCCTGATCCCGGTCGACAGCCTCTATTCGCCGGTCAAGAAGGTCTCCTACAAGGTCGAGAACACCCGTGAGGGCCAGGTTCTCGACTACGACAAGCTGACCATGACCATCGAGACCGACGGTTCGATCTCGGGCGAGGACGCGGTGGCTTTCGCCGCCCGCATCCTGCAGGACCAGCTTGGCCTGTTCGTCAATTTCGACGAGCCGCAGAAGGAAGTCGCCACCGAAGCCGTCACCGAGCTTGCCTTCAACCCGGCGCTGCTCAAGAAGGTCGACGAACTCGAGCTTTCGGTGCGTTCGGCCAACTGCCTGAAGAACGA
Organism: Mesorhizobium sp. B2-2-3; assembly: GCF_006442405.1. NCBI lineage: Bacteria > Pseudomonadati > Pseudomonadota > Alphaproteobacteria > Hyphomicrobiales > Phyllobacteriaceae > Mesorhizobium > Mesorhizobium sp. B2-2-3. The sequence continues at coordinate 317,506 of NZ_VFWC01000006.1, read as the reverse complement.
CAACATCGTCTACATCGGCGATCTCATCCAGAAGACCGAAGCCGAGATGCTGCGCACCCCGAACTTCGGCCGCAAGTCGCTGAACGAGATCAAGGAAGTCCTGGCGGCGATGGGCCTGCACCTCGGTATGGAAGTGCCGGATTGGCCGCCGGAAAACATCGAAGACCTCGCCAAGCGTTACGAAGATCAATATTGAGGCTCCGAGGAGCTTCTCGAACCCGGAATGAAGGAGAAGAGCCATGCGCCATGGATTTAAAGGCCGCCGGTTCGCCCGCAGTATAAGCCATCGCAAGTCGATGTTTGCCAACCTTGCCGTGTCGCTGCTCGAACACGAGCAGATCGTCACCACCTTGCCCAAGGCGAAGGACCTGCGTCCGATCGTCGAGAAGCTGGTGACGCTCGGCAAGCGCGGCGACCTGCACGCCCGCCGCCAGGTGATCGCGCAGATCGGCAATGAAGGCGTCGTCAAGCGCCTGTTCGACACCATCGCGCCGCGCTACGCCACCCGCAACGGCGGCTATCTGCGCATCATGAAGGCGGGCTTCCGCCACGGTGACAATGCCGCGATGGCGGTCATCGAATTCGTAGACCGCGACACGGAGGCCAAGGGCGCCGGCGACCGCGCCCGCCTCGAAGCCGAAGGCACCGATGCGGAAGCCGCAGCCGCTTAAGGCTTCGCTTTTCAAATGATTTAAAGGGGCCTGCGGGCCCCTTTTTCATATTCTGGCCGCCTCGGCTGCTCCTGCGTCAAAATAATTCGATTTAATCGCCTTAGCCTTTCATTTTGCACATTCGTCGGGACAATGCGCCCGAACTCGCTCGGAGGATTCGCAATGCGCGCTAAAAGACTGTCCCTGGTTCTGCTCTGCGCCTTTATGGTGTTCGCAACCATGCCGACAGTCCGGCAGGCACTGGCCGAGGATGCCCCCAAGGCCGATCCGGGTCTCTCCGACGTACTGACCGACCTGCTGCACGGCGTCGAGGGCGAAAATGCCACCTCGGGCCCCGACAAGCGCGTGCCGTTCGGCCGTGAGGAAGTGCAGTTGTCGTTCGCGCCATTGGTCAAGCAGACGGCGCCGGCCGTGGTCAATGTCTATGCCTCGCAAACGGCCAAGGTCGTTTCGCCCTTCGAAGGCGATCCGTTCTTCGAAGAATTCTTCGGTCGCGCGCAGCCGCGCGCGCAGTCCTCGCTGGGCTCGGGCGTGCTTGTCGATCCGAGCGGCGTCATCGTCACCAATTTCCACGTCATCAAGAATGCCGACGAGGTGAAGGTCGCGACCGCCGACGGGCGCGAATTCACCAGCAAGGTGATGCTCAAGGACGAGACGCTCGATCTTGCCGTGCTCAAGATCGAATCCGACAAGCCATTCCCGGTCATCGCCATCGGCGATTCCGATGCGCTCGAAGTCGGTGACCTGGTGCTGGCCATCGGCAATCCTTTCGGTGTCGGGCAGACCACCACGAGCGGCATCGTTTCCGCACTTGCCCGCAGCCATATAGGCGTTTCGGATTCGGGTTATTTCATCCAGACGGACGCTGCCATCAATCCCGGCAATTCCGGCGGCGCGCTGATCAACATGGGCGGCCAGCTGGTCGGCATCAACACCGCCATCTTCAGCCGCAGCGGCGGCTCGATCGGCATCGGCTTTGCCATTCCTGCCAATATGGTGCGCGCTTTCGCCGATGCCGCCAAGGCCGGTCTCGATTTCTTCGAGCGGCCTTACATCGGGGCCGAGTTCGAAGCGGTGACGCCGCAGATCGCTGAATCGCTCGGCATGGAAAAGCCTGCCGGCGCGCTGGTCTCGTCCGTTGACGCGTCCGGACCGGCCGGCAAGGCCGGATTGAAGCCTGGCGATGTCGTCCTGCAGATCAACGGCAAGCCGGTCGAGAGCATCGAGGCACTGGACTATCGCATGGCGACGCTGTCGATCGGTACAAAGGCCAATTTCGCGGTGCTGACCAAAGGCCAGCAGGCGGCGATGGACATCGCCCTGGAACGCGCGCCCGAGGGTGCAAAACCCTCGGAGGTGACGCTGCATGGCCGCAGCCCCTTCTCGGGCGCCAAGGTTGCGGAATTATCGCCGCGGCTGGCTCAGAAGCTCGGCCTGCGCACCGACATCAAGGGCGTCACCGTGGTCGACATCAATCGCGATTCGCCGGCCGCCGATTTCGGCTTCCAGCCGGGCGACATCGTGCGCGAGGTCAACGGCACGACAATCGATACGGCGGCGACGCTGGCGCAGGCTTCCCAGCAGGATACGCGCTGGTGGCGCTTTACCGTCGAGCGCGGCGGGCAGATACTGCGCCAGGTGTTGCGTTACTGAGCTCGATCGCTGAAGAGATCGCGCTCCAAACCCAAAAAGAAGTGCATGGCCGATCTGTTCAGTGTCGATGAACCGGAAAAGGCGCCGCCAGGCCGGCCGCTGGCAGACAGGCTGCGCCCGAAAAACCTTGGCGAGGTCGTCGGCCAGGAGCATCTGACCGGCCCCGATGGCGCACTGACCCGGCTGATTAATTCCGGTTCGCTCGGCTCCATGATTTTCTGGGGGCCGCCCGGCACCGGCAAGACCACGGTGGCGCGCCTGCTTGCCGGTGAAACCAGCCTTGCCTTCGAGCAGATTTCGGCGGTTTTCTCCGGCGTAGCCGAGCTGAAGAAAGTGTTCGAGGCGGCCAAGCTGCGCCGCGCCAATGGCCGCCAGACCCTGCTGTTCGTCGACGAGATCCACCGCTTCAACCGCGCCCAGCAGGACGGCTTCCTTCCAGTCATGGAAGACGGCACCGTCGTGCTCGTCGGCGCTACCACCGAAAATCCGTCCTTCGAGCTCAATGCAGCTCTGCTGTCGCGTGCGCGCGTGCTGGTTTTCCATTCGCTTGGCGAGGAAAGCATCGCAAAGCTTCTGGCCAGGGCCGAAGAGACGGAGGGCAGGGCGCTGCCGCTCGATGCTGAGGCGCGAGCGATGCTCATCCGCATGAGCGACGGCGATGGCCGGGCCTCGCTGACGCTGGCGGAAGAAGTTTGGCGCGCCGCCAAACCAGGCGAAGTGTTCGGTCCCGAAGGCTTGCAGCGCATCATCCAGCGTCGGGCGCCGATCTACGACAAGGGCCAGGACGGTCATTACAATTTGATCTCGGCGCTGCACAAATCCGTGCGCGGCTCCGATCCCGATGCCGCGCTCTACTACCTCGCGCGCATGTTCGACGCTGGCGAGGATCCGCTCTATCTCGGCCGGCGGCTGGTGCGCATGGCGATGGAGGACATCGGGCTGGCCGATCCCCAGGCATTGGTTGTCGCCAACGCGGCCAAGGACGCCTACGATTATCTGGGTTCGCCCGAGGGCGAACTCGCCTTCGCCGAGGCCACCGTCTATCTCGCCACGGCGCCCAAATCCAACGCGGTCTACACCGCCTTCAAAGCCGCCACGCGTGCCGCCAAGGAGCACGGCTCGCTGCTGCCGCCCAAGCACATCCTCAACGCGCCGACAAAGTTGATGAAAGACGAAGATTACGGGGCCGGCTATCGCTACGATCATGACGAACCGGACGCGTTTTCCGGCCAGGACTATTTTCCGGAAAAGATGGGCCGCCAGACCTTCTACGACCCACCCGAACGCGGTTTCGAGCGCGATATCAGGAAACGGCTCGACTACTGGGCGAAGCTGCGCAAAGAGCGGGAATAGCAGGCTTGCGGCGGCCGGTGGCGGTTGCGGTCCGAAACGAGGCTTCGCCTTGGGGTATTTCCACGTCGGTTCTTCTGCACGCGCTGCTCGCGGCCACGATTATATCGATGCCAATGCCGCAGCTTCCGAGCCGGCCGGAGGAAGAACGGGTTTCGGTCGATATCCTGACCCCGCGACAGTTCGAGGTCTCGGCAAGGCAGTCAGCCGGCGACGATGCCGTGGCCGTTGTGCGGCAACCCAAAAGACCTTATCAAGGCGCACGGCCGGGCGGTGGTCGTTGTCGTGATTTTGGCACTATTCATTCGCAACAGGATCGCGCTCGGCGCGTGGAAAAATGACAAAAACCCTTCGCAAGACCCTTCGCAAATTCGCCATTGCCATCCCGCTCCTTGCCCTTGGCTTCTATTTCATTCCGATCCTCACGACGATTTTCGTGGTTTGCGGCCTGATCGACGTGCTGCGCAACGACCGCAAGAATCTGTCCCTGTTCAGCGGCTATTTCCTGGGCAATGGCCTCTTCACCTGGCTGCTTTCGCCATTCAACCTGCTGGTCGACCTCCTGTGCTACAGAAATCCGGGCGTGTGGAAGCTGGAGCAGTTCCCGGAGGATTATCAGCGCGAAGTCAACGAGGTCTTGGATGTCTTCAAGGCGCGCAAGGCCGAAATCATCGCCGACATCGACGCCAATTTCGGCGCCGGCCGGCGCGGCATGTATGTCTACCAATGGTATGGCAAGCACAGGATAGACAACGTCGCCGAGTTCAACAAGGATTTCAAATACATCAAGACGATTGCCGTCTCGGTCTTCAGCAAGCGCGAATCGACCTCCTGGCACTTCGGACCGTTGCGGCTCAGCCTCCGCATCCTCTACAACCTCATTCCGATGAAGTCAGAGATCTTCGTCGAGTGCGGCAACGTCAAGAACTACTGGTACGACAATCCGCTGTTCATTTTCGACGACACGCTGCTGCATCGCTCGGTCAACGAGTATGACGGTCGTCGCTACTGCGTATTCATGGACATTATCAGGCCGTCCCCGGTCCCCAGGCTTATCGCCGGCCTTCTCGCCATCGTCTCGGTGAGTGTCGAGAGGATCAATTCGATGTTCTACAAGAACTGGAAGATGATCGGCTCGACCAAGCCGAAAAAGGCCGAAACCACCTGAACTGAATTCATCGACGCTGCCGACGATGCCGGCGGCGTTCTGGGGCCTGCATGCGTGGGTTCGGCCATTCACTACGGGCTGCTGCCGTCCGCTTGCCGGCGTCCGATTGTTCAAGTGCACATCGTTCTCAAGCTCTCAAGAATTCATGCTATGAATCTCTTGGGGCCCATTCCGCTGGAAAAGCTCTTGGCTGTATGAGCGCTTTCGGGTTTGATCGCGACGGTTCTATCTCTTTCCTTTTTGGCGGCCTCAAGTGACCAGCTCCAAAACCTCCGGATTCTGGACGGCAACCTACATAGGTACTGTGTTGCTGGGCGTTACCTTCTGCGCCGTCTACATAAGTCTCGAAGACTCCGTCTACTATTGGGACTTCGCCGCCTATTTCAATACGTTCAACCGGGAGGGAGCGCTCCTGGTCAAGAGTCCTCTGGAATGGCTGAGCCATTTAGGGGCCTCCATCGAAACAGACGACTACAGTACGGCAATTCTGGTGCCTCTGATGCCGTTTCACCTGTTATTTGGCGGCTCACGGTTTTCATATCTAGCCGGAGTAGTGACGGTCTATCTGGTCCCGACGGCTCTCTTCATAGGAAGAATGAGCTATCTCGAAGCGGTCTCCGAGACCTCTTCATCCCGAAGCTGGTTTGCTGTCTGGATCGCGGTCTTTCTCTACACGCCGTTCTGGGCGGCAACGCTTCGCGGACTGCCGGACATTGCCGGTTGTTTCGCACTTGCCGCCGCGAGCTGGTTTCTTTGGAGGTCGAAGTTCCTGACCCGGGAACCGGTGATCAGTGCGATATCAGTCGGCGCTTGCCTGTGGTTGGCATTCATGCTGCGCCGCTGGTACGCCTATGGCGCGATAGGAATCGCGCTTTCTGCGGCACTCTTTTGTGTGCTGCAGGTCGCAAAAGATTGTGATCTCCCTGCGCTCCGCAAAGCTGTGTTGGGGGGCATGTGCGCAATCGCCGTTATTCTGGGGAGCGCATGGAATTTCCAGCTCCCGCTGATCGCCAAGATCCTGAGGACCAGCTATGGCGACCTTTACAGCGGATACCGGACCGATCTCCTCACCCAGCTTGGTGAAATGAGTTCCAGGCTCAGCTTTGTAAATTGGCTCCTGATCTTGTTGGGCCTCTATTTCTCTGTTGTGCGGGGCAACAGATTTGCTTTGTTTTGCGCTCTCGCCTCGGTACTCACCTTTTTCCTTTTTACCCGGACGCAGGACCCGGACCGGCACCATTCTATGCCGATGTTTCTATGGTTCTTTCCTGCCTATGCCCAGGCGATCGTTGCCATTGTTTCGATGCCTGCGCTGAGGTCGCGATGGTCAACCGCCGTCATCGCAATTGCCGCCGGACTTGCGTTTGTAGGCACCTTCTTCCCGATCGGCCGCGAGTTGCTCTCGCCGGTCAGCATCGTTTTCGCCAAGGAAGCCACACTCCCTCTGCACCTCGACAATCTCCCTGAATACAGACGCCTGATTGCCGACCTTATGCGCAACATGGAACCTGAGAATCGGGTTTCCGTCTTTGCTTCAGGCCCGGTCATGAGCGATTCACTGCTGTTTGGCATGAATCGAGGACTTTTCCCTTACGTCGTATGGACTTGCCAGGTGGACAGTCGTGATCGCTTTGTGCCGGAAGTATTGAAGTCCAGATATGTGGTCGTCACCGACCGACCGGTCACCCATTTGCAATCAGGTGCGCAGTTGTGTGTCACGATACCGAACCAACATATTTTCGAAGGAACCGGCATCGGTGCTGCTTACAAGCGGATCGATATCTATCGCCTGTCCGGCGGCGTTACCGGCTACCTCTATGAACAGGTGCGTCCGGTCAGCAAGTCGGAACTCGACGCCTTATACAGCGAATTCAGGAAGAAATATCCGGGTTGGACGACACCGCAATGGTAACGTTCGGAGTTTAATTCCCGACGCGCTCGGCGGTTTGTGCCTCCCGCAAACAATTGGGATTGACCGCCGCGTCCGTGCGAGGGCAGTAAGCGTCCATGTTCAATCTGCTTCTCGTGGCCGCCGGCGGCGGCATTGGCGCCGGCGTTCGCCATCTGACCAATATGGGCTCGCTGCGCCTTGTCGGCCCCAACTATCCCTGGGGCACGATGGCGATCAACATCGTCGGTTCGTTCGCGATGGGCCTGTTCATCGCCGCCTTGGCGCGCCGCGGCGGGTCTAACGAACTCAGACTGTTTGTTGCCACCGGCATCTTAGGCGGCTTCACGACCTTTTCCGCCTTTTCGCTCGATTTCGCGACCTTGTGGGAGCGGGGAGCCACCTTGCCGGCGTTTGGATATGCGCTGGCCAGCGTGATTGGCGCCATCATTGCCCTGTTTTTGGGTCTTTGGCTCGCAAGAAGCCTGCCTTAATGCTATTGCCGCGCCGAGAGCAGGCCTGGGCCTGCCAGGAAACGGGTAAGCGAAAACAATATGGCAGGCGTTGAACAGATCACGGTGGAGGCCGGCGAGGCGGGCATGCGGCTCGACCGCTGGTTCAAGACCCATTTCCCGGGCCTTGGCTTTGGTCATCTGCAGAAGCTGCTTCGGTCCGGGCAGATCCGCGTCGACGGCGGCCGCGTCAAGGCCGACACCCGTGTCGAGCCTGGCCAGACGGTGCGCATTCCACCGCTGGAAGTGGACAAGAAGGGCGACAGCCCGCTGACCGGCCATTCGATCCGCAACCAGGGCGATGCCGAAGTCCTGGCAAAGATGCTGATCCATGAGGATCCGAAGGTTTTCGTCTTCAACAAGCCGGCTGGCCTTGCGGTGCAGGGCGGCTCGGGCGTCACCCGTAACGTCGACGACATGTTGGAAGCCTGGCGCAACCAGAAGGGCGAGAAGCCGCGGCTGGTGCACCGGCTCGATCGCGACACGTCTGGCGTGCTGGTCGTCGCCCGCACCAGGCTGGCGGCGATGAAGCTCTCCGAGGCGTTTCGCGCCCGCGAGACCAAGAAGACCTACTGGGCTTTGGTCAAAGGCGTGCCGCCCAAGCGCGAGGATAAGATATCGACCTGGCTGATCAAGGAAGCCACGCCGGATGGCGATCGGGTGCGCATTGCCAAGCACGGCGAAAAGGGCGCCGACCATGCCGTATCCTACTATCGCATCATCGAGCAGGCGGCGCAGGCGCTGACCTGGCTGGAGATGGAGCCCTATACCGGCCGCACCCATCAGTTGCGCGTTCATGCCGCCCATATCGGTTGTCCCATCATCGGCGATCCCAAATATTTCGAGGCCGACACCAATTGGGATTTTCCGGGCGGGATGCAGAATCGCCTGCATCTGCACGCGCGCCGCATCGTCATCCCGCATCCGGACCAAGGTTTCATCGACGTCACCGCGCCTATGCCGCCGCATATGCGCCAGAGCTGGAACCTGATCGGCTTCGACGACGCCAGTGCGGAGGATTGACCATGAGCGGCGCTGCCGATGCGCTCGACCGTCGCGATGCGGTCGACATGGCGGCCGCCGCCATAATGGTCGGCCTGACGTTCTCCTGGGGCCTGAATTACGTCGCCGCCAAGATCTCCTATGCCGGCTATGATCCGGTTTTCCTGTCGATCGCGCGCTCGGTTATCGGCGGGCTCTGCGTCTTCCTCTGGTGCCGCTGGCGCGGCATTGCGCTTTTCAAGAGGGACGGGACATTGCTCGCGGGCATTGCAGTGGGCGTGCTCTTCGGCATCGAGTTCCTCTGCCTTTATGTCGGGCTGGAGCACACCACGGTCGCCCGCAACACGCTGCTGGTCAACACCATGCCGTTCTGGATGCTGCTGGGAGGGCATTTCCTGCTCGGCGAGCCGATCAGCCTGCGCAAATCCCTTGGCCTTCTGCTTGCCTTTGCCGGCCTCGCCGCGGTCTTTTCCGACAAGCTCGGCGGCGGCGGGGACATGCTGTTCGGCGATCTGCTGAGCCTTGGCTCCGGATTCGTCTGGGCCTTGACCAATATCCTGATCAAGCGCTCGAAGCTGGGTAACACGAGCGCCGAAAAGCTGCTGCTCTATCAACTCTCCGGCGCTGCGATCGTCGGCGTCCTGGTGTTGCCTCTGGCCGGCCCCTCCGTGCGCGATCCCGCGCTGTTGCCGACGTTGGCCCTGCTTTTCCAGGCGCTCTATATCGTCGCCTTCACCTATGTGTTGTGGTTCTGGCTGCTGCGGCGCTATCCCGCCTCCAGCCTGTCGAGTTTCACGTTCCTGTCGCCGGTCTTCGGCGTGCTGTGCGGCGCCCTGTTCTTGAACGAGCCGCTGACCATACGCATTTTTCTGGCACTTGGTCTCATTGCCGCCGGTCTGGTCATCGTCAACAGGCCGCCGCGCCAGCAGACGGCCGAAGGAGGCTGACATGCGCGATATCCTCAGCGATCTCGAGGCGGGGAAACTGCTCTCCGACCCCGATCCGGTGCGCCGCGCCCAGATCCAGATGAAGAAGCCGCTGCCGAAGCGTTTTTACAAGATCGTTTCGGTCGCGCCGGCCGATGATGGCTTTGCCGTCCATCTCGACGGCAAACCGGTGCGCACGCCGGGCAAGGCGCTGCTGACGCTGCCGACCGAGAAGGCGGCATCGCTGGTCGCCGATGAATTCGCCGCCCAGGGCGAGACCATCGATCCGGTGTCGATGCCGGTGATGCGTCTCGTCAACACCGCGCTCGACGGCGTCGCCAGCGATCCGCAGGCGGTGCTGGAGGACATACTGCGCTTTGCCTCGTCGGATCTGCTCTGTTATCGCGCCGAGGCACCACAAGGCTTGGTCGAGCGGCAGAACGAGCTGTGGGATCCTGTCCTCGACTGGGCGCAGGCAGCACTCGGCGCTCGCTTCAACCTTGCCGAGGGCATCATTCACGTCGATCAACCGCGCGAAACCATTGCTGTGCTGGGTGCGCATCTTGCCCAGCGCGCCGAGCCGCTGCGCCTGGCAGCGATCCACGTCATGACCTCGCTGACCGGTTCGGCGCTGCTGGCGTTGGCCGTGGATTTCGGCGAACTCGGCGGTGAGGCGGCCTGGACTGCCGGCCATGTCGACGAGGATTGGCAGATCGAGCATTGGGGACAGGATGCGGAAGCTGTCGCGCGCCGCTCCGCCCGCAAGCGCGACATGATGGCTGCCGTCGGTCTGATCGAGGCGCTCGAAGGCTGACCGGCCACCGCACCGCACCTAATACCAAAGTCATAATCCCAAAGTCATCTGCCGTTGGCAGGCGCTTTCTGTCATTTTTCCCGTGATTGCTGCCGCGAGTCTGCGTTCGGAAGAGAATGCGAACGCAAGGGCGCTGCATCGAGCACAAGGGTCTCACGGGAGGAGCATCTCAATGGCTATCGCATCGACCGCCAGCGGAAAGAGCCGCGGCATGACGCGAGAGGAGAAGAAGGTCATCTTCGCTTCTTCGCTCGGCACCGTTTTCGAGTGGTACGATTTTTATCTCTACGGGTCGCTGGCGGCTTTTATTGGTTCGACCTTTTTCAGCCCGACCATTCCGGAAGCGACGCGCAATATTTTCGCGCTGCTGGCTTTCGCCGCCGGCTTCCTCGTCCGTCCGTTCGGCGCTTTGCTGTTCGGCCGCATCGGCGACCTTGTCGGCCGCAAATATACCTTCCTCGTCACCATGACGATCATGGGCCTGTCGACCTTCCTGGTGGGCTTGCTGCCTGGTTATGCGAGCCTCGGCATCGCGGCTCCGGTGATCCTGATCATCCTGCGCATGCTCCAGGGCTTGGCACTGGGCGGCGAATATGGCGGCGCGGCCACCTATGTCGCCGAGCATGCGCCGGACGACCGGCGCGGCTACTATACGTCGTGGATCCAGACGACCGCCACACTCGGCCTGTTCCTGTCGCTGATCGTCATCCTGATCGTCCAGGGCTCCATGAGCAAGGAAACCTATGCCGCCTGGGGCTGGCGCGTTCCTTTCATCGTGTCGTTCCTGTTGCTCGGCATTTCCATCTGGATCCGGCTGTCGCTTTCCGAATCCCCCACCTTCCAGCGCATGAAGGAAGAGGGCAAGGGTTCCAAGGCACCGCTCTCGGAAGCCTTCGGCCAGTGGAAGAACGCCAAGATCGCGCTGCTGGCACTGCTCGGCCTTACGGCTGGCCAGGCCGTGGTCTGGTATAACGGCCAGTTCTACGCCCTGTTCTTCCTCCAGAACGTGTTGAAGCTGGACGCACAGTCGGTCAACATCATGATCGCCATCGCGCTTGCGCTGGGCTCCATCTTCTTCGTCGTGTTCGGCTGGCTCTCCGACAAGATCGGCCGCAAACCGATCATCATGGCCGGGCTCGCACTGGCGATCGTCTGCACCTTCCCGCTGTTCAAGGCATTGACCTGGGCCGCCAATCCGGCCCTTGCCGAGGCACAGCAGAGCACCCGCGCGACGGTGACCGCGGCACCCGGCGACTGCAGGTTCCAGTTCAATCCGGTGGGCACCGCCAAGTTCACGACGTCTTGCGACATCGCGACCTCGTTCCTGACCAAGAACTCGGTGCCCTATGACGTCGTTTCCACGGCGGCACCCGGTACGGCTGCTTCGGTCAAGATCGGCAATGAAACGGTGGCATCCTACGATGCTGTCGCCGCGGGCGACCAGGCCAAGGCCAAGGAGGCCGCCTTCGTCAAGGCCGTCAACATGTCGCTGCAGGACGGCGGATATCCGCTGAAGCGTGCTGCGATCAAGATACCGGACCAGAAGCTCGACGCGTTTGTCGCTGCCAATCCCGAACTGAAGCTCGACGCCGCCGTCATCCGCGCCGGCGAGAAGGCGACGGTTCCTACCGATCAGGCTATCAAGGACAAGCTTTTGACCGCCGACGAGGCTGCCGGTGCGCCTGAGGTCACCGTCTACAACATACCCGGCGGCGGTGCCTTCGCCATGTTCGCCGACCCTGCGGCCGTGAACTGGCCTATGACGATCGCCATCCTGTTCGTCCTCGTCCTGTTCGTGACCATGGTCTACGGTCCGATTGCGGCCATCCTGGTCGAGATGTTCCCGACCCGCATCCGCTACACCGGCATGTCGCTGCCCTACCATATCGGCAATGGCTGGTTCGGCGGGTTGCTGCCGGCGACGGTGTTCGCGCTCAGTGCCTACAGGGGCGACATCTATTATGGCCTCTGGTATCCCGTGATAATCGCGGCGATGTCGCTCGTCATCGGCATGATCTTCGTCAAGGACACGCTGGGCACGAACCTGGAGACCAAGCAGTAACGGGTCGGATCCACATGCATGAGAAAACCCGGCGCGAGCGATCGCGCCGGGTTTTCATATCGAGGCTGAAGATGCGTTCAGCTCTTCGGCTGCTGGTTTTCTTCCTCGACAGCGGCCTCGTGATACCAGCCATCGAAATCGGCATGCGTGTTACGCAGCGAGGCAAGCTCTGCCGCGAACTTGGCCTTCGCGCCTAAATTTGAGGCAGATACGCGGCCTGCAAGCGGGAACATCAGGATCTTTGCCGACGGACGGGCGAGGGTGACTTCCATTGGCGGTCTCCTTTCTTCTCCGAGGGTCAGTTGATTCAGCTTTTCCTCAAAATAGGTTCTGCGATTCATTTAGGCAATATGCTTATGAAAAGATCAGTTATTGCCTATTATTTGCGCAATCTCTGCGTCTGATCGATCCCGGCGCATTGCTGGGGCGGTGCAGTGAATTCACGGGAATCTTACGACCATTTTGTCGCACCGGTCGACGCCAGAGTGGCATATGAATTGCTTTTTACCAGTCGGCAGGTCGGCTTGCTCCGGCCATGCGTCGACACCGCGTGCGGTGGTCAAGCACAACGAGAGGCTCTAGAATGACCAAATACAAGCTCGAGTATATCTGGCTCGACGGATACACCCCGGCCCCCAATCTTCGCGGCAAGACCCAGATCAAGGATTATGCCGAGTTCCCGAAGCTCGATCAGCTGCCGCTGTGGGGCTTCGACGGCTCGTCCACCATGCAGGCCGAGGGCCGAAGCTCCGATTGCGTGTTGAAGCCGGTCGCGCTTTATCCCGATCCGGCCCGCACCAACGGCGTTCTCGTCATGTGCGAAGTCATGATGCCCGATGGCGTCACGCCGCACGTGTCCAACAGCCGCGCGACCATTCTCGACGACGAGGATGCCTGGTTCGGTTTCGAGCAGGAGTACTTCTTCTACAAGGATGGCCGTCCGCTCGGTTTCCCCGAGAGCGGTTATCCCGCCCCGCAGGGCCCGTACTACACCGGCGTCGGCTATTCGAACGTCGGCAGCATCGCGCGCCAGATCGTCGAAGAGCATCTCGACCTCTGCCTTGCCGCGGGTATCAACCATGAAGGCATCAACGCCGAAGTGGCCAAAGGCCAGTGGGAATTCCAGATTTTCGGCAAGGGCTCCAAGAAGGCCGCCGATCAGATGTGGATGGCCCGCTACCTGCTCCAGCGCCTCACCGAAAAGTACGGCATAGATATCGAGTTCCACTGCAAGCCGCTCGGCGACACCGATTGGAACGGCTCGGGCATGCATTGCAACTTCTCGACCAAATATATGCGCGAAGTCGGCGGCAAGGGTTATTTCGAGGCCCTGATGGCGCAGTTCGAAAAGAACCTGATGGACCATATCGCCGTGTACGGCCCGGACAACGACAAGCGTCTGACCGGCAAGCACGAGACGGCCCCGTGGAACAAGTTCAGCTATGGTATCGCCGACCGCGGCGCCTCGATCCGCGTGCCGCATTCGTTCGTCAAGAATGACTACAAGGGTTATCTGGAAGACCGCCGCCCGAACTCGCAGGGCGACCCCTACCAGATCGCTTCCCAGGTTCTGAAGACGATCTCGCAGGTTTCGACCGGCGCATCGGTTTCGGCCGCTGCTTGATATTTCACGTCGGGCCTCAAGATCCCCGACAACCATGACGCGAGCCCCGGCGGGAGTTGCCGGGGCTTTTTCGTGTGACGATGGCGGGCACTATCGCATGCCGCTGTTTCCGTTCGCCGCTCCTCGTCTTCCTGGCTCCTGGCCTGGCAAAGCAAATTCCCCCAAAAAAAGTCAGGTTAAAAAGGGCGGCTCAAACCCATCCCGACAAGGCGGCTTTGGGCTGACGAAAGCATACCTTGGCGCCGGGCCGCAGGCTTCGAAATCCTCGAAAAAGCCCGGAAATCCGGCCATTCCGGCAAGAATGCCTGTCGACCGATCCTTTCATAAGCCCCTGTTCATACACCAAAATCGACCGTCTCGACGCCCGGCAGGCGACATTGACAGGCTGCGGCGCAACATGCGTATTCGCAGGCATTGGGGGATACGCCAAGCGGTGCTGTTCGAACGGGGCGGGGTTTCTTGAACGACAGCATTGGCGGGGGCGCCGGACGAGCGGGCATTGCAGCCTGAGGCAGTGTGCCGCTCGCTCCTGGCTTATCCCTTTACTCGCAAAAAGCGCATGCCGGATCGCGTGGCAGCACAGCTTGGCTGGCTCAAGCCGGTCTGTGCCTCAGCGCAATCGACACGTGTGACGTGACCAGCCGACGGAACCTCAGCAGCCGGTGCGCCTTTCCAGTCGCTGGATCGGGCAGCATCCGATCGAACGCGTCAGTGTCCGCGGATTTGGCTGAACGGAAGCCTCGATATGAGCAAACAAAGAGGCCGGAAGAGGTTCATCTTCCGGCCTCGCATTTGCAGGCTGAATTGAAGCCGCTGGATCCGGGTTATGCCGGGTCCAGGGAGATCAAAAATCAGACCGAATAGTACATGTCGTATTCGACGGGATGCGGTGTCATTTCGAAGCGCATCACCTCGGCCATCTTCAACTCGATGTAGCTGTCGATCTGGTCGTCGTCGAAGACGCCGCCGGCCTTCAGGAATCCGCGGTCCTTGTCGAGGCTCTGGAGCGCTTCACGCAGCGAGCCGCAGACGGTCGGGATCTTCTTCAACTCCTTCGGCGGCAAATCGTAGAGATCCTTGTCCATCGGCTGGCCGGGATGAATCTTGTTCTTGATCCCGTCGAGGCCGGCCATCAGCATGGCGGCAAAGGCGAGATAGGGGTTCGCACCCGGATCGGGGAAGCGGACCTCGACGCGCTTCGACTTTGGCGACGAGCCGAACGGGATGCGGCAGGATGCCGAGCGGTTGCGCGCCGAATAGGCGAGCAGCACCGGCGCCTCGTAGCCCGGCACCAGACGCTTGTAGGAGTTGGTCAGCGGGTTGGTGAAGGCGTTGATGGCCTTGGCGTGCTTGATGATGCCGCCGATATAGAACAGGCAGCTTTCCGAGAGGCCGGCATACTCGTTGCCGGCGAAGGTCGGCTTGCCGCCTTTCCAGATCGACTGGTGGACATGCATGCCCGAGCCGTTGTCGCCGAAGATCGGCTTCGGCATGAAGGTGGCGGTCTTGCCATAGGCATTGGCGACCTGATGCACGACATATTTGTAGATCAGCATCTTGTCGGCGTTGCGGACCAGCGTGTCGAACTTGATGCCGAGTTCGTGCTGGGCCGCGGCCACCTCGTGGTGATGCTTCTCGACCCGCACGCCCATCTCGGCGAGCACGGTCAGCATCTCGGAGCGCATGTCCTGCGCCGAATCGATCGGCGGCACCGGGAAATAACCGCCTTTGATGCGCGGACGGTGGCCGAGATTGCCGGTTTCGTAGTCGGTGTCGTCATTGGACGGCAGTTCGGTGGAATCGAGCCTGAAGCCGGTGTTATAGGGATCGGCTTTGTACTTGACGTCGTCGAAGACGAAGAACTCGGCTTCCGGGCCGACATAGATGGTGTCGCCGATGCCTTCCGACTTCATGTAGGCCTCGGCCTTCTTGGCAGTGCCGCGCGGGTCGCGGTTATAGGATTCGCCCGAAACCGGATCGAGGATGTCGCATAGGATGACCATGGTCGACTGCGCGAAAAACGGATCCATGTGGACCGTTTCAGGATCGGGCATCAGCACCATGTCGGACTCGTTGATCGCCTTCCAGCCGGCGATCGAAGAACCATCGAACATCACGCCATCGGCGAACATGTCTTCCTCGACCTCGATGACATCCATCGTCACGTGCTGCAGCTTGCCCTTCGGGTCGGTGAAGCGCAGGTCAACGAACTTCACATCGTTGTCCTTGATCTGCTTCATGATGTCTTTGGCTGTCGTCATGTCATGTATCCCTGTGGTGACGTTTTTTAATAATGACGTTTCGGAAGATGGGCGAGGTGTCAGACCGCATCCATGCCGGTTTCGCCGGTGCGGATGCGCACGACTTCCTCGATGTTCGAGACGAAGATCTTGCCGTCGCCGATGCGCCCAGTCTGGGCCGCCTTGCGGATGGCTTCGATGGCGCCTTCGACCGCATCGTCGCCGAGCACGACCTCGATCTTCACCTTGGGCAGGAAGTCGACGACATATTCGGCGCCGCGATAAAGCTCGGTGTGGCCCTTCTGGCGTCCAAAACCCTTGGCCTCGGTCACGGTGATGCCTTGCAGTCCGGCCTCCTGAAGCGCTTCCTTCACTTCGTCCAGCTTGAATGGCTTGATGATCGCTTCGATCTTTTTCATGTAAAAAGTGGCCTCCACTGCCAAAAAAACGGGTTGTGAGCCCCGCTTGCGCCTCCATCAAGCACGAATTGTGCCAATTGGCGGGATTTCAAGCGGTGTCATTCGATTCCAGAACATGCCGCACGAAGATGCAAATTCGCATCGTTCACTGCATCCAGCGCGCGACGGATGGCTGCAGCCTACGCGGCGTCGGTGTTTATGTCTGCCCGATATTTAGGCGTATTGCTTATTTGGTGGGCATTGCTCAGCTTGGCTGGGACCGCGCCAACTCCTCTGCGTTTGCGTCGAGCCGAAAACTGGACAATGCTTTATCGAATGCGGATCGGCAATCCATGAGCAACGAACTTCTTTCTCCCGAGGAGATGAGCGAGGCGGATCGGTTGACGATTGCCGCCGGCGCAATCGACGGCATCGGCCTGATGCGCCGTGCAGGCGAAGCCGTCGCGGCCGAAATTTTCAGGCGCGATCCGGCAGCGAAGCGGGTCCATGTGCTTTGCGGTCCCGGCAACAATGGCGGCGATGGCTATGTCGTGGCCCGCTGCCTGGCAACCGCTGGCGTCGACACGGTGGTCTGGGCGACGGGCACGCCGAAGCCGGGCAGCGATGCCGCGCTTGCCGCCGGCGAATGCCCGGTCAAACCTCGGCCGCTGGTGAATTTCGCGGCCGAAGCCGGCGCTGTCGTCGTCGACGCTCTTTACGGAGCAGGGCTGTCCAAACCGCTGTCCGGTGAAGCGGCGAGAACGGTTGGCGTGGTGACAAGCCTGGCCTTGCCGGTCGTCGCGGTCGATCTGCCATCAGGCGTTTCCGGGGACAGCGGCCAAGTGCTCGGCCATGCTTTTCGGGCTGGGGTCACCGTCACCTTCGCCCGCAAAAAACCTGGTCATCTTTTGCTGCCCGGGCGCGAGCTGTGCGGGGAGATCGTGCTCGCCGATATCGGTATCGCCGATGGTCTCATTGCCCGGATTCGGCCCCAGGCGTTCGAGAACTCGCCGGCGCTTTGGCTCAGCGCCTTTCCGATTCCGGGCGTCGATACGCACAAGTACAAGCGCGGCCATGTCGGCGTCTTTTCCGGTGGCCCGAGCGCCACTGGCGCGGCGCGGCTTGCGGCGCTTGCCGCGGCGCGAAGCGGGGCAGGGGCGGTCACCGTCCTGTCCCCGGCGAAAGCCATGCAGGTCAATGCCGCGCATCTGACCTCGATCATGCTGCGCAAAGCAAATGACAGCGCCGACATCGACGCCTTCATCGGCGAACGCCGGCCCTCCGCTTTTGTACTGGGCCCTGGCTTCGGTGTCGGTGAAAGAACGCGGAATTTTGCTCTCACGCTGCTTGCCGCTGGCCAGCAGCGGAACGTTTCCGCCTCGGTCGATGGTCTGGTGTTCGACGCCGACGCGATCACCTCGTTTCGCGAGAAGCCGGATGTCCTGTTCGAAGCCTCGCGCCAGCCGAGCGCGCCGTCGCTGGTGATGACGCCGCATGAAGGCGAGTTCGCCAGGCTGTTTGCTGACATCGCGGGTGGCGCCGTTTCGTCCAAGTTGGGCAGGGCTCGTATGGCCGCCACCCGTGCCAATGCCGTGATCGTCTATAAGGGCGCCGACACCGTAATCGCTGCTCCCGATGGCAAGGCCGCGATAAACTCCAATGGCGCGCCGTGGTTGGCAACCGCCGGTTCGGGCGACGTGCTCTCGGGGCTCGTGGCCGGCTTCCTGGCGCAAGGCATGCCGGCCTTCGAGGCGGCGTGCGCGGCGGTGTGGATCCATGCCGAGACCGGCAGCCGGTTCGGGCCGGGGCTGATCGCCGAGGACTTGCCGCTGGCGCTGGCGCCGGCGTTGCACGAACTGGTGGCGGCTCGCGGCGCGCGCTGACCGGCTCGACATTCAGCTCACAGCGGAATGTTGTCGTGCTTCTTCCAGGGGTTCTGCATGTCCTTGTTGCGCAGCATTCGCAGCGCGCGGGCAATGCGGCGGCGCGTCGAATGCGGCATGATCACCTCATCGACATAGCCGCGCTCGGCGGCGACGAAGGGCGACAGGAAGCGGTCTTCGTAAGCCTTTGTATGGGCTGCGATCTTTTCGGCGTCGCCGATGTCCTTGCGATAGATGATCTCGACCGCGCCCCTGGCGCCCATCACGGCGATCTGCGCCGTCGGCCAGGCATAGTTCATATCGCCACGCAGGTGTTTCGAAGCCATCACGTCATAGGCGCCGCCATAGGCCTTCCTGGTGATGACGGTGATCTTCGGCACGGTCGCCTCGGCATAGGCGAAGAGCAGTTTGGCGCCGTGCTTGATCAGCCCGCCATATTCCTGCGCCGTTCCCGGCAGGAAGCCCGGAACGTCGACGAAGGTGACGATCGGGATTGAAAAGCAATCGCAGAAGCGCACGAAGCGCGCCGCCTTGCGGCTGGCGTCGGAATCGAGCACGCCGGCCAGCACCATGGGCTGGTTGGCGACGAAGCCGACCGTGCGGCCTTCGATGCGTCCGAAGCCGGTGACGATGTTCTTGGCGAAACTTTGCTGGATCTCGAAGAAATCACCCTCGTCGGCGACTTTCAGGATCAGCTCCTTGATATCGTAAGGCTTGTTGGCGTTGTCGGGGATCAGCCGGTCGAGCGACAGATCGTGATCGGTGACCGACTGGTAGCATTCGATCTCGGGAATCTCCGATGTGTTCGAGGCCGGCAGCAAATCGACCAGCCGGCGCATCTGCAGCAGTGCTTCGACGTCGTTGTCATAGGCGCCGTCGGCGATCGAGGATTTCGTCGTATGGACGGAAGCGCCGCCGAGGCTCTCGGCGGTCACCGTCTCGTTGGTGACGGTCTTCACCACGTCCGGTCCAGTGACGAACATGTAGGAGGTGTCGCGCACCATGAAGATGAAGTCGGTCATGGCCGGCGAATAGACGTCGCCGCCGGCGCAAGGCCCCATGATCACAGAAATCTGCGGAATGACGCCCGACGCCAGCACATTGCGCTGAAAGATCTCGGCATAGCCGCCGAGTGCGGCCACGCCTTCCTGGATGCGGGCACCGCCGGCATCGTAGAGGCCGATGATCGGCGCGCGGTTGCGCAGCGCCATCTCCTGCACCTTGATGACCTTTTCGGCATGCGCTTCCGACAGCGAGCCGCCGAACACGGTAAAATCCTTGGCGAAAAGGTAGACGGGACGGCCGTTGACGGTGCCCCAGCCGGTGACAACGCCATCGCCGGCGATCTTGGTCTTTTCCATGCCGAAGTCGGTCGAACGGTGCTCGACATACATGTCGAACTCCTCGAACGAACCCTCGTCGAGAAACACCTCGATGCGCTCCCTCGCGGTGAGCTTGCCCTTCTTGTGCTGCGCGTCGATGCGAGCCTGACCACCGCCCATGCGGGCGATCTCGCGACGACGCTCGAGTTCCTTCAGCACGTCCTTCATTCTCGATCTCCTGCGCGGACTGCTTTGTGGTAATGATGCCCGCAGGCGAGCGCAAGCGTCGCTTTTCCGAGGCGTTTTGTTGCGCTGCAACATGATGCCCTTGCATTTCAGAGCGAACTCAGCCATATGCACGGCATAGGCGCTTGGGCCGGACTGATCCGGCCTTCTCCTCGAATGAGACTGGTTGCGTCTGTTTTCCCTCTTTCCTGCTGATCGGCCCCGATTGGTTAGCAAGGTGGCGAAAAAGCCCCGTGGCATGATGCCTGCGGGCACGACAGCGCAGCCGCGCGGACGAACACGTCCGCCGCCTTGTCGTTCCATGACAATTGATTCGACGGCAGGTTGCGCCCTGCCGCCATTGATGTTTGCGGCCGGAGGCCGCGTGAAAGAAGAATATTTTGACCAACGAAAACACTTTGCCCGGCAACGACACTGGAGAACTCTCCGGTTTCGCAGCACTGGGAATCACCGGTGCGCTGCTCAAGGCCACCCATGCCGCCGGCTTCACCGATCCGAAGCCGATCCAGGCTCAGGCGATCCCGCCGCAGATGGAAGGCCGTGACATTTTCGGCATCGCCCAGACCGGCTCCGGCAAAACTGCGGCCTTCGCGCTGCCGATCCTGTCGAAGATCATTGCGCTCGGCACCAAGCGCCGGCCGAAGACGGCACGCGCGCTGATCCTGGCGCCGACTCGTGAGCTCGCCGTGCAGATCGAGGACACCATCAAGATCCTCGCCAAGGGCGCGCATGTCTCGACCGCGCTCGTGCTTGGGGGCGTCTCGCGCTTCAGCCAGGTGAAGAAGGTTGCGCCCGGTGTCGACATCCTGATCGCCACGCCTGGCCGGTTGACCGATCTGGTGCGCGAAGGCGACCTCATGCTTGCCGACACCAAATGGCTGGTGCTCGACGAGGGCGACCGCATGCTCGACATGGGCTTCATCAATGACGTCAAGCGCATCGCCAAGGCGACCGCGCCGGACCGTCAGACGGTGCTGTTCTCCGCGACTATGCCCAATGAAATCGCCGAACTGGCGAAAGGCCTGCTGAAGAACCCAATCCGTGTCGAAGTCGCGCCGCAAAGCACGGCGGCGGCCGAGATCGCGCAGAGCGTCGTCCTTGCCCGCACCAAGCAGAAGCGCCAAGTGCTGTCGACGATGCTCGCCGACGAGACGATGAAGTCCGTCATCATCTTTTCGCGCACCAAGCACGGCGCCGACCGGGTAACCAAGGACCTCGAGCGCGACGGCTTCAAGGCCGCTGTCATCCACGGCAACAAGTCGCAGAATGCGCGGCAGAAGGCACTGAACGATTTCCGCGAGGGTTCGGTGCGCATTCTGGTGGCCACCGATATCGCCGCGCGCGGCATCGACGTGCCCGGCATCAGTCATGTCGTGAATTTCGACCTGCCTGATGAGGCGGAGAGCTATGTCCACCGCATCGGCCGCACCGGCCGCAACGGCCGGGACGGCATTGCGATTACGCTCTGCGATCCGTCCGAGAACAGCAAGCTGCGCCAGGTCGAACGCATCATCCGCGCCAAGCTGCCTGTTGTCGCCGACCATCTCGGCAGCCCCGATCCGCAGCGCAACCCGGCTGAGAAGAACGAGCGCTTCGAGCCTGCCAATGACCGAAACGACCGCAATGGCCGTCGCGACGGCAGGCGGCCGGGCGGCCAGAACAACGGCTCCGGCAAGAAGCGCTTCGGTGACAAGCCGGCCTTCGCTGGCGACCGCAAACCGGAAGGCGCCAAGCCCTTCAAGGGCAACAATAAACGCCGCTTCGGCGGCAAGCGGCCCGCGGCGCGGGCCGCGTAGGCAGGCCGCTTCGTATTGGCCGGGCATTTGCGTGCCCGGCTGGTCACCAGTGAGATAAAGGGCGACCGCGGTGAGGCTGCGGTCGCCCTTTCCGTATGGAAGCTCGGGCTACTTCGCGACCGCCTCGATCCAGACGGCAATTCTTTGTGCAAGGAAGGTCGTGGTCGATGGCGACAGGGCGTCGCCGGCGATGACGTGGTTGTCGGGATCGCCGGTATCGTCGACCGGAACCAGCTCGTGCGGCGCGCCCCAACGCCCGGCGATTTCACGCGTGCGGTCAGGCCGCACCACGCTGTCCGAATCCGAAAAGATGAAGAGGGCAGGGACCACCGCTTTCTCCACCGGCGCGCCATAGGCAAGTTCCGTCAGCGCCTGCATCGGCAGCGTCGCGGCAAGGGGATATCTGGTGGTCCAGAATTTCTCGTGCAGCGCGTTGCGCGGCATGAAGCTGCGCTCCTTGCCGGCGACGAGTTCGGCTATTTGTTTGCCCCATCGCATGGTCAGGATCCCGGCGCCCGACGCCTTGACGCCGAAATTCGGCGAGATGAACGCGATCGCCGCCACGCCGTCCGAAGCACCCGGTTGTGTTGCCGCCCAGGCCGCCAGCGAGCCGCCGGTCGAGGTGGAGATGACGATCACCTTGTCGCCGATGGCCCGGCCGATCGCGAGCGCCTCCTCATAGTCGTTGATCCAGGCATCGACGCTGCCTTGCGTCATGGCCGCGCCATCCTGCCCGTGGCCGGTGAGGCGGGTAAAGAACAGATTGGCGTCGAGCTGGTCGGCAACCTCGTCGGGCAGCGGGCGGAGCTCGCCTTTCGACGCCGAAAAGCCGTGGATATAGACGATCGACAGCCGTGTCCTGGCATGCACCATCGGATTGGCCCAGATGATCTCTTTCTCCAGCCCGTCACGGATGCCGGATATCGCCGCTTCCGTCCTGGCCACATAGGCCTGCGGATCGTCGCCGATTGCGGCTGGATCGAAGCGGATCGTGGTGTCGACGGGAACCCGCGGGCCGAGCACGAAGGCCAGTGCGAGGATGGCGACTAACCCCAGCACAGCAAGCACGATTCGTCGCCCCATCGCAGACTCCAAACGCAACAACAACAAACCTACGGCGGCGGCGGGGAACAGGCAACGACCGGCCCGGCGATGAAGCCGCCGATCCGCTGGCTTCTATTCGCTCGGCGGCTTGCGGTCGTAATTCAGCGGCCGTGCCTTCCAGCTCGTCATGAGGCTGATCACGCCTCGGTACACCGGTCTCGGCAACAGGCTGAGCAGCTTCAGGGGCCAGCTCGTCCGGCGCGGGAATGTGACCTCGAAGCCGCCGGATTTGATACCCCGCACCATGCGCCGCGTCGCTCGGCTGACCGGCATCAGCCCCGGCATGGGCAGCATGTTCTTCTCGGTCAGCGGTGTGTCTATGAAGCCCGGATTCATGACCTGGACGCGCACGTTCATCTTGTCGAAATCGTATTTCAGCGATTCGGCCAGGATGTTGATCGCCGCTTTGGTGCCGCCATAAGCGGCCGTCGTCGGCCAGCCGAAATAAGCGGTGACCGAGCCGACCAGCACGATATGGCCGCGCGCCCGCACCCGCATGCGTTCGACGACCGGCACCAGCCCGTTGATGATGCCGAAATAGTTGACCTCGAAAGACCGGCGAAAATCGCTGACGACGAGAGCCTCGCCAGGCGTGGAAATGTAATTGCCCGCGTTTAAGACGGCGAGCACGATGGGGCCAAGCTCGTTTTCGATCGCAGCGACGGTTCTCGCCATGCGCGGCTCGTCGGTCACATCGCAGGGAAAAGCCTTGACCTTGCCTGGCATCTGCGCGGTCTCGACAATGAGCGTGTCGATCGGATCGCCATCGGGTGCGGTTACGGCCACCGCATAGCCCTGGGACGCAAGATCCCTGGCCAGCGAACGGCCGATGCCGCTGCTGCCTCCCGTGACCCAGGCGACGCCATGCTTCGGGTCGGCCCGATAAAGTGTCATGCTGCGCCCCCGTCGAATTGTTCTTGGCTTTTGCTCTAACCGCGAAGAAATCGAATGAAAAGAGCGGTTTTCGATGCCGGTCCCAAATGAACCGCGCGGATACGCCCGGCACCAGGGAGAGGCCGGGCGCAAATGCAGTGCAGAAAATGCGACTGGACCAGGCAAATTCTTGCCTTGAAACCGAAGCTTCGGGTTTCTAGGGTTTCGCCGCAGCTACAAAAGGACTCCCGAATGCCCCGCTCCGTGATCGACGCTATCGGCAACACGCCATTGATCCGCCTCAACAGGGCTTCGGAAGAAACCGGCTGCGAGATCCTGGGCAAGGCCGAATTCATGAATCCCGGACAGTCGGTCAAGGACCGCGCCGGCCTGTTCATCATCCGCGATGCCGAAGAGCGTGGGCTGCTCAGGCCGGGCGGCGTCATTGTCGAGGGCACGGCCGGCAATACGGGCATCGGGCTGACGCTGGTCGCCAAGGCGCTCGGCTACCGCACCGTCATCGTCATTCCCGAAACGCAGAGCCAGGAGAAGAAGGACACGATCAAGCTGCTCGGCGCCGAGCTGATCGAGGTTCCGGCCGTGCCGTACAAGAACCCCAACAATTACGTGAAATTGTCGGGGCGGCTGGCTGAGCAAATGGCGCGTTCGGAGCCGAACGGCGCTATCTGGGCCAACCAGTTCGACAATGTCGCCAACCGCGACGGGCACATCCGCACCACGGCGCAGGAGATCTGGAGCCAGACCGGCGGCAAGGTCGACGGCTTCGTCTCGGCGGTCGGCTCGGGCGGAACGCTGGCCGGCGTCGCTTTCGGACTGAAGGCGAAAAACAGGGACGTCAAGATTGCTCTCGCAGATCCGCTGGGCGCCGCGCTCTACAGTTTCTACACCAGCGGTGAGCTGAAGTCGGAAGGCAGTTCGATCACCGAAGGCATCGGGCAGGGGCGCATCACAGCCAACCTCGATGGGTTCACGCCCGACTTTTCGTTCCAGATTCGTGATGAGGATGCGTTGCCGATCGTCTTCGACCTGGTCCAGGAGGAAGGCCTTTGCGTCGGCGGTTCGACCGGCATCAACATAGCGGGCGCGATCCGACTGGCGCGTGAACTCGGCCCCGGCCATACCATCGTGACCATTCTTTGCGACTACGGCACACGCTACCAATCGAAACTGTTCAATCCCGAATTCCTGCGCGAAAAGAAGCTGCCGGTGCCCGGCTGGATGGAAGAGAAATCAGATATTTCCGTGCCGTTTGAAAAGGTCGTGTGATGGCGCACAAGACCGAAGCGCTGTTTCGCGACGACGCCTATCTCAGGACGGCCGATGCCGTGGTGGTCGCCGTCAACGAGCGCGGCGGCATCGTTCTGGACCGCACCATCTTCTATGCCACCTCGGGCGGGCAGCCGGGCGATAGCGGCCATCTCCAGCGCGCCGATGGCAGCCGCATCGTCCTGGCCGCCACCATCACCGGGGAAACAAAGGACGAGATCATCCACGTGCCGGCGCCGGAACAAGCCGCGCCTGCGGTCGGCGAGCGCCTGAAGCTCGCAATCGACTGGGAGCGACGTCATCTCTTGATGCGCATGCATGCCGCTTGCCATTTGCTCACCGTCGTCTGCCCGTTTCCGATCACCGGCGCGGCGGTTTCGGAAGACGACAGCCGTGTCGATTTCGACATTCCCGACGCCAGCTTCAGCAAGGAAGACGTGACGGCTGGCCTGATGGGCCTGGTGCGGGCCGATCATCCGATCTTTACCAGGCTGATCAGCGACGAGGAACTGGCCGCCAATCCGGGTCTGGTGAAGTCCAAGAATGTCCGTCCGCCGCTAGGTACCGGCAAAATCCGGCTGGTCTGCATCGGCGAGAATGCTTCGGTGGACAGTCAGCCCTGTGGTGGCACCCATGTCAAAAGCACCGGCGAGATCGGCGAAATCCATATCGGCAAGATTGAGAAGAAGGGGCGTGAAAACCGGCGCTTCCGCATCCGGTTTGGACCGATGCCCCAAACATGATCTCGAAAGCTACGATGTTTTCGGACAAGATCATGCGGCAAGGCAAGACAACGTCTGGTCAATGGCGGCAGGAGAACCACAATGGCTGAAGACAGTCCTTTCACCGTCGACGCGGACTGGTTGCAGGAGCGTTTGGGCCAGCCTGGCCTGACGATTGTCGATGCATCCTGGTATCTTCCGGCGCAAAACCGCGACGCGCGCGCCGAGTATGACGCCGGGCACATTCCGGGCGCCCGCTTCCTGGATCAGGACGCGGTCTCCGATCCGGACGCCGCGCTGCCGCATACGCTGCCGTCGCCGCAGCATTTCGCGCAGTATGTCGGCGCGATGGGCGTTTCGGCAGATGACACGATCATCGTCTATGACGGCCCGGGCTTTTTCTCGGCACCTCGGGCTTGGTGGATGTTCCGGGTGATGGGCGTCTTCCAGACCTATATCCTTGACGGCGGTTTCGATGGCTGGAAAGCGGCAGGTCGGCCGGTGACGGCCGAACCGACCAAAATCGCGCCAAGCGTGTTCCACGCCGATTTCGACGCCGGCCGGGTCGCCAGCCTTGCCGAGATGCGCCGCATCGTCGAAACCCGGGAAAGCCAGATTGCCGATGCACGCGGGGCAGGACGCTTCACCGGCGCGGAGCCGGAGCCGCGCGCGGGCGTCCGTTCCGGCCATATGCCGGGCGCGCGCAACTTGCCTTATTCGGCGCTGTCGGAAAACGGCGTGCTTCTGCCGAAGGAGCGGTTGCGCAAGGTGGTCGAGGACGCCGGCCTCGATCTGTCGAAGCCTATCGTCACTTCCTGCGGCTCCGGCGTTACGGCGGCGGTGATCACGCTTGCGTTGGAAACGCTTGGCCATACCGACAACAGGCTTTACGACGGCTCATGGACCGAATGGGGCGGTCTCTCCGACACACCAGTCGTGACAGGCAAGGAATGACGATGGAAAACGGCGAGCTGAAGGACATCGAAGTCGCGGTGACGTTCCTCGAGATGCATGCGCCACCGGCCGTGTCGCCGCCCATGCCCTACAACCGCCAGGTCGCACTCCTGAAAACTAAGGACATTCCGCTGCATTTCTACCGGTACCTGATGGATCGGGTGGGGCGTAAATGGCACTGGGTCAATGTGCTGAGGCTGGATGACGACGAGCTTTCGGCCGGCGTCCACCGCGAGGATCGCGACATCAGGGTGCTCTATCTCGATGGCGCACCCGCCGGTTTTTTCGACCTCAAGCCGCATCTGCCGGAAGAAGTCGAGCTTGCCTATTTCGGCATGATGGAACACGCCACCGGGCAAGGCATCGGCCGCTGGTTCCTGGGATCGGCGATCGCCGCGGCTTGGTCGTATGGACCGAAGCGGGTGACGGTGCAGACCTGCACGCTCGACCATCCTGCTGCCTTGCCGCTCTACCAGAAGCTCGGCTTCGCGCCGGTGGCGCAGAAGAAGGAGACCGTTCACCCTCTGCCCTTCGCCGAGCGCTCGGCCAGCGTCATGCGGCCATAGCGACGCCCTCACAAAAGCTGAACCTCTCGTTCATCCGCGCTTCAGCCTGTCTCTGCCATCTTGCCCGCACATAATACGGGCCGAAGGAGAAAAGACATGCTGACCCGCCGTACCCTTGCCGCCGCGCTGATCGCGGCAATCGCAATGCCCGGTCTCGCCGCCGCGCAGGCGACAACGCCTTCGGCCGCAACCATCGAACGAAAGCTCGAGGCGGCACCCCGCGTGAAGCTGCGCCCGAACGAGCGCGTCACCATCCGTGAGTTCAAGCGCCGGCCGGACCTGCGCCGCATGGCCCGGTCGATCGATATCCAGTCGATCAATTTCGCTTTCGGCTCGGCCGCGATCTCCAGCTCGCAATACGACAAGATCGACACTATCGCCGATGCGTTGCAGCGTATCCTGCGCCGCAACCCCGGGGCGCGCGTCCTCATCGAGGGCCATACCGACGCCGTCGGCTCCTTCCAATCGAACCGGATCCTGTCGGAACAGCGCGCCGCCTCGCTGAAGCGCACGCTGGTGCGCGAGTTCGGCGTGCCGGCCTATGCTTTGGAGACGGTCGGTTATGGCGAGGAATTCCTGCTGGTGCAGACGCAGAACGAAAACTGGCGGAACCGGCGGGTCACCCTCCGTCGCTTTGATGACTTCATTCGCTGAGGGAGTTCCGACAATCCGGTGAAGTTCGCCTTGCCTTGGTCGGCTGGAACAAGCCGACCAAGGGCCAATGATTGTCAGGAATCGGGTGGGAGGCGGGGGCTGATGCGCATAATTTCCGATCAATGACATCGGAGATTTTCGCCATGACCATCCAGTTCAAAGCCTTGCCGACACAAGATGTACGAGCGCTTCAGCGCGGCGGGCCCGATGCCTATGGAAACACGCCCGAGCGTAAGGTCTCCGACGGCGACGGCATGCCATGCCGGCATTGCCTGAAGAACATCGCCGGCGGAGACGACTATCTCATCCTGGCCTACCGGCCATTCCCCAAACTTCAGCCCTATGCCGAGACCGGACCGATCTTCCTTCACGCGCAGGAATGCGAGCGCGCCGCGGAATCTCAGGCACTTCCCGAAATTCTCGAAAGCCCGGACTATATCGTGCGCGGCTACGGCAGGGATGACCGCATCGTCTATGGCAGCGGTGGCGTCATTGCGACCGATGCGATCGCCGCGCGCGCCGAGGCTCTCTTGGAACGCGACGAGATTGCCTACGTGCATGTCCGCTCGGCGCGCAACAATTGCTTCCAGTGCCGGATCGAACGTGTCTGACGGGCGCATGTGGCGGTGCGATAGCGGAGCGCTGTCGTACTCCTGTCATACCATTGCGGTACACGGGTAGCCGTCGATCGATTTGTCGACCGCGGATGAACCGGCGGCAAATCTCGACATCGAGGAAGCGGGGCCTTGGCTCCGCTTTTTTGTTTGCCTGAACCTTCCACAGAAATTTTCTGCGCAAAGAAGCATATGGGCTTCGACTATTTGCCTGGAGGGCTCAGTTAAACTTGCAATTGGCGCCGAGACGCAGGTTGCGGCACCATGTTTTAAGTCCGAGCCGGGTGCAGGCCTGACAGCCGCCAATCCGGAAAGAAAAAACCCGCCGGGAATGACCGGCGGGCTGACGGGAGGCAGGTATCCTCTCAGGAGAATCAGGCCGCGAGAACCGCCTTCGGCTCGACCAGTTCGTAGCCGAGCGCTTCGGCGACCGCACGGTTGGTGATCTTGCCTCTGTGGACGTTGAGTCCATTGCGCAGATGATGGTCGTCGACCAGCGCCTTCAGGCCCTTGTCAGCGAGCTGAAGGCCATAGTGCAGAGTCGCGTTGTTGAGTGCATGTGCTGAGGTGACCGGCACGGCGCCCGGCATGTTGGCGACGCAATAGTGGATGACGCCGTCGACCTCGTAGGTCGGCTCGGCATGTGTGGTCGCGTGCGAGGTCTCGAAGCAGCCGCCCTGGTCGATGGCAACGTCGACCAGCACCGACCCCTTCTTCATGCCCGAAAGCATTTCGCGCGAGACCAGCTTCGGCGCCGCAGCACCCGGGATCAGCACGGCGCCGACAACGATGTCGGCGGAAAAGCACTCTTCTTCCAGAGCCTCCACGGTCGAGTAGCGGGTATGGACGCGGCCGGCAAAGAGGTCATCGAGCTGGCGCAGGCGCGGGATCGAGCGGTCGATGATGGTGACGTCGGCGCCCAGGCCAGCCGCCATCCTGGCTGCGTGCAGGCCGACGACGCCGCCGCCGAGCACGGTGACCTTGCCGGGCAGCACGCCGGGCACGCCGCCGAGCAGCACGCCGCGGCCGCCATTGGCCTTCTGCAGCGCCGTGGCGCCGGCCTGGATCGACAGGCGGCCGGCGACTTCCGACATCGGCGCCAGCAACGGCAGGCCGCCCCGGTCGTCGGTCACCGTTTCATAGGCGATGGCGGTAACGCCCGAAGCGAGCAGGCCCTTGGTCTGTTCCGGATCCGGAGCAAGGTGAAGATAGGTGTAGAGGATCTGGCCATCGCGCAGTTGGGCCCATTCGTTAGGCTGCGGCTCCTTGACCTTGACGATCATATCCGACTTGGCGAACACATCGGCCGCCGTCTTGGCGATGGTGGCGCCGGCAGCGCGATAGGCGTTGTCGTCGGCTCCGATGCCGGCCCCGGCGCCGGTCTCGACCAGCACCTCATGTCCGTGGGCGACATATTCGCGGACCGAGCCGGGCGTAAGTCCGACGCGATATTCATGATTCTTGATTTCCCGGGGGCAGCCGACGCGCATTTTCTTTTCTCCTGACACGGCCCTTCGGGGCTCGTTCCCTGTATTGACGCAGTCAACCACGAATCGTTGCGTAAGTGTTTGCGAATGCACTTGCAGGAGGGTTCGCTATTCGATAATTGTTGCGTAGAATGCGCAAAAATTCGCAGGAATCACGAAGAATGCCACTCGACAGGATTGATATCGCCATTCTGGAGACCTTGCAGAAGGATGGCAGGATGCCGAACGCCGCCCTTGCCGAAAGGGTCGGCCTGTCGCAGTCGGCCTGTTCGCGCCGGCTCGACAATCTGGAGAAATCCGGAACCATCCGCGGCTATCATGCCCGGCTTTCCAATGCAGCACTTGGTCACCAGATGACGGCGATCGTGCACATATCGCTGTCGGGCCAGTTCGAGAAGACGCTGTCGGATTTCGAGGCTGCGATCAAGCGCTGCCCGAACGTGCTGTCCTGCCACCTGATGTCGGGCGAGTACGACTACATTCTCAGAATCGCTGCCAAGGACCTTGCCGACTACGAACGCATCCACAAGGAATGGCTGTCGGCGATGCCGCATGTGACGAAGATCAATTCGTCTTTTGCCCTGCGCGAAATCGTCGACCGGACGGCGATGGGCCTGAAGCCCGAAATGGCCTGAGCATTCTCAGCCTTCCATGCCTTCAGCCGTCTACGCCTTGGCAGCCTCCGTCACGATCCGGTCCATCGGGATATCGTGCGGCTGCGGGTAGATGGTGGCGATGCGCTGCAATTCGTAGCCGACGCCGATGACCAGCGGCTTGAACGGCATCGCCGCCAGCGTTCGGTCATAGAACCCGCCGCCATAGCCCAGGCGATAATTGCCGGAATCGATGCCGACGATCGGCGAGATGACGATGTCGGGCAAGACCGGTTCGCCCTCGGCCGGAATCGGAATGTTCCACACGCCCTTCTCCAGCCGGTCGCCCGGAACATAGGCCCGGAAGATCAGCGGCTGTGCCTTTTCGATGACGACGGGCAGCGCGGTGCGCCCGCCTCGTTCATTGATGGCGGCCATCCATGGCCGCAGGTCCGGCTCGCCGCGAAACGGCCAATAGAGGCTGACCATGCGGCCGTCGATATCGCCGATCGCCGCGTCGAGGGCTCCGGCGATGCTCTGCGACATCGCCGTTCGCGCATCGGCGGAAACCGCGAGACGCGCCGCGATCAGGCGTTCCCGTTCGGCCTTGCGCCATCGTCTGACGTCGGTCCAATCGGATATCGGCGCGTGAAACGCGGGATCGAGTTCGTGCATGAAGCATGGCGGCGAGGAATATTGCGCCGGACCCTGGTCGTCGTGATCGTTGGCCATGCTTCACCTCATCGCTGTTTTCCATAACGCTATACCCGGCGGGGGGATGCGACATGTGCATTCACGACATGGAACGACGAGTCTCGGGCACGGCCTTCGTGTTGTTGCATTGCACAAAAGCTCCTACATCAAAGGCATGCGATATTGCTGGTCAGGGTGAATGCGATGGATCAAGCCAATCACCATGTCGTCGTCGTAGGGGCGGGGTTCGGCGGCCTCGAATTCACCCGCGCTCTCGCCGGTGCGTCCGTGCGCATCACCATGATCGACAAACGCAATCACCATCTTTTCCAGCCGCTGCTCTACCAGGTCGCAACGACAGCGCTGGCGACCTCGGAGGTCGCCTGGCCGATCCGCCACCTGCTGCGCAAGCGCAAGGACGTGACGACGCTGCTCGCCAATGTCACCGGCATCGACCGAGCCGGAAAACGCGTGCTGCTCGATGACGGCAGCACCGTCGCCTACGACACGCTGGTGCTCGCCACCGGCGCCCGACACGCCTATTTCGGCCACGACGAATGGGAGCCGTTCGCGCCAGGGCTGAAGACGCTGGAGGACGCCACCACCATCCGACGGCGCATTCTGCTCGCCTTCGAGCAGGCCGAACGGGAAACCGATCCTGCCAGGCGCCAGGCGCTGCTGACGATCGCGATCGTCGGCGGCGGTCCGACCGGTGTCGAACTTGCCGGCACCATTGCCGAACTGGCGCACGACACACTGCGCGGCGAATTCCGCAACATCGACACGCGCGAGACGCGTGTGGTGCTGATCGAGGCTGGCGACCGCATATTGGCCAATTTCGCACCGAAACTGTCCGATTATGCCGGAAAGGCGTTGAAGCGGCTCGGCGTGACGATCGAACTCGGCCGGGCGGTCACGCGCTGCGACGCCGAGGGCGTCGTCTTCGGCGACACGCATCTGCCGGCGAGGACCATATTGTGGGCGGCGGGCGTTGCCGCTTCGCCGGCAGCCGAATGGCTGGGCGCCGCCGCCGACCGGGCGGGAAGGGTGCTGGTTGAACCCGATCTCACCGTGCCGGGCAGCCCCGAGATTTTCGTCATCGGCGACGCCGCTCTCGTGCTGCGGCCCGATGGACGGCCCGTTCCCGGCGTGGCGCCTTCCGCCAAGCAGGAGGGCCGCCATGTTGCCGCGACCATCAAGGCCAGGCTTGCCGGCGATACGAGCGTACGGCCGTTCTACTACAAGCATGCCGGAGACCTGGCCACGATCGGCAAGCGCGCCGCGGCGATCGATTTCGGCTGGATCAGGCTGACCGGCCGGCCGGCCTGGTGGCTGTGGGGACTGGCGCACATCTATTTCCTGATCGGCTTCCGCAACCGGCTCGCGGTGTCGCTGAACTGGCTATGGATCTACGTCACGGGCCAACGCAGCGCCCGCCTGATCACGCAGGGCGACGACGACAAGGGCTGATCTTCCGCGCTTGCGCCCGTTCATCCGCGCGTCATCTGTTGCTGATCGACTGACAGCTCCGATGCGCGCAACTTCTTGAATGGACTCGAATAGGTTTCAGCGCGAAGTTCGCTTCGGGCCAGGGTCTTTCGTGTCGTCGAAAAGGAGAAAACATGTCGCCGCTCCATTCCGTCTCCCGCCGCGGTCTCCTCGCGGGCGCCGCCGCCACAGGCGCGCTGATTGCGCTTCACCCTTTCTCCGCCCGCGCCCAGGCCAACCAGGCGCATCTCCGGATCATGGAGACCACCGACATCCATGTGAATGTGCTGCCCTATGACTATTACGCCGACAAAGCGAATGACACGATGGGACTGTCGCGCACGGCCTCCCTGATCGACGCGGTGCGCAAGCAAGCCGTCAATTCGATGCTGATCGACAATGGCGACCTGCTGCAGGGCAATCCGATGGGCGACTACATCGCCTATGAGAAGGGCATGAAGGACGGTGACCTGCATCCGATCATGAAAGGCATGAACCTGCTCGGCTACGAGTGCTCGACGTTGGGCAACCACGAATTCAACTACGGCCTGTCCTTCATGGACAAGGTTCTGGCCGGCGCCAATTTCCCCTTCGTCTGCGCCAACCTGATCCGCGGCACCGAGCTTGCCGCGAACCCGCGCGACGACAAGCTCTACCTCAAGCCCTACGTCATCCTCGACAAGAAGATCAGCGACGGTTCAGGCACCGAGCAACCGATCAGGATTGGCATCATCGGCTTCGTGCCGCCGCAGATCATGGTCTGGGATCTCAAGAACCTCGAAGGTAATGTCAGAACGCGCGACATTGTCGAGGCCGCCAAGGCCTGGGTGCCGCAGATGAAGGAAGAGGGCGCCGACATTATCATCGCGCTCTCGCATTCTGGCATCGACGTCAAGCAGGGCGACATGATGGAGAACGCATCGTTCTTTGTCGCCGGCGTCGAAGGCATCGACGCGGTGTTCACGGGTCACCAGCATCTGGTGTTCCCTGGCAAGAAGGATTTTCAGGCGCTCGAAGGCGTCGATGCGCAAAAGGGTACGCTGCAGGGCAAGCCGGCCGTCATGGGCGGCTTCTGGGGCTCGCATATGGGCCTGATCGACCTGATGCTGGAGCGCGACGGCTCGAAATGGAAGATCGTGTCCGCCACCTCGGAAGCGCGGCCGATCTTCGAACGTGTCGACAACAAGAACAAGCCGACTGTCGCGGACGACAACCGCATCATCGCCGCGCTCGAGCAGGACCGCCAGGCAACGCTCGCCTATGTGCGTCGTCCCGTCGGCAAGACCGCAGCGCCGCTCTATTCCTATTTCGCGCTGGTCGCCGACGATCCGTCGGTTCAGGTCGTCAGCCAGGCGCAGACCTGGTACCTTCAGGACATCCTGAAAAACACACAATGGAAGGACGTGCCGCTGCTGTCGGCGGCAGCCCCCTTCAAGGCCGGCGGGCGCAACGGCGCCGACTACTACACCGATGTGCCGGCAGGCGACATCGCCATCAAGAACGTCGCCGACCTCTACCTTTATCCCAACACCGTGCGGGCCGTTGAGATCACCGGAGCGCAGGTCAAGGAATGGCTGGAAATGTCGGCCGGCATCTTCAACCGGATCGAACCTGGCAAGGCCGACCAGGCGCTCATCAACACCGACTTTCCGTCCTACAATTTCGATGTTATCGACGGCGTCACCTACAGAATAGATCTGTCGCAGCCGCCGAAATACGATGCCAAGGGCGGGCTGGCGAATGCTAGTGCCAATCGCATCGTCGGCCTGATGTTCGACGGCAAACCGATTGATCCCAATCAGAAATTTGTCGTTGCAACGAACAACTACCGGGCCGGCGGCGGCGGCAATTTTCCTGACATCGACGCTTCCAAAATTATCTACGAAGCGCCAGACACCAACCGCGACGTCATCGTCCGCTACATCGTCAAGCAGGGCACCATCAACCCGTCGGCGGACGGCAACTGGTCGTTCGCGCCGCTGCCCGGAACCAGCGTCGTGTTCGAGACAGGGCCCAAGGCGAAGGACCTCATCGCCGAAGTGAAGTCATTGAAGATCGAGCCGGCGGGCGCCGGCGAGGCAGGATTTGCGAAATACCGCATCCTTCTCTGACCGCCATTCGCAATTGGGACGCGGGCCATTTCTGGATCATGTCCGGCCAGTCGCCGGCGACGAGATCGAAGGCGCGCCGGCATAGATTTGGCAGTTCCAGGTGCCGAGAGCTCACATACCGGACGAGGGTCGACACGGATCCCATCTTTGCCTGGCGGAAACGTCTATGAGCACAGCCGGGCTTATGCGATAGATTAGCCATGCGTTATGTCATCGTCATCGCCGCCGTTGCGTTCTTCCTGATCTGGGACGGTCTCTACAACCAGGGCCGGTACCTCGATATGACGGTGAGGAATGTCTCTCACGTGGTGCGTTACGTCACCGGCAAGGTCTAGTCCCGTTCAGGTCTCATGCATCCCGGGCGCGTCGCAAGGACGCGCGGCACCCTGAACGGTTGACCTGACGGTTTCGTCGTCACAAAAGACCCCGGATTTTTGATCGAGGAGGCGGGGTTGATCCGGCATATCGTTTTCTTCAGCGCGCGGCGTGGCGAGGATGTGGAGGCAGTGCGCTCTGGGCTGCTGGCGCTCGGCGGCATTCCCCATTCCAGCCTGTTCGAGGTGACGCTGAACACCAAGGTCGATCCGCTGTCGGATGAGATCGACGTGGTCGTCTACGCCGAGTTTACCGATGCCGCCGCATTGGCCGCCTACAAGGCGCATCCGCTCTATGCGCAGACCACCAGCAGGGTCAAGCCATTGCGCGAACTGCGTTATTCCGCCGATGTGGTGGCCGGAAGCTGATTCGGGCGCCCTTGAACCCTTTTGCGCAATGATGCACACCGCGCTGGCATGATCCAAACACCACCCACAGGCACTCATCCGCTCGATCACCTCGTGCTGCCGACCTCGAGCCTCGATGTGGCGCGGGCGCGGCTGACGGCCCTCGGCTTCATCGTCGCGCCGACAGGCATCCATCCATTCGGCACGGAAAATTGCTGCGTCTTCCTCGCGGACGGCACCTATCTGGAACCGCTGGCTGTAGGCGATGATCAGGCCGCGATGAAGGCCGCCGGCCAGGGCAATGTCTTCGTCGCGCGCGACCGGCTCTATCGTGACCGCAATGGCAATGAAGGTTTTTCCGCCGTGGTCCTGACCACGGACGACGCCGATGCGGACCATGCACGCTTTGTCGATGCGAGCCTGTCGGGCGGGGACATGCTGGGCTTTTCGCGGGCGTTCACCGACGCTGCCGGCAAAAGCGACATGGCGTCATTCAAACTGGCCTTCGCGTCGACCGGGGGTCCAACCGATGCGTTCCTGTTCGCCTGCCAGCGCGTCAACGCGCCGGAAGTGGACCGCACGGCGCTGCAGGCTCATGCCAACGGTGCCACGGGAATTGTCGAGATCGTGGCGATCAGCGACGAGCCCGCCGAGCAGCGCCGGCTGATTTCCGTGGCAGTAAACGATCCGACGGCTGACGCGCGCGCCTCCATTTTTCGTCTACCTAACGCTATCTTGACTGTACTCGACCCGGCCTCTTTCACGGCACGCTTTGGCGTGCCCGCCGGTAAGCCGACGCAACTCCGCTTCGCGGCAGTCGTCTTTTCGGTTCGGCGTGCCGCCGTCGCGGCAGGTCTGCTTGCAGCCAATTCCATCAGATACGATATGTCGGGCAGTGATATCGTCGTGCAGCCGACATCCGGGCAGGGCGCGGCCTTCATCTTTCGGGAGATACAATGAGCAACGCCTTGGCGCCCAATTCATCGGTAACCGTCGGCAATGTCGTCTTCGACAACGCAGCGCCGCTGTCGCTGATCGCCGGCCCTTGCCAGTTCGAATCACGCCAGCATGCCTTCGACATGGCCGGCGCGCTGAAGGAATTGACAGGCAGGTTGGGCATCGGCCTCGTCTATAAGACCAGCTACGACAAAGCCAACCGCACCTCCCTGTCGGCAACGCGCGGTGCCGGCATGGAGGCGGCGCTCCCGGTCTTCGACGAGTTGCGCAAGGAATTCTCCTTGCCGGTACTGACCGACGTCCACACCGAGGAACAGTGCGCCATCGTTGCGCCGCATGTCGACGTGCTGCAGATCCCGGCCTTCCTGTCGCGCCAGACCGACATGCTGGTTGCCGCCGCAAGGACGGGCAAGGTGATCAACGTCAAGAAGGGACAGTTCCTCGCGCCCTGGGACATGAAGAACGTGGTGGCCAAGGTCACTGGCTCCGGCAACGCCAATGTCTTGACCACCGAGCGCGGCGCCTCGTTCGGCTACAACACGCTCGTCTCCGACATGCGGGCCCTGCCCATTATGGCCGACATTGGCGCGCCTGTGATTTTCGACGCCACCCATTCGGTCCAGCAGCCGGGCGGGCAGGGCGGTTCGTCCGGCGGCGAACGCCGCTTTGTCGAGACCTTGGCCCGCGCGGCTGTCGCCGTCGGCGTTGCCGGCGTCTTCATCGAGACCCACCAGGATCCGGATAATTCGACCTCGTCCGACGGACCGAACATGGTGCCGCTGAAGGACATGCCGGCACTTCTGGAAAGGTTGATGGCGTTCGATCGGGTAGCGAAGGCCCGCTGACCCGGCGCAGCTGAAGGTCGTCGCCGCGGAGGGCATATATCGGCCTGCCACGTCAGTAAGAAGTCACCTTTATACAGGTGGAAAAAGTCGAACAGACCGGCGGAAAAGTCGGGAACCTTCGATCTCGCCCCTCATTGTGAAAGTCCAGAGCAACGACAATGAGGAGCACATCATGACAACCCAGGCAGGACACACAGAGGCTATCGCTGCTTCGCGGGTCATCGGCACATCCGTCTATAACACCGAAGGCACGAAGATCGGCAGCATCGAGGACGTCATGCTCGACAAGCTGTCCAACGGCATCATGTTCGCTGTGATCGGTTTTGGCGGCTTTCTCGGCATGGGTGAAAAATATCACGCCATCCCGTGGGCGAGTTTGGATTACGATGAGGATAGGGGCGGCTATGTCGTGCCATTCTCGAAGGACCAGCTGAAAGCCGCTCCCGCCTATTCGATCAACGAGCTGACGGGCGCCGATGGCGAGGCCGCACGTGACGCCTCCTACAATTACTACAAGGTCGAGCCTTACTGGCATTGACCGGCCAGCCTGACGTGAAAAGGCCCCCGCAAACCAGCGGGGGCCTTTTACATGATCGCCTGCCGTGCTTACTCCGCGCTGCGGAGGGTCGACAGTTGCACCGCGCCCTGTGGAGGCTGCTGGTTGTCGCAGGACGTCAGGAACGCCGCCGCGATCAGGAACAAACTCACGATACCGCTTAACTCGGACATGGCGAAACTCCTCCTGTTTCGCCCCGCGCAGCCGCCATCATAGACCGGCGGCCATCCTATGGCGCATGACTTATGATGACAGGAATTTGCGCTTCGTGAATCGCGCCGGCGGCAATAATTGGCGGTGGCCCGATTGCCTTTTGCGCCGCTTTGGCTAAGACGGGCGCGACGTTTCGTCAGATCAATCGGGGACATCGCAATGACCGCCATCATCGACATTGTCGGGCGTGAAATCCTGGACAGCCGTGGAAATCCGACCGTCGAGGTCGATGTCGTGCTCGAAGACGGTTCGATGGGCCGCGCGGCCGTGCCGTCTGGAGCTTCCACCGGCGCGCATGAAGCCGTCGAACTGCGCGACGGCGGCGCCCGCTATCTCGGCAAGGGCGTGCTGCGGGCCGTCGAGGCGGTCAACGGCGAACTGTTCGAGGCAATCGGCGGCATGGAAGCCGAAAACCAGATCCACATCGACCAGACCATGATCGAACTCGACGGCACGCCCAACAAGAGCCGGCTCGGCGCCAACGCTATTCTCGGCGTGTCGCTGGCGGTGGCCAAGGCCGCGGCCGAAGCCGCCGGCCTGCCGCTCTATCGTTACGTCGGCGGCACCAAGGCGCATCTGCTGCCGGTACCGATGATGAACATCATCAATGGCGGCGCCCATGCCGACAACCCGATCGATTTCCAGGAATTCATGATCCTGCCGGTCGGTGCGCCAACGCTGCGCGAAGGCGTGCGCTGGGGTTCTGAGGTCTTCCACACGCTGAGGAAGAAGCTGAAGGACGCCGGCCACAACACCAATGTCGGCGACGAAGGCGGCTTTGCCCCGAACCTGAAGAGCGCGCCGGTGGCGCTCGATTTCATCATGGAGTCGATCGAGCAGGCCGGCTTCAAGCCGGGCGAGGAGATTGCGCTCGGCCTCGATTGCGCTGCGACGGAATTCTTCAAGGACGGCAACTACGTCTATGAAGGCGAGAAGAAGACACGCGATCCGAAGGCGCAGGCGAAATACCTGGCCAAGCTCGCCGCCGATTATCCGATCATTTCGATCGAGGACGGCCTTGCCGAGGATGACTGGGAAGGCTGGAAATATCTGACCGACCTGATCGGCAAGAAGACGCAGCTCGTCGGCGATGATCTCTTCGTCACCAATACGGCGCGCCTGCGCGATGGCATCCGCATGGGGGTCGCCAATTCGATCCTGGTCAAGGTCAACCAGATCGGATCGCTGACCGAGACGCTCGATGCCGTCGAGACCGCGCACAAGGCCGGCTACACCGCCGTCATGTCGCATCGCTCGGGCGAGACCGAGGATTCGACCATCGCCGACCTCGCCGTCGCCACCAATTGCGGGCAGATCAAGACCGGATCGCTGTCGCGTTCCGACCGCATGGCCAAATACAACCAGCTCATCCGCATCGAGGAAGAACTCGGCAAGCAGGCGCGCTACGCCGGCAAGTCGATGTTGAAGGGCTGAGCCGGAGCATCTGACACAGGGATGGCGGTGAGGGGCGGGAATTCCCGCCCTTTTTCGTTGGAGCGCCTGTGGACGCGTCATCCGTAACCGTCCGTTAAGCACAATGGAGCGAAAAAGACCGTGGTCGCCCGAGTTCGCGACTGCGAGGGAACGGACGATGTGGACGCGTCAGCACAAACAGAGAAACACCGGCCGGCTGATTATCCCCTCGCTCTGCGCGGTGTTCCTGGCCTATTTCGGCTTTCATGCCTATCACGGCGAGTTCGGCATCAATTCGAAATACCAGCTGGAGGCCGAGACTGTTGCCCTGCAGGCCCAGCTCGATGCGATCAAGGCGCGCAGGATGGAGCTGGAACGGCGCGTCAAGCTGATGCACGACGGCACGCTGGAGAAGGACATGCTCGACGAGCAGGCGCGTAAGGCGCTGAATTTGTCCCAGGCCGACGAAATCACCATCATGTTGCCGGTCTCGGCAAAGTAACCAATATCAGGTTAATCACCAATATTTTCAATGATTCTAATTGCTTAGTCGCATGCCAGCTATGCAATTTCGACATGGCGGAACACGTTCTCACGTGTTAGCCTCCCCAAAATCAGTGGGGAGAGCTGATCTCCCCTGAGCAGATTTCATCTTGCTCGAGCAGATTTCATCTTGCTCGAAATGTCCGCGAAGAGACGCCAACAGGGAGTGATGCATGGCAACCGCAGCCAGGAAAGCGCCTGCCAAATCGAAATCCGACGGCAAATCGGGCCTTTCCGCGCCCAAACCAGTGGAATTCACCAAGGACGAGGAGCTTGCCGCCTACCGGCACATGCTGCTTATTCGCCGTTTCGAGGAAAAGGCCGGCCAGCTTTACGGGATGGGCTTCATCGGCGGCTTCTGCCATCTCTACATCGGCCAGGAAGCGGTCGTCACCGGTATGAAGATGGCGCTGATCGACGGTGACCAGATGATCACGGCCTACCGCGACCACGGTCATATGTTGGCGATGGAACTGTCGCCGCGTGGCGTCATGGCCGAACTGACCGGCCGCCGAGGCGGCCTGTCGAAGGGCAAGGGCGGCTCCATGCACATGTTCTCCAAGGAGAAGCATTTCTACGGTGGCCACGGCATCGTCGGCGCCCAGGTGTCGCTCGGCACGGGCCTGGCCTTTGCCAACCGCTATCGCAGCAACAACAATGTCACGCTGACCTATTTCGGCGACGGGGCCGCCAACCAGGGCCAGGTCTACGAAAGCTTCAACATGGCTTCGCTGTGGAAGCTGCCGGTGATCTACATCATCGAGAACAACCGCTATGCCATGGGCACCTCGGTATCGCGCTCCTCGGCGGAGACCGACTTCTCGAATCGCGGCGCCTCGTTCAAGATTCCCGGCATCCAGGTCGACGGCATGGACGTGCGTGCTGTCAAGGCCGCCGGCGATCTCGCTACCGAATGGTGCCGTGCCGGCAATGGGCCGCTGATCCTCGAAATGCAGACTTACCGCTATCGGGGCCATTCGATGTCCGACCCGGCGAAATACCGCTCCAAGGAAGAAGTGCAGAAGATGCGCTCCGAGCATGACCCGATCGAGCAGGTCAAAGCGCGGCTGATCCAGAAGAAGTGGGCAAGCGAGGACGAATTGAAGACCATCGACAAGGAGGTTCGCGACGTCGTCGCCGATGCCGCCGAGTTTGCCCAGCACGACGCCGAGCCGGATCCGTCCGAGCTCTGGACCGACATCGTATTGTAACGGGAGGGCAAGGACATGCCGATCGAAATTCTCATGCCCGCCCTTTCGCCGACCATGGAAGAGGGCAATCTTTCCAAGTGGTTGAAGAACGAGGGCGACAAGGTCGTCGCCGGCGACGTCATCGCCGAGATCGAAACCGACAAGGCGACGATGGAAGTCGAAGCTGTCGATGAGGGCACGCTTGCCAAGATCGTGGTTCCCGCAGGCACCGAAGGCGTCAAGGTCAACGCGGTGATCGCCGTGCTGGCTGTCGATGGCGAAGATGTCGACAAGGCCGGCGAAGGCATCGGTGAAGAGCCCGCCAAGACTGAGGCAAAGGCGCCGACACCGGCACCCGCCGCGGCCAAGAGCGAGGCAGCGGCGCCTGTGGCGGCCGCGCCGAAGACGGAAGTCGCCGCCGATCCTGACATACCCGCCGGGACCGAGATGGTCTCGACCACGGTGCGCGAAGCGCTGCGCGATGCCATGGCGGAGGAAATGCGCCGCGACGGCGATGTCTTCGTCATGGGCGAGGAAGTTGCCGAGTACCAGGGCGCCTACAAGATCACCCAAGGCCTGCTGCAGGAGTTCGGACCGCGTCGCGTCGTCGACACGCCGATCACCGAGCACGGCTTTGCCGGCGTCGGGGTCGGTGCGGCGATGGCTGGCCTGAAGCCGATCGTCGAATTCATGACCTTCAACTTCGCCATGCAGGCGATCGACCAGATCGTCAACTCGGCCGCCAAGACGCTCTACATGTCCGGCGGACAGATGGGCGCGCCGATCGTCTTCCGCGGGCCGAATGGTGCTGCGGCTCGCGTCGCCGCCCAGCATTCGCAATGCTATGCCGCCTGGTACAGCCACATACCGGGCCTGAAGGTGGTGATGCCTTATACCGCCGCAGACGCCAAGGGACTGCTCAAGGCGGCGATCCGCGATCCGAACCCGGTCATCTTCCTCGAAAACGAAATCCTCTACGGCCAGTCCTTCGACGTGCCGAAGCTGGACGACTTCGTGTTGCCGATCGGCAAGGCGCGCATCCATAAGTCAGGCAAGGACGTCACCATCGTCTCCTTCGGCATTGGCATGACCTATGCGGTCAAGGCCGAAGCGGAACTGCGCGGCATGGGCATCGACGCAGAGATCATCGATCTCAGGACCATCCGTCCGCTCGACTTCGACACCATCATCGCCTCGGTGAAGAAGACCAACCGGCTGGTCGTGGTGGAAGAAGGTTTCCCGCAGAACTCGGTCGGCGACCATATCGCCAACCAGGTGTCGCAGCGAGCCTTCGATTTCCTCGACGCGCCGGTCATCACCATTGCCGGCAAGGACGTGCCGATGCCCTATGCGGCCAATCTCGAAAAGCTGGCTTTGCCGAATGTCGGCGAAGTCATCGAGGCCGTCAAAGCCGTCTCATATCGCTGAACCGGGCGGGAGGACACAATGCCAATCAACATCACCATGCCGGCCCTCTCGCCCACCATGGAAGAGGGCAATCTGTCGAAGTGGCTCGTGAAGGAGGGCGACAAGGTTTCGCCCGGCGATGTCATTGCCGAGATCGAGACCGACAAGGCGACGATGGAAGTCGAAGCCGTCGATGAGGGCACGGTGGCGAAACTGGTCGTTCCCGCCGGCACCGAAGGCGTCAAGGTCAATGCGCTGATCGCCGTGCTTGCCGCCGAGGGCGAGGACGCAAGTGCCGCCGCTAAAAGCGGTGGCGATGCCGCACCGGCGAAAGCGGAGCCTCCCAAGGCTGAGACATCGAAGACCGAGACTCCCACCTCTCCGTCTGATGGGGGACGTCGCGCCGCGGGTGAACCCGCCGCCGCGACCCCCACTCCGGCCGGAAGGCCGGCCGACCCTCCCCACAAGGGGGAGGGTGAAGGGCGCACCTTTGCTTCGCCGCTCGCGCGCCGAATTGCCAAAGAGGCGGACGTCGATGTGTCTGCCGTGACCGGCACCGGCCCGCATGGCCGGGTGGTGAAGGCCGATGTCGAGGCCGCCATCGCCGGCGGCGGCGCCAAGGCAGCACCCGCTGCCAAGGCTCCGGCTGGCGCGCCGGCCGCTGCTCCCGCGCCGGTAAAGGCGATGTCGGACGATCAGGTGCTGAAGCTGTTCGAGGAAGGCTCCTACGATCTCGTCCCGCACGACAATATGCGCAAGACCATCGCGCGGCGGCTGGTCGAGGCCAAGACCACCATCCCGCATTTCTACCTGACGCTCGACTGCGAGCTCGATGCGCTGCTTTCGCTGCGCACGCAGCTCAATGCGGCCGCACCGCTAAAGAAGACCGACAAGGGCGAGGCGCCCGCCTACAAGCTGTCGGTCAACGACATGGTGATCAAGGCGATGGCCATGGCCTTGAAGGCGGTGCCGGATGCCAATGCCTCGTGGACCGAAAGCGCCATGGTCAAGCACAGGCATGCCGATGTCGGCGTCGCCGTCTCGATCCCCGGCGGCCTGATCACGCCGATCATTCGCAAGGCGGACGAAAAGACGCTGTCGGTGATCTCCAACGAGATGAAGGACCTGGCCAGCCGCGCGCGCAGTCGCAAGCTGAAGCCGGAAGAGTATCAAGGCGGCACCACGGCGGTGTCGAACCTTGGCATGTTCGGCATCAAGGATTTCGCCGCCGTCATCAACCCGCCGCATGCGACGATCCTGGCGGTGGGCGCCGGCGAGGAGCGGGCGGTGGTCAAGAACGGCGAGATCAGAATCGCCACGGTGATGTCGGTAACGCTGTCGACCGACCATCGCGCCGTGGACGGAGCACTCGGTGCCGAACTGCTGGTCGCCTTCAAGAAGCTGATCGAGAACCCGATGGGCATGCTGGTGTAGGAAGAACAAGGCGGTGCGGAAATTCTTCACCGGCCTCTTCGCCGGCGGCTTGGAGGCGCAGGAATTCGCCGTCGTCACCAACGCCGAGGAAGAATACTCCCTCGCAAGGGCGGGTTGAGCAAGATGAAGACGGTTCTTTGCTACGGCGACTCGCTGACCTGGGGCTACAATGCCGAGGGTGGCCGTCATGCGCTCGAGGATCGCTGGCCAAGCGTGCTGCAGACCGGACTAGGTGACGGCGT
The DNA here is from genome assembly GCF_006442405.1 of Mesorhizobium sp. B2-2-3. NCBI lineage: Bacteria > Pseudomonadati > Pseudomonadota > Alphaproteobacteria > Hyphomicrobiales > Phyllobacteriaceae > Mesorhizobium > Mesorhizobium sp. B2-2-3. Next base: position 273,283 of record NZ_VFWC01000006.1, on the reverse strand, counting down.
GCATGTCATTGCCGAGGGGCTGAATGGCCGCACAACGGCGTTCGACGATCACCTGGCAGGCGCCGACCGCAATGGCGCAAGAACGCTGCCGACGGTGCTGACCACGCATGCGCCGATCGACGTCATCGTCATCATGCTCGGCGCCAACGACATGAAGCCCTGGATCCACGGCAATCCCGTTGCGGCCAAACAAGGCATCCAGCGCCTGATCGACATCGTGCGCGGCCACGACTATCCGTTCGACTGGCCGCCGCCGCAGATCCTCATCGTCTCGCCGCCTCTCGTCAGTCGCACCGAAGATGCCGAGTTCAAGGCGATGTTTGCCGGCGGCGACGATGCGTCCAAAGAGCTTGCGCCGCAATATTCCGCGCTTGCCGATGAGGCTGGCTGCGGCTTCTTCGATGCCGGCACTGTGGCCAAGACCACGCCGCTCGACGGCGTCCATCTCGATGCCGAAAATACGCGAAACATCGGCGAGGCGTTGACGCCGCTCGTGCGCGTCATGCTGGAATTGTGATTGAAGGAGAAAACCGTGGCTGAGAACTACGACGTCATCATCATCGGCTCCGGTCCCGGCGGCTATGTCACGGCAGTGCGTTCCGCGCAGCTCGGTTTCAAGACGGCGATCGTCGAGCGCGAGCATCTCGGCGGCATTTGCCTGAACTGGGGCTGCATTCCGACCAAGGCGTTGCTGCGTTCGGCCGAGATCATGCATTATTCGGATCATCTGAAGGACTATGGACTGAAGCTCGACGGCAAGGTCGGCGTCGATACGTCGGCCGTCGTCGACCGCTCGCGCAAGGTTTCGCTGCGGCTCAATGGCGGCGTCGCCTTCCTGATGAAGAAGAACAAGGTCGACGTCATCTGGGGCGAGGCCAAGCTGACAAAACCGGGCGAGATCGTCGTCGCCAAGACGGCCAAGAAGCCGATGGAGCCACAGCCGCCTGTGCCGAAAGGCGTCAAGGGCGAGGGCACCTACACCGCCAAGCACATCATACTAGCGACCGGCGCCCGGCCGCGGGCGCTGCCGGGCATCGAGCCGGACGGCAAGCTGATCTGGACCTATTTCGAGGCCATGGTGCCCAAGGAAATGCCGAAGTCGCTGCTGGTGATGGGTTCGGGCGCCATCGGCATCGAATTCGCCTCGTTCTACCGCACCATGGGCGCCGACGTGACCGTCGTCGAGCTGCTGCCGGCCGTGATGCCGGTCGAGGACGCCGAGGTGTCGAAATTCGCCCAGAAGCAGTTCGAGAAGCAGGGCATGAAAATCATTCTCGAAGCCAAGGTAACCAAGGTCGAGAAAAGCGCCAATTCAATCACCGCGCATGTCGAGATGAAGGACGGCAAGGTGGAGAAGATCACGGCCGATCGCATGATCTCGGCCGTCGGCGTGCAAGGCAATATCGAGGGCCTCGGCCTGGAAACGCTTGGCGTGAAGACGGAGCGCGGCTGCGTGGTCGTCGACGGCTACGGTAAGACCAATGTGTCCGGCATCTACGCCATCGGCGATGTCGCCGGCCCGCCGATGCTCGCCCACAAGGCCGAGCATGAAGGCGTCGTCTGCGTCGAGAAGATCGCCAATTTCCCCGGCGTGCACGCCACCGACAAGCTGAAGATCCCTGGCTGCACCTATTGCAATCCGCAGGTCGCTTCGGTCGGCCTGACAGAAGCGAAAGCCAAGGCCGAGGGCAAGGATGTCAGGGTCGGCCGCTTCCAGTTCGCCGCCAATGGCAAGGCCATCGCGCTCGGCGAGGACCAGGGCTTCATCAAGACCATCTTCGACAAGAACACCGGCCAACTGCTTGGCGCCCACATGGTGGGCGCCGAAGTGACCGAACTGATCCAGGGTTTTGTCGTTGCGATGAACCTCGAGACGACCGAGGAAGAACTGATGCACACGATCTTCCCGCACCCGACGCTGTCGGAGATGATGAAGGAAAGCGTGCTCGACGCCTATGGCCGTGCGTTGAACGCATGATAGATTGGCCGCACGAGACTCAGACGCGAAAGCCGCAGGAGCTCGACGGCAAGTTAGTTCGTTTCCGGATGCGTTTTTTCTCAAGCAAGGAGAGGGCATATGGACGTGAATGGCGTGGGCTGGATCGCAGCCATCATCATCGGCGGCCTGGCGGGCTGGTTTGCCGAAATGGTCATGAAGAGCAATACCGGCGTCTTGATGAACATCATCTTAGGTATTGCCGGCGCAGTGGTGCTGAACGCGATCCTGCGAGCCTTGAACATCGGCGTATTTGGCGTCGGCTGGACCGCCTACCTGATCACCGGTTTCATCGGCGCCTGCCTGCTGATCTGGGCCGGGCGTCTGGTGCGCCGTTAGTCGGTATCGTTTCCGCCATGCGAAAACGGTTGTGGCGGCATGTACCGCCGCAGCCTTTTTCTTTGTGCTGAAAAGTCCTAGATGACGTGTAAGTGACGATCGCCGGCGGCGATCGCAAAGAAAACCAGGGTTCCGATGGTCACCGTCCTCGACACGATCGCCAATGCGCCGCGGCTGCGGCATCCGGAGAAGGCGCACAAGCCCGACCAGGACGTGCTGCGCAAGCCTGACTGGATCCGCGTCAAGGCGCCTGTGTCGAAAGGCTATGCCGAAACCCGCGAGATCGTGAAATCGCACAAGCTGGTGACGGTCTGCGAGGAGGCCGGCTGCCCGAACATCGGCGAGTGCTGGGACAAGAAGCACGCCACCTTCATGATCATGGGCGAGATCTGCACACGTGCCTGCGCCTTCTGCAACGTTGCCACCGGCATCCCGACCGCGCTCGACCCGGACGAGCCGGCACGGGTCGCCCACGCGGTCAAGCAGATGGGCCTCAGCCACGTCGTCATCACCTCTGTCGATCGCGACGATCTCGCCGATGGCGGCGCGCAGCATTTCGCCGAGGTCATCCGTGCGATCCGGGCGGCGACGCCTTCAACCACGATCGAGATCCTGACGCCCGACTTCCTGCGCAAGGACGGCGCACTGGAGGTCGTGGTTGCGGCAAAGCCCGATGTCTTCAACCACAATCTCGAAACGGTGCCGTCGAACTACCTGACGGTCCGGCCAGGCGCCCGCTATTTCCATTCGATCAGGCTTTTGCAGCGGGTCAAGGAGCTCGACCCTTCGATCTTTACCAAGTCCGGCATCATGGTTGGACTGGGCGAGGAGCGGAACGAAATCCTGCAGCTTATGGACGATCTGCGTTCGGCCAATGTCGACTTCATGACCATAGGCCAGTATCTGCAGCCATCGAAAAAGCACCACCCGGTGATCCGCTTCGTCACCCCGGAGGAGTTCAAGTCCTTCGAGACGATCGGCCGGACCAAGGGCTTCCTGCTGGTGGCGTCGAGCCCGCTGACCCGCTCCTCGCACCACGCCGGCGACGATTTCGCCAAGCTGCGCGCCGCGCGCCAAGCGCAGCTCGAGAAATCGCTCTGATGCATGTCGCCCAAAGTGACTTCGGGTTTGGGGAGAACGGCATGCACGAAAACAAAGACTCTAAGGTGCGTCGCATGAGTCTGTGTCGACGCGACGCGCTTTAGAGCCGGGTTCATGCCGAAATTCGAAGCCACCCGCCGCGTTTCCCACACGCCGGAACAGATGTTCGCCCTGGTCGCCGACATCGAAGCTTATCCGCAATTCCTGCCGCTTTGCGAGGCACTGACGGTGCGCTCGCGCAAGGAGCGTGACGGGCGCACGATCCTCGTCGCCGATATGAGCATCGGCTACAAGGCGATCCGCGAGACCTTCACGACGCAGGTGCTGCTGAAGCCCGACGAGCGTGCGATCGACGTCAAGTACATCGACGGTCCGTTCAAATATCTGACCAATGTCTGGCGATTCGACCCTGCCGACGGCGGCTGCGCGGTCTGCTTCTTCATCGACTACGAGTTCAAGAGCCGCATTCTGGGCGCCCTGATGGGCACGATGTTCGACCGTGCCTTCCGCATGTTCTCCGAAGCCTTCGAAAAGCGTGCTGATGTCATCTACGGTGCAAGACCGGCGTGAGCATGCCCAAGCGCGTGCAATCCCAGCTTGAGTGCATGGCTGACGGTCTCCTGGCGAATGAAAGCACGGCCTTCATCGGCGAACAGCACCCGCTCGGCCGTCACCGGCCGGCCACTTAGGCCAATGCCGAACCAGACCAGGCCGACTGGCTTTTCCGGCGAGCCGCCGCCCGGTCCGGCAATGCCGGTAACGGCGAGGCTGAGCCCGGCACGGGAGCGCGCCAGCGCGCCGGTTGCCATTTCGATCGCTGTCTCGCGTGAAACCGCGCCATGAGCCTCCAGCGTGGCGGCGGAAACCCCGAGCATGTCCAACTTGGCTTCATTGGAATAGGTGATGAAGCCGCGATCGACCACGGCGGAAGAGCCGGCGATGTCGGTCAGCGCGGCGATGATCATGCCGCCGGTGCAGCTTTCCGCCGTCGCAAGCATAATGCCGCGCTTCTGGCAGGCTTGCAGCAATGCATTTGCCAGTTCGCTGTTGCTCATTCCGGCACCTCGCCGGGAAACACCACGCTCGCCGTGGCGATCGCCGCAATGCCTTCCTCGCGGCCGACGAAACCGAGCTTCTCGTTGGTTGTCGCCTTGATGGAGATGCGGTCCGCAGAGATGGCTAGCATCTGCGACAGGGCAGCCGTCATCGCCTCGCGATGTGGGCCGACGCGTGGCGCCTCGCAGATCAGCGTGATGTCGGCATTGGCGATGCGGCCGCCGCGCGCGCGCACCAGCTTTGCCGCATGTTCTACGAATATCCGGGAGGCAGTACCCTTCCACTGCGGGTCGGACGGTGGGAAATGCGTGCCGATATCGCCCGCGCCGCAGGTCGCCAGCAGTGCATCGGTAAGGGCATGGAGCCCGACATCGGCGTCGGAATGGCCGGACAGTTTCTTGTCATGCGGGATGGCGATGCCGCATAGCATGACGTGGTCGCCAGGCTCGAACGCGTGGACGTCGTAGCCATTGCCGGTTCTGATATCGGGAAAGCGCATGCGCTCGCTGGAAAGTCGTTGGTCCGCCATGGCGATGTCCCGTGCCCAGGTGAGTTTGACGTTGTCCGGCGAGCCGGGAACGAGTTTGACCGGCATCTGCATCCACTCGGCGATCGCGGCGTCGTCGGTAAAGTCGGTTTTGCCGCTGTTATAGGCTTCCTCATGCATGGCCATAATCGCCAGGAATGGGAAACCCTGCGGCGTTTGCGCTGCGTGAAGCCCGCTCCGGGAAACCGTTTCGGCGACCATCCCGGCGGTGGATTCGCGTTTCAGCGTGTCGGCGACGGGCAACGCCGGGAGCGCGCCCTCGCGCTCGCCGATGGCTGCGATCGTGCGGTCGATCAGGTCCGCGTCGACGAAGGGGCGCGCCGCGTCGTGGATGAGAACCTTGTCCGGTGCGTAGCTTCTCAATGCCTGCAGTCCGAGTCGAACCGAGTCTTGCCTGGTGGGGCCACCCGCAATTGCCGTGACGCGATTGGAGTGTGCGCCGACGGCATGTCGAAAAAGTTCGTGATCCTCGGCGTGTATTGCCACGACGAGCGGGCCGATACGCGGATGCGCCAGGAAAATATCGATGACGTGGGCGATGACGGCGCGACCGCCGATCTGCTGATATTGCTTCGGGCCATCGGCCTGTCCGGCACGCGCGCCGCGGCCGGCCGCAACAATAACCACCGCGACCTTGCCGTTCGCCTCCAAAGCCTGATTTTCGCTCGCGTCAGTCATGCCGATTGGCTTAGCGCACGATCCCCAAAAGTGTAATCGGTTTTCGGAGAGATTGTAGGCCGAACAGGAAGCCCTAAAACGTCCATTGCGTGTTCGTGCAAGGCGCGGCGCTTTGCTCGGGACTGCAGCCGAGCTCGGCACTTCCCAATTGCGCCGTAATGTGGCGTCATTCCGCGTTGCACATTGCGGCCGATATGGCTAGAGAATGTGCAGCAAATGAACATGCTTGGTTTTTGTGCATGCTTGACCTGACCAAATTGGCCGCACCTCTCGACGTCGGCGGCGTGAGTATCCGCAATCGCGTGTTCCTCGCGCCGATGTCGGGAATTACCGACGAGCCGTTCCGGCGACGCGCCCATGCGCATGGCGCCGGCCTGGTCGTATCCGAAATGGTGGCAAGCGGCGAGCTCGCCAAAGGCAGGGCCGGTTGCGACCTGCGCATACGTCATTCGGGCCTGCCCGTTCATATGGTGCAGCTTGCCGGCCGCGAGGCGGCACACATGGCCGAAGGCGCGCGCATCGCCGCTGGCGAGGGCGCCGACGTCATCGACATCAATATGGGTTGCCCCGCCAAGAAGGTGACTGGCGGCTATGCCGGCTCCGCACTGATGCAGGACCTCGATCATGCACTGTCGCTGGTCGACGCCGTGGTCGGCGCGGTCGCTGTGCCGGTAACGCTGAAGATGCGGCTCGGCTGGGACGAAACGGCGCTCAACGCGCCTGACCTGGCGCGCCGTGCCGAGCAGGCGGGCGTGAAGATGGTGACAGTGCACGGCCGCACGCGCTGCCAGTTCTATCAAGGCAAGGCTGATTGGCGCGCAATAGCCCGCGTCAAGGCTGCCGTGTCGATCCCGGTTGTCGCCAATGGCGATGTGTCTTCGCCTGCGCAAGCAGCCGCTGTTCTGGAGCAATCCGGCGCCGATGCGGTGATGGTGGGCCGCGCCCACTACGGCGCGCCCTGGGCCGCCGGAACCATCGCGGCCGCGGCGGCAGGCGAGGTTGGCCGCGTGCCGGAAAGCGCTGCGGAACTGACCGACTACATCATTGCCCATTACGAGGACATGCTTGCGCTCTACGGCGTCGAGAGCGGCCTGCGCCAGGCGCGCAAGCACCTCGGCTGGTATCTGGACCGCCATGCCGGCGCCCTTGCCGACGAAAAGCGCAAGGCCATTCTCACGTCTTTCGATCCCGCGCGGACGATTACCTTGCTTCGCGAGGTGTTTTCGGCCGCCGAGCAAGCACCCATGCGGAGCGCCGCATGAACGCCTCCGTCGGCCAGGGCCCGGAAATGGCGGATGCCGCCCAGATCGTGCTCAACACCATCCGCCGTCCGGTCATCATGATCAGCCCGGAGGGGTTCATCACCTTCGCCAACGCCGATGCGGAGGACTTCTTCCGCTCGAGCGCGACGATGCTCGCCCGCAACACGCTGTCAAAGCTCATCCCCTTCGGCAGCCCATTGCTGACGCTGGTCGACCAGGTGCGCGAGCGCCGGGCCCCCGTCAACGAGTACCGGGTCGACGTGTCGTCTCCGCGTCTCGGCATCGAGAAGGTGGTCGATCTCTATGTTGCCCCGGTGCCGGAGTTTCCAGGCTCCGTCGTGGTGATGTTCCAGGAACGGTCGATGGCCGACAAGATCGACCGGCAGATGACGCATCGCGGCGCGGCGCGCTCGGTGACCGGTCTGGCGGCGATGCTGGCTCACGAGATCAAGAACCCGCTCTCCGGCATCAGGGGCGCTGCCCAGCTGCTTGAACTGTCCGCTTCAGACGAAGATCGCGCGCTGACGCGGCTGATAACCGACGAGACCGATCGCATCGTGTCGCTGGTCGATCGCATGGAGGTGTTTTCCGACGAGCGGCCGATCGACCGCTATCCCGTCAACATCCATGTCGTGCTCGACCATGTGAAGGCGATCGCAAAGAACGGTTTTGCTAAAAAAATCAAGATATTGGAGGATTATGATCCTTCATTGCCTCCGGTTTTCGCCAACCGCGACCAACTCATCCAGGTGTTCCTAAACCTGGTCAAGAACGCCGCCGAGGCGATCGGCGGCGACCCCCAAGGTGAAATCGTCCTGTCGACGGCCTTCCGGCCGGGCATTCGCGTTTCGGTTCCAGGCACTCAGGATCGCGTGTCGCTGCCGCTCGAGTTCTGCGTGCGCGACAACGGTTCCGGCGTCTCGGAGGATATCCTGCCGATCCTGTTCGATCCCTTCATCACCACCAAGCCGAACGGCTCGGGACTGGGCCTCGCGCTGGTGGCCAAGATCGTCGGTGAGCATGGCGGCATCATCGAATGCGAATCGACGCCGCGCGCGACAATGTTCCGCATCCTGATGCCGGCCTGGAAGGAAACGGCGCTCGGTGCCGATGAAGACGCTGAAGGAGACCGCAAATGACCGTTCGCGGCAATATTCTCGTCGCCGACGACGATGCGGCGATCCGTACGGTCCTCAACCAGGCCCTTTCGCGTGTCGGCCATGAGGTGCGCGTGACCTCCAATGCCTCGACGCTGTGGCGCTGGGTGGCGGCGGGCGAGGGAGATCTCGTCATCACCGACGTGGTGATGCCGGACGAGAACGCATTCGACATGCTGCCGCGCATCAAGAAAGCACGGCCGGAGCTGCCCGTCATCGTCATGAGCGCCCAGAATACGTTCATGACGGCGATCCGTGCCTCCGAGACCGGCGCCTACGAATATCTGCCGAAGCCGTTCGACCTCACCGAGCTCCTCAACATCGTCAACCGGGCGCTGTCGGAGCCGCGGCGGCCGAAGATCGACGCACGGCCGGAAGAGCAGCCCGAGACGATGCCGCTGGTCGGCCGCTCGGCCGCCATGCAGGACATCTACCGCATGCTGGCGCGCATGATGCAGACCGACCTGACGGTGATGATCTCCGGCGAGTCGGGCACCGGCAAGGAGCTGGTGGCGCGTGCGCTGCACGAATATGGCCGCCGCCGCGGCGGACCGTTCGTCGCCATCAACATGGCGGCCATCCCGCGCGACCTGATCGAATCGGAACTGTTCGGCCATGAGAAGGGCGCCTTCACCGGTGCGCAGAACCGCTCAACCGGCCGCTTCGAACAGGCCGAAGGTGGTACGCTATTCCTTGACGAGATCGGCGACATGCCGATGGAAGCGCAGACGCGCCTGCTGCGCGTCCTCCAGCAAGGCGAATACACGACGGTCGGCGGCCGCACGCCGATCAAGACCGACGTGCGCATCGTCGCCGCCACCAACAAGGATTTGCGCACGCTGATCAACCAGGGGCTCTTCCGCGAGGATCTTTTCTATCGCCTCAATGTCGTGCCCCTCAGGCTGCCGGCGCTGCGCGAGCGCTCCGAGGACGTGCCGGACCTCGTCCGGCACTTCTTCAAGCTCGGCGAGATGGAGGGTCTCCAGACCAAGCGTATCTCGTCGGGCGGCATCGAATTGATGAAGCGCTATCCCTGGCCGGGCAATGTGCGCGAACTGGAAAACCTGGTCCGCAGGCTCGCCGCGCTCTATTCGCAGGACGAGATTTCCGCCGAGATCATCGAGGCGGAACTCAAGACCGGCGAGCGTCCCGTGGTGCCGGGCGGCGGCAACCTCATTCCCGACGACCTGTCCATCGGCCAGGCGGTCGAGCATTTCCTGCAGCGCTATTTCACCTCGTTTGCCGGCGAATTGCCGCCTGCCGGCCTCTACCAGCGCATTCTCTCGGAGGTCGAGTATCCGCTGGTGCTGGCCTCGATGACCGCGACGCGCGGCAACCAGATCAAAGCCGCGGAACTGCTGGGGCTCAACCGCAACACGCTGCGCAAGAAGATTCGCGAACTCGGCGTCAACGTCTACAAATCGTCACGCCAGGCCTGAGCCGGGATAGAGCCGAAGCGCTTTTTCCGGGGGACTGTCCGCGAAAGATTTCCGTCCAGGCCACACTTGTTGCATAATCGCCACAATGCGTTGCATAGATCCGACGCAATCAATGGCTCTAGACGGCGACATGGCTTCGCAGGCTCCGACACCGAACGAACCGCTTTTCAACGACCCCGGCACGCGTGACGGGCGCCGGCTGCTGGCGCTGCCCGGCGTGGTGGCGGTCGTCGGTGCGCTGGTCATGGCGGCCATTTCGTTCGCGATCCTGGTCGGCGCGACGCCGATTGCGCCCGACGCCAGGACAACCTGGGCGCTGATCGCGCTCAACGCCATCTTCGTCCTGTTGCTGATCGCACTGATCGGCCGGGAGGTGCATCGCATCGTCATGGCGCGCCGGCATGGCAAGGCAGCCTCGCGGCTGCATGTGCGCATCGTGGCTATGTTCGCGCTCGTCGCCGCCATCCCCGCCATCATGGTGGCCATCATTGCGTCGATCACGCTCGATATCGGCCTCGACCGCTGGTTCGAGATTCGCACCAAGACGATCGTCAATTCGTCGCTGTCCATCGCCGATGCCTATGTGCAGGAAAACGCGCGTAACCTTCAGGGCACGACGCTGTCGATGGCCTATGACCTCGACGCGTCGCGCACGCTTTACGGCCTCGACCGGACTGGCTTCCTCGATCTGATGAGCAAGGAAGCGGTGGGCCGCTCGCTGGCGCATGCCGCGCTGATCAAGCCCGACGGCTCCTTCGTGATGAGCGCCAAGACCGATGCCGACTTCGCCATGCCGGAACCGCCCGAGGGAGCGGTCGCCAGCGCCACCGACGGCAAGCCGGTTCTGATCGAGCCGCGCACGCGCAACATCATGGGCGCCATCGTCAAGCTGCGTGAGATCGAGGGGCTCTACCTCTACACGATCCGGCTGGTCGATCCCGAGGTGATAAAGGCGCGCCAGATCGTCAGATCGAATACCGACGAATATCGCAACCTCGAAGACAACAGGCGCACTTCGCAGGTGGCGTTCGCGTTGCCTTATTTGTCGTTGACTTTGATTATCATCCTGTCGGCAATCTGGACCGGCATTGCCGTGGCCGACCGGCTGGTGCGGCCGATTCGTCAGCTCATCGGCGCTGCCGACGAGGTCGCGACCGGCAATCTCGACGTCGCCGTGCCGGTGCGCCCGTCCGACGGCGACGTTGCCTCGCTCGGCAACACTTTCAACAAGATGCTGCAGGAATTGAAATCGCAGCGCAACGAGATCCTGTCCGCCAAGGATCTGATCGACGAGCGACGGCGCTTTTCGGAAGCGGTGCTGGCCGGTGTCACCGCCGGCGTCATCGGCGTCGATCCCTATGGCATCGTCACCATCGTGAACCGCTCGGCCGAGTCCATGCTGGCCATTTCGGCCAGTGCGGCACTCGGGCAGAACCTTTCCGCCATTCTGCCGCATGTCGGCCGCGTCTTCGAGATCGGCCGCCAGTCGGGCAAGCCCGTCTATCGCGAGCAGGTGACGTTTTTCCGCGCCGGCACGGAGCGGACTTTCAACGTGCAGATCACCATCGAGGCCGGCGATAACGGCACTGAGGAGAAATCCTACGTCGTGACGGTCGACGACATCACCGATCTGGTCCAGGCGCAGCGCTCCTCTGCCTGGGCCGACGTGGCGCGCCGCATCGCCCATGAGATCAAGAACCCGCTGACGCCGATCCAGCTTTCAGCCGAGCGCATCAAGCGCCGCTACGGCAAGGTCATCACCGAGGACCGCGAGGTGTTCGACCAGTGCACCGACACGATCATCCGGCAGGTCGAGGATATCGGTCGCATGGTCGACGAATTCTCCGCTTTCGCGCGCATGCCGAAGCCCGAGATGAAGTCCATAGACCTGCGTGAATCCCTGCGCGAAGCCTCGTTCCTGGTCGAGGTGAGCCGTTCCGACATCACGTTCGAGCGCATATTCGGCAACGAACCGCTCAAGGGTACTTTCGACAGCCGCCTGTTGGCGCAGGCTTTCGGCAACGTGATCAAGAACGCCGCCGAAGCGATCGACGGGCTGGAACAGAAGGACGGTTCGCACGGCATAATCCGGATTCAAGCCGGACGTCAGAATGGCGCGATTCGCATCGACGTCATCGACAATGGCAAAGGCCTGCCGCGGGAGAATCGCCAACGGCTGCTGGAGCCCTACATGACCACGCGTGAGAAGGGCACGGGCCTTGGCCTCGCCATCGTCAAGAAGATCGTGGAGGACCATGGCGGCAGGCTGGAGCTCCACGATGCGCCTGCGGATTTCCACGGCGGGCGCGGCGCGATGATCAGCATCATCCTGCCACCTGCGGCCGTGGCGCCAGCGCGCGGCGAAAGCAGGACGGAACACGAAAGAGAAACTGAAAAGGTCGGTAATGGCGTCTGATATTCTGATCGTCGATGACGAGGAAGACATCCGTGAGCTCGTCGCAGGCATACTGAGCGACGAAGGTCACGAAACCCGCACGGCATCCGATGCCGACACCGCGCTGGCGGCCGTCGCTGACCGAGCCCCGCGGCTGATTTTCCTCGACATCTGGTTGCAGGGTTCGCGCCTGGACGGCCTGGCTTTGCTGGACGAGATCAAGACCATGCACCCCAACCTGCCGGTGGTAATGATTTCGGGCCACGGCAACATCGAGACCGCGGTCTCCGCCATCAGACGCGGCGCCTATGACTTCATCGAGAAGCCCTTCAAGGCGGACAGGCTGATTCTGATTGCCGAGCGTGCGCTGGAAACCTCCAAGCTGAGGCGCGAGGTTTCCGATCTCAAGCTGCGCAGCGGCGAGACCTTCGACCTGATCGGCATGTCGTCGGCGATGAGCCAGTTGCGCCAGACCATCGAGCGCGTCGCGCCGACCAACAGCCGCGTCATGATCATTGGGCCCTCCGGATCTGGCAAGGAGCTGGCCGCGCGCGCCATCCACACGCTGTCGGCACGCAAGAGCGCGCCTTTCGTGACGCTGAGCGCCGCCAACATCACGCCCGAACGCATGGAGATCGAACTGTTCGGCACCGAATCGAACGGTGTCGAGCGCAAGGTCGGCGCCCTGGAGGAAGCCCATCGCGGCATCCTCTACATCGATGAGGTGGCCGACATGCCGCGCGAGACGCAGAACAAGATCCTGCGTGTGCTGGTCGAACAGCAGTTCGAGCGCGTCGGCGGCACCAAACGGGTCAAGGTCGATGTCCGCATCATCTCCTCGACGTCCCAGAACCTGGAGGCGATGATCGCCGATGGCCGTTTCCGCGAGGATCTTTACCATCGCCTTGCGGTGGTACCGGTGACGGTGCCGGGACTTGCCGAGCGGCGCGAGGACATTCCTTATCTCGTTGACAATTTCATGAAGCAGATCGCCCGTCAGGCCGGAATCAAGCCGCGCCGCATCGGCGATGACGCCATGGCGGTGCTGCAGGCGCACAATTGGCCAGGCAATGTTCGCCAATTGCGCAACAATGTCGAACGGCTGATGATTCTGGCGCGCGGCGACAATGTCGATGCGCCGATCACCGCCGACCTGTTGCCATCCGAAATCGGCGATGTCATGCCCCGCACGCCGAACCAGTCGGACCAGCACATCATGGCGCTGCCGCTGCGCGAGGCGCGCGAACAATTCGAGAAGGACTATCTGATCGCCCAGATCAACCGGTTCGGCGGCAACATCTCGAAAACGGCCGAGTTCATCGGCATGGAGCGTTCCGCGCTGCACCGCAAGCTGAAGTCGCTCGGCGTCTGACTGATATCTTGAGCGGTTCGGCGTTTGATGCATTGCCGGCCCGGTTCGATACCTTGCTCAAGCAGTTCCGGCCGGAAAACCGTTACACGCTTTCTGGAGTTGCTTCAGTGGCCCACGCGATTATCCATCACTGTTGAGGCGGAATCGCTTAAACAAGCCGAAGCAGATCCCCCGAGGTGACAAATGCCGCGTATTGCCTATGTGAACGGGCGCTACACCGCTCATGCCGATGCCGCTGTGCATATCGAAGACCGTGGCTACCAGTTCGCCGACGGCGTTTACGAGGTCTGCGAAGTGGCGCGCGGCTTCATCGTGGACATGCCGCGTCACCTCGCCCGGCTGAACCGTTCGCTGAGCGAGCTGTCGATCGGCTGGCCGGTCACCCCAGGCGTCCTGCCGCTCATCATGCGCGAAGTGGTCAATCGCAACCATGTCGTCAACGGCCTGGTTTACGTTCAGGTCACACGCGGCGTCGCCAGCCGAGACTTCGCCTTCCCCTCGGCTGATACCAGGCCGTCGCTGGTGATCACCGCCAGGAAGCTGGATCCCGCTGCTGGAGCCAAGCGGGCCGAGACCGGTATCGCCGTCATCACCGTGCCCGAGAATCGCTGGGATCGCGTCGACATCAAGAGCACCGGCCTGCTAGCCAATGTGTTAGCCAAGCAGAAGGCCAAGGAAGCTGGCGCGCAGGAAGCCTGGTTCGTGGATACGGACGGCAACGTCAAGGAAGGCGGGTCGTCGAATGCCTGGATCGTCACCAGGGACGGCGTTCTGGTTACCAGGCCCGCCGAGCACGGTATTCTGCGCGGCATAACCCGCACCACCATGTTTGAAGTGGCGGCCAAGCTCGGACTCAAGATCGAGGAACGCGGTTTTTCCGTCGCCGAGGCCAAGGCGGCGAGGGAGGCTTTCATCAGTTCCGCAACCACGATCGCCATGCCGGTCGTGGCCATAGACGGCGACCCGATCGCCAACGGCCACCCCGGCTCGATAACACTTTCGTTGCGGCAAGCCTTTTTTGACATTGCGGAAAAAAGTCCAGCCTGATAACCGCACAGGTGGAATGAACATCAATATATCTCGTTCTGCTTGTCGTTACTGACGACAAGACGGTGTTTGCGCGCTTGACATGTGCTGGTTAATTTGGCGCATTGGCTTGCAAACCGAAGGGGATCGGCGAAAGACAAGAACAATGGCGGAACGATCGCAAAACCTTCAGGACCTGTTCCTGAACTCCGTTCGCAAGAGCAAGAACCCGCTCACCATCTTTCTCATCAACGGCGTGAAGCTGACCGGCGTCGTCACTTCATTCGACAATTTCTGCGTCCTGCTGCGCCGCGACGGCCACTCCCAGCTCGTCTACAAGCACGCCATTTCCACGATCATGCCGAGCCAGCCGGTTCAGATGTTCGATGGCGAGGAAAGCCAGGGCGCCTGATTGGCACGTGAGAAGGACCCGGACCGCAGCGTTCGCGGAAAATCAGCACATCAGCCGGGGACGGAGGCCGAGGGTCCGACCCGGGCAGTTGTCATCGTGCCGGTGCTTACCCGCCAGCCGCGCGGCGAGGACGACACCAACCGTCCGCGGCTGACGCGCTCAGCCGAGGCCCGTCACGACGAGGCGGTCGGTCTTGCCCGCGCCATCGATCTCGATCTGATCCACACGGCCGTGGTTACCGTCAACGATCCACGTCCGGCGACCTTGCTCGGCAGCGGCAAGGTCGAGGAGTTGGCGGAGATCGTCAAGGAAGGGCATGCGGAGGTGGTCATCGTCGATCATCCGCTGACGCCGGTGCAGCAGCGCAACCTCGAGAAGGAATTCAACGCCAAGGTGCTGGACCGCACCGGGCTGATCCTCGAGATATTCGGCGAGCGCGCCCGCACCAAGGAAGGCACGCTGCAGGTCGAGCTTGCCCATCTCAACTACCAGAAGGGCCGGCTGGTGCGCAGCTGGACCCACCTCGAGCGCCAGCGCGGCGGCGCCGGCTTCCTCGGCGGCCCCGGCGAAACCCAGATCGAATCGGACCGGCGCGTCCTGCAGGACAAGATCGTCAAGCTGAAGCACGAGTTGGAGACGGTGCGCCGCACCCGCGACCTGCATCGTGCCAAACGCAAGAAGGTGCCGTTTCCGGTGGTGGCCATCGTCGGCTACACCAATGCTGGAAAATCGACGCTGTTCAACAAGCTGACCGGGGCAGGGGTGCTGGCGCAGGACATGCTGTTCGCCACGCTCGATCCGACGCTGCGCCGCGTGCGGCTGCCGCACGGCACGCCGATCATCCTCTCGGATACGGTCGGCTTCATCTCGGACCTGCCGACGCATCTCATCGCGGCTTTCCGCGCCACGCTTGAAGAGGTGGTCGAGGCGGATCTCGTCATCCATTTGCGCGACATTTCCGATCCTGACACATCCGCCCAGGCTGACGACGTCGAGCGCATCCTGGCCGATCTCGGCGTCGACGCTAGCGATACCAAGCGGGTCATCGAAGTCTGGAACAAGGTCGACCTGCTCGATGCAGGCAATCGCGCACGGCTGCTTGCCGAGAGTACGGACGCCAAGGCGCCGCCCGTCGCCATATCGGCCGTCACGGGCGAAGGCATTGACGCGCTGAACGCGATTATCGAGACACGCATGTCCGGCGAGCTTGAGGATCTGACGGTGACGATCGGGCCGGCGCAGTTCGGCCTTGTCGACTGGCTTTACCGCAATGGCGATGTCGTTTCGCGAACCGACAATGACGACGGCAGCGCCACCATCTCCCTCAAGGCCACGCAAAGTGCCCGCGAAGAGATCGAAAGCAGATTGCGTCGCAAGAATAACGGTTAACGCCAGTTATTTCGCGCTCTTCGCTTCCTGCCAGAGCGCTTCCATTTCGTCCAGATCAGCCTTTTCCAGCGAACTGCCGGATTTCTCCAGGGCCTGCTCGACATAGTGGAAGCGCGAACGGAATTTCTCGTTGGTGCCGCTTAGCGCTGCTTCCGAATCGAGCTTCAGGTGACGGCCGAGATTCACGACGGCAAACAGCATATCGCCGAATTCATCCTTGATCCCCGCGGTTTGGCCTTTGGCCAGCGCCTCGCGCAATTCGCGGATCTCTTCCTCGATCTTGTCGAGGATGGGGGCTGCCTCGCTCCAGTCGAAACCGACGCGGGCGGCCTTCTCCTGAAGCTTCAATGCCCGCGTCAGTGCGGGCAGGGCGACCGGCACGCTGTCCAGAAACCCCTTGCCGTTGTCTTCCGGGTCGAGTCCGCGCGCGAGACGGGCGCTACGCTTCTCGGCCTTCTCTTGTGCCTTGATCTTCTCCCACATGCCCTTGGCCATGCCGGCACTGCGGGCCTGTTCGTCGCCGAAGACGTGTGGATGGCGGCGGATCATCTTCGTGGTGATGGCCTGGACCACGTCGCCGAAAGCGAACTCGCCGGCTTCCTCAGCCATCCGCGCGTGGTACACGACCTGCAAAAGGAGATCGCCGAGTTCGTCGCGCAGATCGTCGAGATCGCCGCGCGCGATGGCGTCGGCCACCTCATAGGCCTCCTCGATCGTGTAAGGCGCGATGGTCGAGAAATCCTGTTCGATATCCCAGGGACAGCCGGTCTTTGGCGCACGCAGCGCCGCCATGATTTCGATCAGGCGCGAAATGTCTTTCGATGGCTTCATGCGGCGGATGCTATCGCGCGGTCCGCCGCGCGGCCAATGCCGTCGGCGAGCGAAGCGGGCTTGTCCACAGTTGCGCCGAACAAGTCCGGTCAGTCGAGCACGGAAACGATCGCCTTGGCGAGCTTGTCCATGCCGTCTTCCGGCAGGCCGGCGACATTGATGCGGCTGTCGCCGACCATGTAGATGCCATATTCCGCGCGCAGCCGTTCGACCTGCGCTTCCGTGAGCCCAAGCCGGGAAAACATGCCGCGATGGCTGGCGACGAAATCGAAGCGGTCGGAATTGGACTGCCGGCGCAGCGCCTCGGCGAATTGCACCCGAAGCCTGAGCATGCGCAGGCGCATCTCCTCGAGCTCGGCTTCCCAGTCCGCGCGCAAGACCGCGTCCTCGAGCACGATGCGCACTGCCGCTGCGCCGTGGTCCGGCGGCATCGAATACATGGCACGAGCCGCCGACAGCATCTGGCCCAGCGCCACGTCGGCCTGCGCGCTGTCCCTGGCCAGGATCATCGCCGCGCCGACACGGTCGCGGTAGACGGCGAAGTTCTTCGAGCAGCTGGACGCGACGACCATTTCCGGAACTTTTTCGGCCAGCAGCCGCAGTCCGCCGGCATCGGCCTCGAGGCCATCGCCAAAGCCCTGATAGGCAATGTCGACAAACGGCAGCAGGCCGCGCTCGACGACGAGATCGGTGACAGCGGCCCACTGCGCGATGTCCAGATTGGCGCCGGTCGGGTTGTGGCAGCAGCCATGCAGCAGCACCACGTCGCCGCCCTTCGCCGTGCGCAGTGCTGCCAGCATGTCGTCGAAGCGAACGGCGCCCGATGTCGCGTCGAAATAGGGATATTCACGGATTTGCAGCCCGGCGGCGCGCATCACTGGCATGTGGTTCGGCCAGGTGGGATCGGACAACCAGACCGTCGCATCGGCGCGGGTTCGCTTCAAAAGCTCGGCCACCAGCCGCAACGCGCCGGAGCCGCCCGGCGCCTGCGCGGCACGGATCCGCGTCATGTCTGCGTCCGCACCGAAGGCGAGCCTGGCCATCACGGTATTGAACCCGGTGTCGCCGGCGAGGCCGAGATAAGTCTTGGTGTCCTGACCCTGCAGCAGCCGCTTCTCCGCCTCGCGCACGGCCCGCATGACCGGCGTCTTGCCGTCGCGATCCTTGTAGACGCCGACACCGAGGTCGACCTTGTCGGGTCGAGGATCGGCACGATAGAGGCCGATTAGGGCAAGGATCTTGTCGGCGGCAGCCGGCTGAAGGTTTTCAAACATCTGCATGGTTCCGTTGGCGCGGCGGAGTGATACGCAAATCGAACCCCTTGCACCAGCGGTTTTAACTCGCGCCAGCCTGAATCGCATAGCCTGGCATCGCTGCGAGCCACCTCCGCGGCTGCATATCTGCGGCGTTTCGCGAAAAAATCTGCAGGGCCGGGATTAAAACCCCCACATGTTCCGTAAACAGGGCATGAAACGGTCGATGCCACGCTTCGATATCGTCGGACAACTCGGTTCGCTCAGGCGTTACGCGCGCTCGCTGACGCGCGACGGTGCCGATGCCGAGGATCTCGTGCATGACGCTCTTGTGCGCGCCTATGAGCGGCGCGGCACCTTCCGCTCGGGCGGAAATTTGCGCGCCTGGCTGCTGTCCATCGTCCACAACACGTTCGTCGACCGCATGCGCTCGCGACGCTCTGAAGCAGCGCGCATCGAACAGGCTGGATACCTTGCGGATGGCAGCGCGCCGGCGCCGCAGGAGCATTCGGTGCGCCTTGGCCAGGTGCGCGATGCTTTTTTCAGCCTGCCCGAAGAACAGCGCTCGGCCCTGCATCTCGTCGCCATTGAGGGCCTTTCCTACAGCCAGGCGGCCGATGCCAGCGGCGTGCCACTCGGAACGCTGATGTCGCGCATCGGTAGGGCGCGCGCCGCGCTTCGGAAGATGGAGGAGGGGGCTCCGACGAAGGCGAAAAATCACCTCAGGATTGTTGGAGGCCCGTCATGACAGGAACTATCGACCCCGTGACGGACGCCGATCTCGACGCCTATGTCGACGATCAGCTCGACGTCTCGCGCCGTATCGAAGTCGAGGCCTTCCTCTCCGCCCGGCCGGAAGAGGCCGCGCGTGTGATGTCGGATCTCAGGATGCGGGACGAACTGCGCGTGGCGCTGGCCGGATCAGGCGGCATGGCGAGGCCGGTGACGACCGATGCCGCGCGGCGCCTGGAGAGGGGGCTTGCCCGGGGCCGCATCTTCGGCGTCTTGCAACGTGCCGCGGCGGTGGCCGCTTTCGTCGCTGCCGGCTGGCTGGCTAACGGCATCGTCGGGCCGATGTCTGTGACCAGGGTCGTCGCCTCGCCGCAGCCGCCCGCCTATGTCGACGAGGCGGTGCGCGCGCACAGGACGACCCTTGTGCGCGAAAGCATGTCTTCGCAGGCCGAGGCGCCAAACTACAATGCCGGCGAAATCCGCGCGGCGACGGCCATCGTCATGCCGTCCTTGCCCAATGACTGGAAGGTCCGCGACGTGCAGGTCTATCCATCGCGCTTCGGCCCCAGCGTCGAGATGGCGGTCGAGACCAAGGAGATGGGCCTGGTGTCGCTGTTCGCGATACGGCCGGGAACCTTCGACGTGGTCAAGCCGACCGTCGCGCCCTCGGGCGACATTTCCTCGGCCTATTTCCAGATCGGCGAGGTCGCTTATGCGGTGGTCGCGCAAAGCCAGGTCCGCGACCTCGACCGCGCCGCCGAGACGCTTGCGAGAACGCTTTACTGATCCGTTCACAAAGGAGAATGCAAATGAACACGCCCAACCTGGGATACCGCGTCGGCACCGGCGCCCAAAGCGGCGCCCTCTACGACGAGGGCCTGCGCCAGCACATGCTGCGCGTCTACAACTATATGGGCCTCGGCCTCGTGGTCACCGGCCTCGTCGCGTTCATGGTGTCGTCGACGCCCGCGCTCTACGTGCCAATCTTTTCCAGCCCGCTGAAATGGGTGGTGATGCTGGCGCCGCTCGCCTTCGTCCTGCTGTTCTCGTTCAAGATGCAGACGATGTCGGCGGCAAGCGCGCAGGCGATGTTCTGGGCCTTCTGTGCGGTCATGGGTCTGTCGCTGGCCTCGGTCTTCTTGGTTTTCACCGGAACCAGCATCGCACGCACCTTCTTCATCGCCGCCACCATGTTCGGCGCCACCAGTCTCTACGGTTACACGACCAAGCGTGACCTGACCCAGTTCTCGTCCTTCCTGATCATGGGCCTGATCGGCGTGGTGATCGCCAGCATCGTCAACATCTTCCTCGGCTCGACCGCTTTGCAGTTCGCCATCTCGGTGATCGGCATCGCCGTGTTCATCGGCCTGACCGCCTGGGACACGCAGTCGATCAAGGAACGGTATGCGGAGAACTTCGACGCGGAGTCGCGGCAGAAGCTGGCCGTTTTCGGCGCCTTCTCGCTCTACCTCAACTTCGTCAACATCTTCCAGCTGTTGCTGAACTTCACCGGCGAGCGGGAATAGTCCGAACTGTAGCAGGCAACACCTTGCATCTTGCCGTGGCCGGAGGGAAATCTCCGGCCACTCTTCATTTGAGACGGCGCCTTGTCCGCTTGTGCCATCGCACGTTCATCGTGACTGTGTGAAACGCAATGCAAACCGCCGCCTTGAGTTCACGCCTGGCCATTTGCTAGCCTGCCGGCCAAGCAAAGACAAACCGCGAGAACATATGGCACAGGACAGCCAGACACTTCATGGCGACGACATCTCGGCCGTTATAGTCGGGCAGGGGGCCGAACTGGTCTCGCTGCGGGATGCGGATGGGCTGGAGCTTGTGTGGCAGGCCGGACCGGCCTGGCGCCGTCATTCCCCGGTGTTGTTTCCGATCGTCGGCCGGCTGAAGGGCGACCAACTGCGCCATCGCGGCCAGACCTATTCGATGACGCAGCACGGCTTCGCCCGCGATAAGTCGTTTGCCTGGGCGGAGAGGGGTTCTCGGTCCTGCATGCTGGTGCTCACCGACGACGCGGAGACCCGAACGCACTACCCCTTCGCCTTCCGTCTGGCGGTAACCTACACTCTCGACGGCCGGCAGCTTGGCGTCACGTTCGAGATCACCAACACCGGCGACGAGCCGCTACCGGCGTCGATCGGGGCGCACCCGGCATTCAACTGGCCGCTGCTGCCGGACCTGCCCAAGGAGGCCTACCGCCTGACCTTTGCAAAGCCCGAGCATGCGCCGATCCGCCGTCTCAAGGACGGGTTACTGCTGGCGGCAAGGCAGCCGACGCCCATCGAGGGCAACATTCTCGCTTTGTCGGATCGGCTGTTTGACGAGGATGCCTTGATCCTGGACCAGCCTTCCAGCACCGCTGTGCGTTACGGTGCCGATCGTGGTCCGGCGATCGAGATGCATTGGAACGGATTCCGGGAATTGGGCGTCTGGTCAAAGCCGGGCGGCGCGCCATTCCTCTGCATCGAACCCTGGCACGGCCTCGCCAGCCCGGTGGATTTCGATGGCGAATTCGCCGACAAGCCAGCAGTGATGCTGATCGAGCCGGCCGGAAGGCGCGTGCTCGGCTATCGGATCGAACTTCAACCGCAGACGCGTTAGCTGAAAGGCTGGCGTCGCGTTCATGGATGGTGGAGTTGTTCGTAAACATCCAGCTCGCTTGATTTGGAGGAATGCAGCATGGACCGATTCACCGGCGGTTGCCTGTGCGGCAACGTCCGAATTGTGGCGACTGGACGCCCATACCGGGTGGGCCTTTGTCACTGTCTCGACTGCCGCAAGCATCATGGAGCCCTTTTTCACGCTTCCGCGATTTTCCCTCAGGATGCGGTCACGATCGATGGCGAAACACGCGACTACGCCGGGCGGTTTTTCTGCCCTCGCTGCGGCTCGACCCTTTTCGGCCGCACCGCCGACGAAATCGAAGTCAACCTGGGATCCCTGGATGCCCCTGACCAACTGACGCCGACCTACGAAAGCTGGATCGTCCGTCGCGAGTCCTGGTTGCCGCCGTTTCCGCTCACGAGACGATATGAGCGCGATCGTGACGCCACGGGCCGCTTCGAGGAGTAGACAAACGGCGGGAAGGCGGCGTGGTCAGGGGACCAGCGGCGCTTCACTCCGGAAGGCCGGCCTTGCGGAAGCCATCGACGAAATGGTCGAGCATCGCCGGATCGCGGAAGGGCTCCGTCCAGACCCAGTGGCTGGTGGTGAAATGCGGATTGCCGACGAGGAACAGTTCGACTTCCGCGCGCGCCTCATCGAGCCGTCCGAGCTGCGCGAGGCTGGCCGCCAGGAAGCGGCGTGAGCTGGTGCGGTAAGTCTCGTCCCGACGCAACGTCTCGACCGCGGCCTCGTAGTCGCGCGCCGCATATTGCGCCGCGCCGAGCGTCAGATAGTACCAGCTTGCCGGAAACGGGTTGAGCCGGAACGCCTTGCGGATTTGTTCGAGCCCTTCCTCGACCCGCCCGGCCAGCACGGAGATGTCAGACAGTGTCGCCCAGGCATCGGCCTCGTTGGGGTCGAGCTCGAACGCCCTGGCGAACTCGGCATCCGCTTCGGCGAAGTCGCGCTCATAGGCAAGCAGGTTGCCGAGCACCCAGCGGCAGCCGGCGTCGTTGGGATCGATCGCCACCGCCTTGCGCGCCAGCTCCAGGGCAATACGGCGGTTGGGTTCCACCGGCTCGCCCCAATGCACCCATCCCATCCAGTGGTTCATGGCAAGCCAGCGATAGGCCTCGGCATAGTCCGGATCGAGCGCGACCGCGCGCGTCAGCATCAGATGCGCCTCCCGCGCGGTCTGCGGCGAATCGTCGATCAGCTTGCGCGCCCGCACGCACAGATCGTAGGCCTCGAGAGTCTTGGGCCGATTGCGCGGCGGCGGCGCGCGCAGCCGGCCAAGCAGCGCCTCCACGATCTTGGCCGTCACCTCGTCCTGAACGGCAAAGATATCGTCCAGGCCGCGATCGAAGCGTTCCGCCCACAGGTGATCGCCGCTCGCCGCGTCGACCAGCTGGGCGTTGATGCGCACGCGCCCCGCGGCACGTCTTGCGCTGCCCTCCAGGAGGTAGCGCACGCCAAGCTCCCGGGCGATCTCGCGCACGTCCGCCGCCTTTCCCTTGTAGGCGAAGGTCGAATTGCGCGCGATGACGAACAAGCCCGAGGCCCTGGACAGGTCGGTGATCAGGTCTTCGGTCAATCCGTCGGCGAAAGGCTCTTGTTCGGGGTCGTTGCTGAGATTGACGAAGGGGAGCACGGCTATCGACGGTTTGTCGGGCAGCGGCAAAGCTTTTCGGTTCGCGCCATCGAGGGGTTCGACGATCCCCGTGAAGCGGTAGCCGACGCGCGGAACAGTGGTGATCCATTCACCGCCGTCGGCGGACGGACCAAGCAGCTTGCGCAGCTGCGCGATCTGGACGGTGAGATTGCCTTCCTCGACGGCCGTACCCGGCCACGCCGCATCCATCAGCTTGGCCTTGTCGAGGATTTCGCCAGGCCGCCCGACGAGCGCCGCCAACAGCTTCAGCCCGCGGTAGCCGACGGCAACAGGATCATCGTTCCGAAGCAGCGTTCCCGCATCCGGATCAAGCACGAACGGACCGAAGGCAAAGCGCGATCCCTGCATAAGGCGCATCTATAGCCCGTTTGGAACTTTTGAGAACTATTTGGGAGGGCTTAATTACGGCGCTGTTTGCATCCGGCACAATTCAACCTCTTTCAGGTCGAGGTCCCAAGTCGAGGACCCACCCTCAAACCATAGGAGGTTGCCATGAACGATACCCTTGCATCGACGCGGTGTCAGACGGTGCGGCCGAGAATGCCTGTAGTGCTGGCGGAAGCGTCGCGTCGGCACTTGGCGACCCTGCGAAGCATTGTCGCGGCCTGGCACGATCGGACCTGGCGCGAGCGGATACGCTTTCGCTGGGAGCTTGAGCGAATGTCGAAGGACAATCCCCATCTGATCGACGACATCGGATTGACGAGACAACAGGTCGAGGCGGAGCTGGCAAAGCCTTTTTGGGAACGGTAGGCCGAATGCTGCAACCAGAGCGAGCGGAGCTCATTGAAAGTTCTGGGGTAGGGAGGTTGCCTCGAGAAGCCGGGGGCAAACCAGCAGCGCGTCGCCAGATCCAAAGCACGAACTCGCCGAGGTCATCGACCAGGTGGATTCTTACGGCTGCATCATGGCCGGCGAAATGATCTGGTTGAGCGCAAGGACAGGAGTTCCAGACCGCGGCCTCGGCCCAGCTGGCGCCCCTCGTCAACAAAATGGTTGTGGCCCAATGTTTTCTGCGCCGCTACCGATGACTTTATCGCATTGCGAGGCTATTCGGACTTATTGCTATATGCTTGGCGTCTAAATATTCATATCCTAATAAGGCTTCGCGTTGCTCACCCACGTTCTTGATTTGTTCCGGGCCACCAAACACAGGCACCGGGAAATGCTCGCTCCCTTCCCGATAAACCCACAGCCGTCCGGCAACCCGGACAAGGCCGGTGAAATCGTGGCGTTCTTTACGATCAACTCCTTCTATGAGACAGAAGCCGCTCGCATGACCGCGTCAGCGTGGCGTCTTGGCCTTTCTGTCCAAGCCCGGCCATTCGCCGACGCTGGATCCTGGGTGCGCAACGCGAGCCTGAAGCCGACATTCCTTGTCAATATGCGTAGGAGGCTTCAGGGACCGCTGCTGTATGTGGACGTCGACACGGTCTTCCATCATGATCCCTGGCCGGAGCTCGCCGGTTTTGATTGCGACATCGCGGTCTATCGCGAAAGTGGCCGGCTGATGGCTGGAACCATCCTCATCAACGATACGCCGGCTGCTCGCGAGATCCTCGCCTTGTGGAAGAAGCGCAGCGATGAAAACCCGGAAGTCTGGGATCAGGTCGTGCTGCAGGAAATCCTCGACGAAGATCAGGCCTCGGCAAGCCCGCGCTATCGCGAAGGCCAGCTCCCGGCGCCGTTCTGCTGGGTGTTCGACCGCCTTGAGAATGGGAAGCCCGATAAGGTGTATATCGAGCAGCTCCAGGCGAGCCGGGAAATCTATGAGCGGCACGCTCGCGGCAAAGCACGCAGAGGTCTCAACCGTCGGCAGGACCGAGTCCGGACCATTGAGCGCATTCTTGACGAACACAGAGAGCGGCTACGCAGGTAGCCGACGACAGCCATTGCTGCAGCTTCGATGCCCTCGCGGGCGGCGACGAAGCGGCTGCCATGTGGCCCGTGATCTGCAAAGCGTTCATTCCAATTCACCAGTTTAGCAGAACGGGCACCAAAAACCGTGTCAGGAGAGTTGAGGTGGGGAGATTGGCTGCGCACAAGCAGGAGCGACATTCCTACCTTGCCGAAAGTCGCATAAGATAGATTATGGAACTAAGCTTCCAGCTCGGGTCTCAGGATCGGCCGTCGGTTGCCGGTCGAATGCGATCTTACGTCCGCCGGTTCCGGTGTGGAGACAGGGTTCACAGACTGAACCCCGTTCAACGGAGCAGCCCGCCTTGGGCGGGCTGCGTTGGCACATCCTAGGCAAGTTTACTCGGCGGCGCCGATCGCCTTGAGCCCGGCGGCGGCGCATTTGGCGTCGATATCGCCCGAAGGAGCACCGCCGACGCCAATGCCGGCCACCAAGGCATCGCCGAACTTGACCGGCAAGCCGCCAGCCTGGATCACCATGCGAGGATCCATGTCACGCATGCCGTCATTTGCCGGCTTGGAGGCTATGAATTCGGCGAGCCCCGCAGTGTCGCGACCCAAGGCTGCCGCGGTGAAGGCCTTGCCTTCGGCGCTGGATGCGGTGTGTGCGCCGGAATTATCGGCCTTGAGCAGCACTTGCGTCGCGCCGCTCCGCGCCACGATGGCGACGCTGACATTGCTGCCTTCGGCAGCGCAGGCCTCCAGCGCGGCTTGTGCTGCCTTGGTTGCCCGCTCAAGCGGCAAGTAAGGGGCGGTTGGCAATTCCTGCGCTGTGGCAGCGATAGGAGCAAGAAGCGTCACTGTAAGTATGAGTTTGCGAATCATCGGGCCTCTCCTTTCCAACTAACGGGCAAAGGTTAGCGCCTCTTGCTCTCAATGTATATTTTAGGAAGCCATCACATAGACTGCCTGTCAGGCCTGCAATGCAGATCGACAAGCATCCACCGGCCTGACAATGCAATCCTCTTTTGGCATTTTGCAATCTTGAAGCGACAGCGAACTGGCGGCGGCCGTGTGGCGATCCCAGGTGCAAGATCTCGACATCGGACCTGTATCGGCGGCTCACTGCCAGGCGATCAGTGCCATCAGCTATGAAGAGAATATTCTATCTGTCTGATCTATAACGAATTTCAAGCGCCATGCCATCAAATGCCGGCTCGACATTTGCCGGAGTCTCAGCCATCACGGTAGCGTAGTCCAGCGGCCCATGCATATGGGTCAGCACAGCCTGTTTCGGGGCCAGCCGCTCGATCCACTCAAGCGCCTCGCCGAGCGACAGATGGCTCGGGTGCGTCCTGTACTGAAGCGCGTCCACGATCAGGACATCAAGATTACGCAGCCGCTCGGCGGTGGCAGCCGGAAAATCGCTGATGTCGGGGCAATAGGCTAGTCCGCCGATGCGGAAACCGAGCGATATGATGTCGCCATGGACCTGCGGCAGCGGCTCGAGGGTGAGGGCACCGCCCTCGCCTTCGATCACGACCGGCTTTGTGTGATCGATGATATGGGCGTCGACAATCGGTGGATAGGAACTGCCTGGCGGCGTCTCGAAACAGTAGCCGAAGGCCTGGCGCAGCCGCAGCATCGTTGGCTGGTCGGCATGGATATCGATCCGCTGCCGCTGGTCGAGCACGAAGCCGCGCAGGTCGTCGATGCCGTGGATGTGGTCGGCATGTGGATGGGTGTAGACGACGGCGTCGATGCGCTTGACCGAGGCCATCAGCATCTGCTGGCGGAAATCCGGTCCTGTGTCGATGACGACGGTGGTGCGGGCGCCGCTCTCGGCAATCCGCTCCACAAGGGCTGCCGTGCGCATGCGCCGATTTTTCGGATTTTGCGGATCGCAATTGCCCCAGTCGCCGGTGATGCGCGGCGTGCCCGGTGACGAGCCGCAGCCGAGAATGGTGAGGCGCAGCCGGTCTGTCATCGTTCAGGCGCTTTGCTCGGCGGGGCGCGGCATCTTGCCGAACAGCCGGAAGAAATTATCGGTCGTCAAAGCTGCGATTTCACCTTCGCTGACGCCGATCGTCTCGGCCAGAACCCTGGCCGTGTGCGCGACATAAGCGGGTTCGTTGCGCTTGCCGCGAAATGGGATCGGCGCGAGATATGGCGCATCGGTCTCCACCAGCAGCCGGTCGTGCGGCAGGTCGGCGGCTATGGCGCGTATTTCGGCCGAATTCTTGAAGGTCAGGATGCCGGAAAACGAAACATAGCCGCCCAGCGAGACGCCGACCTCGGCCAGCCTGCGTCCCGACGAAAAACAGTGCAGGACGAACGGGAAGGCGCCCTTCCCCGTTTCTTCCTCAAGGATATGAGCCATGTCGTCGTCGGCGTCGCGCGAATGGATGACCAGCGGCAGGCCCGTCTCGCGAGCAGCGGCGATGTGGTTGCGCAAACCCTGCGCCTGCGCATCGCGGGGCGCTTTGTCATAGAAATAGTCGAGCCCGGCTTCGCCGATCGCCACCACCTTGGGATGGGCGGACAGGCGCACGAGATCCGCCGTCGTCACGTCAAGCTCTTCGGCGGCATTGTGCGGATGGGTTCCGACGGAACAGTACACTTCGTCGAAAGCGTCAGCGATTTCAAGTATTTGCTGAAATCGCTTCACGCGCGTCGAAATGGTTACCATGCGGCCGATCCCGGCGGCCAGGGCGCGAGCGACGACGGCCGCCCGTTCCTCGGCGAAGTCCGGAAAATCCAGATGGCAGTGGCTGTCGACGAGCATCAGCCGTTCGCTTCCGGCTGATCGACATAACGCGGAAACACTCCTTCTGGCACAGGCAACGCTCTGCCCGGCACAAGCGCATGGTCGGCGTGGAGATGCACGAAATCGCGCTCGTCTGCCGGCACCGCCAGCAGGTCAAGCAGCTTCGCGGCCGATCCTGGAGTGAAGGGTTGGCACAGAATCGCCACGCGCCGCACCACTTCGGCCGTTGTCCACAGCACCGTTTGCATGCGCTCGGGGTTGGTCTTCTTCAGTGCCCAGGGTTCCTGTCCGGCGAAATACCGGTCGGCTTCGGCCACCACGCCGAAGATCGATGCCAGCGCCAGATGGATGCCCTGCTCGGACATTGCCTTGCGCGCGGCGGCAAGAGCGGCCGCCGCCTGATCGAGGATTGCCTTGTCGGCATCCGTCAGCTCGCCGCGCGTCGGCACCACGCCGCCGCAGTTCTTGGCGATCATCGACAGCGAGCGCTGCGCCAGATTGCCGATGCCGTTGGCAAGGTCGGCATTGGTGCGGTTGACGATCGCTTCGTGGCTGTAGCTGCCGTCCTGGCCGAACGGCACCTCGCGCAGGAAGAAATAGCGCACCTGGTCGAGCCCGTAGTGCTCGATCATGGTGAAGGGGTCGATGACGTTGCCGACCGATTTCGACATCTTCTCGCCGCGGTTGAACAGAAAGCCGTGGCCAAAGACGCGCTTCGGCAGCGGAATGCCTGCCGACATCAGGAAGGCCGGCCAGTAGACGGCGTGGAAACGCACGATGTCCTTGCCGATGATGTGCGCATCGGCCGGCCAGAATTTCCAATCATCTGCTTTTTCATCGGGATAGCCGACGCCGGTAATGTAGTTTGTCAGCGCGTCGACCCAGACATACATCACGTGCTTTTCGTCGCCGGGCACCGGCACGCCCCAGTCGAACGTCGTGCGCGAGATCGACAGGTCTTTCAGTCCCGATCTGACGAAGCTCATCACTTCGTTGCGCCGCTCGGCCGGGCCGATGAAATCCGGCTGGCCCTCATAGAGCGCCAGCAGTTTGTCCTGATAGGCCGAAAGCCGGAAGAAATAGCTTTCCTCCTCGACCCATTCGACCGGCGTTCCTTGCGGGCCATAGCGGATATTGTCGGGACGAACCTCGGTTTCCTCCTCGCCGTAATAAGCTTCGTCACGCACCGAGTACCAGCCGGCATAGCCGCCCTTGTAGATGTCTCCATTGGCAGCCATCGCCTTCCAGATCGCCTGAGAGGCCGCGTAGTGCCGCTCTTCGGTGGTGCGGATGAAATCGTCGTTGGAGGCGTTGAGCGCGGTCGCCATGCGCTTGAACTCAGCCGAATTGCGGTCGGCCAGTTCGCGCGCCGAAATGTCTTCCTTCTTCGCCGTCTGCAGCATCTTGATGCCGTGTTCGTCGGTGCCGGTGAGAAAGAAGACCTGCTTGCCGTCGAGCCGTTGAAAGCGGGCCAGCGCATCGGTGGCGATCAATTCGTAGGCATGGCCGATATGCGGCTTGCCATTGGGGTAAGAGATCGCGGTCGTGATGTAGAATGTATCGCGTGACATGAATGAACCGTCATGAATGTCTGAATGGAAGGCGTGGCGGTGGATATCGCATCGGGGCGGCGATTGCCATCCCGAGGGAACCATCACATTCGCATTGCAGACTTCAGGCGGCCGATCATGGTCAAGGCGTGCTGCTTCTTGTCGAGATTGTAGGTATCCGTCTCAGATATAGCGTCCAGCGCCTCATGCCAAGTGTCCGAAAGCGTTTTGGCTCGTGCGAGATCGCCGGCCAGCGCCGCCCGGCTCGCCGCATCGGACAACAGGTCGAGCGCCCGGCGGTTGAAGATATCGAACTGGATCGCCTGGTCGCGCCCGGCCACCACCTCGGCAAGGCGATAGGCGCCGGCGATGTTGCTCTTGCCGGCGGTCACCAGGGCGTCCAGTGTTTCGGCGATCTCCAGCCCGCCATACTGCGTCAGGAGGATCGCATTGCGGGCGCTGCCGCCCGCCCGCGTGGCCAGCGCTGCCCGCGCGGCCGGATCGCCCGGCGGCGGCGGCTCGGCGGTTTCCAGCACCGCCATCAGCTCGTCGGTATCGAGCGGCGACAGCCGCACCAATTGGCAGCGCGAGCGGATCGTCGGCAGCAGGCTGCCCGGCGCATGGACGATGAGAATGAACAGTGTTCGCGCCGGCGGCTCCTCGAGGTTTTTCAGCAAGGCATTGGCTGCATTGGTGTTCATGTCGTCGGCCGGGTCGACGATCACCACCCGGTAGCTGCCGTCATGCGAAGTCAGCGACAGGAAGCGATTGACCTTGCGGATCTCGTCGACGGTGACGACCGTCTTGAAGCTCTTGGTCTTGTCGTTCAGCGGACGGGTCAGGTGCAGCACGCCGGGATGTGCGCCGGTTGCGATCTGGCGAAACAGCGAGGACGCCGGATCGGGAACGGCGAGCGTCTCCGGCGCCTGCTCGAAGGCCGGATGCTTCAGGAGGTGATGCGCTAGATGGAAGGCGAGCGTCGCCTTGCCGATGCCGAGCGGTCCGGCGAAGATCAGCGCGTGCGGCAGCTTTCCAGCCCGATAAGCGGCGGCGAGCATGGCGGCGGCCTGCCCGTGCCCGACCAGGCGTGGCGTTTCGGACGGTTCGGGGACGCCGTCCAGCGTGTCATGCTGTTCCGGCGCGATGCGTTCGAAGATCATGCGGGTGCGGTCTGTCTGTTGCGCATGGGCGCCCTCGCCTCCAGTGCCGCGAACACCGTGGCGGTGACAACATTTTCCACCGCATCGGGAGCGGCGGATGCGTCGATCACAACGCAGCGCTCCGGCTCGGCCGCGGCGATCGCCAGGAACGCCTCGCGGCGCGCCTGGTGGATGGCAAGCGTTTCCTTTTCGAAGCGATCGGGGCCGGCGCCGGCGCCGCGACGCACCGTTGCGCGTCTCAGGCCTTCCGTGGGATCGATGTCGAAGATCAGCGTCATGTCGGGCATCATGCCATTGATGGCGACCTGCTCCAGCGTCTCCATGAACACCGGATCGAGGCCGCCGGTGACGCCCTGGTAGACGCGCGAGGAATCCAGGAAGCGGTCGCATAGCACGATGGAGCCGCGCTCGACCGCCGGGCGGATGACCTGCTCGACATGGTCGGAGCGGGCCGCGGCGAAAAGCAGCGCTTCCATCTTCGGCCCGAACGGCTCGGCGGCGCCCGAAAGCAGCACATGCCGGACCGCTTCCGCGCCCGGCGAGCCGCCCGGCTCGCGGGTGACGAGGACGTCGTATTTCTTGGCGCGCATCTTTCCCGCCAGCCGCTCGATCTGCGTCGACTTGCCTGCTCCTTCGCCGCCTTCGAAGGTGATGAAAAATCCGCGTGCCAATCGAAAGGCCTTTATCCCTTATTTGAATGGATTCTAGCGCTCTAGATAGTCCGCGTTCGGGAAAACGTCCATGCCGCCGGCGTTATCGCATGTCGCTCAAAAGTGACCTCGGCTTTGAGAGAACGACATGCATAAACAAAGACGCTAAAGCGCATTGCGTGAATCCGGTTCAGCGCGACGCGCTTTAGCGGAGCCAGCCGACGGCCAGTTCCTTGACAGCGTCGAGGGCGCGTTGCGGCAGCGTGCCGATGCCGATCGATTCGGCGGCGAAAAGCGGCGTCTCCTGGCTCAGTGTGTCGCCGATCCAGACCCGCAGCACGCCTACCGGCTGCCCCTCCTCCACAGGTGCGGCAACCGGTCCGTCATAGACGATGCTCGCCGTCAGTTTGTCGCGGTTGGCTACCGGCAGGAAGATGGCGATCGGCCCTTTCGCCTTCAGCGTCACGCCGGCCTTAATGCCGCCGAAAACCTGAGCTTGGCCCACCACCTCGTCCTTGGCGAAGATTTGCGTCTTCTCGAAGGAACGGGCACCCCATTCGAGCAGCTTGCGCGCCTCCTCGGCGCGTTCCTTGTCGCTGGCGAGCCCGCTCATCGCCGCGATCACCCGCGCGCCATTGTGGCCGACCGAGCCGACTATGCCAAAGCCGGACACCTCACTGCTGCCGACCGCCAGGCCGTCGGCGCCGATGTCCATCGCCAGCAGCGGGTTGCGATTCCTCTGCGAAATCTTGTTCCAGGTAAAATCCTTCAGGCCGTAGTAGCGATAAAGGTCCGGATACTCGCGCCACAGATGCAAAGCCAGCATTGCCAGCTCGCGCACGCTCGTCTGCTGGCCCTCCGCCGGCAGCCCGGTCGAATTGACGAAAGTCGATTTGGCCAGGCCGATCTGGCGGGCGCGTTCGGTCATCTGCGCGGCGAAATTGTCCTCGGACCCGGCCAAGCCTTCGGCCAGCACGATACAGCCGTCATTGGCCGCCTGCACCGTCACGCCCTGGATCAGGTCCTCGACCCGGACCGCCGATTTGAGCTTGGCAAACATCGTCGACGTTCCCGAAGGGGCGCCGCCCGTGCGCCAGGCGTTTTCACTCACCACGAACGTGTCGTCGAGGGTCAGGCGCCCGGACTTGATGGCGTTGAACACCACTTCCATCGTCATCAGCTTGGCCATCGAGGCCGGCTGTATCGGCTTGTCGGCGTCCTTGGAAAACAACACCGTCCCTGTGTCGGCGTCTATCATGAAGGCCTGGGCTGCCTTGGTCTCGAAAAGCTGCGCGCTGGCGGGCGCGATGCAAAACAGCAGCAGGGCCAATCCCAGAAATCCGGCCAAAGGCGGAAAGACGCGCAACTGCATGAAATCTCGACCCGTTTGCCGGTTCTGGCGCAGCCAAGCTATCAGGGTTTTTTCCGCAGGATCAACCGTGCGGGAAAAATAGATCAGTTGCGCACGGCCAGGGCGTCCGGCGCACCATGCGACCAGGCCGCCTGCAGCAGATCGTCGACGCCGCCATGGCCGTCCGGGTAGAGGTTTACCGCATACCAGTCCTTGCCGTCGAATTCGGAACGCTGGATCTCTATCCTGCCGAAGGGCTCGAGCGCGGCGGCCACGCGTTTTGCCTCGGTGGCGTCATCGAAAGTGCCGGCCGCGACATAGGCCGGCGACGGCGCCTGGGGATTGGCGCTCTTCCATGAGCGCAGGATGTCGGCGGGCGACATGCCGTCGTCGTCAAGTGCGGCAAAGACATCGGCGCTCCGCACGCGCTCGTCGGCATAGGAGAGCGAGGCCACCGAAAACGGCGATTGCGGCGGCAGGCCGATATCCGGACGCTCTGGCACGATCGGACCGAAGTCGGGCAGCGCCAGGTCACCCAACGCCGGCGATTGTGCCGGCACCTGCCCTTGCGGAACCATATCGGAATTCGTCAGCTGACCCGGAAACGGCACGGCGGCAGCACCCACCGGCAGGCTGGGCGACGGTCCGTTCATGGCCACCATGACGCCGGTCGGCAGGCCGTCCGACGGATCCGGTATCCTGTTGCCTGGATGGTAGGAGGCCATCAGATACTGGTCGTCATTGCCGTCGAGCGGCGCGCGGCCAACATATTCCACCTTCACCTCGGCCGTGCCGACATTGGCATAGTCGAGCATCTGGGCGGCGCGTTCCGAGACATCGATGATGCGGCCCTGGTGGTAGGGACCGCGATCATTGACGCGCACGATGACCGAACTGCCGGTCTTGAGATTGGTGACGCGAGCGTAGCTCGGCAGAGGCATGGTCGGGTGCGCCGCCGTCAGATGGCTCATGTCGTAGACTTCGCCGTTGGCGGTCAGCCGTCCATGAAAGGCATCGCCGTACCACGACGCCAGGCCGACCTTGGCATAGTGCTTGTCTTCCTTCGGATAGTACCACTTGCCGCGAACCTGGTAGGGTTTTCCGAGCTGGTCGCGGCCGCCGCCACGCCGCATGAAGGCGACGCGAGGGCTGGCCTTCACGCCATATTCGGTTTCGGCGAAATATTCCTTGGAACGGGTCCTCTTGTGGACCATCCCTTTTGGTTCAGGCTGCGACGCGCAGGCGGCAAGCAAGGCTGCCGACATGGTGAATAGCGCGAAAGCGCAAGCACGGCGTAGACGCGGGCGCGCCGTAGTTTGCATTTTCTGATGTCCCCTACAGTCTCGACCAAAAACGCCGCGGCTTGAACGTCGCAGGAGCCAAAGCTTACCTGACCAATACCAACGACGCCTCGAACCCCTGTCCTTTGTGCGCAGGAATTGTTTATCACGCTATTAATCGATTGTGGCCGGAACCGGGCAAGATTGTGACGCCACCCTGCCCGGCGTCGGCTGCCGGGAAACATGCGGTCCGCGCATGCCGGTTGACAGATCTTTGCCGGGCACACTAGAGCATCAGCGAGATGGCTCTCTTCATTCGCCGCCAGGCTCGAATATCTGATCGAGTGACGTTGGGCGAAGAGATGTCGCTGGAGGGATGGCCGAGCGGTTTAAGGCACCGGTCTTGAAAACCGGCGTGGGCGCAAGTTCACCGTGGGTTCGAATCCCACTCCCTCCGCCAGATTATTGCCGTAAGGTGTTGATATGGCTTCGCTAATCGCAGGTTGCGTTACCGATCCCCACTTTCATCCCACTGGTTGACTATGGAGTGCGACATGGCTCCCCCGAAAAAACGTCTGCTGGAAGAGGAAGCGCTGGCGGTGTTCCTGCGAGAGTTGGCGACCGCTGATGCCATCGCGTCGAGCCTTATCCGAGATATTGAACCGCCATCCGAGGAAGACCGCGCATTCGGAGCCGAGCCGCTGTCAAAATCAGCGAACTCCTCAGCCCGGGCAAGGGCCTGTTCCTTGACTTTGACGCTCGCCCATCGCTTGAAGCGCTTGCAGGCCGCTGGGGCGACCGGATCACCTACGTCGCCGGTAAGGCCAAGGATCAACTGGGCCTGAGCGCCGTGCTCGTGCGCCCCGATGGCTTCGTGGCCTGGGCCGCTGGGGATGACCCCAACCCGGAGGAAGCCGCTCAAGCCGCATCACGATGGTTCGGCGAACCCCGGAAAGGCATGTAGGCCTGCCCCCGAGGCTTTTCGTGCCGAATCGGCTAAGCCTTGAGCCTATGAACGAAACCTCCCTCTACGCGCCGGTGAAGCGGTTTCTCGAAAGCCTGGACTTTGCCGTGAAGGGCGAGATCGGCGGCTGCGACATCGTCGCGCTGCGTGAGGGGGAGCCGCCTATCGTCGTCATTTGCGAGTTGAAGCTGGCGTTCAATCTCGAACTGGTGCTGCAAGGCGTCGACCGCGCGACCGCCTGCGACGAGGTGTGGCTGGCCGCGCGCATGTCGGCCAGGGGCAAGGGACGCGAGAGCGACGCCCGGTTCCGCAATCTTTGCCGCCGGCTTGGCTTCGGCCTGCTCGGCGTGACGGCGAGCGACCGGGTCGAGGTGCTCCTGAGTCCGGTCACCGTCGCGCCGCGCAAGAACTCACGGCGCCGCTCGCGGCTGGTCGACGAACATCGCCGACGCCGCGGCGATCCGGTCGCGGGCGGGGGATCGCGCAATCCCATCATGACAGCATACCGCCAAAGCGCCCTCGCCTGCGCCGCGGCATTGGCCGACGGGCCCAAGCGCCCGCGCGATCTCAAGGCGCTGACGCCGCTTGCGCCGAAAATCCTGCTGCACAATGTCTATGGCTGGTTCGCGCGCGTCGACCGCGGCGTCTACGATCTGACCGACGCCGGCCGTGCCTCGCTGATGCGTTGGCCGCAGCCGTCGCACGATGAATCCCGACGCGGGATTTTGAACGCGCCGAGTGGCTGAGCGCGGGACAACGCCCGGCCCTTTGGTTGATTTTTCAGACAAAATATGCTGCTTGTCCCGCCCATGAAGACACTCTGCACGACGGTCATGGCGTTCTTGACCCTGGCTTTTCCGGCCAACGCCATGGACAGCGCCTTGCGCGCAGGCCTCCTGAAACTCGACCCGCAAACCCGCCTCGAACAGCGCTGTGATGCTGAAGTCCTCGACCGGATCACCCATGACGACCGCAAGTACAAGGCGGATCGGGTGGTCGCTTACGCCTTTGCCACGCCGGTCATGAGCGACGACGCCATTAAGAGCCCGGGAGCCGCCTTCCGCAGCAAGGGGCAATGGTACCGGCTGAAATTCAAGTGCGAGACGGCGCCGGACCATATGGAGGTTTTACAGCTCCGCTACCGCATCGGCGACGAGATTCCAGAGACCGACTGGGCAAAATACAATCTCTACGATTAGGTTTTTCACTGCCGTTTCGACTCGCTCGGCCGCGATTGTCGAATCCCCTCAATGGCGCCGCTGCAACGAAAGCGGTTTTGCGGCGTTGCCCGAAGCGATGTCTTGACGGCAAGGAACCATGCCTTTAGGGCGGGCTGGGCGATCGACAACGAACACTCGGCGAACAGGCAAGGGCTTCCAGGTCGATGGAAATATTTACTGCCGCAGGCTTATCGGCCCTTTTTCAGGTAATCGCGATCGATCTTGCGCTGGCTGGGGACAACGCCATCGTCATCGGCCTTGCGGCGGCCGGCTTGCCGGCCAGTCAGCGCAAACGGGCCATTCTGGTCGGCATCATCGCGGCCACCGTCCTTCGCATTTTCTTCGCCCTGATCACGCAATGGCTGCTGACAATTGGCCCCATGCTCCTCATCGCCGGCGGCCTGCTGCTGCTTTGGGTGTGCTGGAAGATGTGGCGGGAGCTGGGTGTCAGCCACGAGCAGGAGCGCGACGCGACCGAAGCGCTGTCGAATGGCGATTTCGACAAGGATGGGACCATTGCCGGCAAGTCGCCGCGCAAGACCTTCTCGCAGGCCGCCTGGCAGATCGTCATTGCCGACGTCTCCATGTCGCTCGACAATGTCCTGGCCGTGGCGGGAGCGGCCATGAACCATCCGACGGTGCTGATCATCGGCCTCGCTCTGTCGATTGCGCTGATGGGCTTCGCCGCGTCCTTCGTCGCGCGCCTGCTGCACAAATACCGCTGGATCGCCTATATCGGCCTGCTGATCATCCTTTACGTCGCCGTGAAGATGCTTCTCGACGGCGCCGTGCAGCAGTTTCCCGACCAATTCGCTTTCCTGGCGCCATGGTTCGGGTCGAGCGGCCACTGATCTGGAACCCTCGCGCCCGCCGATGTTGGTCAGTTTGAAATTGCAGCGTAGTGGTTCATTCTAATTGGGATTGAACCGGTGCCCATCGGCGCGAAGAAGCACGTCCACCTATATCGCTGGTAAGGATCAAACTTCATATGGGGAATGATCGTTCGATAAAACGTCATTAGACGCTCGCAGATGTGGTATCGATCATCGGGCGCAGCCTGGACACGTTCTCTCGGGATAAACCACTCTGCTTCTTGTGGCTCATTCAAGTAGGTAGGGTGCAGCCTGACAAAATAGCCGTCTTTGGTCATCCTGACATCGTTGGAATCGATGGGGCGGCAATCCTTGTTTCCGCAGCAGTCATAGTGAAGAACGGGATCGGTCTTGCCCGTATACCAACCGTGTGCGTCCGCATCGCCGGGCAGCACAAGCCACGCCAATGCAATATGTCCTAGCAACTGTTTCATGGGACTAGCCCCTCACCATTCTGCCTATAGCATATTAGTGAGTCCTAATCATAGCGCTGAAAGTCGCGTTGACTGGCTGCCATTACCCGGCAATTCGCTTTAAGAGCCGCGAACCAACGGCTTTCGGCTTCTTCGCTTCGATCTGCACAACGAGATCGCCGATGTCGGAGAGCTTGCCTGTTTGCCTGTTCGGGCGAGCCGTGCTATTGCGCCGCCCGAATTGAGCTCCCGCCAGAGCCGTGCAAACCGTTATATGTCGAGACTTCGAGCCGGATCAGCGTTTCCGGTTCATGTCATTGGAACCTTGCCCATGTCCGCCCCGCGCGTCAGCTTCGTCAGTCTCGGATGCCCCAAAGCCCTGGTGGATTCCGAACGCATCATCACGCGCCTGCGCGCCGAGGGCTATGAGATCGCGCGCAAGCATGACGGTGCCGATCTCGTCGTGGTCAACACCTGCGGCTTCCTCGATTCCGCCCGTGATGAATCGCTCAACGCCATTGGTTCGGCGCTTTCGGAGAACGGCAGGGTCATCGTCACCGGCTGCCTGGGCGCCGAGCCCGATGTCATTCGCGAGAAGCATCCCAACGTTCTCGCCATCACCGGTCCGCAGGCCTATGAGAGCGTCATGGCGGCCGTGCACGAGGCGGCGCCGCCGAGCCATGATCCCTATATCGATCTCCTGCCGCCTCAAGGCGTCAAGCTCACGCCGCGCCACTATGCCTATCTCAAGATTTCGGAAGGCTGCAACAATCGCTGCACCTTCTGCATCATCCCGGCGCTGCGCGGCGACCTTGTCTCGCGGCCGGCGGCCGATGTGCTGCGTGAAGCCGAGAAACTGGCCAAGGCCGGCGTCAAGGAACTCCTCGTCATCTCGCAGGACACCAGCGCCTACGGGATCGACATCAAATACCAGGCCAGCATGTTCGGTGATCGTGAAGTGCGGGCGAAATTCCTCGATCTGTCCGAGGAACTGGGCAAGCTCGGCATCTGGGTGCGCATGCACTATGTCTACCCCTACCCGCACGTGGCCGACGTCATCCCGCTGATGGCCGAGGGAAAGATCCTTCCCTACCTCGACATCCCCTTCCAGCATGCTTCGCCGCAGGTGTTGAAGAACATGCGCCGGCCGGCACATGGCGAAAAGACGCTTGAGCGCATTCGCGGCTGGCGCGATGTGTGTCCCGACCTCGCCATCCGCTCGACCTTCATCGTCGGCTTTCCCGGCGAGACCGACGAGGATTTCGAGATGCTGCTCGACTGGCTGGACGAAGCAAAGATCGATCGCGCCGGCTGCTTCAAATATGAACCTGTACGGGGCGCGCGCTCCAACGAACTCGGCCTTGAGCAGGTGCCGCAGGAAATCAAGGAGGCGCGCTGGCACCGCTTCATGCAGCGCCAGCAGAAGATCTCGGCGACGCAATTGGCCAAGAAGGTCGGCAAGCGCCTGCCGGTGCTGATCGACGAAGCACATGGCACGTCGGCCAAGGGCCGCACCAAATACGATGCGCCGGAGATCGATGGTTCCGTCCACATCCAGTCGCGACGCCCGCTGCGCGCCGGCGACATCGTCACCGTCAAGGTCGATCGCGCCGACGCCTATGATCTCTACGGTTCGGCCGTCTGAGGGCTGCGATTTACCACATTTCGCGATAGTTCCGGCCATTTACCCTGTGCGGCCGCCGTCTGCTTTATGGTTTCCGGACCGTAAATGCAGGAACTCAGGATGGACCCCAGACCTGTCCGCCAGGACTATATCGCGACACTGGACCTGTTGAGGCTGGCCGCGGCGCTGGCCGTCGTGCTGTTTCACTATTTCTTTCGTGGCGCGGCTGCAGACGGTTTTCTCACGGCGGGTTATCCTCAGGCCGCGCCGCTCGCTTTATACGGCTATCTCGGCGTCAATCTGTTCTTTCTGATCAGCGGTTTCGTCATCGCATGGTCGGCGGATGGCCGCGGCTGGGAAGAATTCGCCGTCGCGCGTTTTGCGCGTCTATATCCGGGCTTTCTGCTCTGCATGACGATAAGCTTCGCGGTTATCGCCTCTTCCGGCACACCGCTGCTCCCAGTCTCCTTCAGCCAATATCTCGCCAATCTCACGATGTTCGCGCCGGCCGTCGGTCAGCCTTTCATGGACGGCGTCTACTGGTCGGTCGTGCTTGAAGTGGTTTTCTACGGATGGGTGACGCTGGCCCTCGTTGCCGGCATTTTCCAGAAATGGAAATTGAGGCTGATCCTCGGCTGGCTGGCGATCTCGGCCATTAACGAACTCTTCCTCGGCAGCGGCGCGGCGCGGCTTCTGTTTCTCACCGAGTTCGGGCCGTTCTTCGCCGCCGGCATGCTGGTCCATCATCTCCACGCGCATGGTCGCTCAGTGCCGGCCTTGCTGCTGCTGCTGGCGGCCGCCTTCGTGCTCTCCAGTTATACGCTGTCTGTGACGCAACAGTGGATGATCGGGCACTACGGCATTGCGGTCTCGTCCGCCCATCTCGTGGCCGCCAACCTAGCGATGCACGCGGCGCTGATCGGCGCTGTCCTGCTGCGCCACCGGATCAGGCCGTCGGCGTTCACGCTGGCTCTCGGCGGGCTGACTTACCCGCTTTATCTCCTTCACCAGAATGCCGGCTATCTCTTCATCAACGCCTTGACGCCGCTGGCCGGCAAATGGGTTGCAGCGTGGACCTGCGTGGCGCTCATGGTTTTGGTGTCGTGGGCGATCTGGCGCTATTTCGAGCGGCCGGTGCAGCGTTGGCTCAGGATCCGGCTCAGTCTCGTGGTGGACGCCGGCCTGGTGCGGTTTCGCCATGTCTCGGTGGCCGCGCAAGCCGCCGAATGAGAAAGGGCGCCGCGCGGCGCCCTTTCCTGACGAACGTACGTAGAGCTTATTGCGGCAGCTTGTCGTCGACGCCCTTGACGTAGAAATTCATGCCGAGCAGCGTGCCGTCATCGGCGACCTCGCCGTCCTTCAGCCATGGCGAGCCGTCCTGCTTGGCGATCGGTCCGGTGAAGGGATTCCAGCCGCCGGCAATTTTCTTTTCGGTCGCCTCGGCCATTGCCTTCACGTCGTCGGGCATATTGGTGTAAGGCGCGAGCTTCACCGCGCCGTCCTTGATGCCGAGCCAGACATTGTCGGGCTTCCAGGTGCCGTCGATCGCTGCCTGAACCCGGCTGATGTAATAAGGTCCCCATTCGTCGGTCAGCGAGGTCAACTGCGCGTTCGGCGCGAACTTGATCATGTCGGAGGACTGGCCGAAGCCGTGCAGCTTGCGCTCCTCGGCCACCTGCAGGGCCGCGGTCGAATCCGTGTGCTGGACGATGATATCGGCTCCCTGGTCGAACAGGGCCTTGGCCGCATCGGCTTCCTTGCCCGGATCGAACCAGGAATTCACCCAGACGATCTTGGCCTTGAAATTCGGATTGATCGACTGCGCACCGAGCATGAAGGAGTTGATGCCCATCACCACTTCCGGGATCGGGAAGGAGACGATGTAGCCGGCGACGCCGGACTTCGATTCCTTGGCCGCGATCTGACCGAGCACATAGCGGCCTTCATAGAAGCGCGCATTGTAGATGCCGAGATTGTCCGCCGTCTTGTAGCCGGTGGCGTGCTCGAACATCACCTTGGGGAACTTCTTGGCGACCTTCACTTCTGCATCCATGAAGCCGAAGGACGTGCCGAAGATGATCTTGCAGCCCTCGCGCGCCAAGCGCTCGAAAGCACGGTCGGCATCGGGGCCTTCGGAGACGTTTTCAAGATAGGCGGTCTCGACCTTGTCGCCGAGCGCCTTTTCGACTTCGAGGCGGCCCTGGTCGTGCTGGTAGGAATAGCCGAAGTCGCCGATAGGGCCGGTATAGACCCAGCATGCCTTCAGCTTGTCGGCGGCCTCCGCGGACGCGACCAGCGAAAATGCCGCTGTCGTCGTCATCAGGGCAATAAGCAGTTTTTTCATCGTGTTACCTCTCTGAGTTAAGCCTTGGAGCTTCCCGTCTTGTTATTGTTGTCAACGATCCGGAACGAATGGCTGCCCCAAGGAAGCCGGTGTGTTCATCATCGTCAGACGCTTGTTGCGCGAGATTAGAACGAGAACCACGACCGTCGCCAGATAGGGCAACGAAGAAAGCAGTTGCGAAGGCACCGGAATGCCAAAAGCCTGTGCATGAAGCTGGCCGATCCACACCGCGCCGAAGATATAGGCGCCCGCCAGCACCCGCCACGGCCGCCAGGACGCGAACACCACCAACGCAAGCGCGATCCAGCCGCGGCCCGCGCTCATGTTCTCGACCCATTGCGGGGTGTAGACCAGCGAGAGATGGCCGCCGGCAAGACCGGCGCAGGCGCCGCCGAAGATCACCGAGAGATAGCGGTAGCGGATGACCCTGATGCCGAGCGCATGCGCCGAGGCGTGGCTGTCGCCGATCGAGCGCAGCGTCAGCCCGGTGCGCGTCCGGAACAGGAACCACATCACCGCCGCCGTCAGCGCGATCGAGATGTAGAACAACGGATCCTGGCCGAACAGCAGTCTGCCCACCACCGGGATGGAGCTGAGCCCGGGAATATCGAGATTGGGCAACCTGACGCCGGGCTGGCCGACGAAACTGGTTCCCATCATGCCGGAGAGGCCGAGGCCGAGCAGTGTCAGCGACAAGCCGGTCGCCACCTGGTTGGTGGCCAGCGACAGCGTCATGACGGCAAACAGCAGCGAGAACAGCGCGCCCATGGCGATGGCCGCCAAGAGCCCGATCCAGGGCGAGCCGGTCAGATAGCCTGCGCCGAAACCGCCGACGGCGCCCATGATCATCATGCCTTCGACGCCAAGGTTGAGCACGCCGGAGCGCTCGACCACCAGTTCCCCGATCGCCGCAATGAGCAGCGGCGTCGCCGCCGTGGCGATGGTCAGGAGGATGTTGACGGTGATGTCCATCAGCGGGCTTCCTTCAACTTTGGCGCGGCCTCGAGCTTCGCGGCACTCTCCGATTTGGTCAGCGCCAGACCGATCAACCGGATGCGGTAATGGATGAGCGTGTCGCAGCCGAGCACGAAGAACAGCAGCATGCCCTGGAACACGCGCGCCACCTTGTCGGAGATGCCGAGCGCGCTTTGCACCGCCTCGCCGCCGAGATAGGTCAGGGCCAGCACCAGGCCCGCCGCGACGATGCCGAGCGGATTGAGCCGGCCAAGGAACGCCACGATGATGGCGGTGAAGCCGTAGCCGGGCGAAATGACGGGCTGAAGTTGCCCGATGGCGCCGGAAACTTCCGATATCCCGGCAAGCCCGGCCAGGGCGCCCGACAACAGGAAGGCGAAGAAGACCATGCGGTTGAGGCCGAAGCCGGCGAAGCGCCCCGCCCTCGGGCTGGAGCCGAGCACGCGAACCTCGAAACCCTTGAGCATGCGGCTCATCATCAGCCACACCAGCACCGCCGCGACCAGCGCGAACACGAAGCCCCAATTGGCGCGGCCGGCATCCGGCATCAGTTCCGGCAGGATGGCGGAATCGCCGAATTGGATGGTCTGCGGGAAGCCATGGCCCTGCGGGTCGCGCCAGGGTCCGCGCACCAGCCAGTCGAGGAAGAGCTGTGCGACGTAAACCAGCATCAGGCTGGTCAGGATCTCGTTGGTGCTGAAGCGGGTTTTCAGAAATGCGGGGATAGCCGCGTAGGCGGCACCGCCGACCATGCCCAGCAGAAGCATCAGCGGCAGCACCAATGGGCCCTCGAACCCAGGAAACAGCACCGGAACGGCCGAGCCGAAGATGGCGCCGAAGATGAACTGGCCTTCGGCGCCGATGTTCCAGATGTTGGCCTTGTAGCAGACCGACAGGCCGACCGCGATCAGGATCAGCGGCGCCGCCTTGATCGCCAGCTCGTGCAACTGCCAGACCTGGCTGACCGGCTCGATGAAATAGATGTTGAACGCGCTGAACGGATTGACCCCGAGCAGCGCGAACATGATGCCGCCCGCGATGATCGTCAGCGCGAAGGCGATGAATGGCGACAGCATGGAAAACAGCGCCGAGCGCTGCGGCCGTTTGACGAGTTCGAGGCGCATCATGCCGTCTCCAGCGTGTGTTCGGCGTGGCCTGGTTCGGCGCCGCCCATCAGCAGGCCGATTTTTTCGAAGGTCGCCTCGGCGATCGCCAGCGGCCTGGACAGTTCGCCATTGTGCATCACCGCAATCGCATCCGATATCTCGAACAGCTCGTCGAGATCCTGGCTGATGACCAACACCGCCGATCCGCTGCGGGACAGTTCGATGAGTGCCTGGCGGATATGGGCGGCTGCGCCTGCATCGACACCCCAGGTCGGCTGGTTGACCACCATGACGTCAGGCCTGCGGTCGAGTTCGCGGCCGACGATGAATTTCTGCAGATTGCCGCCGGACAGCGCTGCCGCCTCCGGATCGGGCGCGCTCTTGCGCACGTCCATCGCCTCGATGATGCGCTGGGCGGCGGCGTAGACGGTGCCGCTCTTGACCATTCCGCCCGTCCCGACGAAGGTCTTGCCGTCGGTGGCATGGCGCGACAGGAGCAGGTTTTCCGAAAGCCGCATGCGCGGGGCGGCACCATGGCCGAGGCGCTCCTCCGGCACGAAGGCTGCACCCAGCAGCCGGCGCCCGGTAATGCTGAGGCTGCCCGCATCCTTGCCGCGAATGCGCACCGAGGCGGCATCCGGCTGCAGGACTTCACCGGAAACGGATTCGAAGAACTCGCCCTGGCCGTTGCCCGCGACACCGGCGATGCCGATCACCTCGCCGGCGCGGACGGTGAGATTGATATTCTTGAGCGGGATCGAAAACGGCG
Organism: Mesorhizobium sp. B2-2-3; assembly: GCF_006442405.1. Taxonomy (NCBI): domain Bacteria; kingdom Pseudomonadati; phylum Pseudomonadota; class Alphaproteobacteria; order Hyphomicrobiales; family Phyllobacteriaceae; genus Mesorhizobium; species Mesorhizobium sp. B2-2-3. The sequence continues at coordinate 229,105 of NZ_VFWC01000006.1, read as the reverse complement.
TCGCCGGCTTGCGGCTGAGGCCGCGGATTTCGAGCAGGGACTGTGCCGTTTCGATGCCCGCGACCGGCGCGCGCACCACGGCCTGCACTTCGTTGCCGACCATCATGCGGGCCAAGGACGCGGCGGTCTCCTCGCGCGGATTGCAGTGGCCGACCACCTTGCCGTGCCGCAGCACGGTGGCGCGGTCGCAGATGCGTTTGACCTCCTCCAGCCGGTGCGAGATGTACAGGATCGATTTGCCTTCCGAGCGCAGACGTTCGAGCGTCTCGAACAGCTTGTCGGCCTCCTGCGGCGTCAGCACCGAAGTCGGCTCGTCGAGGATGATGAGTTGCGGCGTCTGCAGCAGGCAGCGGATGATCTCGATGCGCTGGCGCTCGCCCACCGACAGGTCGCCGACCAGCGATTCCGGATCGAGCGGCAGGCCATAGCTGTAGGAAAGCGCCCTCGCCTTGGCCGCGATGCTGCTGATCGGCGAACCGTCATCCAGGGAAAGCGCGATGTTCTCGGCCGCCGTCAGTGCCTCGAACAGCGAGAAGTGCTGGAATACCATGCCGATGCCGAGCTTTTTCGCGACGCCCGGGCTGGTAATTCGGACGGCCTGGCCATTCCAGAAGATCTCGCCGGAATTGGGTTCCAGCGAGCCGAACAGCATCTTGACCAGCGTCGACTTGCCGGCGCCGTTCTCGCCGAGCAGCGCGTGGATCTCACCCTTGGCGATGTCGAGGTCGACATGATCGCACGCCGTCAGCGTGCCGAAAATCTTGGTAAGGCCGCGAACCTCAAGCAGATTCGCTCCGTTATGATTTGCACTCACAGTGCCTCCCATCCGGGTTCCCGGATATGTTCTGTGTTCCCGCAAGCATCGTATGCGCGGCCAGCTCCCATGCGAAAGCAGCACTCGACTTGAAAGAGCTTCAAGAATTTCAGCGGAAACTCAAGGGCAAAGATCAGTCTTCTTCGCGCAACCGCGCGGCGGGCCGGCTTTTCGTGCAAACCTTGCCCGCACCTGTGTGAGAGAGCTGAAAACCAGGGCAGTATCCGTCAGGGAACCAGTATGGTCGTGCCTGTCGTGCGGCGCCCTTCAAGATCCGCGTGCGCCTTGCCCGCGTCCTTCAGCGCATAACGCTGGTTGATCTTGATCTCGACGGCGCCGCTGAGCACGACCTCGAACAAGGCCGCGGCCGAGGCGTCCAGATCCTCGCGTTTTGCATTGTAGACGAACAACGTCGGCCTTGTGGCGAACAAGGAGCCTTTCTGCGCCAGCAGCGACATCGAGAATGGCGGGATCGGTCCCGACGACTGGCCGAAGCTGACGAACATGCCGAGCGGCTTCAGGCAGTCGAGCGAGGCCGGGAATGTGTCGTTGCCGACGGAGTCGTAGACGACGTCGCATTTTTTGCCGCCGGTGATGGCCGCGACGCCGGCAACGAAATCCTGCTCCTTGTAGTTGATGACATGGTCGAAGCCGTGTGCCTTTGCGAGTTCGATCTTGTCGCTCGAACTTGCCGTGCCGATGACGGTCGCGCCCAGATGCTTCGCCCATTGGCCGAGAATGAGCCCGACGCCGCCGGCTGCCGCATGGAACAGGATGGTGTCGCCTGCCTTGACCTTGAAAATCCGGCGCAAGAGATATTCGGCGGTCATGCCTTTCAGCATCATTGCTGCCGCCTGCTCGTCGCTGATGCCGTCCGGCACCTTGACGACCTTGCTGGCATCGATGACGCGCTCCTGCGCATAGGCGCCTGTGGTGACGGCATAGGCGATCCGGTCGCCGGGCTTCAGCCAGTCGACGCCCTCGCCCACAGCCAGCACCGAACCGGCCGCCTCGCTGCCGGGAATGAGCGGAAACCCGCCGGGCGGCGGATAGAGACCGGAGCGATGATAGACGTCGATGAAATTGAGGCCGATTGCCGTGTGTCTGACCAGGATCTGCCCTGATCCCGGTTGGCCGGGATCGGTGTCCTCATAGGTCAGGACTTCCGGACCGCCATGGGCGAGGATGCGGACTGCTTTGGGCATGGTGGGCTTCCTTGAGAAATGGGCCGATCAGGCTTTTTTGGCACCGAGATTTGGAAAGAACTGCATGATGCCGCCGATACAGGCGAGATAGAGCCCGGTAACGGTAATGCCAATCTTTATGAAGGTGCTGACCTGCGCGCCCAGCACGCCGATCTGGTCATAGAAGGCGGCGAGTGCCGCTTGCGCAAGCGCAAGCGCGCCGAAAGCGCACCACAAAAGAGTCATTGCGAGATTGATGCGCCGCAGCCGCACCACCCGAACCGGATGGATGAAGTTGATCGGAACGAATGTCAGGATGCCTGCCACCACGACCACCGCGAACGAGACCCATTGTCCCGGCTCGATGACGAACAGCGTGAACACCACCATGTTCCAGACAACGGGGAATCCCTTGAAGAAATTCTCCTTCGTCTTCATGCCGGTGTCTGCATAGTAGATCGCGCTGGACACCACGATGATGGCCGCCGACAGGAACGACAGACCCTCGCCCATGAAGCCGCGCTGATAGAGCGCGAAGGCCGGGATCAGCACATAGGTGACATAGTCGATGATGTTGTCGAGGAGCTCTCCCGACCATGTTGGCAGGATCTCCTTGACCTCGAGCTTGCGCGCGATCGGCCCGTCTATGCCGTCGACGAACAGCGCCAGCCCCAGCCACCAGAACATGGCCGTCCAGCGCTCCTCGCTCGCCGCCACCAGCGACAGGAAGGCCAGGAACGAACCGGAGGCGGTCAGGAGATGCACCGAAAAGGCGCGCGCCTGCGGCCAGGTGACTTTCTTCTTCGGCCGCGGAATCCGGTCGGCGATTTTCTTGGCGGCTTTCCTGGCCGTTGTGTTCTTGCTCACGGGCCCTGCCAGTCCAGCTTGCAGATTTCGGCTGAACGGCCGCCGAAATTCCAGTTGCGACCAAAGGCTCGCATCTTGCTCTTGTCGGACTTGGCCACGATGATCTCCGGCGCGATCCAATATTCGGAATTGCTGATCACCGTGTCCTTGTCGCGGTCCTTGCCGGCAATTGGCGTGACCGCCCCATCGATGATCTTCGGTATCTGGAAGATACGCGTCTTGTCGCGTGTCTCATAGGTAATCGGCACTTGTTCGACACCGAGGAATTTGCCGACGAGGATCGAAAGCAGCGACGTCGTCCCGCCCGCCTTGCCGGTGAAAATCTTCGTCAACGCCTTGACCGCGTAGATCGAGGCTCTGACGTCGATGAACAGGCCGGCGGTCCAGTTGCCGCGGCTCATATAGCCGGGGATTTCCATGATCAGCCCGAGATTAAGCCCTGACAGGTCGACCTCTCCGAAATGACCGGCATCGATACGGAAACCCGCCCAGGTCTGGCAATAGCCTTCGGTCGGAGGATGGCTGCCCAGCGACAGCACGCAAGGGCAAAAAACCGTGCAATTGCAGGAGAGTACGAGCTCCCCTTTCATTGCCCAGCTCGGATCCGTCATCGAGTTTCCCCCACTCATAGCGAGACTACTAGCAGCGCGGCTGCCCAGACAAGCAGTATCGCACCGGCCAGCCGGGTTGGAAGCCTGCTTGCGGCTTGTTTTTCGATCAGGGTGAACAGGCCGATCAGCGCCATCCAGAAGACGTTCATCACGCCCACGGCGAACATCACCAGCATCAGTGCCCAGCAGCAGCCAAGGCACCAGACGCCATGCGCGACGCCGAGCCGAAAAATGGCGGCGGGCCGGACGCTCCAGTTGGAAAACAGGATCGCGAACGGGTTCCTGCATTTCTTCAGACAGGCCTCCTTCAGGCCGCTGAACTGGTAGAGGCCGGCGACCAGCAAGGCGACGGTACCGGCAATGCCCAGGACCGGATCGAGCATCTGGCCGGACGAGGCGAACGCATCGAGGGCGAGCGTCAGCACCGCAAACCCCGCCGACGCGGCCAGCCATATCGAGAGATAGCCGGCGACCAGCACCAGCGGATGGACGACCGGCTCATGCCTGATCCTGGCCGTATCGGCGATCTCGCAATAGGTTCGGATCATCGGCGCCGCCGAGGGCAGCATCGTCGCGATCGCCATCAGGAACCACATTGCCGTCAACGCACCGGCGCGCGGGCCGATATCTCCGTCCAGGGGCGCGGCCGAGAGGCACAGCGCGAAGAACCGGGCCAGCGAATCGGGCAACGGCAGCTGCGGCAGGGTTTTCAACAAGGCGTCGCCGGGCGCGCCGATACCCGCGGCGCGTCCCTCCGCGGCGCGGACCGCCATTGCGGCCAGGGACAGCCAGGCAAGCAGGATGCCGGCGCCGACAACGAGGTTCACCGTCAAACGCGGGTTGCGTGCGATATCGGCCGTCGCACGGCCTGCGCTGTCGAGATGGCTGAAGTCGTCCTGGCGGCCGGTCATGACCTTCGAATGGGCCGAATCGCCCCGTTGATCAAGCCGTATGACCTGACCTATATGCTCATCGAGTGGCGGGGCGCGTGCGCTGCCCCGCATCGCAAGCCGGAAGCCGATCTTGGAGCATCAGAAAACAACACGGATACTCATCGCCGGCACGGGGCCGGCAGGGCTGATCGCCGCGCTCGGTTTCGCCGATGCCGGCTTTCCGGTGACGCTCGTCGGGCCGGAGGCATCCGCTCCCGATGGCCGCACGACGGCACTGATGAACCCTGCCTTGAAGGTGCTTGAGCGGCTGGGCGTCCTCGCCGACATCAAGCCGCAGGCCGCGCCCCTCAAGGTGATGCGCATCGTCGACGCGACCAACCGATTGATCCGCAGTCCGGTCGTCACCTTCCGCGCCAGCGAGATCGACGAGGATCAGTTCGGGCTCAACCTGCCCAATAGCGTCCTCATTCCCGCGCTCGCCGGCAGGGTTGCCGCGCATTCCGGGATCGCGTGGCTGACATCCATGGTCGATGCCTGGCATCTCGGCGCCGATAAGGCTCGCGCGGCCCTTGCCGACGGCAGCGTGATCGAAGCATCCCTGGCGGTTGCCGCCGACGGACGCCTGTCGCCGGCGCGCCAGGCGGCGGGCATCTCGACCGCCGCCCGGACTTATCCCCAGGCAGCGCTGGTGCTCAACTTCTCCCACGGCCGCGATCATGCCTTCACCTCGACCGAACTCCATACCGAAACCGGTCCGTTCACGCAGGTTCCGCTGCCCGGCAACCGCTCGAGCCTGGTCTGGGTGGTCAAGCCGGAAACCGCCACGGAACTTGCCGCGCTGGACGATGCGACGTTGTCGCTGCGGGTCGAACAGCGGATGCAGTCCATGCTGGGCCGGGTGACGGTCGAGCCAGGCCGGCAGGTCTATCCGCTTGCAACGGCGACGCCGCTGCGTTTTGCGCGCGACCGGGTGGCGCTTGTCGGCGAAGCCGCCCACGTATTTCCGCCGATCGGCGCGCAAGGGCTCAATCTTGGCATCAGGGATATCGACGATCTTATTGGAATCGCGAATGAAAATTATGAAGACCCAGGGGCCGCGAAAGCCCTCGCCATCTATGACTTCAAGCGCCGGCCCGATATTCTGGCGCGCAGCAGCGCGGTCAATCTACTGAACATGTCGCTGCTTTCCGACCTGCTGCCGGCGCAGATGGCGCGCGGTGCCGGGCTCGGCGTGCTTGGTGGTTTTGCACCGCTTCGCGCTTTCTTCATGCGCGAAGGGCTCCGTCCCGGCAGCGGGTTTGCGGCGCTTGGCGGTGGCTTGGGAAAGCAAGCGCGCCAGCAGTGAGCTTGCGAACACATTTGCTGCCGGCAGGCATCGATGGCCGGCAACTCGCCCACAATCTTTGCTACGTATCACACGCAGCTTGAGGACGCTCAAAGCTTCGGGATTGAATTGATTCGGAGTCTGCGCCAAATAAAGCTAAGGAATTCAGTGGTGAGTACGATGAGAACAGCCAAATTCGCGATCGGACAGGTGGTTCGCCATCGGCTGTTTCCGTTCCGGGGCATCATTTTCGATGTCGATCCGCAATTCGCCAATACGGAGGAATGGTACGAGGCGATCCCCGTCGACGTGCGCCCGCGCAAGGACCAGCCGTTCTACCATCTGCTCGCCGAGAATTCGGAAACCGAGTACATCGCCTATGTGTCCGAGCAGAATCTGCTCGAGGACCAATCGGGAGAACCGGTCCGCCACCCGCAGATCAAGGAAATGTTCGACAAAAAGCCGGACGGACGCTACGAACCGAAACGGCAGTCCAGGCATTGATCACCTCAGGCACTGATCAGTGAGTCAGGTGCAGAAGCAAAAAAGCGGGGCATGACCCCGCTTTTTTGTGGCTTTGAGAATGCCCGAACCGATCAGTTCGCGGTCTTCGCCTTGTCCTGCTCTTCCTTGAGCTTCTTGGCGAAGTCCTGGTTGTTCTTGGCGACGAAATCCTGGAGCTTCTTCTGCCGGTCCTCGATGTCCGACTGCTGCAGCGGCGGGCCGTCATAGGCGCCGCTGAAGCCCTGCAGCGCGACCTTGATCGGATTGGGCTGGTTCTGGAAATTGATCGAGGTCAAGGTGAGCGCCTGGCCCTTCTTGAAGGAGGCGACGAGCTGGTCGGTCAGCGGCACTTCCGCCACGCAGCGGTCGGGGAAGCAGACCACATATTCAAGCTTCTGCGTTTTGCCGGTATCGATCTGGAGGCCAATGCCGGCACCAACCAGACGACCGGTCGGAACCGTCACCTGGAAGACCTTGCGGTTCACCTTGCCTTTCAGCTCGATCAGGCTCACGCCGGTGACCAACTGGCCGTTGCCGGCGGTGGTGATGTTCTGCACGTTGCAGATGTCGACGTCTTCCTGCTTTGTGCAAGCCTTGAACCAGCCCTGCGGGATCTGTTGTTGCTGCTGTGCGGAAGCAACGGGAATTGCCGCGCCCAGAAAGCCGATCACGCCAGCGGCCATGACCGACAGGCGGTACGCATTGCTGTTCAGGCTCGTCATGTCGTGCACTTCCTCTCAAATGATCCCGGGGACCCGCTTCTTCGCGCCGTGTGGTCCAGCTACCTGTTGCCGAAATGAGGCAACAGAATGACTTCGGACGGCGTGTTACACTGCAAGCGGTGCCGAATCCAGCCCGCAATCTGCGATTCTTGGCAACGAACATTGGCGATGCCCCATGCTAGTGTGCGCACCGAATCATCAAGCCGACCCGGTAAGGAGACGGTCATGGGCCGCGTTCTCGTTTGGCTGATCACCGCGACATCATTTTTCGCCCTTTCGCCCCTGCCGGCGGCGTCGGAACCCAGATATGCAATTGCCATGCAGGGTGAGCCGGCCCTGCCGCCCGACTATGCGCATTTCGACTACGTCAATCCCGACGCGCCGAAGGGCGGCAGCATTACCTATTGCGTCGTCGGCAGTTTCGACAATCTCAACCCCTTCATCCTGAAGAGCCTGCGCACCACGGCGCGCGGCATGATGGACACGATCTTCGGCAATCTGGTCTTCGAGCCGCTGATGCAGCGCAATGCCGACGAGGCCTTCACGCTCTATGGCTTGCTTGCCGAGTCGGCCGACATGGATTCCGAGCGCAAGAGCATCGAATTCCATCTCAACCCGAATGCCAAATGGTCGGACGGCCAGCCGGTGACGCCGGAGGACGTGCTGTTCACCTACGATGCCTATACGCAGAAAGGCCGTCCGCCCTACAGCGACCGCATGGCCAGGATTGCCAAGCTTGAGAAGACCGGCGACCACAGCGTGCGGTTCACCTTCAACGACAAGGCCGATCGCGAATTTCCGCTGATCATCGCGCTGACGCCGATCATCCCCAAGCACGCCTTCGACATCGAGACTTTCGACAGGACGACGCTGAAGCCGTTGATCGGCAGCGGCCCCTACAGGATCGCACAGGTGACGCCCGGCCAGCGCATCGTTTTCAAGCGCAACCCGGACTATTGGGGCAAGGATATTCCGGCCAAGCGCGGCTTCGACAATTACGACCAGATCACCATCGAATATTTCCTCAACGCCAATGCCAAGCTCGAGGCGTTCAAGAAAGGCCTTTGCGCCATCGACGACGACAGCGATCCGGTGAAGCGCGAACGCGATCTGGATTTTCCCGCTTTCCATAGGGGAGAGGTGGTTGCCGAAACTTTCGACACCGGTATTCCACCCGTCGTGACCGGTTTCCTGTTCAACACGAGGCTGCCGAAATTCTCGAACCCCGTGGTGCGTCAGGCGCTCGGCATGCTCTACGACTTCGAATGGGCCAACAAGAACCTGTTTGGCGGCAAATACGCGCGAACGATGAGCTACTGGCAGAATTCCGAGCTTTCGGCGCTCGGCCATCCGGCCGACGACAGGGAAAAAGCGTTGCTGGCGCCCTACCCCGGCCGCGTGCCGGCCGACGTCATGGACGGAACCTGGCGGCCGCCGGTGACCGATGGCTCGGGCCAGGACCGAAAGGTGCTGAAAGCGGCTTTCGATCTCCTGAAAAGCATCGGCTACCACCTGCAGGGCGGCACGATGCTCGACCCCGAGGGCAAGCCCTTCGGCTTCGAGATCCTGACCGCCTCGCAGGACGAGGAGCGTCTCGCCGGCATCTACCAGCGCACGCTGGAAAAGATCGGCATCGATGTCTCCATCCGCAGCCTCGACGGCGACCAGATACAGTCGCGCAAGCAGCGTTTCGATTTCGAGGTGCTGATCGGCTCGAGCGGCTTCAACAATTCGCTCTCGCCCGGCATCGAGCAGATCGGGCGTTGGTCATCCTCCGCCGCCAAGGCTGAAGGTTCGTTCAACCTCGCCGGCGTCGCCGATCCCGCGGTGGACGCTGCGATCGAGGCCATGTTGCGCGCCCGCACCAAGGAGGATTACGTCGCCGCCGTGCGCGTTCTCGACCGGTTGCTGATCTCCGGCAACTACATGGTGCCGATGCAGCACAACACGCAGCAATGGATCGCTTACTGGAATTATCTGGACCATCCGCAAAAGACGCCCATATTCGGTTACCAGTTGCCGACCTGGTGGCGAAAGCCGAACTGAGCATAGGCCCAGGAGTGGAAGCCCGGTAAGTGCACGGCGCCCGAACGTTCAGGAGATCGAGATGAGCCAAGCGAATACGATCACCATAGACGTGGTGTCCGACGTCGTGTGCCCATGGTGCTTCATCGGCCAGAAGCGGCTGGATAAGGCGGTCGCCGCCGCCGGCGAGGTGGATGTGCATATACGCTGGCGGCCGTTCCAGCTCGATCCGACCATTCCGCCGGAAGGCAAGGATCGCCGCGAGTATATGCTGGCCAAGTTCGGCAGCGACGAACACATTCGCCAGATCCACGCCCGTATCGAGCCGCTCGGTGAAGCCGAAGGCATTTCCTTCGCTTTCGGCGCCATCAAGGTCGCGCCCAACACGCTTGATGCCCATCGCGTCATTCGCTGGGCCGGTGCGGCCGGCGAAGACGTGCAGAACCGGCTGGTGCGCCGCCTGTTCCAGCTGAACTTCGAAGAAGGCGCCAACATCGGCGATCACGCCGTGCTGGTCGAGGCGGCGCGCGAGACCGGAATGGACGCATCCGTTGTCGAGACGCTCTTGCCGACCGATGCCGATGTCGAGGCGGTTCGCACCGAGATCGCCACCGCGTCGCGCATGGGCATATCAGGCGTGCCATGCTTCCTGCTGGAGGGCAAATACGCGGTGATGGGCGCGCAGGACGTCGACACGCTCGCCGACGCCATCCGCCAGGTAGCCGCCGCCAAGGCGCGTGGCGAACTGGAAAAAGTCGACTGAACCCGATCTTCAACGCAGGATTTTCAAGCAGCCCTCCCCGGGCGTGAGGCAACGCCTGGCCCCGGTGGGTTCCGCGATCATCGGCTTTGCCGGCGTCGCGGCCTGCCTTGATGCCGCCGGTCCGGTCGATCGCTGGCTTGCCCAGCGTCTCAGGTCATTTCCGGACTTCCGACGGGGACATGCCGGCGAGGAATCAAGCGTCCAGGGCGACGTGTTTTCCGGAATTTTGATTAGCCTGCAATGAAAAGCCGGCTTGCCGGGCAGCCCAAGCGGGTCACAAATTCGTGCGAACGCCTTCCCTAGGGGAAGGTAGAAACGTCGCGCTCTGATGCCGCGTAATTACCTGACATCACTAGCTTAAACCGGCTTTTCGTCGGCTTTGGCGCGACGCTCGGAAAGCCCAACCTGTTGCCCTGCAGCCACGGCATCCACCTCAATCCCGCTGCCCCCCTATAAAAATTAATGGAAAATGATCAATTGGTGTTACCATCCGTAACAATACAAAAAAGGTTTGGGCGGGATTGTGATTCGGGTCGACAGACCACCGCAACTGTCAGGAACAGATGGACTACACAGCGATGCCGCAAGGCGGTCGCTTCTGACCCCGGTTTCCTCGATGCGCAGCTTCTGGGGCCTGATGCGGGCCTACTGGGTCTCGGACCGGTGGAAGGAGGCCTGGACGCTGACGCTGGTGATCGCGCTGCTCACCGCTCTGTCCAGCAAGGCCGGCGTCTGGTTCGCAGAAGCATCCGGGGAACTGGTCAACTCGATCGCCTTCTTCCACGACGCCGCCAACACCACCCCTCTCCAGACGCTTTTGGCCAATGCCGGTATTTTGGTGCTGCTGGTCGTGCTCAAGGACGCCGGCTTCACGGGCATCCGCAATCTCGTCTCAGCAACCTTGCACCGCAAATGGCGCGGTTGGCTCGACAGCCGTTTCAACGAGGCGCTGCTGGACGGCAACCACACCCATTTCCACGCCCAGCATGCCTCGACCGGCAATGGCGCGCCGGCCCCCGACAACATCGATCAGCGCGTCCAGGAATCGATCAAGGACATGACGGGCGGCGCCATCGGGCTGGCCATGGGTGTGCTGGGTGTCGCCACCTCGCTCTATTTCGTCGGCCAGAAGCTGCTCGAGACCTCCGTCGAGGTAAAGGGGCTCGAATTCCTCGGCAGCTATGGCAGCGCCATCCTCGCCCTCCTTGCCGTCGCCATCTATGTGCCGCTCAACACTTGGATCGCGGTAAAGCTCGGTGGCATGCTCGAGCGTCTCAATGTCAGGATGCAGCAGGCCGAAGGCAGTTACCGTGGCGAGCTGACGACATTCCTGCGCCGCAGCTTCCATGTCGCGGCCTCGCGGGGCGAAAGCGTTCAGAGGACCATGCATGGCCGCCTCTATGGCGATATTGACGGCACATGGACGCGGCTCAACATCGTCAACACCGTCTACATGTCGTTCGAGCTGATCTACAATTTCATCGGCGCCCGCATTGTCGCCTATGGGCCGGGCCTTGTGCCGTTCATCCACAACGGCTTCGACCTGAAGGGTTACATAACCGGCTCCGAACTGGTCAATTCGCTGATCGGCCAATGTTCGTGGTTCATCCATGTCATGCCCGCCATCGCCACCCTGCGCGCCAACAGCCAGCGTGTCACCGAGTTGGCCAATGCGATCGAGAACGTTCAGCACCCCCAGGAATTCTACAGCCAGAGCGGCCGTTCCGACTTCCGCTACGCCAGCCAGAACCCGGTTTTTGGCTTGACCATCCAGAAGCTCGAACTGGCGCATCAGGGTGAGGACGCAACGCCTTTCCTCGTAGCGGCGAACCTGCGCTTCCGGCGCGGCGAATGGACCTTCCTGAAAGGCGAATCCGGCTGCGGCAAGACCTCGCTGATCAAGGCCATCAACGGCCTGTGGCCCTACGGCCGCGGCACCATCGTCTTCCCCGAAGGGGTGAAGAGTTTCTATGCAGCCCAGGAGGTCAAGCTGCAGCAGGTGACCCTGAAGCAGCTGGTCTGCCTGCCGGGCTCCGAGCACGACCATGGCGACGCGCAGGTCGCGTCCGCGCTGCACAAGGCGGGTCTGGGCGACTTCATCGAGAATATGGGCGACGAAAGCCGCGAAGGCAAAAGCTGGGATCAGGTCCTGTCCGGCGGTCAGAAACAGAAGCTGGTGGTGGCCCGCATCGTGCTCCATCAACCCGGGCTACTATTCCTGGACGAGGCGACCGGCGCACTCGATCCGGAGGGCAAGGTTGCCTTCCACCAGGCGATCAAGGACAACTGCCCCGATGTAACGGTGATCAGCGTCATGCATGAAGCGGTGGCGCCGCGATCGGTCACCGGCGCCGAGTTCTACCACTCGATCGTCGCGATCGCGGACGGCGTCGCCACCAAGAAGCCGCTGGTGCCGAGCCTGCCTCCCGAGCTCACCACCATTCTCGCACAGCCGGGGCCGGTGCCAAGGCCGGTCGACGACAAATGGCTGCGTTTTCCGCGCCGGCTGAAGCAGAAGTAGCCGGACTCGCCGCGGCATAGGCCGTCCAGCCATTTTACTGTTTCGGCGCGATACGCTTCAGCGATCACAGTCTCGCGACTGGGGCATGTTGCCCGCATTTTCCTCGATCACCTCGATTGACAGGGCAAGGCGAGCTCCTATGTTGCACCCGCTCGCAGACATCAAACTCGAACCCGCGAGCGGAAAGGTCACCGCGCCATGCCTGGCGACAGTCACAGTCGAACGCAACCGCCGTCCGCCCTGACGTGACCTCGACGGTTCACGTCTTGCCGGACGGCAAGGAGTGAACCATGAACGATTTTTCCCCCGTAGCGGACGACGAGGCCGTCGCCATCGCCCGCATCCTTGCAAACGACCATGTCGCAGACGTGGTCGAAGCGCTCAACCGCGAGTCGCGCGAAACGGCGACCGAGCTGCTTTGCGAAGTGCCGTTCGAACGGCTGGTCGAGATCTTCGACCAGCCGGAGCTCGAGGGCGCGCCCGAGCTGGCGGAGGCCTTGCCTCGCGCCAAGGCGGGCAAGCTGCTTACCGCCATGTCGGTCGATCGCGCTGCCGACATCCTGCGCGATCTTGACGAACCCGCCCGTTCCGAGCTGCTCGGCGTGCTGGCGCCCCCGCTGCGCGCAACCCTGCTCTCGATTCTCGGTTACCCCGAAGGCAGTGCCGCTTCGATCATGACGACGGAGTTCGTCAGCGTGCCCTCGGACTGGACCGTCGGCCGCACGCTCGACTACATCCGAAAGGTCGAGCGGACGCGCGAAACCGTCTACGCCATCTACATCGTCGATCCCGAGACGCATCTGCTCATGCGCTCGACCGGCCTGCGCCGGCTCATCACCGGCGAGCCTGGCGATTCGATCCTGTCGGTGGCGCCGGACCGCGTGCCGGTGACCGTCACGCCTTTGACCGATCGCGAAACCCTGGCGCAGACGATTTCCAAATACGATCTGCTCGCCGTTCCCGTCGTCGATCACGGCAAGATCCTCGGCATCGTCACCATCGACGATATCATCGACACGATGATCGAGGAGACGACGGAGGACGTGCATCGCTTCGGCGGCATGGAGGCTCTCGACGAGCCCTACATGAAGATGAGCTTCCTCGCCATGATCCAGAAGCGTGCCGGCTGGCTGTGCGCGCTGTTCATCAGCGAGATGCTGACGGCCAACGCGATGCAAAGCTACGAGAGCGAGCTGGAAAAAGCGATCGTGCTGACGCTCTTCATTCCGCTGATCATGAGTTCCGGCGGCAATTCCGGCTCGCAGGCGACCTCGCTGGTCATACGCGCGCTGGCATTGCGCGAGATCGGCCTGCGCGACTGGTGGCGGGTGGCGTTGCGCGAATTGCCCACCGGCCTCCTGCTCGGGGCGATACTCGGCGTCGTCGGCATCTGCCGCATCGCGCTCTGGCAGTATTTCGACTTCTACGACTACGGCCCGCACTGGCCGTTGATCGCCGCGACGGTCGGAGCGGCATTGGTCGGCATCGTCACCTTCGGCTCGCTGTCGGGTTCGATGTTGCCGTTCGCCTTGAAACGCGTCGGCTTCGACCCGGCCAGCGCGTCGGCGCCGTTTGTCGCCACGCTGGTCGATGTCACCGGGCTTGTCATCTATTTCTCGGTGGCGCAGGTGATCCTGCGCGGCACGTTGCTGTAGCAGCTCTCCTAGCTGCGTCGCGGCAAGTACCTTGCCGCGGCGCGTTTGTCCGTCAGTCTACGCGCTCGCCATCCTTCACTCGGTAAGTCGGCTTGTACATGGTCACAAGCTCTTCCGCGGCCGTCGGATGCACGGCCATGGTGCGGTCGAAATCATCCTTGACCAGCCCGGCCTTCAGCGGAATGGCGAGAAGCTGCGCCATCTCGCCGGCATCCGGCCCCAATATGTGCGCGCCGAGTACCTTCTTAGACGCGCCATCGACCACCAGCTTCATCAGCATCTTTTCGTCGCGGCCGGACAAGGTGTGCCGCATCGGACGGAATGCCGCGCGATAGATCTCGATGTCGGGGAAGCGCTTGACCGCCTCGTCTTCCGACAGGCCGACCGTGCCGATCTCCGGCTGCGAGAACACGGCGGTGGCGATCGTGTCGTGGTCGGGCGCGGTCGAGTTGCCCTTGAAGGCGGTCTCGACGAAGCACATCGCCTCGTGGATCGCCACCGGCGTCAGTTGCACGCGATTGGTGACGTCGCCGATCGCCCAGATGTTTTCGACGTTGGTGCGGGAGTACGCGTCGACCTGGATCGCGCCGGTCGCGGTCATCTCGATGCCGATGCCTTCCAGTCCCATATTCTCGGTGTTGGGGATGCGGCCGATGGCGAGCATCACCTGGTCGACCGTCAGCGTCTGGCCGCCGGTGAGCAACGCGTCGAGCCGGCCGTCCGGCCGTTTGCGGATCCATTCCGAGACGGCATGGCAAAGGATCTTGATCCCCTTCTTCTCCATCGTTTCGTGCAGCATGCGCCGCAGGTCCATATCGAAGCGGCTGAGGATCTCCTTGCCGCGATAGACCAGCGTGGTGTCGACGCCCAGGCCATGGAAGATGTTGGCGAATTCGACCGCGATATAGCCGCCGCCTTCGATCATGATCGACTTGGGCAACTGCTTGAGGTCGAAGGCCTCGTTGGAGAAGATGCAGTGTTCGTGGCCGGGCAATGCCGGGTGCGGCGCCGGACGGCCGCCGGTGGCGATCAGGATCTGGTCGGCGGTGACGGTACGGTCCTCGTCCAGAAGACGTACCACATGCGGGTCGACGATCATGGCGCGCGTGTGAAAGGCCTCGCCGCCGGCGCCCTCGACGTTCCTCTTGTAGATCGCCTCCAGCCGGCTGATCTCGCGGTCCTTGTTGGCGACCAGTGCGGGCCAGTCGAAACTGGCTTCCGGCACCGTCCAGCCATAGCCGGCGGCATCGGCGAAATGCTCAGGAAATTGCGAAGCATAGACATAGAGCTTCTTCGGTACGCAGCCTCTGATGACGCAGGTGCCGCCGAAGCGGTATTCCTCGGCGATGCCCACGCGCTTGCCGAGCGCTGCGGCGACGCGCGCCGCCCTCACCCCGCCCGAACCGCCGCCGATGACGAAAAGATCGTAGTCGTAAGCGGCCATTGCGCGGCTCCTTGAGCTTCGGAAAATGTGAGTGACAGGTAGGCCGCAAACCATCAAAAGAAAAGCCCGGACAAGCCGGGCTTCACAGATGGCCGCAGGGCCGTTTGGAATGGCAGGATCAGTTCTGCGTGTCGTCGGCAGGGGCCGATCCATCGGCAGGCGCGGCGCCATCGGCGGGCGCGGCCGCATTAGCAGGCGCTGCCGGCGCTTTCGCCTTGGCCGCCGCGGCCAGCGTTTCACCGACCTGCTGGGCGAGGTCACGAGCAAGCCCGTTCTGCCAGATATCGGCGGCCTTCACCAGGTCGCGCGTCACGGCCGGGCCGCTCTCGAGGAGCTTCTTGCCGGAGTCCGAATTGTAGAAGGTCGCGATGTCGTTGAGTTCCTGTTCGGAAAACACCTTCGCATAGGCAAGGGCCGCTTCCTTCTCCAGGTCGGCCCGGCGCGAGGCAAGCGCCAGCGCCTTCTCGCTGATCGTCTTGGCGATCAGCTCCTGCATGTCGGGGTTCTTTTGGATGAGCTGCGATTCGAGGGCGGCGGCGGCCTGCGGCAGGATGTTGTCGAACGGGTCGGTCGCATGGATCGCGGTGACCGCGGCGCGCGCCGCCTTCAGGTGTGCTTCCGTGACGTCCTGCGAGAACGCCGGCGAAGAGAAGGCGAAGACGGCCGATGCCGCCAGAAGGACGGACAAGCGGCGAACCCGGTTATGCAACATCATGGTCGATAGAACTCCCTGTTTTTCAGGCGGCATGGACGGTTTGGATGCCATCGCCCCCGGCGATGATGGCCGCTGACGCCAGCCCGATGAAAAGACCGTGCTCGACCACGCCGGGAATGGCGTGGAGAGCATTCGATAGCGCTCTTGTATCCGGAATGCGGCCAAAAGATGCATCGAGGATAAAGTGGCCGCCGTCTGTAACAAAAGCCTGGCCGCCCGTCATCCTCAATGTAACCGGACCGGAAAGGCCGAGCCTTGCAGCCGCCTTCCCGATCGCGATTTCGGTTGCGCGCAGGCCGAACGGGTTGACCTCGATGGGCAATGGAAAACGGCCGAGCGTCTCGACCATCTTGGAGCGATCGGCGATGACGATCATGCGAGCGGAAGCCGCCGCGACGATCTTCTCGCGCAGCAATGCGCCGCCGCCGCCCTTGATCAGCGTTAGTGCGGGGTCGACTTCGTCGGCGCCGTCCACGGTGAGATCGAGTTCCGGCGTGTCCTCCAGTGTCGACAGCGGCACCCCAAGCTCGCGGCACAGCGAGGCGGTGCGCTCGGACGTCGGCACGCCGATGATGGTCAGGCCGGTGGCCACCTTGTCGGCAAGCAGCCGCACGAACTCGTCGGCGGTGGTGCCGGTGCCGATGCCGAGCCGCATGCCGTCGGTGACATGGGCAAGGGCCGCCCGCGCGGCTTCGACCTTCAACTGTCTTGCATCCATGCCGCTTTTACCGCCCCGGAACCTGGTGTTTGCGGCTCCTACCATTTTTGCCGGTCCGGTCAAAGCCCTTGCAGCGGCGTAGGTTGATGACGGTCGGCCTCCCGTCAATGGTGTGCCCGCGCGGTCAGCGAGCGATGCGCGGGCAACGTTAATAGGAATTTTTTCTTATATGCCATTGACTGGGTGAAGGCAGTTATGCTACATATTTGCCTATGGTGCAGATTTGCGCCGGGACCCGCCGCACTGGCGGGTTTTTTCATGGCTGGCGGTTCGTCGCGAATGCCCGGTCCGGGGAGCTTGCTTGCCTGAACGAGCCTGCCCGGCGCTTGCCTTGACGCGCCGCAGCCTTTATCGCCTGCCCATTGCATAAACTGCCCAGGATGGATCATGACCCGCCCGATCATCGTGTTTGACCTCGACGGTACGCTGATCGACACAGCGCCGGACCTGCTCGACAGCCTTAACCACAGCCTTGCCGCCAGCGCGCTCGCGGCCGTCGACGAAGCCGGCTTCAGGCGCTTCGTCGGCCATGGCGGCCGCGTCATGATCGAGCGGGCGCACGCCGCGCAGCAGCGGTCGCTCGATGTCGCCGAACACGACCGGCTGCTGAAACTGTTCCTCGACCACTACACCCTCAACATTCCCGGCAAGTCCCGCCCCTACCCCGGCGTCCTCGAGGCGATCGCCCGCTTCGAGAAGGCAGGCTATCTCCTGGCCGTCTGCACCAACAAATACGAGGCCAACTCGCTGGCGCTGATCGAGGCGCTCGGCCTGACCAAACACTTCGCGGCGATTGCCGGACAGGATACCTTCGCCTTCCGCAAACCCGACCCGCGTCACCTCACCGAAACCATCAAGCGCGCCGGCGGCGACCCGCACCGAGCTTTGATGGTCGGCGATTCGCAGACCGACATCGACACCGCGAAAGCCGCCGGCATCCCAGTGGTGGCCGTCGACTTCGGCTACACCGACCGCCACGTGCGCGAATTCGAGCCCTCGGCGGTAATCTCGCATTTCGACGCGCTGACGCTGGACCTGGCTGAGCGGCTGATCGCCGCGGCGCAACATTGAACGGATAGCGGGCGGCCGGGACAGGTTCAATGACAGTTTCCTGTTTGCGGCGGATGCCTCTAATGATCGAAGTCGGCGCCGCCCCTCATCGCCCTGCCGGGCATTTCTCCCCGCACAGAGACGGGGAGAAGGGTCTGGCCGGAACGCTGGCGCCTCCATTGCAACGTTAAAAATTGGCGAAAACGGCGACACAGCCCCCTCTCCCCGTCTATACGGGGAGAGGATGCCGGCAGGCAGGTGAGGGGCGGCGCCGGCGCTTGAAAGAGTATGACGAAACCTGAAGCGATTGCCCCTGTGAGAACGCCGGACACCGCCTTGACTTCCCGCACCGCCCTCCCTTATATCGCGGCTCGCTTGGCCTTCGGGCAACGAGCGGGCGATTAGCTCAGCGGGAGAGCACACCCTTCACACGGGTGGGGTCGCAGGTTCAATCCCTGCATCGCCCACCATCCAACTAAACTGATTTGTTGGATGACTAGGCCCCTCCACTTTGTCCAAAAAAGCTACTGGCGCGTAGGCCAAACAGCTTGGCGCCTCGCCCTTATTGATTTTGGGTTTCCGTCACCATCTGTCGGTTTGTTTGTATGCAAATCAGTTGGGCGACGCTATGGTAGCTTCCTCAACGTCAGATTCTCGGGGGAGAACATGGCAGAACACGCCGTTGAAATCGTCAGGGAAAAGTCGTGGTCGGTTCGCGTGACCGTCAATGGCGTCACCACCACCGTCCCATTCTCAGCCGAAAGTTATGCGCGCTCATACGCCGACGGTCAGGCGTTCCGGCTGGGTGTGCAGGTGGCAGAGCTTAAGCGGTCAGCCTGACGCGTGGGGGTTGAGAAGCCCTCCGAAAGATTGCAGGTAGGCGACGAAAGCCGGATCATGTGGGGCGACGGCGAGCGGGCTCGGCCCGTGCGGGCGAGCAGGTATTCGAGAATCGCGATCGATTCGACCATGATCATCTCGCCGTCTTGTAGCGCCGGGACAAAGCCGGCGGGGTTGATTGCAAGAAAATCGGGAATTGCTCGAGGGCAGTCACAAAGCCGATGCATAGCCTGGCCATCCATCCCGCCTGGGGAACAAACCTCCCCATCACTGAGTTTCCCCCTGTCGAAACTTGAGGGAAAACCATGACCAGATTTCTCGTGGCGACAAGCGTCGCCGTTCTTCTCGGCTCCGGCCCGGTTCTGGCGGCCGACGAAAAACCGCTGCCGCCGCCCAATGCCAAGAAATTGTCTGACATCATCGCCAAGGTCGAGCAGCGCGATGGCTTCCGCTATGTCCAGGAGGTCGACTGGGATGATGGCGCCTATACCGTCACCTACTACACCGCCGACAAGGCGAAGGTCGAAATCACCTATGATCCGGTGACGGCCGAGCCCAGATAGCTTCGTCAGGAGAAACTTGCGGGGCGGGCAACCCGTTCTACGATCCCTCCCGCGGTGATCACCGGTCCCCATCTGAAAATGCCGAGCCTGCGGCGTGAGATGCGCCCGCCCTTGCGCCAATGCACCTTTGATGGCTGATTACAGCGGAGCTTCACGGGGGGTATGCATGGCGACGGCCAGGCATGTGTTGAAACGTATCTTGATGGTGCTTGCCGGCTATCTCGTCGCCGTGCTGGTCGGCCTGATCGCCGTTGTCGCGATCTATGCCGTGCTGAGCTCCCTACCCAATGCGCCCCGGTATTTCGACCTCATGGGCGTCTCGCCGATCGCGGCGCTGGTGGTGCCGCCGGTCGGCATGTTCATCTATTTCCTGACGATCGTGCTGACCGGGGTGCAGACATTGGTGTTCGCATTGATCGCCGAATGCTTCTCGTTGCGCGGCTTCTGGCTGCACATGCTCTTCGGCGGGGCGGCGGCGGTCGGCGGCTTTGCCCTGATCTGGCCGAGCGCGCTCGAGGACATGGCGTCGGAGCGCTGGGCCGATATAGGCATCATCGCCGCTGCCGGCCCGGTCGCCGGGCTTGTCTACTGGCTGATCGCCGGGCGCGACGCCGGTTTCCGGCGACCGCTCTCGGCCCGCTGAATTCTCAGCTCGACGGCGAGCGCGCCGCTTCGGTGGCGTCCAGGGCCTGCTTCAACCGCGTGTCCCGGTCGTAGACGTCGTTGAAGTATTCGACCTTGCCGGACATGTCGGGCCATGCGGTGAAGTAGGCGACATAGACCGGAATCGTGCGCGTCACGCTCTCGGTCGAATGGCCGTGCTTCAGCTTCTCGGCGATATCGTCGACCGAGGTACCCAGCACCGCAGCCGCCATGCCCCGCGGATCCTGCAGCCGCACGCAACCATGGCTGAGCGCGCGCATGTCGCGCTGGAAGAACGACTTCTGCGGTGTGTCATGCATGTAGATGGCGTGCTTGTTGGGGAACAGGATCTTCAATTCGCCCAGCGCATTGGCCTCGCTCGGCAGTTGGCGCACGCTGTAGGGGATGTTCGCGCCATAGCCGCCCCAGTTTACCGCCGAGGACGGAATGCGCTTGCCGCGCGAATCCGTCACCTCATACCCGGCCCGGTCGAGATAACCCGGATCGCTGCGCAATCTCGGCAGCATCTCGTTGACGATGATCGACTGCGGCACCCCCCAATAGGGATGGAAGTCGACCTGCTTGATCTGGTCGTAGAAGAAGGCGGTCTGGTTGGTGGTCCTGCCGATGACCGCACGGGTTTTCAGCTTTTCCTCACCATTGTCGATGTAGCTCGCCGTGAAGGCTGGCTGGTTGATGAAGACACGCGGGCTGCCGAGGTCGGATGGCAGCCAGCGCAGTTCTTCCAGCGCCACCTGTACCTTGAGCAGCCGGTCGGCCTTGGATGTTCCGGCCAGCGACGCGACGGTGCGCGGTCCGATGACGCCGTCGCCCTTCATGCCTGCTTTTTGCTGCACGGCCTTGATGACCGGGACCAGCTCAGGGAGGTAGACATCGCTGGTGGCGAGCCGCGACAGCACTTCGCCGTAGGCGCCGCCCATCTCGTCGTCGAGATTGCGCGCGATCAGGCTCAGCAGCTTGGGAAGCTCGGGACTGGTTTCGCCCGGCTTCAGCAACAGCTTGGGATCGACGACGATCTCGTTTTCGGCGCTCGCTTGCAGCGCCTCCAACTCGACGCGCAGCGCCTGGTACTCCGGGTTCTGCGGATGCCGCGATTCGAGATAGGTGCGCACTTCCTGGGTGTGCGCCAGCGTCTTCAAAACGCCTTCCATGTCGAGCGGCTTGGCGGGGAAATCATAGTAGCCGGTCATGCGGTTGGGTTCGACGCGGCCGCTTTGGGCATCATGGACATAGCGAAGCACGCGAGCCGACAGCGCCATTTCGAAGCGCACGAACTCCTTCAAACGTGCAGCGGCGTCACCAGTCGACGCAGCGGCGGTCGGCACGTCGACCGTGTAGTCGGACGGTGCCAGGCCGTAGCTCGCCGCCTCGCCAAGCACCCGCACCGCGTCCTGTGCGCGGCTGTTGGCGTTGGCTCCGGTCACCCAGATGAAATCCGGATTGGCCGAATAATAGGCGATCAGCGCCTTGGCGATATCCGGCTCCGCATAGAGCTCGTAGTCGCTCAGTCCGGCGATTGCCTCGCGAAAGGCGTTGCCGGTGGCTGAGGGCACGAAGGCGGCGTCCTGCGGCGTCGCCGGCTGCGGCGCTGCCGTAAGCGCCGAGAAGTCGACGCGCACGAGCTTGTCGGCTTTGTAGGTGTAGTAGGAAGGGCTGCTGATCTTCACGCTGCCGCCGCCACCACCGCCGGCGGATACGTTGGGGTTCGGCTTGCGCCTTGGTGGCGGAGGAGGAAACTCACCTCGCGGCTCGTGCCTTACGCCGCCGCCGAAAAGCATGTCGAAAAGCCCCTGCGCGCCTGCTTGCGGCGTTCCCAGGGCCAGCGTCGCCACGAGCGCTGCAAGCGGCAACGCGGTAGCTTTGTTTCCCGGCAATTTCATGGTCACCCGCTCCAGCCGCAACCGGCTCCGTTCCGCACGCTCGTGCGTCTTGCCCACCGCATGGCGGATGTAAGACGCGACTATACCGATTCATACCGATTTCGTTAAGCTTTCATAAATTTTGGGGCGGCTGTGGCAGAACGGTTTCACAACATCGTGACGGCCGGAGCGGACACAATCCGCTCCGGCCGTCGAAGCCCAGGGGCGTCGTCAGACCTCGGCGCATGGCCGTGGGCGAATTGCCGAGGAGTTTCGACTGCGAAGCCGCTGCGACCTCTTTCGCGACGGCTCAACACGGCATGTCGATCCAGGCGCGCGACGGTGCTTCGCATGCGGCCCTGCTGGCAACCGTGGAGGGGGCAATGGCCGCCTGGAAGATGATAGCCGGTACCGACGCGGGATGACAAACGCCGGGCGTTGTGCTCGAAATCCGAACGGACGGAGCGCCAGTCTAAACGGGCCGGGAGGATCGGACGGTGAAAAAGGGTTATCGCGAACTGCTGGATGAGGCGAATGCCGAGATCGAAGTGCTTTCGCCCGAGGAAGCGGCAGCCCTGATCGAGGACGAAGGCACCATCTTTGTCGACCTGCGAGATCCTCGCGAGATTGAACGCGACGGCAGGATTCCCGGCGCGAAACATGTCACCCGTGGCATGCTGGAATTCTGGATCGATCCCGAGAGCCCTTATCACAAGCCGTTCTTCGCTTCGGGAAAGAGCTTCGTGTTCTTCTGCGCCGGCGGCTGGCGTTCGGCGCTCGCCACCAAGACCGCGCAGGACATGGGGCTGTCGCGGGTCAAGCATATCCTTGGCGGCTACACCGCCTGGAAGGCGGCCGGACTGCCGGTGGAACCCGGCGAGAAGAAGAAACAGCCCTGATTGCGGTTCAATGGAGCAGCGACGGCTCCCGTTGCGCGGCCACGAAGCTGACGGCGCGTTCCACCACGCCCTTGTCCGCCAGGATGCGGCGATGGCCGAGCCCTTCGGCCCAGTGGAGCAACACATGGTCACCGGCGCCGGCATAACGCCAGGCATGATCGGCCGAGACTTCGCGATCGTCGGGTGCGTGGATGACCAACGTCGGCACCGGCGCCTGGGCAAGCTGCCGATCGCCGGTGAATTCGTGCAGCGGCCGGCCGGAAAGATATTCGACACGGTCCGCCATGGCGGCCTGCGAGCGCGGACCGACATTGAGCATGCGGCTGAAGTCGGCGAAGATGGCCGGCAATGAACTCGGCGCGGCGATCAGCACCAGGCGCCCGGCCGCCAGCGGCGCAATGTTCCTGATCGATCCGGCGATTGCATTGGCGGCGACGGCGCCGCCGAAGGAATGACCGACCACCGCCGCGAACGGGCCGAACCATTCGCCCGCGATTCGCACCGCATCCACGGCATTGACCATGTTCAACCGCCGGCCATGCGATTGGCCGTGGCCGGGAAGGTCGAGCGAGACGACCCTGTAGCCGGCGGCGCGGTAGCCCTCGATCAGCATGCGCATATATTCGGTGCGCGAGCGCCACCCATGAACGACGAGAACCGTTCCGGCGGACGCCCTGCCTGGCTCCGGACGGAATTCATGCACCATGACGCAGCCGGATCCGGCTTTCAGCCGGTGATGCCGCGCTTCATCCATGAAATCTGCCGCGCGGTCGACGGCACGGCGTTCGCCCTCGCTCAGCACCCTGGCGTTCGGCGTACGGCAGAACAGCTCGAATGCGGCGCGCCCGGTGAGGCGGGGGGCGACATGTTCGGCGGCCCCGAATACACCCCGGATGACCTTCAGTCCGAATGATGCCATAGTGGGAATCCATCCATACGTTCAAGCATGAACATAATAGTTCAAAGATGAACAATAAACAAGAGCTGCCCTGGGACAACCCGCGGTTTCGCAACTGGGTCGCGGTTGCGCGCGCCTGCCATGTGCTGGAGCGCACGCTTGCCGTGAAGCTCGCTCCGCTCGATCTGAAACCCGCGCAGCTCGATGTGTTGATGAATCTCTACCGCCATCCCGGCATGTCGCAGCACGATCTCGCCCGCAAGCTACTCGTCGGTCGCTCCAACATCACCATGCTGTTGCCTCAGCTTGAGGCTCGCGGCCTGCTGCGCCGCGAAGGCGACGAGAAGGACAAGCGCATCCTGCGGCTGGCCCTCACCGAAGCCGGCGAGGCGCTGCTGATGCAGGCGCTGAAGGTGCACATGGCGCTGATCGAGAAAGCGATGAGCCAGTCGACGCCGGAGCAGTGCGACATGATCGGCGAGCAGATGCGCAAGATCCACGAGGTGTTGAAGGACGCCTGACCGCCATTGCGGTCCGGCGGATCACCACATCGTCTTTTTCGCCCGCTCCGGCCATTCCTTGTCATAGGCGGCGCCGTCGATGTTCCTGCGGCTGGTGATCTCCAGGATCTTTCCTGGTGTCGGCAGGGACTTCGGATCGACATGCCTTTCCGGGTTCCACAGTTCCGACCGCACGATGGCGCGGGCGCATTGGAAATAGACCGTATCGACATCGATGACGCTCACCGAGCGTGCCGGCCTGCTGTCGACCGTGAACGACGCGCAAAGCGCGGCATCCGTGGTGATGTGTGCGCGGCCGTTGATGCGCAGCGTCGTTCCGGAGCCCGGCACCAGGAACAGCAGCCCGACGCGGGGATCGCGAATGATGTTTCTCAGCGAATCGGCGCGGTTGTTGCCGCGCCGGTCCGGCATCATCAGGGTTTTCGGATCGACGATGCGCACGAAGCCGGCGAGATCGCCGCGCGGCGAGCAATCCAGCCCTTCCGGCCCGCTCGTCGCCAGCGCGACGAAGGGCGAGGCCTCGATGAAGGCGGCGTATTCGGGAATGACGTGGTCGAGTTCCTTGACCACCGAGGCTTCGCCGGGCAGGCCATAGAGCGTTTCAAGCTGTTCGACTGTGGTTATGATGGACATTGTCTCGTCTTCCGATCCGCCGCCCCTACTCCCGCTCCATGACATCTTGACGACGCCCGCCGGCTAACGGTCGCGGCTGAGACCCTTTTGCGCAAGCTCGGCAAGGTAGGCGTTCCAGCGCGCGTCCTTCTCGTGGCCTAGCGTGTGCAGGTAATTCCAGGTGAAGATCCCGGTGTCGTGGAAATCGTCGAAGGTGATGCGCACCGCGTAGTTGCCGACCGGTTCAATTTTGAGGATGGCGACATCGCGTTTGCCCGGAACGGTCACCCGCTGGTCCGGCGAATGGCCCTGCACCTCGGCCGACGGCGAGGCGACGCGCAGCAGCTCGGCCGGCAGCTCGAATGGCTGGTGGCCGGGAAAGGTCACGGAGAGCAGTTTGCGGTCTTTGGAGACCCGCAGTTCCTTCGGCGCCGTCATGGTGTTTTTCCGTTTCGAACCGCCCTTCCCTACGCCGCTTCGCCGGATTGGAAAAGCCCGTACCAGGCAGCCGACATCCGGTGTCGGTCGGGGAATGTTACCAAAGATCGAGAGCGGCTATCTTGAACGACAGGCCGGATCGTATCACATAGCGATATATAACGCCGTCGTTCACAGCCACGGGAAACGCTTCACGCATGGACATGATCGATCCTTTCGGCCGCACGATCAGCTACCTGCGCGTGTCGGTCACCGACCGCTGCGATTTCCGCTGCACCTATTGCATGGCCGAGGACATGGCTTTCCTGCCCAAGAAGGACCTGCTGTCGCTCGAGGAACTCGACCGGCTGTGCAGCGTCTTCATCGCAAAAGGCGTGCGCAAATTGCGTCTCACCGGCGGCGAGCCGCTGGTGCGCAAGAACATCATGCACCTGGTCCGTCAACTGTCGCGTCATCTCGAAAGCGGCGCGCTGGAAGAACTGACGCTGACCACCAACGGCTCGCAGCTTTCGCGTTTTGCTGCCGAGCTCGCCGATTGCGGCGTCAAGCGCATCAATGTTTCGCTCGACACGCTTGATGCCGACAAGTTCCACGCAATCACCCGCTGGGGCCATCTCGGCAAGGTCATGGCCGGCATCGATGCGGCGCAGGCGGCGGGGCTGAAGATAAAGCTCAACGCCGTGGCGCTGAAGGATTTCAACGACGCCGAATTGCCTGAGATGATGCGCTGGGCGCATGGCCGCGGCATGGACCTGACCGTCATCGAAACCATGCCGATGGGCGAGATCGACGCCGACCGCACCGACCAGTACCTGCCGCTGTCGCTGCTGCGCGCCTCGCTGGAGCGCCAGTTCACGCTGACAGACGTCCCGTTCAAGACCGGCGGTCCGGCCCGCTATGTCCATGTCGCGGAAACCGGTGGCCGGCTCGGCTTCATCACGCCGATGACCCATAATTTTTGCGAGAGCTGCAACCGCGTCCGGCTGACCTGCACCGGCACGCTCTATATGTGCCTGGGCCAGGAGGATGCCGCCGATCTCAGGGAGCCGTTGCGTGCGTCCGAAGGCAACGATCTGGTCGGCGCGGCGATCGACGAGGCGATCGGGCGCAAGCCGAAAGGGCATGATTTCATCATCGACCGTCGCACCAGCCGCCCCTCCGTGTCGCGGCATATGAGCGTCACCGGCGGCTGATTTTCCCACGGATCTGGTGCAGGATCGCTTCCGGCTGACTGCTGGAGGAATGGAATGAAGTGCGCGCGCTCGGTATTGGCATTCGTTGCGGCGATCGCGGCAATCCCCTCGGCCGCCGCTCCTTTGACCTACACCAACGAGCGATTCGGCACGGTCTGCACCTTTCCCGATGATGTTTTCACCGACCGCCAGCCCGAACCGGACAATGGCGACGGCCAGCAATGGCTCGCGCCCGACGGCGCCAGCCTGATCTGTTCCGGCATCCTCAATATCGACAACGACACGCCGAAGAGCTTCGTTGCGGCCGAGAAGACAAGCACCCAGGCGGGTTACAAGGTCACCTACAGCAGGACGGGAAAGAACTGGGCCGTGCTTTCGGGGCTGAAGGCCGGGAACATCTTTTATGAGCGCCGCCTGTTCGGCAAGGACGGCGTCATCCGCACCGTCTGGATCGAATATCCGCCGGCCGTGAAGCCGAAATACGACCCGCTGGTCGGCGCCATCGCCGCCAGCCTCGAGGGACCGTGACTATTGCGGCCATGCCGCAATAAATCTCCGCCGGCGGATGCCCGCCTGATTTACCCCAGCCGTTTTCGCGCCTAGCCTTCCATCCGGTAGCGGCTTTCGCTCCGTTGGGGGAAAACATTATGCGCAAATTCATCTTTTCTGTTGCCTTGCTCGGCCTCGCCGCCATGCCGGCGGCGGCGCAATCCATCGGCGGCACTTACGATGTCGCCGGCACCAATTTCGATGGTTCGGCCTATGGCGGCGAAGCAACCATCACGCTGACAAGCGGCACGACCTGCACGATCCATTGGGAAACCGGCGGCTCGTCCTCGGACGGCATCTGCATGCGCAACGACAACGCCTTCTCGGCCGGCTATGTCCTGGGCAAGGAGATCGGCCTTGTCGTCTACAAGATGGATGACGACGGCTCGCTGCACGGCCTGTGGACGATCGCCGGCAAAGACGGCAGCGGCACCGAGGTGCTAACGCCGAAGAAGTAAGGCCGGTCATCCGCGGTTGAAATTCTGGGCCGCGATCAAGGCCGTGGCCCAGCCCTTTGTCGTTGCTGTTTCGGTCCCGGCTGCTACAGGCTTTTTTCAAAGCAGAACCGGTAGAGATCTTGCCCCTTTCTCCCAATCTTCGCGGTGCGTTGTTCATGGTGGTGGCGATGGCCGGCTTCACCCTCAATGACGCGATCACCAAATATTCGTCGCAGTCGATGAACATGGCGCAGGTCATGCTGATCAGAGGCGCATTTGCCTCGCTCTTCGTCGGCCTGCTTGCCTGGCAGCGCGGCGCGCTGGTCCGGCCGCGCTCGATGCTGCAGCCACTGGTGGCGCTGCGCGTCCTTGCCGAGGCCGGCGCGACGGTGACCTTCCTGGTCGCGCTTGCCCATTTGCCGATCGCCAGCGTCTCGGCCGTCCTGCAGGCACTGCCGCTGGCCGTGACAATGGGCGCGGCCCTTGTCTTCGGCGAGGCGGTCGGCTGGCGCCGCTGGCTGGCGATCGCCGTTGGATTTGCCGGCGTGCTGGTCGTGGTGCGCCCGGGCTTCGAGGGGTTCAGCATGTTTTCGCTCGTGGCGCTGGCCAGCGTCGCCTGCTGCGCAGTGCGCGACCTCGCCACCAAGCGGATTCCGCAGGCTATCCCCACGCTGCTCGTCTCCACCGCAACGGCATTGGCCATGACCATGGTCGGCGCGCTGCTGCTGTCGCCGATGGGCGGCTGGACACCGATGACGGGAAAAGCCACTGCGCTGCTGGCGCTCGCAGCGGTGCTGGTGCTCATCGGCTATCAATTCATCATCATGGCGATGCGCTCGGGCGAGATTTCCTTCATAGCGCCGTTCCGCTATACGGCGCTGCTCTGGTCCATTGTGCTCGGCCTGCTGGTCTTCGGCGATGTCCCCGACATGACAATGATCATCGGCGCCAGCACAATCGTGGGCTCCGGCCTTTACGCGCTTTATCGTGAGCGCGTCGTCGGCCGGCGCAGGATCGTCGCGGAAAGCACTGGTCCTGCCATGGCCCCGGACGGCATATAAGAGGCTCGGGGAGAATCCCGTGATTTTCGCGACGGCGCACGGGCTCGATGATGGTGATGGATATTGCGGGATTGATGCTGGCCGGCGTTCAATCCAGACGCAGGGGCGGCGGCGACAAGACCTTGCTGCGGCTCGAAAGCGCCCCCCCGCGATCTTGCCAAGGCGGCGCGGTTGCTGCAGAGCATCTGAGATGAACAAGCGCCTCTTCGGCATCACCGGCTGGAAGAACTCCGGCAAGACGACCCTGACTGAGAAACTGGTCGCGGAACTCGTTGGGCGCGGCTGGACGGTTTCGACCGTAAAGCACGCCCATCATGATTTCGACATCGACAAGCCGGGCGCGGACAGCTTTCGCCACCGGCAGGCAGGAGCCATGGAAGTCGCCATCGTCTCCGCCAATCGCTGGGCACTGATGCACGAATTGCGCGGCGAGGATGAGCCGGCGCTGGAAGCGATCCTGTCGCGGCTTGCGCCGTCCGACATCGTGCTGGTCGAAGGCTACAAGCGCGAAGCCCACCGCAAGATCGAAACCCGGCGCCTGGAGGCGAAGGACCGGACGCCGCTTTCGGCGGGTGACCCCGGGATCGTTGCCATTGCGGCCGACTTCGTCATCGAGGACAAAAGCCTGCCGGTGTTCGACCTCGACGACGTGAAATCGATAGCCGACTTCGTCGAGCGCGCGACCGGCCTCGTTGCTTGAGAAGTAACGTAACGGCAGAAGGACATTGCCGATTTTCGTGGTTTTGCAGTTGCTTTTTTCTTGGAAAGAGTGGGAGTATCGGGCCAGCGGGCGGTCAAAAGCACCGCCCCCACAGAGCCGTTTCGGAACGACGGCCGGGACCATAAAGAGAGGATCATTATGCGTATTGCACTGCGTATCGCGCTCGCCGCTTCGGCCGCGCTGCTGACGCTCGGCGTAGCCCAGGCCCAGGAAAAGACCCTGAGAATCGGCACCGAGGGCGCTTATCCGCCCTTCAACAACCTGACTTCCGATGGCAAGCTCGTCGGTTTCGACATCGACATCGCCCAGGCGCTCTGCGATGAGATGAAGGTCAAGTGCACCTTCGTTGCCCAGGATTGGGACGGCATCATCCCGGCGCTGCAGGCGGGCAAGTTCGACGCCATCGTGGCATCGATGTCGATCACGCCGGAGCGTGCCGAGAAGGTAGACTTCACTCACAAATACTACAACACGCCCTCGGCGCTGGCCGTCCCGAAGGATTCGACGCTGAAGGGCGTGACCAAGGAGGACCTCGCCGGCAAGAGTATCGGCGTGGCCACCACGACGACCCATTTCAACTATGCCTCGAAGACTTACACCGACAGCACGATCAAGGGTTATCCGAGCAGCCCCGAGGAACAGGCGGATCTGGCCAACGGCCGCCTCGACGCCATCGAGGATGATATCGTGGTGCTGCAGCAGTGGCTGGATTCGCCTGACGGTGCCTGCTGCAAGATCCTCGGCCAGCCCTCGCCGCAGCCGGTCGAGATTTTCGGACCTGGCGCCGGCATTGCCGTGCGCAAGGGCGAGACCGATCTGGTCAACAAGCTGAATTCCGCCATCGACGCCATCAGGGCCAACGGAAAATACAAGGAAATCAACGACAAGTACTTCAAGTTCGACGTCTACGGCGCCGAGTCCTGATAATCACCTCCAAGGGCGGCAGGGTCTCCCTGCCGCTTTACCCGATCTGGGAGCTCTGGAGATAACACCACTCGATGCCAGCCCAAAGCATATGGACACTTCTCAGTTGGGGACCCAATGGCTGGCTTGACGATATCGCCTATGGCGCGGTGGTCACCATCGCGCTGGCGCTCGCCACGCTTCCGATCGGCCTGACGATCGGCTTTTTCATTGCCTGGGCAAAGCAATCCGAAGAGCCTTCGCTGCGGCTGGCCGCGAACATTTACACCACCATGTTTCGCGGCCTTCCGGAGCTGGTGACGCTCTTCCTGTTCTTCTTCGGCATGCCCATCCTGCTGCAATACATCATCCGCTTCTTCAGGCCCGAGGCGACGATCGATGTCGACAGCTTCATCGCCGGCATGATCGTGCTCTCGTTGATCTTCTCTTCCTATGCCAGCGAGGTATTCCTTTCGGCCTTTCGCGCCATTCCGAAGGGCCAGTATGAGGGCGGCTATGCGATCGGTCTGTCGAAGTGGCTGACCATGCGCAAGGTGATCCTGCCTCAATTGCTGCGCATCGCCTTCCCCGGTCTCGAGAATTGCTGGCTCAGCCTGCTCAAGGACACAGCCCTGGTCTCGGTCGTCAACCTCGCCGAGACCTTGCGCAATGCGGGCGTCGCGGCGCGCGTCACCAAACATTCGTTCCTGTTCTACAGCGTCGCGGCGCTGGTCTTTCTCATCCTGGCAATCCTGTCTTCGATCGCCACCGGCTTCATCTTGCGGTCGCTCGGGCAGAAGGAAGCGCGATGAGCGTCACCGACACCATTGCCGTCGATCGGCCGCCGCCGCCGGCGCGCGGCTGGCCGCGTGCCCGTATCGTGGGATACGCACTCGTCGGCCTCTGGATCCTCTTCGGCTTCGGCATACTGGCCTATCTGGTCTCCGCGTGGAACGGCGAGTTCTTCGCACGATATGCGCCGGCCTATCTGCAGGGACTTGGAACCACCCTGTCGCTGGTGGCGGTGTCGATGGTGGCCGGCGCCATCCTGTCGCTGCCCGTCACCTATGGCCGCATGTCGAACAACCGGTTGCTATCGTGGCCCGCCTATTGCTACGTCTATTTCTTCCGCGGCACTCCGCTGCTGGTTCAGGTCTATCTGGTCTATTACGGGGTCGGTTCTTTCCGCGTGCAGCTCGAATCGGTTGGGCTATGGTGGTTCTTCCGCGACGCCTTCAACTGCGGCGTGTTCGCCTTTGCGCTCAACACGGCCGCCTATCAGGCCGAAATCCTGCGCGGCGCCATAGAGAGCGTTCCAAGGGGCCAGTGGGAAGGCGCCGCTTCGCTCGGCCTGCACAAGCTGCAGACGCTGCGGAAGGTCATTCTGCCCCAGGCGATCATCGTGGCCTTGCGACCCTACGGCAATGAACTCGTTCTGATGATCAAGGCCTCCGCGATCGTCGCCATCATCACCGTCTACGACCTGATGGGCAATGCGAAACTCGCCTACGCCAAATCCTTCGACTTCCAGGCCTATGTCTGGGTGGCGATCGTCTATCTGGTGATGGTCGAGATCCTGCGCCACTGCGTCGAATGGATCGAGCGCCGGATCACCATTCACCTGAAACGGTAAGCCTACCTGATCTGTGCCAGTCGATGGCGCGGCGCGCGCCTTGACGAATCCGCCGCATGGCCTAGACCTTCCGCAACTGCAATTTCTGCTCCCGTCGGAAGGAACAAGCCATGGCATCGGTGGCATTTCTCGGTCTTGGCGTCATGGGCTATCCCATGGCCGCGCATCTGAAGAACAAGGGCGGCCACGACGTCACCGTCTACAACCGCACCAGGGCGAAGGCCGAGCAATGGGTCGCCCAGCACGGCGGCGCTCTCGCCCTGACGCCGGCACAGGCTGCCGAAGGCAAGGACTTTGTTTTCTCGTGCGTGGGCAATGATAACGATCTACGTTCGGTGACGACGGCAAAGGACGGTGCCTTTCAGGCCATGAAAAAGGGCGCCGTCTACATCGACAACACCACGGCATCGGCCGAGGTCGCGCGCGAGTTGGCCGAGGCCGCACAGGAGCGCGGCTTCTCGTTCCTCGATGCGCCGGTCTCCGGCGGCCAGGCCGGCGCCGAAAACGGCATTCTGACCGTCATGGTCGGCGGCGATCAGGCAGCCTTCGACAAAGCCAGGCCCGTCATCGACGCCTATGCCCGGATGATCGGGCTTATGGGACCGGCAGGCGCCGGCCAGCTCACCAAGATGATCAACCAAATCTGCATCGCCGGGCTGGTGCAGGGACTGTCCGAAGGCATCCATTTCGGCAGGAAAGCCGGGCTCGACATCGAGAAGGTCATCGATGTGATCTCCAAGGGCGCAGCGGGCTCGTGGCAGATGGAGAACCGGCACAAGACGATGAATGCAGGCAAATACGACTTCGGCTTCGCGGTCGACTGGATGCGCAAGGATCTCGGCATCTGCCTTGATGAAGCCGACCGCAACGGGGCCAGACTGCCCGTGACGGCGCTCGTCGACCAGTTCTACAAGGACGTCCAGGCGATGGGCGGCAGGCGCTGGGACACATCCTCACTGCTGGCGAGGCTGGAAAAGTAGAACGCAGATGTCCCTGCCCTGCCCGAGCTGGAGCGCGGACGACATCGTCGCTCACCTGCGCTCGATCGGCACGCAGGAAAACCGCGCCGGCATGGCCCGGTTCGGCATCAACACCGCGACGGCGCTTGGTGTAGGCAATTCGGATTTGCGGCCGCTGGCGCGCAAGCTGAAGCGCAATCACGAGCGGGCGCTTGCCCTGTGGGACAGCGGTGTTCGCGAGGCGCGGCTGGTGGCGGCGTTCACCGGGGAGCCGAAAAGGATCACGGCCGAGCAGTGCCGCCGC
The DNA here is from genome assembly GCF_006442405.1 of Mesorhizobium sp. B2-2-3. NCBI lineage: Bacteria > Pseudomonadati > Pseudomonadota > Alphaproteobacteria > Hyphomicrobiales > Phyllobacteriaceae > Mesorhizobium > Mesorhizobium sp. B2-2-3. The sequence goes on along the minus strand of NZ_VFWC01000006.1, from coordinate 196,242 downwards.
TGGGCCGGCGATTTCGATTCATGGGAGATCGTAGACAGCGTTTCGGATCTCTTTGCTGAAACGCCGTTCCGGCGTGAGTTGATCGAGGAGTTTGCTGCCGACGAACGCGAGTTCGTGCGCCGCGCCGGCTTTGCCATGGTGGCGTGGAGCGCAGTGCATCTGAAGCAGGAGCCGGACGCGACGTTTCTCGCCTATCTGCCGTTGATCGAGGCGCATGCCGGCGATCCGCGCAATTTCGTCAGGAAGGCGGTCAGCTGGGCGCTGCGGCAGATTGGCAAACGCTCGGCCGCACTGCATGCCCCTGCCCTTGCGCTCGCGCAAAAGTTGGCCGGATCATCCGACAAGACGGCGCGCTGGATCGGCCGGGACGCCGTGAAGGAGTTAACGGATGCCAAAACGCTGGAACGGCTCACCGCCAGAAAAAACTGATCTTGCCGATATCCGGTTCACGGAGGTGACGCCGGCAACACGCGGCGACTTCGAGATATTGTTCGAGCAGCCGGGTGCGCCAAAATATTGCTGGTGCATGGCGTGGCGGCAGTCCGTCCGCGAGCACATCCCGAATGATGAGAAAAGGCGCCAGATGATGGCACTTATCGATGCCGGCAGGCCGGTCGGCATCCTCGCCCAGATCGACGGCAAAAGCGTTGCCTGGTGTTCGGTCGCGCCGCGCGAAACCTACCGAAGGCTTTCAAAGCGGCAGGACGACAGGGAGACGGGGGTATGGTCGATCGTCTGCTTTTATGTGCCAAGGGCTTTGCGCGGCCGCGGTCTGGCTTCCGCAGTGCTCGATGCGGCCGTTCACCACGCGTTCGCCAAGGGGCGCATATCATTGAGGCCTATCCGGTGGACGAGGCATCGCCGAGCTACCGTTTCATGGGGTTTCGCGACATGTTTGCGACGCGCGGCTTTCATGACACCGGCATGACCGGTTCTGGCCGGCATGTAATGCGGCTCGAGCGTTGACGTCGCCGGAGACGGTGTCTTTACTCGAACGCAAAGGAAAACGTCCGATGACCAAACGTCTCATAGCCATGGCAGCGTTCGCGGGCGCGATGTCGGCTTTTACAGCCGCCCTCGCTTCGGCCGAGACCACACACATATTCTGGAAGGATTTGCGCCCGGCGACCCAGGCGGTTGCCGAAGAAGCCGGCCTGCCGATGATCGCGGCAAAATTGCCCGATCGCGGCGAGACGTTATCCCTCGGCCTGCAGGACAAGACCATACAAATAGCCGGCTATGCGTTGCCGGTCGATCGCGAAGGCGATCTTGTCTATCAATTCCTACTGGTGCCGTGGACCGGCGCCTGCAGCCACATGCCGACACCACCACCCAACCAGATCGTCCTGGTCACCCCGGCTCATCCCTACAGGATGTCGCAGGCCTACCAGCCGGTTTCCGTAACCGGCGCGCTGAAACCGGGCATGGAGAAGAGCCAGCTTTTCATCCTGGACGGCGTCTCGGTCATCCAGTCGGGCTATACCGTGCGCAAGGCAGACGTGACCGGCGTCGACACCGTGCCGGACACAGTCACCCTACCGGTCAACTCGCCTTGGACTTTCCTCAACAAAAAGAAGAACTAAGCAAGGCGAGCTTGCGTGACCTTGCATGCATCAAGGCCACGCGCGCTCAGGCCGCGTTCGCACCCGATTCCTTGTCCAGCACCATGTAATCGAGCGGGATTTCGGTCGTGTATTTGATCTGCTCCATGGCGAAGGAGGACGAGACGTCGCGAATCTCGATCTTGGCGATCAGCCGCTTATAGAAAGCATCATAGGCTGCAATGTCGGGCACCACGACACGCAGGAGGTAGTCGACATCGCCGCTCATGCGGTAGAACTCGACCACCTCGGGGAATTCCTGGATGACTTCGGAAAAGCGCCGCAGCCATTCATGGCTGTGCGAATTGGTGCGGATCGAGACGAAGACGGTGACCCGCACATTGACCTTTTCATGATCGAGAATGGCGACACGCCGCTTGATGACGCCCTCTTCCTCGAGCTTCTGGATGCGCCGCCAGCAAGGGGTCGTCGACAGTCCCACTTTCTTGGCGACATCTGCGACCGCGAGCGTCGCGTCCTCCTGCAGGAGGCGGAGAATTTTTCGGTCAAGGCGGTCCATTGAAAGCTCCTGAAGGAATGGATTGGCCATAATCGGCGTTATTATAGGCTTCCACAAGAAAAAAATTCTGCTGATTGGCGGAAAAGCCGGTGGTTTCTTGCTGAATGTCTAACCGAGGCGATAGCGGATTTCCGACCTGAGGAAAGGCAGCAAATCCATTTCAAACCAGGGATTCCGCTTCAGCCAGCCGGTGTTGCGCCAGGACGGATGCGGCAGCGGCAGCACCTTCTGGCCAGCGGATTTCTCCCAGATGGAGCGCCAGTCCCTCACCGTTTCCGTCAGGGACGGGCGCCGCGCGGCACCCATGTGCCAGGACTGCGCGTAGATGCCGATCGTCAGCACCAAGTCGATCTGCGGCATGAGCCCCATCAACGGCGCGCGCCAGGCCGGCGCGCATTCACGCCTTGGCGGCAAGTCGCTGCCCTTGGCGTCCTGGCCGGGGAAACAGAAGCCCATCGGCACGATAGCGAACTTCTCGGTGTCGTAGAACTCCTCGCTGGTGACGCCGAGCCAGTCTCGCAGCCGGTCGCCCGAAGCATCGGTGAACGGCATGCCCGACAGATGCACCTTGGTTCCCGGCGCCTGGCTGGCAATCAGGATGCGGGCATTCGACGAGGGTCGCAGCACCGGGCGCGGTTCGTGCGGCAGTGGCCGGCCGATCGGATTGTCGACGCAGATGCGGCAGGCGCGAACCGTCGCGGCGAAGCTTTCGAGTTCCGCAGTCATCCTCAGGCCGCGGCACTCGGCCGGCTCGAAACCATCCGATACCAGCGCAACACATTGCTGCACTCGTCCGGCACCTTGATGCGCGCCGGTTTCATAAAATCGATGGCGATCATCCCGGTGATATCGGCGATCGAATAGGCGTCGCCGGCGGCGAATTCGCGGGTTCCCAGTTCGCCGTCGAGAAGTCGCAGAAATTCGATTGCCTTCGGCTTGTTGGCCTCGCCCCACTCGGGAATCTGCGGGATCTCCCATTCCTTCATGGCCGGATGGGTGTGGCGGAAAGCTTGCGCGACGCAGGTCAGCAGGTTGAATTCCATCCGCCTTTGCCACATCTCGACCTGCGCCTTGCCGAGCGCCCCGCGACCGAACAGTGCGGGCTCGGGATTGAGTTCCTCGAAATAGCGGCAGATGGCGACGGACTCGGTGATGACGGTGCCATCGTCAAGCTCCAGCACCGGCAATCGCCGCAGTGGATTGCGCGAGCTGACCGCCTGTTGCCTGTGTTCCAGCGCGCCCATGTCGACGGACACCAGCGGAACCGCGATTCCCTTCTCGGCCAGAAAAATGCGAACCCGTCTTGGGTTGGGCGCTCGGCCGCCGTCGAAGAGCTTCATTCGATCCTCCAGTTCTTGCCGGTGATGGCAGGGTTCAGCTTCCGCCGGCTTACCAGAAGCGGAAGATCTCTCGCACGGCATCGCCGATGGAGGCGAACGTGCCATGTTTTCTCTCGACGGACTCGCCATGGTGGCTGTCGCGCCAATCTTGCGGCTGGTCGAACGTACCTGCCCAGATACCGGCCTTTGCCGCGCGCGCGATCGCTTCCTCGCTCTCGTAATCGCCGAAAGCGACCGCCCAGCCCGCCTCGACCTGTGCGCGGTTGAGATCGGTGTCCCCGGCCCTGCAATCGCCGAGCAGCCGGCCGTAACGATCGCGCTGCCAGCCGCTGCAGATGACGGGCCTGCCGGCGATCAGGCGCACCAGAGATTGGCGCGCAAGCGTGCCACAGGAATAGTCGGCGCCTTTCTTGCGGCAGGTCTGAGTGTATTCCGGCGCGTCGATGCCGCGCATGCGAATGCGTTCGGCGCCGAGCGTGATCGAGTCGCCATCATTGATGATGGCGACGCCCTGTGTCTTTCGCGTCTCCACGCGATCGAGGCGCGCCGCAAGCACGATCAGCAACCCCAGAATAATGACGGTCAGCCCGTAGTCCAGCAATTTGCGCCATGGGCTTCGCGGACGCGGCGCAGCGTACCGCCGGCGCGGTCCTTGCGACCAGGAACGGCTCATATGGCAAACGGTTGGTTAATCATTCGAACGTAGCTTAACACCTTGAAATGCCGCCCGCATAATTGAAGTCTTCATGCCTTTGCAACGCTCGAACACAGCGGACAAATTCATTGTGGACCGCAGGAAACGCCATCGCAACAGCGATGTCGCGCGCGCGGTGCGCAAGACGCGCGACCGTCTTTCGCAACAGGCCGGCAATCCGGATTTCGATCGCGAACTATTGAAACTCCATGCGCGCGCGATGACCAGCGGCGCCATTGCCATTCCGCTGCTTGTCCTGGCGATCGCCGCGCTTGGCCGGCTGGCCGGCATCGGCAATGAGATCATTCTCTGGGCGCTGTTCACCCTGACCTGCTACACGATGTTGGCTTTCATGGCGCGCCGCGTCGAACGCGTGGAAGCGTCCGAGCTTAACCCGTTGCAAACCCAGAGAGAATTCCTGTTCGCACATTTCCTGTGCGGCCTCGGCTGGGGCTGGTTCGTCTGGCTCGGCTGCGGTGCCTGCGCGGTCGACCAGTTTCAGGTGGTCAAGGCCGTGGTGCTGCTGCTTGCCATGGCCGGAACCGCTATCATGGCCTCATCCCTGCGCGGGGCGCTGCTGGCGACTTTCGCTGTTCCGGTGACGCTTTACGCCTACGCCGAAATAAGGCTGTGGATGCCTGTCGGGGCGATCATGGCCGTACTGCTCGTTCTTTCGCTGCCTTTCTTTGCCTATATCGCGCGGAACCTCAACCGCTCCTCCCTGATGCTTTTGTCGTTCCGCTCCGAAAAGGACGCACTGATCGCCGAAGTCGAGACCGCGAAATCGATGTCGGACGAGGCGCGGCGGCGCGCGGAAGATGCCAATCTGGCCAAATCGCGCTTTCTTGCCTCGATGAGCCATGAATTGCGCACGCCGCTCAACGCAATTCTCGGTTTTTCCGAAGTGATGTCGAACGAAGTGCTGGGGCCGATGAGCAATCCCACTTATCGCGACTATGCCCATGACGTGCACGAATCCGGCCAGCATCTTCTCGACCTCATCAACGAGATCCTCGACCTGTCGCGCATCGAGGCCGGCCGGTACCAGCTCAATGAAGAGCCGGTGATGCTGCTCGGCATTGTCGAGGATTGCTGCCACATGATGGAGTTGAAGGCGCGCAACAAGGATATCCGCGTCATTCAGGATTTCGAACATGCCTTGCCGCGCCTGTTCGCCGACGAGCGCGCGGTGCGCCAGATCACCCTCAACCTCTTGTCCAACGCGATCAAGTTCACCGCCACCGGCGGCGAAATCCGCGTGCGCGTCGGCTGGACGGCCGGCGGCGGACAATACATCTCGGTCAGGGACAACGGCCCCGGCATACCGGAAGACGAGATCCCGGTAGTGCTTTCGGCCTTCGGCCAGGGTTCGATCGCCATCAAGAGCGCCGAACAGGGCACCGGACTTGGTCTGCCGATCGTGCAGGGCCTGCTCGCCATGCATGGCGGCGAATTCCAACTTCATTCCAAGCTGCGCGAAGGCACAGAGGCGATTGCCATCTTCCCGCTGAGCCGGGTGATGGAGGAACTGCCGGCCCTGCCGACCGCGGCGGTCGCGGCGCGTCGGCGTTGACGCGCCTCATGCGTGGAATGAGCGACGAATGCTCGGCCTAGCCGCGAACGGCCGCGGCCATGCCCGAACTGGTCAGTGCCGCTGCCTTGATTAGGCCGGCGGCAAGTGCCGCGCCTACTCCCTCGCCGTGGCCGACGCCGAGGTCAAGCAAGGGGCGAAGGCCAAGGCGCTCGGCGGCCTGCGCATGCGCGGGCTCCGGCGACAGGCCGGCGAGAAGGCAATGATCCAGCGCGGCAGGATTGGCGGCATGCAGGACCGCTGCGGCTGCCGTTGCCGCAACTCCGTCGAGCAGCACGGGGATTCTCTGCATCCGTGCCGCAAGGATGGCGCCGGCTATCGCCGCGAACTCACGGCCACCGAGCCGGCGCAGCACCTCCAACGGTTCATCGAGATGGCCGGCGTGGAAAGCCAGCGCCGCATCGACCACCTCCGCCTTGCGCGCCTGCATCGCCGCATCGGCGCCGGAGCCCGGGCCGACCCAATCGGTGCCCTTGCCGCCCAACACGGCCGCGAACAGGGCCGCGGCGACGGTGGAATTGCCGACGCCCAGATCGCCGAGGCAAAGCAGGTCGGCGCCGCCGGCGATCGCCTCCATGCCGAAGGCCATGGTCGCGGCGCAACCCCGCTCGTCGAGTGCGGCATCCTGCGTGATGTCGGCTGTCGGAATATGCAAGGCGAGATCGAAAACCTTCAGCCCGAGGTCGTTGGCGACGCAGACCTGGTTGATCGCTGCACCGCCGGCCGCACACAGTTCGACGGCGTTGGCGGTCGCCGCCACGACTCTCGGCGAAACGCCGTGCCTGACAACACCATGGTTGCCGGCAAAGACCGCGACCAGAGGCCGCGTCACTGCCGGCGGCGCACGGCCGCTCCATGCTGCCAGCCAGGCAGCGATATCCTCGATGCGACCAAGCGAGTTCCTTGGCTTGTCCGCCTTGGCGAACAGCGTTCGCACACGGGCCTCGGCTGTCGTGTCGGCCGCCGGCAGGTTGGCCAGCAGGTTACGGAAATCGTCGAAGGGCTGTGCTCTGGTCATGTCGTGGAAATCGTCCTTGCAGATGGCAGCGGCATAGCCGCCCTCGTGCGCCGGCACAACCTCCCGCGCCTGATGTAAAAGCGGCCGCGGGCGACGCATTCCCGAGGGCTTGCAAAGGCCATGCCGTTGCACCATGTGGAAGTCAGCCAAGGAAACATTCATGACGGCCATCGAATCCCCATGCATTCTGGTCTGTTCGATCGATATGAAGACCGGTTTCTGTTTCGGGTGCGGCCGCACCCGGGACGAGATCGGCGCTTGGATCGACATGACGGCGCAGGCGCGCCGTGACGTCATGGCCCAACTGCCTGCAAGGCTGGAGACGGTCGAGCGCCGGCCGCGCCGCGAAACCCGCCGCACCCGTATGGCACGGGAACGCGACGCGCTCTCGTGAACGGATTGCCGACATGAACCGCCTGTTCTGGATCCTGATGCTCGTCATCGGCGTCGGCGCGGTGCTGCTGATGTTCAACGATTCCGCCGGCAATACGCTCGGCGTCGAGAACGATGATTTCGGCCGGTTGATCTGGCTGGGCGCCTTCGGCGCGCTCATCGGCGCCGGCCTTCTAAGGTCGGGCCGCCCGCTCAGCGCCATGGCGCGCAATCTCGGCGCGTGGGCGGCGATCGCGCTCGCGCTGATCGCCGGCTATCAATATCGCTACGAATTGCAGGATTTCGCCAACCGGGTAACCGCTGGCCTTGTTCCCGGCAGCCCGCTGGCGCTGGGCATCGAGGACGGCCATGCCACCGTGACGCTCGACAAGGCCGACAATGGCCATTTCGAGGCGCGCATCCTGATCAACGGCGCGCCAGTGCGCACGGTGGTCGACACAGGAGCGACCAGCACCGTGTTGACGTCGCAGGACGCCCAGGCAGCCGGGATCAATCCCGCCGCTCTCGATTTCACCATACCGGTCTCGACCGCCAACGGCACGGCGCGCGCCGCGGCTGTGAAAACCAACGAACTGGCCATCGGCGGCATCGTGCGAAAGAATATGCCGGTGATGGTCGCGGCACCCGGTATGCTTGGCCAGAGCCTGCTCGGCATGAACTTCATCAGTTCGCTGTCCGGCTTCGACGTGCGCGGCGACCGGATGACCCTCCGGGATTGACGTTCGGCAAAAGCGGTTCAGGCGGCCTTGTCGACCGCCCCGCTGAGGTCGACCGCGGCGAACGCCGTCTTCAGCACCTGCGGCCCAGCGCCGGGGCGCGTTGCATCCGTGGAGAGGATCTGGCGGTAGCGGCGGGCACCAGGCAATCCATGGAATAGCCCGACCATGTGGCGGGTGACATGACCGAGCCGCCCGCCCTGTTCGACATGGCGTGCGGCGTAGCCGGCCATGACGTCGATCAGCGCGGCGAAATCGAAGGGAACGGTCCGCTCTCCATAAAACATGGAATCGACGCCGGTCAGAATGCCTGGAGTATGGTAGGCGGCGCGGCCGAGCATGGCGCCGTCGAGGTGCTGGAGATGCGTCCGCGCCTCTTCAAGCGATTGAATGCCGCCATTGATGCCGATGAATTCGCTCGATTTTCTCGTCTTCAGCCGATAGACGCGACCGTAGTCGAGCGGCGGGATGTCGCGGTTTTCCTTGGGGCTCAGCCCCTCCAGCCATGCCTTGCGTGCATGCACCCAAAGGGCGTCGGCGCCGGCCGCGAAAACACCGTCTGCAAGCGCATCCAGCGCCGGCTCGGGATCCTGCTCGTCGACGCCGATGCGGCATTTGACGGTTACGGGAATGGTCACCGCCGCCTTCATCGCCGCGACACAGTCGGCGACGAGGTCAGGCACCTTCATCAGGCAGGCGCCGAACGTACCGGACTGGACGCGGTCCGACGGGCAGCCGACATTGAGGTTGATTTCCTCGTAGCCGAAAGCCTGGCCGATGCGCCCCGCCTCGGCCAGCTTCCCCGGATCGGAGCCGCCGAGCTGCAGCGCGACCGGATGTTCCGCATCGTCGAAACCGAGCAGGCGCTCGCGCGCGCCCTGGATGACCGCGTCCGCCACCACCATCTCGGTGTAGAGCAACGCACGGCGAGTCAGCTGGCGATGGAAGAACCGGCAATGGCGGTCCGTCCAATCCATCATCGGGGCGATTGCCACCTTATGCTCTTGGTAGCTCGACATTTTTAGCGTCAATTGGTTGGTTGATGCGGGCGGCATGGCCACCGATCATCATATCGGCGACATATGCGAAGTAGGCAAGCCCCTCGCTCGAGCAGTAAGTCTGAAGGCGGTCCTTCTGCGCCTGCCAAATCCTATGGCCTGAGTGCTGTCTTCTCGTTTTTTCGAGTGCTGGGCGAAATCGCTCCAAGAAATCGGAAGCTTGCACCCCCTTGCTACACCGCAGGAGAGCGGCACGCCGTTTTGCGACCTGGTCGATAGTCTTTCAACTGCGGCGAACAAGACGGGGGACCGCCTTTCCAGGATTGGCTGCTTTCCGAAGTTGCCGACCACAAGCAGATGGTGGCCATCCTGGGCCGCGCCGCATTAGGCGTTCGCCGACGCCATGGCAAACGGACAAACAGTCGATCGGCGCCGGGGGTCGGCGCCGATTTTCGACTACAGCCGGTTCAGAACGTTACCGCCGCAGCGCGTACACGCGCCCAGCTGGCTCGCTGCCCACCGACAAGGCCATGTCGTCATCCAGAAGCCGCGTGATCCGGGCGAAGCCGGTGAACGCCTTCCTGGCTTCTTCAGCCGACATCTGCCCCGACAGGGCGGCCGCGCAGCAGTTCAGCGCGCATTGATAGACAGGGCCACGTCGCCCGGTCGGCCATTTACGCAAAAACATCATGGCCTCGGCAACACTGTCGATTTCCTCGATAGGGTGTCCCTGCCCGCGTGAAATCCGCACGGGCGAAAAAAAATGCAAATAGTCCATCATATCCTCCCGCTCGGTCGCGACGTGTTCGACCGAACCCCATCAAACGCGCCATCATCCACTTGGTTCCATAAAAAACGTACGCTTGGCAAAAAAAGGGCAGGTTTGCCCGCCGCGGCTCCGATGTCGTCGCGTCGGCGCTTGAAAGCGCCACGAACCCGACTCGCCGATCAGAGGGCAAGCATCATGCCGCGCGACAATGGCGATCCCCATTGAATATCTTTAAGGCCAAAGCCGGCAAATCAGCCGATTGCCCCTTCCCTCGCGTCAGGCGTAACCTTGACGGTCAACGCGTGAGGGCGCGTGCTGCAAGAAGGGGACAATTGCAATGACGATACAAGGCGCATCGCCGGATCTATATAACGAAGATCTCGCACCGGCCAAGATACGAAACTGGGGACCATTCTCGATCTTCAACGTCTGGACGTCGGACGTGCACAGCCTCTGGGGTTACTATCTCGCCGCCAGCCTTTTCCTGTTCTGCGGCGGTTTCGTCAACTTCATCATCGCCATCGGCATCGGCTCGCTCGTCATCTACGCGCTGATGAACATGGTCGGTTATGCCGGCGTGAAGACCGGCGTGCCTTACCCAGTGCTCGCCCGCGCCTCGTTCGGCATATGGGGCGCCAACATACCGGCGCTGGTGCGCGCCATCGTCGCCTGCTTCTGGTACGGCGCACAGACGGCGGCCGCTTCCGGCGCCATTGTCGCGCTGCTGATCCGCTCGCAATGGTTCGCCGATTTCAACGCCAACACCCATTTCCTCGGCCACTCCGGGCTGGAAGTGATCTGCTTCGCGGTCATCTGGGCGCTGCAGCTGCTGATTATCCAGAACGGCATGGAGACGGTGCGCCGCTTCCAGGATTGGGCCGGGCCAGCCGTGTGGGTGATGATGCTGATCCTGGCCGTCTATCTCTGTGTCAAAGCCGGGACCTTCGCCTTCACCAGTGACATTCCGATGGAGGTGCTGCTCGAAAAGACCAAGGATGCGGGCGTGCCAGGTACGCCGGGATCGTGGACGTCGCTGTTCGCCGTCGCCGCGATCTGGGTGACCTATTTTTCGGCCCTCTATCTCAACTTCTGCGATTTCGCCCGCTATGCACCGGACAAGGCATCGCTGCGCAAGGGCAATATCTGGGGCCTGCCGATCAATCTCATCCTGTTCTCGCTGGTCGCTGGCGTCACCACCATTGCCGCTTACGACGTCTATCACGAGGTGCTGCTGCACCCCGACCAGATATCGGCGAAATTCGGCAGCTGGTTCTTGGCCGCGCTCGCCGCCTTGACCTTCGCGGTGGCGACGCTCGGCATCAATGTCGTGGCCAACTTCGTCTCGCCGGCCTTCGACTTCTCCAACGTCTTCCCGCGCCAGATCGACTTCAAGAAGGGCGGCTACATCGCGGCACTGATCGCGCTCGTGCTCTATCCCTTCGCGCCTTGGGAAGGCAGCGCTGCGTCCTTCGTCAACATCATCGGCGCGACAATGGGGCCGATCTTCGGCGTCATGATGGTCGACTACTACCTGATCCGGAAGGGCGAGGTCGACGTCGAAGCGCTTTATCGCGAGGATGGCGAGTTCCGCTTCCAGGGCGGCTGGCATGTCAATGCCTTCATCGCTGCCGGCATTGGCGCCGTCTTCTCCTCGATCCTGCCGAACTTCACCAATTGGCTGCCATCCTGGTGGGGCGTCTATGGCTGGTTCTTCGGCGTCGGGATTGCCGGCATCATCTACTACGTGCTGCGCACCGCGGCCGTGGGTGCCGGCGCCAAGACAGCGAAGGCCTGAAATGGGCAGTAGGCAGGAAAGGTAGGGAAAGCAGACGGCTTCCCCCTACTGCCTACTGCCTACTGCCTACTGCCTACTGCCTACTTCTACCATCTCGGCGAGCCGGCGCACCGTGTTCCAGTTGCGCGACGTACCGACGCCCAGGCGTTTGTGATTGGCGGCCGCGAGCAGCCGTGAACTCGGTCGTGCCCGCGAAAAGACGACCCAGATGTCGCCGCCGCGTGACATCACCTTCTCATCGGCGGCGGCATAGGTCTCGAGCGCCGCCGCCGCATTATCGGGCACGGGCTTGCGCATTATCCGGACCGCCACCTGGTCACCGGTCTCGGCGGATTCAGCCGGAAACGGATTGCCGGCCGCGAGCCTCAGCCAATCTTCGGCAGCGCGCACGATGATATCGACATGTCGGCCGAAAGCTTTTTTGAAGGCGGCCTCCAGACGCTGCTCGAGACCGGCGACGTCCGTCGCCGGCGCCTCGAAGACAAGATTGCCCGTCGCCACGAGCGTACGGACATTCTTCAGCCCGAGGCCTTCCGCCATCGCCCTCAGGTCGGACATCACGACCCGGCGCCCTTCTCCCAGGACGATGCTGTAGAGAAGGGCGACATAGGTCTGCATCGGTTGCCGAACCCCGCCTGGCGCGCCTATACCAGGCGCGATTGTTCGACCGCCGCCTCGATGAAGCTGGCGAACAGCGGATGCGGGTCGAGCGGCCGGCTCTTCAGCTCGGGGTGGTATTGCACGCCGATGAACCAGGGATGGTCGGGGTATTCGACCGTTTCGGGCAGCACGCCGTCGGGCGACATGCCGGCAAACACCAGGCCGCAATCCTCCAGCCGCTGCTTATAGTCGATATTGACCTCGTAGCGGTGGCGGTGACGCTCGGAAATCTGAGTATCGCCATAAATGTCGGCGATCTTGGAACCCTTGGCGAGCTCGGCCTGATAGGCGCCGAGCCGCATCGTGCCGCCGAGATCGCCGGTTGCCCGGCGCTTCTCCAGCATGTTGCCCTTCAGCCACTCCGTCATCAGGCCGACGACCGGCTCCTTGGTCGGGCCGAACTCGGTCGAGGAGGCCTCGTCGACCCCGGCCAGGGACCGCGCCGCCTCGATACAGGCCATCTGCATGCCGAAGCAGATGCCGAAATACGGCACCTTGCGCTCACGCGCGAACTTCGCCGCCAGGATCTTGCCTTCCGAGCCGCGCTCGCCGAAACCGCCGGGCACCAGGATGCCATGCACCTTTTCCAGCCAGGGCGCCGGATCCTCCTTCTCGAAGATTTCCGATTCGATCCAGTCGAGCTTGACCTTGACGTGGTTGGCCAGACCGCCATGCGACAGCGCCTCGATCAGCGATTTGTAGGCGTCCTTGAGGCCGGTATATTTGCCGACGATGGCGATGGTCACCTCGCCTTCCGGATTGTGGATGCGGTTGGACACGGCCTGCCACGGCTCCATGCGCGGCTTCGGCGCAGGGTCGATACCGAACGCGGCCAGCACTTCCGAATCGAGCCCTTCCTTGTGGTAAGCCATCGGCACGTCGTAGATGTGCGGCACGTCGAGCGCCTGGATGACCGCGCTCTCCCTGACATTGCAGAACAGCGACAGTTTTCTACGCTCTTCCTTGGGAATGGCCCGGTCGGCGCGGACGAGCAGGATGTCGGGCGCGATGCCGATACCGCGCAGCTCCTTGACCGAATGCTGGGTCGGCTTGGTCTTCAATTCGCCCGCGGTCGGGATATAGGGCATCAGCGTCAGATGCACATAGACGGCGTTGTTGCGCGGCAGGTCGTTGCCGAGCTGGCGGATCGCCTCCAGGAAAGGCATCGCCTCGATGTCGCCCACGGTGCCGCCGATTTCGCACAGCACGAAATCATAGTCGTCATTGCCGTCGAGGACGAAATTCTTGATCTCGTCGGTGACGTGCGGGATGACCTGCACGGTGGCGCCGAGGTAGTCGCCGCGCCGCTCGCGCTCGATGATGTTCTTGTAGATGCGGCCGGTGGTGATGTTGTCCTGCTGGTTGGCGGAACGGCCAGTGAACCGCTCGTAATGGCCAAGATCGAGATCGGTCTCGGCGCCGTCATCGGTGACGAACACCTCGCCATGCTGATACGGCGACATCGTGCCCGGATCGACATTGAGGTAGGGATCGAGTTTTTTGATGCGTGCGCGATAGCCCCGCGCCTGCAAGAGAGCCCCTAGGGCCGCTGCGGCAATGCCTTTTCCAAGTGAGGAAACCACGCCGCCTGTGATGAATACATATCGCGCCATGGGAGTCATCGCTTAACGCGGCCGGATTGATTCCGCCAGAGAAAAAACCGCCGCTAAGGCTTTTTCCCAAGAAGGCGCTCGAACCGTGATCCGAAAATGGGATCCGGTTTTCGGATAGGCCCATGTCGAACGGGCTGGCCCGTTCCACTGGAACGCGACCGAGAGCGAGGCAAAACAAAAGGGCCGGCTGAACCGGCCCTTTTGGCAAGCTGCTGCAAACGTCAGATGATGACGACCTTGGTGCCGACCTTGACGCGGCTGTAGAGGTCCATGACGTGCTCGTTCATCATGCGGAAACAGCCATTGGAAGCGCTGGTTCCGATCGACTGCGGCGCGATGGTGCCGTGGATGCGCAGATGCGTGTCCTTCTTGCCGTCATAGAGGTAGATGGCGCGGGCGCCGAGCGGATTCTGGCCGCCGCCGGGCATGCCGTCCTTGTACTGGGCATAATGCTTGGGCTCGCGCTTCTGCATGTCCAGCGTCGGGATCCAGCGTGGCCACTCCTGCTTGTCGCCGACCGCCACGGTGCCCTTGAACTGCAATCCTTCGCGGCCGACCGCGATGGCGTAGCGGCGGGCGGTGGACGATGATTCCACCAGATAGAGCCGGCGGGCACTGGTATCGATGACGATCGTGCCGGCCTCGTAACCGGTGAATTCCACGTCCTGTGGCACGAACTCCGGCTTCACCTTGAACGGCTTCTTGGCGTTTTTCCTGGCGAGCGCCGAATCCAGCGCACGGGTCTCAGGCAGATAGTTAATCGAGGACGATGCCATCTGGCCGCCAAACAGTCCGGCGAACAGGCCGCCGCCGGTGCGCTGTTTCTGGCCAGGCAGCTCGCTGCGCAATTCGCCATTATTGCCGGTCAGCGCAACGTTCATCACCTCGGCCGATTCCGGTTCGGCCGAAGGAATCGGCTCGATCGGCGTCAACGGCTCGATGATCTTCGTGATCTTCTTGGCCGGCTTGGCCGCGGCCACTTCGGTCGCCGGGGCAGTCTTGCCTTTCTTGGCCAGGAACGCCTGCCGTTCCGCCTCGGCCTTCGCTTTCGCCGCCTCGCGCATCGCCATCTTCCTGGCTTCCAGCGCCTTGGCCTTGGCGGCTTCCTTGTCGGCAACGATCTTGGCCTCGATCTTTTTGATCTGGGCGAGATCGTCCGGTGTCGGATTTTTCTTCTTCTTGAGAAGCCTCAACTGCGCCGCATCGCTCTTGGCTGCGACGTTGATGGCATCGGTCTTGCCGACCGACTGATTGGCGGCCAAATTGGCTGGCACGCCGGCGAAAGCCGGGGAGCTCATGCCGAGTGCGGCGCAAAGTCCCAGGAAGATGAAGCTGCGAAGCTGCATGGCCAAGATCCGATCGTTCAATATTTGTTGCCCACGGCGTCGCCCGGCATCCCCCAAGGACACCGAAAATGCCGCGCGCAATCTATAGTCGAATAAGCGCGGGCGCCTCAAGCGCGAGGCCGCTGCACTTCCCGTCGAATCTTCGTGATGCCGCCGCATTTGCCGCGACTGTGGTCAAACGACAACAGATCGGCTGAGTGTAAGAGATCAGAGCGGGCCGAGAGCCCGGCGGCGAGGACCGGAACCGAGCGCAGTTCGGTTGTAACGACGCAGAATGCGGCGTTCGCACGCCGGCGCTCCCTGTCAGATAGCCCTTGAACGAACCCGGATTATTGGTTCGGAACCTGCGGCGCCGCGGGCGCGGTGCTGGCGCCGTTGGTCGCCGGCGACGTCGAGCCGGCGGCGGGCGGCGTGGCCGGAGGCGTTGTCGCGGCTCCGTTGCCGGAAGGCGGCGTCGGCGCCGCGTTGCCGGAAGGCGGCGTCGGGGTGGTCGTGCCAGGCAATTGGTTGAGTACGCCCTTGCCGGCGCCGTCCGATGTTGCGGGAACGCGGTCGAGAATGTCGATCGGCTTCTCGCCGTAGCGGGCAATGATCGACAAGGTCAGCGACGTCACGAAGAAAGCGGCCGCCAGAATCGCCGTCGCCCGGGTCAGCGCATTGGCGGCGCCGCGCGCCGTCATGAAGCCAGATCCGCCACCAATGCCAAGGCCGCCGCCTTCGGAGCGCTGCAGCAGCACAACGCCGACAAGGGCCAGAACGACCATGAGATGGATGACGATCAGTACGGTTTGCATAGTTTATCCTGGCAATGCCCTGCCCGGCCGCGGACACGACCGGGGAATTGGAGGCGGCTCAATACAATGCTTTCACGGCATTTCCAAGCCCGTGGCCGGAATATGGGAAGCAAGGCGTCCTTTACAACGATTTCCCGTGCGCCGCGCCCGCTTCGGCGCCGCGCGAAGTCATCAGGAGATGCTGCGATAGGCTTCCGCGATGCCCAGGAAGTCGGCCGCTTTCAGGCTGGCCCCGCCAACCAGCGCGCCGTCGACATTCCTGACCCCAAGCAGTTCCACTGCATTGGACGGCTTGACCGAACCGCCATAGAGAATGCGCATCTTGCCCGCGGCGGCGCCGAGCTTCTCCGACAATTTTTCGCGAATATGCGCATGCGCTTCGGCTACATCGGCGACGGTCGGGGTCAGGCCGGTGCCGATCGCCCACACCGGCTCATAGGCAATGATCGTGTTGGACGCGGTAGCGCTTGCCGGCACCGAACCGGCAACTTGGCGTGACAGCACGTCCAGCGTCGCGCCCGCTTCGCGCTCCTGCCGCGTCTCGCCGATGCAGACAATGGCTACAAGCCCGGCGCGCCAGGCTGCGGAGGCCTTTGCCTGAACTGTGGCATCATCCTCGCCGCGCTGTTCGCGGCATTCGGAATGGCCGACGATGACGTGGGTCGCGCCCGCATCCTTCAGCATCTCCGCGGAGATGCACCCGGTGTAGGCGCCGCTCTCCTTGGCGTGGCAATCCTCACCGCCGGCATGAACCGGCGTACGCGACAGAATCTCGGCGGCATGGGCGAGCAAGGTCGCGGGAACGCAGACCAGCGCCTCGGTGTCTGCGTCGAGCCCGCTCATGAAACCGTTGCCGATCATCCTGAGTTCGTTGAGCGAGGCGCTGGTACCGTTCATTTTCCAGTTGCCTGCGACGAGCGGGCGAATTCCTGGCGTCATCGTTTGCTTCTCCGGGTGACATTCGGCTGGCGTTCTCACTACCAAAATCAAGCCACAAAGCAATCGACAGTGGACCGGAAGGGCGCTATTGCGCTTGTTTCAGACTCGGCGCATCCGAAAATGCGCATAAATCGGAAGTAACGATGCTTGGTGTATTGAGAAGCGCGGCGGGCACCTGGGTCGCGAAGTTACTGCTTTCGCTGCTGGTGGTCAGTTTTGCGGTCTGGGGCGTATCGGGACGGCTGATGGGTGGCCTTGCCGGCCACGACTCCGTCATCACGGCCGGCGGCACCAAGGTGTCGATCAACGAATACCGCCTCGCCTATGACCGCCAGCTCGCCGTCATGTCGCAGCAGTTCGGTCAGCGCCTCACCCACGAACAGGCAAAGGCGCTCGGCGTCGACAACCAGGTGTTGGCGCAGCTTGTTTCGGGCGCGGTCCTCGACGAACAGGCTCGCAAGCTCGGCCTTGGCCTGTCCAAGGACCGGCTGGCGGAACTCACCCGCGAGGATCCGGCGTTCAAGGGCCCCGGCGGACAGTTCGACCGGAGAGCCTTCGAATACAGGCTGCGTGAGGTCGGCATGCGCCCGGAGGATTATTTGAAGAATCGTGCCCAGGTCGCGGTGCGCCAGCAGATCGTCGAGGCGGTTTCGGACGGCCTCAAGGCGCCTGACACCTTCTTCAAGGCGGTGGCCCTGTACCGTGGCGAGGATCGTACGGTCGACTATCTGACCTTGCCGAAGGCGCTGGTCGAACCCATCGAGGCGCCGAGCGACAGCGCGCTGCAGGCCTATTTCGAGGCCAACAAGAAGACCTATGCCGCGCCCGAATACCGCAAGTTTTCCTATGTCAGGCTCGAGCCGCAGGACATCATGGACACGAGCTCTGTGACCGACGCCCAGGTCAGCGACGACTACAACAAGAACAAGGCGCGCTACACCACTCCCGAGATGCGCACCATAGAGCAGCTTGTGTTCAAGACGCCGGACGAGGCCAAGGCCGCGCTCGATTCGTTGAAGTCCGGCGCAACCTTCGACAAGCTCGTCACTGCGGAAGGCAAGACCCCGGCCGACACGCTGCTCGGAACGCTCGCCAAGGACAAGATCGCCGACAAGGCGGTCGCCGACGCTGCTTTTGCGCTCAACGTCAATGAGGTCAGCCCTGTCGTGCAGGGTGCCTTTGGTCCCGTGCTGCTGCGCGTCACCGAGATCAAGCCCGAAGTCGTGAAGCCGCTGGCCGAAGTGTCGGACCAGATCCGCAAGGACCTGGCGCTGGGCGAGGCAAACCGCATCCTTCTGGACGTGCATGATAATTACGAGGACAGTCGCGCCGCCGGCAGTTCGCTGGCCGACGCCGCCGCCAAGCTGAAGCTGAAGGTCGTCACTGTCGACGCGATCGATCGCAGTGGCCTGCGGCCCGATGGCTCCATCGTCAAGGATCTGCCGGAATCGCCGGCCCTGATCAAGGCTGCCTTCGATGCCGAACCGAATACTGAAAACGAGGCGCTGACCACGGCCGATAACGGCTTCATTTTCTATGAAGTGGCTTCGATCACGCCGGCCCGCGACCGCACGCTGGACGAAGTTCGCCAGAAGGTCGTTGCCGACTGGACCGCGGCCGAGACGGCCAAGCGGCTGACCGCCAAGGCGCAGGAGCTGGAAAAGCGGCTCAAGGCCGGCGCAACGCTCGACGTCATTGCCGGCGAGCTCAAGCTGGAAAAGCAGACCAAGCGTGGCCTGAAGCGCGAAGCCGACGACGCCGATTTCGGCAAGGAAGGTGCAGCGGTGATGTTCGGCGTCGGCGAAGGCGGCACCGGCTTGATCCCCTCTCCCACCAGCGACGCGCAAATCCTGTTCAAGGTCGCCGAGGTGTTCGAACCCGCCGGGGCCGATGCCAGTTCGGTGCCCGAGGACGCGCGCAAGTCCTTCACCTCCGGCATGTCGGACGATCTGCTCGACCAGTTGGTGGCGCAGTTGCAGACGCAGTACGGCGTCCGCGTCGACCAGGCTGCCGTTGCCCAAGCCTCGACAAGATGAGCGCGCTGAAAACCCATATCGCCAAGGTCGCGACCGGCACCGCCCTGTCCTTCGACGAGGCGCGCGAGGCCTTCGACATCATCATGTCGGGCGATGCTACGCCCGGCCAGATCGGCGGCTTTCTGATGGCGTTGCGTGTGCGCGGCGAAACGGTGGACGAGATTTCGGGCGCCGTCGCCACCATGCGCGCCAAGATGCTTCGCGTCGACGCACCTGTCGGCGCCATCGACATCGTTGGCACCGGCGGCGACAATTCGCACTCCGTCAACATCTCGACGGCATCCGCTTTCGTCATCGCCGCCAGCGGGGTTCCGGTCGCCAAGCATGGCAATCGCGGGTTGTCTTCGCTGACCGGTGCGGCCGACGTCCTGACCGCGCTCGGCGTCAAGATCGACCTCACGCCGCAGGCCATCGGCCGCTGCATCCACGAGGCTGGTGTCGGCTTCATGTTCGCGCCGGCACATCACCCGGCGATGAAGCATGTCGGCCCGACCCGCGTGGAGCTCGGCACCAGGACCATCTTCAACTTGCTCGGTCCGCTCTCCAACCCGGCCGACGTGCGCCGGCAAATGGTCGGCGTATTCATGCCGGAATGGATCATACCGGTGGCCCAGACGCTGAAGGCGCTGGGCACCGAGCATGCCTGGGTCGTTCATGGTGACGGCTACGACGAGATCACCACCACGGGTGAAACGCATGTCGCCGAACTGATCGGCGGCGAGATCCGCACCTTCACCTTGACGCCCGAAGCGGTTGGCCTGACCCGTCACACCAAGGAAGAACTGCGCGGCGGCGACGCTGCCTACAACGCCGAGGCGTTGCGCGCTATGCTGGGTGGCGCCGTGGGCGCTTTTCGCGACACCGTGCTGATGAACGCCGGCGGCGGCTTGGTGGTGGCGGGCAAGGCGACGACGCTCGCCGACGGCATGGCGACGGCAGTGCAAGCCATCGACAGCGGCCGGGCGCTGCAGGTGCTCGACCGGCTGGTCGAGATTTCGAACGGTTAGACAGATGTCGGACATCCTGCGCAAGATCGAGGCCTACAAGCGCGACGAGATCGCGACGGCCAAGGCGCGCGTGCCGCTGGCCGAGATCAAGGCGCGGGCGAAAGACACTGACGCGCCGCGCGGCTTTCTCACGGCGCTTGAGGCGAAGCGCAGATCCGGCGGCTTCGCTCTGATTGCCGAGATCAAGAAGGCAAGCCCGTCCAAGGGCTTGATCCGCGCCGACTTCGATCCGCCAGCGCTCGCGCGGGCCTATGCAAAGGGCGGCGCCGCCTGTCTTTCGGTGCTGACCGACGCACCGTCTTTCCAGGGCGCGCCGGAATTTCTCACCAAGGCAAGAGCCGCCGTCACCCTGCCCGCGCTGCGCAAGGATTTTCTGTTCGATCCTTATCAGGTCCATGAAGCTCGCGCCTGGGGGGCGGACGCCATCCTGATCATCATGGCCAGCGTAGATGATGATTTGGCGAGCGAGCTTGAAGCGACGGCATTCGAACTCGGCATGGATGCGCTGATCGAGGTCCACGACGAGGCCGAGACGGAGCGCGCACTGAAGCTGTCGTCGCAATTAATCGGCATCAACAACCGTAATCTGCGGACATTCGAGACCCGTCTCGAAACCTCGGAACGACTGCGGGCGATGATTCCGGGCGGTTACTTGCTGGTCAGCGAAAGCGGCATCTTCTCTCATGACGACTGCCTCAGATTGCAGAAGAGCGACATCGGCACCTTCCTGGTCGGCGAAAGTTTGATGCGCCAGCAGGATGTGACCGCGGCAACGCGCGCGCTGCTCACCGGCAAGGCAGCGGCCGAGGCCGTCTGACGATGACGGCCGCCCTCACCCATCTCGGCCCGCAGGGCCAGGCCAACATGGTCGATGTCGGCGGCAAGGACGAAACGACGCGCACCGCTGTCGCCGAGGGTTTCGTCTCGATGCGGCCCGAGACGCTGAAGATGATCCTGGCCGGCAATGCCAAGAAAGGCGATGTGCTGGGCACCGCGCGCATAGCCGGCATCATGGCAGCGAAGAAGACGCATGAGCTGATCCCGCTCTGCCATCCGCTGCTCTTGACCAAGGTCTCCGTCGACATTGAGCCCGATCCTGCCCTGCCCGGACTGAAGATCGTTGCGCTGGCGCGCGTCACCGGCAAGACCGGCGTCGAGATGGAAGCGCTCACCGCGGCTTCGGTTGCCTGCCTGACCATTTACGACATGGCCAAGGCGGTCGACCGTGCCATGGTCATCACCGGCATCCGGTTGGTCGAAAAGACCGGCGGCAAGTCGGGCGACTACAAAGCCGCTGGCGAAGATGGGGCGGTCGCCTGATGGCGCTGCTTCCGGTCGCAGCAGCGCTCGAACGCCTGCTGGAGGGTGCTGCGCCGCTTGCGAGCGAAAGCGTTTCGCTCCTCGAGGCCGTGGATCGCGTTCTCGCGGAACCGGTGGTGGCGTTGCGCACCCAACCGCCCTTCAACGCCTCTGCCATGGACGGATACGCGGTCCGCGCTGTCGATGTCGCGTCCGTGCCGTCCCGGCTTTCGGTGATGGGCGTGGCGGCGGCCGGGCGCGGCTTTGACGGCGCCGTCGGCAAGGCGCAGGCCGTGCGCATCTTCACCGGTGCTCCGCTGCCGCAAGGCGCAGACACCATCGTCATCCAGGAAAACGTTCGTGACCTCGGCGGCGGCAGCATCGAGGTGGTCGAACCGACGGCCGAGGGGCGCAACATCCGCCGCTTCGGGCTCGATTTCTCCGAGGGCGACATCCTGCTGGAAAAAGGCCGCGTGCTCGATCCGGCAGCACTGTCGCTTGTCGCCTCGGCCAACCATCCCCGGGTGGGCGTCGTAAAGCGGCCGCTGGTTGCCATCATCGCCACCGGCGACGAGCTGCTGCCGCCCGGCAGCGAACTCGGCCCCGACCAGATCATTTCGTCAAACGCCTATGGCGTCGCCGCCGCCGCGCAATCGGTCGGCGCGCATGCGCTTGATCTCGGCATTGCCGCTGATCGCGAGGAAGCCATCGCGGCGCTGGTCAGGAAAGCGGTCGCGGCCGGCGCTGATGTCATCGTCACGCTTGGCGGCGCCTCGGTCGGCGACCACGATCTGATCCATGACGTGCTGACCGGCGAAGGCATGACGCTCGGTTTCTGGAAGATCGCCATGCGTCCCGGCAAGCCGCTGATGTTCGGCCGCCTCGGCGACATCAGGTGCATCGGCCTGCCCGGCAATCCGGTGGCGAGCCTCGTCTGCTCGCAACTGTTCCTGAAACCGCTCCTGGCACGCCTCGGCGGCCGCGATTTCCGGCAAGATATTCGTCAGGCAAGGCTGGGCGCCGCCATGCAGGCCAATGATCTGCGCCAGGACTATGTGCGGGCGGTGGTCAGGCAAGAGGCCGGCATGCTGGTGGCAACCCCTTTCAGCATCCAGGATTCCTCGATGCTGAGGATACTGGCCGACGCCAACGGACTGATCGTGCGCGAACCGTCTGCGTCCGCCGCGGCTGTAGGAAATGCCTGCAGCGTTATAATGCTGAGGTGAAGTTTCGCCGTTTTTCTACTCCGCAAGCAAAGTTCGTGTCAGCGGATGGACCGGATCAGCCAGGCCTTCGACAATGTCGTAATGATGTCGGTCCGGCTCGACCACCGCGCTCGTGACGGCACCAAGCCCTGTCCAGATATTGGCCAGCAAGGCGTTCTGGCGCAAGAACTCGGACCGCTCGCCGCCTCCGGCCCAGCACGTGACGCGAGCGCCATCCATGGGCCGCAGCAGCGCCGGGCTTTCCGTCAGCGCCTCGGCTTCATCGATTTTCAGCGCCGCGTTCATGCCGGTGCGCATAAGCGGACGCAGGTCATGCAGGCCCGAAATCGAAACGACGTGGCGTACGCGCCTTGCCACGCCGGCCGCCAGGGGCGTTGATGTCGTCGCCATGCGGCTGGCGAGATGGCCGCCGGCCGAATGCCCGGTCAGCATAAGCGGTCCCCCGACCATCGCCGCCGCCTTGCCGATCGCCGCGCCGATCTCGTGGGAGATGCCGGCGATGCGTATGGCGGGGCAGAGCGTATAGGACGGCATCGCCACGGCAAAGCCGCTGTCAACCGAGCCCTTGGCGAGATGCGACCAGCTATCCTTGTCGGACTCCAGCCAGTAGCCGCCATGGATGAACACGACGAGCCCCTTGGGTGCCCCGGCGGGAAGGAAGAGATCGAGCCGGTTGCGCGGCCTGTCGCCATAGGCGATGTCGAGCTGAGTCTTGCCCTTTGCCGCAAGCGCATCGCGAAATGCCTGCGCCGGTTCGACCCATGCAGCTGGCCAGCGATCGCTGCCGGCGATGTTGGCGCCGTTGGCGTAGGCATTGTCCCAATCGGCAATGCGATGTTCGAGCATCGGCACCCTCCCCCGGACGGCATCGTTTCAGCCGATAGCAATGGCGATCGACAGCGGCAACGTCAATGCTCCGGGGGCAAAACATTTTAGGCTTGAAACAAATTTCGACTGGTGCAATCCTGTGCCTTGTTCAGCGATGGGCGTGAGGCAGACAGGGGCAGCCGAAAATGCTTGGGCCATCAGCGCATATCGACACGTTCACGCGCGATAACCTGCCGCCGCCGGATCAATGGCCGGACTTCCTGCTCGACGGCTTCGACTATCCCGAACGGCTCAATGCCGGCGTCGAACTGACCGACAGGCTGGTCGAGAAAGGGTTGGGCGACCACACCGCGCTGATCGGCAACGGCCGCCGCCGCACCTACAAGGAATTATCCGACTGGACGAACAGGCTGGCGCATGCGCTGGTCGAGAATTACGGCGTCAAGCCAGGCAACCGGGTGCTGATCCGCTCGGCCAACAACCCCGCAATGGTGGCCTGCTGGCTGGCCGCCACCAAGGTCGGCGCCGTCGTGGTCAACACGATGCCGATGCTGCGCGCCGGCGAACTCGCCAAGATCGTCGACAAGGCCGAAATCACCACAGCGCTGTGCGACACCAGGCTGATGGACGAGATGACCGCCTGCGCCAAGGACAGCGCGTTCCTCAAGCAGGTCATCGGCTTCGACGGCACCGCCAACCACGACGCCGAACTCGATCGCGCCGCCCTCGACAAGCCCGTGACGTTTACCGCGGTGCAGACCGGGCGTGACGACGTCGCCCTGCTCGGCTTCACCTCAGGCACGACAGGCGTGCCGAAGGCGACGATGCATTTTCACCGCGACCTCCTGATCATCGCCGACGCCTACGCCCGCGAGATCCTGCAGGTGACGCCTGACGACATCTTCGTCGGCTCGCCGCCCCTGGCCTTCACCTTTGGCCTTGGCGGGCTCGCCATCTTCCCGCTGCGTTTCGGCGCCGCGGCGACGCTGCTGGAACAGGCAACGCCGCCCAACATGGTCCACATCATCGAAACCTACAAAGCGACGATCTCCTTCACCGCGCCCACCGCCTATCGCGCAATGCTCAAGGCCATGGACGAAGGGGCCGATTTATCGTCGCTGCGCGTCGCCGTTTCGGCCGGCGAAACCTTGCCGGCGCCGGTGTTCGAGGAATGGACTGAGAAAACCGGAAAGCCGATCCTTGACGGCATCGGCGCCACGGAAATGCTGCATATTTTCATCTCCAACCGCTTCGATGACATGAAGCCTGCCTCCACCGGCAAGGCCGTTGGCGGCTATCAGGCGCGCGTCGTCGACGACGAAATGCGCGAAGTGCCGCGCGGCACCGCGGGCAGGCTCGCGGTGCGGGGACCGACCGGCTGCCGCTACATGGCCGATGCCAGGCAGAGCGACTATGTCCGCGACGGGTGGAACCTCACCGGCGACACGTTCTGGCAGGACGAGGACGGTTTTTTCCACTTCGCAGCGCGCTCCGACGACATGATCGTCAGTGCCGGCTACAACATCGCCGGCCCAGAGGTCGAAGCGGCGCTGCTGGCGCATGCCGATGTCGCCGAATGCGCGGTGGTCGGCGCCGAGGATGCCGAGCGCGGCCAGATCGTCGAGGCTCATGTGGTGCTCGTGCAAGGCGTGGCGCCAGACGCAATGACCGTCAAGCGTCTGCAGGATCACGTCAAGGCCACGATCGCGCCCTACAAATATCCGCGCTCGGTAAAATTCATCGCCGCTTTGCCCAAGACGCAGACCGGCAAGATCCAGCGCTTCCGGCTGCGCGCGGAGAAGATCAATTGAGCAAGCCCTACGACCCGTCCGCCGAGGGCGCGGAAATGTCGTTCAAGGAGCGCATGTCCTACAGCGACTATCTGCATCTGGAAAAGGTGCTCGAGGCGCAGGAGCCGCTTTCGTCAGCCCATGACGAGATGCTGTTCATCATCCAGCACCAGACATCGGAACTCTGGATGAAGCTCGCGCTGCACGAAATCGGCGCCGCAATCCGCTCCATCCGCGCCGACCGTCTCGAACCGAGCTTCAAGATGCTTTCGCGCGTCGCCCGCATCTTCGAGCAGCTCAACAATGCCTGGGACGTGCTGCGCACGATGACGCCCAGCGAATACACCGAGTTCCGCGACGCGCTTGGCCAGTCCTCGGGCTTCCAGTCGTGGCAGTACCGTGCCATCGAGTTCAT
Organism: Mesorhizobium sp. B2-2-3; assembly: GCF_006442405.1. Classification (NCBI taxonomy): domain Bacteria; kingdom Pseudomonadati; phylum Pseudomonadota; class Alphaproteobacteria; order Hyphomicrobiales; family Phyllobacteriaceae; genus Mesorhizobium; species Mesorhizobium sp. B2-2-3. The sequence continues at coordinate 170,854 of NZ_VFWC01000006.1, read as the reverse complement.
GGCCGGCAACCGCAATCTCGCAATGCTCGGACCGCACAAGCACCGGCCGGACCTCAGCGAGAAACTGGAGGCGATCCTGGCGCAACCGTCGCTCTACGACGAGGCGCTGCTGCTGCTCGCCCGTAACGGCTTCGACATCGGTGCCGACGCAAGGCGTACGGACTGGCGCGAAACGCGGACCGAGAACGAAGAGGTCCTTGTCGCCTGGCAGATCATCTACCGCGACCCGCAGCGCTACTGGATGTTCTACGAACTCGCCGAGAAGCTGGTCGATTTCGAGGATTATTTCCGCCGTTGGCGCTTCAACCACGTCACCACGGTCGAGCGCATCATCGGTATGAAGCGCGGCACCGGCGGCACATCGGGCGCGTCCTACCTGAAGAAGATGCTGGAGGTGGAGTTGTTCCCGGAGCTGTGGAAGGTCCGCACCCGGCTCTGACGTAGCTTTGCCGACTGCATATCGTTATCCCGAACCCACTGCGCTTTTCTGAGCGACAGGCTCTTAAGTCACCGCCGCCTTGACGGCGAAACGCGCCTCCTGCCACGCGTCCGTGCGCAAAATGTCTTCCAGCACCTCGACAGCCTGCCAGACATCGACATAGCCGACATAAAGCGGCGTAAAGCCGAAGCGAATCGTGGATGGCGCGCGGAAATCGCCGATCACGCCGCGCTCGATCAAGGCCCGCATCACCTGATAGCCATGCGGGTGGAGGAACGACACCTGGCTGCCGCGCTCATTGCCGTCGCGCGGGCCTTCGAGTTCGAGGCCGTAGGCGCCGCATTTTGCCTCGACGAGCTGGATGAACAGATCGGTCAATGCGATGCTCTTCCTGCGCACCTCTGCCATGTCGACGTCGTTCCAGACATCGAGGGCCCCTTTGAGCGCGCGCATCGACAGCACAGGCTGCGTGCCGCAGAGAAACCGGCGGATGCCTGTGCCGGCAGCAAAACCCTGTTCGAAGGCGAAAGGCCGCGCATGGCCCCACCAGCCGCTGAGCGGCTGGCGGACATCGCCATGGTGGCGCTCGGCCGCGTAGATGAAGGCCGGGGCACCTGGGCCTCCATTGAGATATTTGTAGGTGCAGCCGACGGCGAAATCGGCGTTCGAACGGTCGAGCTCGACCGGCAAGGCGCCGGCGGTATGGCAGAGATCCCAGACGATCAGCGCGCCGGCATCATGTGCCGTCCGCGTCAGCGCGGCCATGTCGCGCAACTGCCCGGATTTGTAGTTGACGTGGTTGACCAGGATGACCGCGACCCGCTCGTCGATCAGTTCTTCTATGGTCGGCGCATCGACACCCTCGAGCCGCAGCACCGTGCCCGGCCGCGTCGAGGCAACGCCTTCGGCCATATAGAGATCGGTCGGAAAGCTGTCCCCCTCGGCGACGATGACTGACCTGTCCGGCCGCATCCCGAGTGCCGCATGCAGCACCTTGTAGATGTTGATCGAGGTGGTATCGCAGACCACCGTCTGGCCGGCGGCGGCCCCGATCAGGCGCCCGAGTTGGTCGCCGAGTTCGACCGGCATGTCGAACCAGCCGGCGGTGTTCCAGGCGCGGATGAGATCCTGCGCCCACTCCTGCGTGGCGGCCTTCTGCAGCTCGCCGAACACGGCGGGCGAAGCGGCGCCCAGCGAATTGCCGTCGAGATAGATCACCCCCTGGGGCAAGGTGAAGCGGTCACGCATGGCACGCAGCGGATCCGCGGTGTCCATTGCCTTGATCGCTGCGAGATCGGGAATTTTGCTCATGGTCGCGATGTTCCTCGGTGAGAAGAGCGCCCTGGAAACGGGCCGGCTGTTTTGCCGCCCGGGCAAGGGCTGGCCGCATAGAGGCGCAAGAACAGGGTGAACGCCCGGTGCGATCTTTGCTCGATTTCCGCCCGAGGCAGTTCCTCGAGCACCCCAACGATCCGGCGAACCTGGAGATCGCCGATCAAAAGACTGATGTAGATGTCGGCGGCTTCGGCAGGATCGTCACAGGCGATCAGGCCGGCCCGACTTGCGGTTCGAAGCAGGTCGCCAACAAGCGGCATTATGGTATTGCGGCCGAATTGCGCGATCGATTGGCCAAGCGTGCCTGTATCGTTGACGTCGCCGGCCGCGGCGCGATTGAGCGCCACCGCCTTGTCGCCCGTCACGAGGGTCAGCAGGACTGGCCCGAGCAAGTTCAGGGTTTCGAGCGGATCGCGCGCCTGGTGAAGGGCGTCCTCCAGCAGCTTCCTTGCCTCTCCCGCATTGGCTTCGATCAAGGATCGAAACAGGGTCTGCTTGTTGCCGTACCAGTTGTAGAGGGTTTCGTTCGAGGCCGATGCCCGCTTGGCGATAGCAAGCAGGGAGGCGCTCTTGTAGCCGGTTTCCCGGAGCACCGCATAGGCGGCCTCCTCTATCCGTTCGCGTCGCGCGGCCTGCTTCGGCGTGATCATTGGTGTTCCTCTTCGAAAACCGTACATTATTATACGGTTTCGTCAAGCGAACGGGAAGCAAGGAGCGAGCGAACGCAGCCCATCGCGACCAGTGGTGGTGTCTGGCCGTTTTCCGGCGGAAGTTGGCATTTTGGTTTCGTTTCGTTCACGAGCCGCAGGGGTTTCTAATCCGCCCAAACGCACCCCGCACCTGCCGGTCACCCAGCTTGCAGGCTTGTGCCAAGAGTGGAGACCGGTCGGGCCACAGGCCATTAACCAAAATAGTTTCAAAGGGCCCGGGAGCGCATTGACGACGGACCGCGCTGGCAGGATGCTGGCTGCGGGAGGGCATTTCGTTTCCGTCGCCTTAAGAAATTCATTAAACTTTAAATGGTTGCGGAACACAACTGGAACAGATAGTGTTTGTTCTGGGTTTGTTTTCTGATTCTGGTTCCAGACCCTTCGTGCAATGCCTTTGGGGGCCGCCATGCTCACGCGCAAGCAACATGAACTCTTGATGTTCATCCATGAACGGCTGAAGGAAAGCGGCATTCCGCCGTCCTTCGACGAGATGAAGGAAGCGCTGGACCTCGCCTCCAAGTCGGGAATTCATCGGCTGATCACGGCGTTGGAGGAGCGCGGCTTCATTCGCCGCCTGCCCAACCGGGCGCGCGCGCTGGAGGTGCTGCGCCTGCCGGACTCGATCGCGCCGGGTCTTAACGCGGCAAAGAAGTTCTCCCCGAGCGTCATCCAGGGCAGCCTCGGACAGGGCAGCAGCCCTAGCCGGCAGATCAAGCCGGCGACGTCTTCGCGTCTGCCCGCTGTCGGCAATGACGACGATGCGGTTTCAGCGGTGTCGATCCCGGTCATGGGTCGCATCGCAGCGGGTGTGCCGATCGACGCCATCCAGCATCAGACGCATTCCATTTCAGTGCCGCCTGACATGATCATGGGCGGCGAACACTATGCGCTGGAGGTCAAGGGCGATTCGATGATCGAGGCCGGCATTTTCGACGGCGACACGGTCATCATCCGCAATGCCGACACCGCAAGTCCCGGCGAGATCATCGTGGCCCTGGTGGACGAGGAGGAAGCAACGCTTAAGCGCTTCCGCCGAAAGGGTGCTTCGATTGCGCTCGAGGCTGCCAATCCGGCCTATGAAACACGTATTTTCGGACCGGACAGGGTCAAGGTGCAGGGCAAGCTGGTCGGCCTGATCAGGCGCTACTGAGCGGGGTCGGCGGTGGGCTTTTCGGGTTTACGGTAAGGCGGCAGTCCCCTTGCCTCGCGTGAGAATTTTCGCTGTTCGTGCCAAGGCCGATATGGCCTGTCGACGGCAAAGCTGACCCGTGCCGGTGCCGTCGCCGATTGCCGGTCGAAGAAGACGGCGGCACTTCCCTTACGAGCGAGCTGCCGCTTGGTGATGACGAGAACCAGCGGATTGTGGCAGGGGTCGTAGCCCGCGGGGTCGTTGATGACGATCAGATCCGCATAGGAGCAGGCCCTCCAGGCGTCCTTGCGATCCTCCACCTGCGCGATGATCGCCCCCGAGGTATGCCGGGCCATGCACAGGCCCGTGAAGCAATAGAAAGGCGCTCCCGCCGGAAGTTGCGCGGGATCGAAGATGTCGAACTGTCGGTCTCCGCTGTCGAACAGTTCCGGCGCAACGATGGTTTCGGACTTCAGCGCGCGTTTCCAATTATCGACGGTGAATTCGTTCGGGCGCGCCCGGTTGATCGCGAGCTCGCCGCCGCCGATCGGCAACGCCACCAGGCGGGCATCCTCCGAAATCAGCACGTCCGGCGTGCGCGTGTCCGAGACGGTCAACAGGCCGGCGAGCGCGAAGGGAAGTGCCGCCAGCCGCAGCCATGTCGTGGCCATCGTCGCGATGACCAGGGCGATCGCCACCAGAAGGACGGATTGCTGCGAAATCAACCCGACCGCGTCGACCGGCGAGCGTTGCGAGATCCATCCTGATATGGCGATCATCGCGGCCAGTCCCTTGCCCATCAGATAAAGGGATGGTCCATCGAACCCGAACGGCATCAGCAGCGCGCTGGCAACCGCAAGGAACATCACGACAGAAACGATCGGCATGACGGCAAGATTGGCGAACAGGCTGAGCGGCGACACGCGCTGGAAATGCCAGATGGCGAAAAGCGCCGTGGCGCTTCCCGCGATAATCGAGGTCATCGCCAGCCCACCTGTCGCCAGCAGCAATTTTCGCGTCAGCAGGCCAGGCAAGGTCCGTTGCGGCGGCGGGGTCCGCGCTTTGTCGGCTTTGCGATCCGACCAGCCGGCATAGGCGCCGACCAGGGCCGCGGTGGCGGCGAACGACATCTGGAAGCTCGGCCCTACCACCTCGTGCGGCGACACCACGATGACGGCGATCGCCGAAATAGCCAGATTGCGCATGGTGAGTGCCGCCCGATCGAACAGAACGGCGATCAGCATCACCGCCAGCATGATGAAGCTGCGTTCGGCGGCGACAACGACGCCCGAAATGACGAGGTAGGCGGCGATCGAGAAAAGTGCCGCCGCGGCCGCGTATTTCTTGACCGGCCGACGGGAGGAAAAGTTCGGAAACAGCGCGAAGCCGCCACGCAGCAGACCCATGACGGTGCCGGCGACCAGCGCCATGTGCAGCCCGGAAATTGAGATGATGTGGTAGATGCCGGTGCGTCGCATCGCTTCATTGATCTCGTCGGGAATCCCGGCGCGAACACCCACGATCAGCGCCGCGGCGATCTCGCCCTCGGCGCCGCCGATGCTGCCCCTGATATGGTCGGCAATGCTTTCGCGAGCACTCTCGATGGCGGCTGAGAGGGCGGCCCACAACGGCCTGTCATCGGCTGAGACGATTTTGGGGTTGCCGAGAAAGAAGCCGCTGGCGCCTATGCCGGCGAAGTAGCTGTCGAAGGAAAAGTCGTAGCTGTCCGGCCGCACCGGCCCGGTCGGCGGCAACAGCCTGGCATAGCCGGTCACGAGGGAGCCGGCCGTCACTTCAGCCGGCACCTTGCGCGCCGAAAGGCGAACGCGCTCGGGCGCGTAGCGTAGTTTCGGCCGCGCGGTCGATGTCACATCGATGGTCAGCCGGATGCGCCCGGTCTCCATCTGGTCGACCGAAACGACGCGGCCGGTGATTTGCGTGGAGATTTCCGAGCCCAGCATCCGCGTTCCCGCTCGCCACGTCTCGACTTTGCCGGCGAGCATGCCGAGCGCGCACAACAGCGCCGCCATGAAGCACAGATGCGTTTTCGGCCATGAGCGTGAAACGAGCGCGCACAGCGACATCAGGATCGCGACCGCGACAGGCTTGGCAAAGCCCGGCTCCGCCGCCAGCGAAAAATACGCAATCGATCCGCACGCCAGGAACACCGGGACGAGCAGGAAGGCTATGCCCCGATCGAGTTCGAGCTCGGACGCTCTGGCCACGCCGTTGCGCAGACGAGGCCATGAAGCACGGCCGAACTCACGGCGCAGACGCACAGCCGCGCCGGCTGCGGGAATGCCGGGCGGCGTGGAAACATCCGCCGGCGGCGACTTGCCCGGCTGCTGTAGGGGCGGCAACGCCAGCGGCAATGAGGCGGGCGCGGGCATGGCAAAAAGGGAGCGTTCGCTGACGCCGGCAACGACGTCCTCGCCTTCCTCCGCGCCCCGGCCCGCTCCAGCCATCGGGTCTGCCCCTTGCGCCCTCGACACCCTATGCTACATGAACGCGCGACGCGCGAAAGTGCGTGTGATCCGCACCCCGCTCCAGACGTTTCCCGAGAGTTGTATGTCCGACAAGGTTGTCACCCGTTTTGCCCCCTCGCCCACCGGCTACCTGCACATCGGCGGCGCGCGTACGGCGCTCTTCAACTGGCTCTACGCCAAGCACACCGGCGGTACGATGCTGCTGCGCATCGAGGACACCGACCGCGAGCGCTCCACCGATGCGGCGACAGCAGCCATTCTCGAAGGACTGACTTGGCTCGGCCTCACCTGGGACGGCGACGCCGTCTCGCAGTTCGAGCGCGCGCCGCGCCATCGCGAGGTGGCCGAGGAGCTGGTGCGCATGGGCAAGGCTTACTACAGCTACGAGACCCCTGCCGAGCTTGAGGCAATGCGCGACGCGGCGCGGGCCAAGGGCTTGCCGCCGCGCTATGACGGAAGCTGGCGTGACCGCGACCCTTCGCAGGCGCCTCCTGGCGTCAAGGGCGCGATCCGCATCAAGGCGCCGACCAAAGGCGAGACGGTGGTGCATGACCGTGTCCAGGGCGACGTGCGCTTTCCCAACAAGGATCTGGACGACTTCATCATCCTGCGCTCGGACGGCAATCCGACCTACATGCATGCCGTCGTCGTTGACGACCACGACATGGGCGTCACCCACATCATCCGTGGCGACGACCACCTGACCAATGCCGCCCGCCAGACCGTGATCTACAACGCCATGGGCTGGGATGTGCCTTCAATGTCGCACATACCGCTGATCCACGGCGCCGACGGCGCCAAGCTGTCGAAGCGGCACGGCGCGCTGGGCGTGGAGGCCTACCGCGCCATGGGCTACCTGCCCGAAGCGCTGCTCAACTACCTGGCTCGGCTCGGCTGGAGCCACGGCGACGACGAGATCATGTCGATCCAGGACATGATCGCCTGGTTCGATATCGGCGATGTGAACAAGGGCGCCGCCCGCTTCGATTTCGCCAAGCTGGAGGCGCTGAACGGCGTCCACATGCGCCGCATGGGCGATGCCGAGCTGTTCGACATCTTCATCGCCACCTTGCCCTATCTCGAGGGCGGCCCGGCAATGGCCGCACGCCTCGACGACCGGAACAGGGCACAGTTGCTGGCAGCGTTGCCGGGGCTGAAGGAGCGCGCCAAGACGCTGGTCGAGCTTGTCGATGGCGCCGCCTTCCTGTTTGCCGCGCGGCCACTGCCGATCGACGAGAAGGCAGCCCTGCTGCTCAATGACGATGCGCGCAAGGTCCTGCGTGGCGCTCACGACGCCCTCGAGGCGGTTTCAGGCGACTGGACGGCGGCCTCGACTGAAGCCGCGATCCGGGACTATGCGACGGCCGGCGGCCACAAGCTCGGCGCCGTCGCCCAGCCCTTGCGCGCCGCCTTGACCGGCAAGAGCACCTCGCCCGGCGTGTTTGACGTTCTCGCCGTGCTTGGTCGCGAGGAGAGCCTGGCGCGCATCGCGGATCAAATCGATTAGGAGCAATCTGGCCCAAGAAGATTGGCATTGAAAGGCGCGTTTCGCAGTGCAACATTGAGCCTTGGCCCAATCTGGCACGCACTTCCTAAAATGCGGTCGCGAATACGCGCATTCGGTGACTTCGACGTGTCGCTTTGCAGAATTTGCCTTTGCCGGCATGAGGAAACAAGAAGGAGTTTGCAATGACCGAAGCTGCGACAAGACGGGAACTGGGCGGCAAGACCCAGGAAGCCACGGCAAAGCTGGAATTCGCCGGCAAGACGCACGAATTCAAGGTGCGAAGTGGTTCGGTCGGGCCTGACGTCATCGACATCGCCACGCTGTACAGCACCACCGGCGCCTTTACCTACGATCCCGGCTTCACTTCGACGGCAAGCTGCGAGTCCGAGATCACGTTCATCGATGGCGACGCCGGCATTCTCCTGCATCGCGGATATCCGATCGATCAGTTGGCCGAACATGGCGACTTCCTCGAAGTCTGCTATCTCCTGCTCTACGGCGAGCTGCCGACCAAGGCGCAGAAGGACGATTTCGACTACCGCGTGACGCGCCACACCATGGTGCATGAGCAGATGTCGCGCTTCTTCACCGGCTTCCGCCGCGACGCGCATCCGATGGCGGTGATGTGCGGCGTGGTCGGCGCGCTGTCGGCCTTCTATCACGACTCCACCGACATCTCGGATCCTTACCAGCGCATGGTGGCGTCGATGCGGCTGATCGCCAAGATGCCGACGATCGCGGCCATGGCCTACAAATACCATATCGGCCAGCCCTTCATTTACCCGAAGAACGAACTGAATTTCGCCGCCAACTTCCTGCACATGTGCTTTGCCGTGCCGTGCGAGGAATACAAGATCAACCCGGTCCTGGCGCGCGCCATGGAGCGCATCTTCATCCTGCACGCCGACCACGAGCAGAACGCTTCGACCTCTACCGTTCGGCTCGCCGGCTCGTCTGGCGCCAATCCGTTCGCCTGCATCGCCGCCGGCATCGCCTGCCTGTGGGGCCCGGCGCATGGCGGCGCCAACGAAGCGGCGCTGAACATGCTGGGCGAGATCGGCCATGTCGATCACATTCCGGAATTCATCGCCCGCGCCAAGGACAAGGACGATCCGTTCCGGCTGATGGGCTTTGGCCACCGCGTCTACAAGAACTACGATCCGCGCGCCAAGATCATGCAGAAGACCGCGCATGAGGTGCTGGGCGAACTCGGCATCAAGGACGATCCGCTGCTCGACATCGCCATGGAACTGGAGAAGATCGCACTCACCGATCCCTATTTCATCGAGAAGAAGCTCTACCCCAATGTCGACTTCTATTCCGGCATCACGCTGAAGGCGCTGGGCTTCCCCACCACCATGTTCACCGTGCTGTTCGCCGTCGCCCGCACCGTCGGCTGGATCGCGCAGTGGAAGGAGATGATCGAGGATCCGCGCCAGAAGATCGGCCGCCCCCGCCAGCTCTACACCGGCGCGCCGGAGCGAGACTATGTGCCGATCGCGAAGCGGTAAAAAGGAAGAAGTGAATAAGTGAGTAGTCAGTAGTCAGTAGGGAAAGAGCGGTAATCCTACTCACTACTCACTACTCACTACTCACTACTCACTCTCTTGATATACCCCATCACCACCTGCGCGGCGATGTCGCCTGACGACTTGGCGGTTGTCATGCGCCGGGCGATCTCGGCGAACCCGTCCTTCTGCCATCTGCGCATGCCTGTGTCGGCGAACAGCGCTTCGAGCTGGCGGGCCAGATTGTTCGGCTTGACATACTCGTTGTAGAATTCCGGGATCAGCGCCCGATCCGATATCAAATTGGGCAGCAGCGCCGACCAGACCGAAACGAGATATGGCGCCACGATGCGCGCAACCGGGTCCAGCCTGTAGCAGGAGATCATCGGCACGTCAGACAGCGCCAGTTCAAGCGAAACCGTGCCGGACGCGATCAGCGCCGCGTCAGCCTTGCCGAAGGCCTGCCACTTTCGCTCAGGGTCGAGGATGATCTCGGGCTTCTCGTCCCAGCGAGCGACCGCCGAGCGCACGACATCGGCGACATGCGGTACGGTCGGCAACATCAGCCGCAGGCGATGCCCGCGTGCCCGCAGCATCGACACGGTCTCCCCAAACGGCTCGAGCAGCCGCCGCACTTCGCTGCGTCGCGAGCCGGGCAGGACGAGCAGCGTCTTCAGGCGATCCGGCGAAAGATCCCGCGGTTGGGCCTGCGTCCTGGCTGCCGAGAGCACGCCCGCGTCATGGGTGAGGCGATGTCCGACATAGGTCCCTGGCGGTCCGCCGAGCCTGCCTAGCTCCTTCACCTCGAAGGGCAGGATGCAGAGGATGTGGTCGACATAGGGCTTCATCGCCACCGCCCTGCCCGGCCGCCATGCCCAGACGCTGGGACAGACATAGTGGATAATCGGGATGGACGGGTTGGCCGCGCGCACTTTCCTGGCCACGCGCAGCGAAAAGTCGGGGCTGTCGATGGTGATGAGGCAGTCGGGCTTCGCATCCGCGACCGTGCTGGCCAGCTGGCCGATCCGCCGCATCAGCCGCGGCAGGTCACGCAAGATGGCGCTGAAGCCCATGAGGGCGATCTCTCCGGCGTCGAACGGCGAAACCAGCCCGAGCGCCTGCAGATGGCGGCCGCCGAGACCGACGATCTGCACCTCGCGCCCCGTCGACTGCTTGATCGAGCGCACGATGTCGGCGCCAAGCAGGTCGCCGGATTCCTCGCCGGCCACGATTGCGATCTTCAGCGCCTTGTCAGCCATGCGCCGGCTCCGCCGCTGGCAGGCCGACGATGAACAGACCGAGCGCGTTCGCCCGCGACAGCGTTGCCGGCCCTTCCAGGATCAGCGAGCGCCCCGCTTCGACGGCAATGCCGGCAAGCCCCGCCGCATGGGCTGCTTCCACCGTCTGCGGCCCTATCGACGGCAGGTCGGCCCGCAACTCCTGGCCGGGTTTGGCGCATTTGACCAGCACTCCGCGGGTCTTTCCGGCAAGCCTGCCATGGCCGCGCAGCGCGCGCGCTCTTTCGAGCAGGCCGCTCGTGCCTTCGATGCCTTCCAGCGCGATGGCCCGGCCTCCGATCGCAATCGCCGCCTGCCCGATATCAAGCGCGCCGATGGCCTTGGCGGCCAGCCTGGCCGCCTCGATGTCGCGCCAGTCCGATTGCTTTGGTTTCGCCGCGGTCAGTGTGCCTTCGCCGGCGGCCAGTTCGGGAACGACCTCATGCGCGCCGACCACTTTGATGCCCCGCTTCTCCAGGCCGCGTGTCACCACCTTCAAAAGTCCATCATCGCCGCGCGCCAGCGCCATGATCACCGATGGTACGATCGCCAGCAAGCCAAGGCTCGGACGGATGTCGGCCAGCCGGGGCCTGCGTCTGATTTCGCCGGCAAGGACCACATGAGTGATGCCGTGGCGCTTCAGCGTCGCCACCAGTGAACCGATCTGCTCAAGGGCGAGACTGTCGTGTTCGTATCGGAGCAACTCCTGCCGGCGGTCGGCCTCGCCTTCCATCAAGAGGATGAAGGGCGGGTAGCCATGCGCGGCCAGGCCTTGCGCGACTTCCACCGGCAGGCTGCCACCGCCGGCGACGATGCCGACCCTGGCCCCCGGCGAGAGAACGAAATCCGCTGCCGCCGCCTCAGTCTTCGTCATCGCCGTCATCGCCATCGCTCCCCTTGAGCGATGGCACAGCATAGTGCCGCTTGCCGCGACTGGAGATGAAATCGATGATCTTCATGGCGGTCGGTGACGTGGCGAATTCCGCCTTGGCGAATTCGATGTTCTCGCCAACGGTGCGCGAGCGGTCGAATATTGTCTTATAGACCCTGCGCAGCAGATAGATCTCGGATCTTGGCAGACCGGAGCGCTTGAGCCCGATGATGTTGAGGCCGCGCAGGCTGGCCCGATTTCCCGCCGCCATGGCATAGGGAATGACATCACCCACAAAAGCCGAGCACCCGCCAAGAAAAGCGTTGTCGCCTACCCGCACGAATTGATGAACGGCGCTGAGACCGCCGATATAGACGTTGTCGCCGATTTCGCAGTGTCCGCCCAGCGTCGCGCCGTTGGCGAAGGTGGCGTTCTTGCCGACGACGCAGTCATGGGCGATGTGGGCGTAGGCGAGAAAATTGCCATTGTCGCCGACCGTCGTTTCGCCGCGGCTGGTATCGGTGCCAACATGCATGGTGACGCCTTCGCGGATCGTGCAGTTCTCGCCGATGACGAGCGTGGTGCGGCCGCCCTTGTGCTTGGTGTTCTGCGGCGGCCCGCCCAGTATCGCCATCGGATAGACCTTGGTCGACGCGCCGATCGTCGTTGCGCCTATCACCGAGACATGGCTGACCAGTTCGACGCCGTCGCCGATCACGGCATCCGCGCCGACATAGCAGAGCGGTCCTATGCGGACGCCTTGGCCGATTTGAGCGCCTTCCTCCACGACGGAGGAAGGATGGATGGATGTCTTGATTTTCATAAGCATTCGATTGTCAGTCGCCGGTGACCATCATGGCTGAGATCTCAGCCTCGGCGGCCTTGTTGCCGTCGACCAGGGCTTCACAGGCGAATTTGAGCAGGTTGCCGCGTTTCTTGATTTTCTTGACATGGATCTTCAACTGATCGCCGGGAACGACCGGTTTGCGGAACTTGGCGTTGTCGATGGTCAGGAAATAGACCAGCGACGGCTTTTCAGTGCGAAGACTGCGGATGCAGATGGCCCCGGCAGTCTGTGCCATCGCCTCGACGATGAGCACGCCCGGCATGACCGGCTGCTCGGGGAAGTGACCCTGAAAATGCGGCTCGTTTATGGTCACGTTCTTGATGCCGGTGGCGGATTCGTCGCCATCGATGTCGACGATGCGGTCGATCATCAGGAACGGATAGCGATGCGGCAGGAGCTTCATCAGCCCCAATATGTCGACTGCTTCCAGCGTCGTCCCGGTGATGTCAGCCATTGCTCCCCTCGCCCTGTTTGCGGGTCCTGGCGAGCTTGCGCAGCATGGCTATCTCGCGCATGGCTTCCGCCATCGGCTGTGCCGGATAGCCGCCCCAGATCTCGCCCGCGGGCACATTGCTCATGAATCCGCTTCTCGCGGCAAGCTTCGCTCCCGATCCTATAGTCAGGTGATCCGCGAGCCCGACGCCGCCGCCCATGGTGACATTGTCGCCCACGACGACGGAACCGGAGATACCCGAAAGTCCGGCCACGATGCAATTGCGGCCGATGCGGACGTTATGGGCGATCTGCACGAGATTGTCGATCTTGGTGCCTTGGCCGATGATCGTGTCGGACATGGCGCCGCGGTCGACGGTGGAATTGGAACCGATCTCGACGTCGTCCTGGATGATGACGCGGCCGATCTGCGGAACACGTTCCGGCCCCTTGGCGCCGGCAACGAAGCCAAAGCCGTCCTGGCCGATCCGGGCGCCGCCATGGATGATGACGCGGTTGCCGATCAAGGCATACTGGACGCTGGCGCCCGGGCCGATATAGCCGTCACGCCCGATCTGGCAGGAACGGCCGACAACGGCGTGAGGCGCGATGACGGTGCCGGCGCCTATGGACACCGCAGGACCGATCACCGCGCCGGCTTCGACGACGGCACCTTCCTCGACATGTGCGCTCGGATCGATATGGGCATGCGGCGAGATACCGGTTTCACCGGTCATCGGACCAGGTGTCGCGGCCGTCGGAAACAGCAGTCGTCCGACCAGCGCGAATGCCTGTTGCGGACGGGGATGTACAAGGACGGCGATGGCGGCAGGCGCCTTGCCGGCGAACTCCGCCGGACACAGCACCGCGGCCGCCCGCAGCGACGGCATCAGCACGGAATTGCGTTTGCCATCGACGAAAACGAGTGCATTCTCGCCGCCTTCGTTGGCAGGCGCCAGCGCGTCGATGAAAACGCCGGACTGGCCGGAATCGACAAGCACCGAGCCGGTCAGATTCGCGACTTCGCCCGCCGTATACCGGCGTGATGGCGCGAAGAACACCGGATCGGTCATTCCAGAAGCTATATCCAGCTAGATCGGAACATTTTCTCCCGGACCTCAACGACCCGGGAGCATCGTCATCCGCCGGTCAGAAGCGGGTCGATATGCCGAAGTTGAATTCCTGCACGTCGTCCCTCGCTTCTTTCTTGACCGGGATCGCATAGTCGATACGGATCGGGCCGAACGGCGAAGCCCACATCAAGCCGACACCGACCGAGGCGCGCCATTGCATGCCAGTGGACGATTGATCGACCAAGCTCTGGTCGTCGATCTTGCTGCCGTAGAGCGTGGCGGCATCCGCAAAGACCGCGCCGCGCAAGCCGAAGCTCTCCGGAACGACCGGCAGCGGAAACTGCGCTTCCGCCGAGGCGTTGAAATAGGTGGTACCGCCGAGATGATCGCCGCTGGTGCCGGAAGCAATCGGGCCGATGCCGCCATAGGCGAAACCGCGGATCATGCGGTCGGTGCTCTGGAAATGATCGAAAATGCGCAGATCGCCGTCGTTTCCGTAGCCTTCGACATGGCCGGCGCCGCCCGAAAGGAGGCCGACAAGATCGAACTGCTCGGACAGCGTCTGATAGACGCTGCCGCGTCCCGTCACCTTTACGAACTTTGCATCGCCACCGAGACCTGCCACTTCCACGGTTGTGGTGGCATAGATACCCTCATGCGGGTTCTTCATGTCGTCGATGGTGTTGTAGACTAGTCCCAGGCTGACCGACGACTTGATCCACGGGCTTTGATCGATGCCATCCAAGATAGCCTCGGAAACATCACAGCCTGAGTCGGGAACACCGTCCCCGTTGTCGTCGCAACTGTTATCCAGCTCATACTTCTCCCGGGAAATATTATACGCCAGCTGGGTCGAGATGCTGTCGGTGATCGGCAGGCCGAAGCGCACCGTCGCGCCCAACGTATCGCTGTCGTAGTCGTCGTATTCCCTGGTCCGCTTGTAGACATCGAAGCCGGCGGCGATACGGCGCCCGAGGAAATAGGGCTCGGTGAACGAAAGGCTGTAATCGCGCGAGTTCTTGCCGCCACCCGCCGACACCTTGATGAACTGGCCGCGGCCGAGGAAGTTGCGCTCTGTGATCGATCCTTCGACGGACGGACCGGCGGTGTCGCCACCGGTCGAATAGCCGGCGCCGACAGAGAATTCACCGGTCGACTTTTCGACCACGTCGACCACCAGCACGACCTGGTCCGGCGCCGACCCGGGGACCGTCGAAACCTCGACTTTGTCAAAGTAATTGAGATCTTCCAGCCGCTTCTTCGCGCGCTGGATCAGCACCTGGTTGAACGCGTCGCCTTCGCTGACGTCGAACTCGCGGCGGATGACATAGTCGCGCGTGCGGTCATTGCCGCGGATCTCGATGCGCTCGACATAGGCCTTGGTGCCCTGGTCGATGGTGTAGACCACCGAAATCGTATGATTCTCGAAATTGCGGTCGCCACGCGGCGTGACCTGCGCGAAGGCGTAGCCGGAGCCGGCCACCTTCTCGGTCAGGGCAATGATGGTGTCCTCGACGTTCTTGGCGTTGTAGACGTCGCCCTTGTGGGTCTCGACCACCGATTCCAGCGCCTTCGAGTCGACTTCCGGAATCGTGCTTTCGACGCTGATGTCGCCGAACGTATAACGCTCGCCTTCCTGCACGGTGATGGTGACCGTGTACTTGTTGGTCGCGTTGTCGAGCTCACCGACGGCGGACACGACCTGGAAGTCGGCATAGCCGTGATTGTAGTAGAAGCGCCGTAGCAGCTCCTGGTCGGCGCGCAGCTTGTCGTCGTCGTAGACGTCGTCGCGCAGGATGAACGAAACCCAGGACGAGCGCTTGGTCGTGATCACATCCGAGAGGCGGCGGCTCGAATAGGCGCTGTTGCCGACGAAATTGATCGCCGCGATCTGCGTGCGATCACCTTCATTGACATGGAAGACCACGTTCACGCGGTTGTCGCCGAGCTGCATGACCTCGGTGGTCACGGCGGCATCGTCACGGCCGATACGTCTGTAGGCGGCCTTGACCGACTCTACATCGGCGTCGAGCGCCGCCTGCGAGAACGTGCCGCGCGGCTTCAACTGCACGGCAGCCGCAAGCGCGTTGTCCTTGAGCTTCTTGTTGCCCTGGAACAGCACCTGGTTGACGACCTGGTACTCGGAAACCTTGACCACCAACGTCGAACCGACCTGATTGATCTGCACATCCGAGAACAACCCGGTTCCGAACAGCGCCTTGACCGCGCTGTCGATGTCGGAGCTGGAGAAGGATTTGCCCGGCTTGATGGTGATGTAATTGCGGATGGTATCGGCGTCGACACGTTGGTTGCCGCTCACCTCCACCCTGCTGACGACAGCGGCTTCGGCCGCCGATGTGGCAACGAACTGCACTGCGAGCGCACCTGGCACGACCAAAGCCGCGGACAGGGCTGCCGCGGAAGCGGCGCTCAAAAACTTGGATGCTGCCTTCATCGGGCTTAATAACCTTTTCTCGTAGTCCCCACGGCGAGAAAACCGGACGTGCGGTAATTTCTCGTACCGTATTAACCGGATTTTCCCTACACGCAAGGCTTCTGGTTAATTTGTATTTACTTAACCCTGGTGCGTGGCTTTCGCGTCACTCATATCCCCGTGCATGGTAAACGGCGTCTCAACATCGACCATGCCGAAGCCAAATTTCTTCATGATTTCAGCATCCAAACAGATCGTTCCAGAATACGAAACCCATGAAGCCCAAAACCAGAAGCAGACCGGCCCGATAGGCCATTTCCATCATCCGTTCCGACACCGGGCGGCGGATGACGGCCTCCACGCCGTAGAACAGGAGATGGCCGCCGTCGAGGGGGGGAATCGGCAAAAGATTGAGGATGCCGATGCCCACGGACAGCAGCGCAACGAGCTGCACGAGCCATTCGAAGCCGAGCTTCGCCGCCTTGCCGGCCATGTCCGCGATCTTCACCGGGCCGCCGAGCTGGCACTTGTCCTCGCGCCCGACGACGAAACGCTGCAGGAACTGGCCGGTGCGCTGGATGACGTGCCCGGTTTCCTCCACCGCCGCGGCCAACGCGCCGGCGGGGCTGTAGGTGATCAGCCTGGGCTGGCCGAGTTCCTGGTTGTTGACGACGCCGATCACGGCCACCTTGACCTTGTTGCCGAGCGCGTCCTGCTGCTCCATCAGCTGCGGCGTGGCGGTCACGGTCACTTCCTTGCCGTCGCGCAGCATGACGAAGGTGATGCTGTCGCCGGCCCGGCCCGAAACCAGGCGTTGGACGTCACCGAAGGTTTCGATCTTGCTGCCGTCGACGCTGACGAATCGGTCGCCGGGCAGGATGCCGGCTTTCGCCGCCGGGCTGCCGGCGGTCACCTCGGCCACCATGGGTTCCGCGACATAGCGGCCATAGGCTGAAAACAGCACCGAAAAGACGACGATCGTCAGCAGGAAATTGAACAGCGGCCCGGCCACCACCGTCGCCG
Source organism: Mesorhizobium sp. B2-2-3 (assembly GCF_006442405.1). Classification (NCBI taxonomy): domain Bacteria; kingdom Pseudomonadati; phylum Pseudomonadota; class Alphaproteobacteria; order Hyphomicrobiales; family Phyllobacteriaceae; genus Mesorhizobium; species Mesorhizobium sp. B2-2-3. The sequence continues at coordinate 153,783 of NZ_VFWC01000006.1, read as the reverse complement.
CCCGCTTCCAGATCGGCTGGGTGTGAAAGGCGACCTTGCGTTCCTCGTCGGTCAGCGTTTCGATCTCTTCCGTCGACGGCTGGCTGGAGGTGGCGTTCATGTCGCCGACGAATTTGACATAGCCGCCAAGCGGTATGGCGCAGAGCTTCCAGCGCGTGCCGTGCCTGTCGTTGAAGCCGAAGAGTTCCGGGCCGAAACCGATCGAAAAGGCCCTGACGCCGATGCCGCACCAGCGGCCAACGAGATAGTGGCCCATCTCGTGGACGAACACGACCACGGTCAGCACGAACAGGAAGGGCACGAGCGTGCCGAGAAGGAAGCCTTCCATGCCGAAGATCGCGTGAAGAATCTCGTTCAACTCAAATCCTCAGTTCTTCCGCGACACCGTTGCGCCGCGACTGTGACATCAATCCAGGCGAATCCAAGGCGCGCCCGCATCGATCGTGGAACGATGCCGCTCAAATGGGAAACAGCCCCTGTGCCGGCTGATCGGCGCCCGCCGAAATCCAGCCGATGACGTATAGGGCGAAAGCCGCCGCGACAAGCCCGTCGACGCGGTCCATGACGCCGCCATGGCCCGGAATGAGCGCGCCCGAATCCTTGCGGCCGTGGCGGCGCTTGACCCAGGATTCCAGGAGGTCGCCAGCCTGGGAGACGATTGAAAGCGCGAGCGCGACGAGACCGAGCATTGGCAGGTTGCCCGCACCGGCGGCGACGGCCAGGATGAGCCCCGCAACGACCCCGCCCACGGCGCCGCCGAGCGCGCCACTTCGCGTCTTGCCGGGAGAGATGGACGGCGCCAGCCTCGGGCCACCGACGGCCCGGCCGACGAAATAGGCAAAGATGTCGGTCGCCCAGACCACCGCGAACAGGAACAGGATGGCGACGAGGCCGGAATGGTCGCCGTCACGCAGAAGCGCAAGGGAAAGACCCGAGACGGCTGCATAGGCAAGGCCGGAGGCATCCCACTGCCCGGCCCCGCGCAGTTGGGCGGCGATGGCCGTGACGGCGACCAGTGCAGCCACTAGAAGCAGCAGCCACAAGGCAGGCAGGCCGGTGATCAGGGCGCCGAGAAACACCAGCAGCAGCGCTTCCGGCAAAAAACCGAGCCCGGTCGTCCCGGAAGGGCGAGACATGCGCGTCCATTCGTAGAAGATCACTGCCGAAATCGCGGCTGAAAGCAGCCGGAACGGCAGGCCGCCGAACCAGGTCAGGCCAAGCGTCGCGATGGCAAGCACGACCGCCGAAAGAACGCGAAGCTGGAGATTGCTCATCCCGCGGCCGGCCGCGAAGCGACATCTTGCGGATCCAGCCCGCCAAAACGGCGTTCGCGCCCGGCGAACTCGCGCAAGGCCTCGGCTAGATGCTCTCGGCTGAAATCGGGCCAATAGCAGGGCAGGAACACAAGCTCGCTATAGGCAGCCTGCCACAGAAGAAAATTGGAAAGGCGAAGCTCACCGCTGGTGCGTATGACCAGTTCGGGATCGGGAATGCCTTGCGTGTCGAGGCAGCCGGCAAAGGATTCGGCGGTGATCGCCTCGCTGTCGAGCTCGCCGCGCGCGACGGCCGAGGCAAGCTTGCGCGCCGTGCGCACGATCTCGTCGCGTCCGCCGTAGTTGAAGGCGATGATCAGCGTCAGCGCCTCGTTGGCCGAGGTCAGCGCTTCGGCTTCTTCCAGCAGGAGCCTGATATCCGGCTGCAGCCCAGCCCTGTCACCGATGATCCTGACGCGCACGCCGCTGCGGTGCAGTTCGGCGAGATCGCGGCGGATGAACAGCTTCAACAGGCCCATCAGGTCGCTGACTTCGGATTTCGGCCGCGACCAGTTTTCCGAAGAGAAGGCATAGACAGTCAGGTAGGAAATGCCGAGATCGGGCGCGGCGCGCACCGTCTTGCGCAGTGCTTCTACGCCCGCGCGATGGCCGGCGAGCCGCGGCATGCCGCGCGCCTTGGCCCAGCGTCCGTTTCCATCCATGATGATCGCGACATGCGCGGGCGTTGCCATGATCTCGCTTTCGGGCCAGCCGCCGGCCAGACCCTAAACCTGCATGATTTCAGCTTCCTTGTCGGAAAGCAGGTGGTCGATGGTGCTGATCGTTTCGTCGGTAAGCTTCTGGACCTGGTCGGAGCGCTTGCGCTGATCGTCTTCGCTGATAACGCCGTCCTTCTCCGCCTTCTTCAGGAAGTCCATGCCGTCGCGGCGCACATGGCGCGCTGCGACACGGGCGTTCTCGGCGTAGCCATGCGAGATCTTGACGAGTTCCTTGCGGCGCTGCTCGTTGAGTTCCGGAAGCGGAATCCTGAGATTGGTGCCGTCCACGATGGGGTTGAACCCCAGATTGGATTCGCGGATGGCGCGATCGACCGCGCCCACCATCGACTTGTCCCAGACCGACACCGAAATCATGCGCGGCTCAGGCACCGTGACATTGGCCACCTGGTTGATCGGCATGCTGGTGCCATAGGCCTGCACCTGGATAGCGTCGAGCAGGTTGCTGGAAGCGCGACCGGTCCGCAGCGAAGCCAGGTCATGCTTGAACGCGGCGATTGCCCCATCCATGCGCCGCTTGAGATCGTCGTACTCACCACTCATCTTAGTCTCCTCGACCCGTCTGACGCGGGTTCACTGCTTTCGGGGCAAGGCCCCGTGTTCGAGCCTGATTTCGAAACCGGTTTTCGCCTTTTCCGCGATCAGGCCCCGGATCAATCGTCCGCGACGACCGTGCAGCGGCCGCCGCCCCTTAGAATATCGCCGAAACCACCTTTTTCGTGGATCGAATAGACGATTATCGGAATGTTGTTTTCGCGCGCAAGTGCAATCGCTGCCGTATCCATGATGGAAAGGCCGCGATTTATCACTTCGGCATGGCTGATGCGCTCGAAACGCGTCGCGTTCGGGTCCTTCTTCGGGTCGGCAGAATAGACGCCGTCGACCTGTGTGCCCTTGAACAGCGCGTCGGCGCCGATTTCAGCGGCGCGAAGTGCCGCGGCCGAATCAGTGGTGAAGAACGGATTGCCGGTGCCGCCGGCAAAGATCACCACCTTGCCCTGGTTCATGTAGGCGGTTGCCTGGCGCTGCGAAAAGCTCTCGCAAAGCTCAGGCATGGCGATCGCGGAAAGAACCACCGCATCGACGCCGATCTTGTTCAGCGAGGTGCGCAGCGCTAGCGAATTGATGACGGTGGCGAGCATACCCATATGGTCGCCGGTGACGCGGTCGCCACCCTTGGAGGCAACCGCCACACCGCGAAAGATATTGCCGCCGCCGATGACGACGCCAACCTCGATGCCGAGCGCGCGGGCTTCGGCGATGTCGCCGGCGATGCGGTCGACGACCGAGACGTCGATGCCGAAATGCTGTTCGCCCATCAACGCTTCACCAGACGCTTTCAGCAAGACACGTCGGTAGAGGGGCTTCACCGTCATCTGGTCCTCGAAAATCTCGGCGCGGCAAATCAGGAGGCGAAACTGCCCCGCTTCGCCTGGCGGCGCTGGCATGATGGTTCGACCCGATACACGAAGGGCGCGGCGATGTCACGCCGCGCCCTTGCGCAAAATCCCAGGCTTTTTCGATCAGTTGCTGCTGATGCTGACCGCCTCGCCTTCCACCAGAACCTGCGGCGAATAGCCGGAGGGCTTGTCGCCGGTCACGACACCGCCGGCCACCCTGACCTGGATCTCGGGCCCGAAATAGGAATGCGGGAACGGCGCCGGCATGCTGCTCACCGAATCCAGCCGCTTGCGGAGTTCGGGGGCAATCGAAAAATCCAGCGCCGCGAGGTTGTCCTGCAGTTGCGCGAGCTTGGTCGCGCCCAGGATGACGGTTGCGACGCCGGGCTGCGTCGCCACCCAGTTGAGTGCCACCTGGGCCATGCTGCGGCCGAGTTCGGCGGCCACCTTTTCGAGCTCGGCCACGATCGCCCAATTGCGGTCGCTGAATTTCCGGAAGCTCGGATGCGTGGTGTTGCGGAAACCGTCGAGCCGGCCGGCATTGCCGGCTTGCGTCGGGCGATATTTGCCGCTGAGCAAGCCGCTGGCCAGCGGGCTCCAAACCATGACGCCGGCGCCATGATGCGTGGCGAAAGGCACGAACTCATGCTCGATCGAGCGTTCGGCCAGCGAATATTCGAGCTGCAGGGCCGAGATCGGCTCATAGCAGCGCAATTCTGCGATCGCCTGCGCCCGCCCCGCATACCAGGCCGGCACATCGGAAAGGCCGACGTGGCGCACCTTGCCCGCGCGCACCAGGTCGTCCAGCGTGCGCAGCACCTCCTCGGCCGGCGTCAGCCTGTCCCACACATGCATGAGATAGAGGTCGATATAGTCGGTTCCGAGCCGCTTCAGAGAGGCGTCCACGGCGCGCATTATGTTCTTGCGGCCATTGCCGCCGGCGTTCGGATTGCCCGGTTCTGAATTGAAGGTGAATTTAGTGGCGATCACCGCCTTGTCGCGCAATCCGCGCTCGGCGACGAATTCGCCGAGCCAGGTCTCGGCGGTGCCGCCGGTATAGAGATCGGCCGTGTCGAAGAAATTGCCGCCCGCCTCGACATATTCGTCGAAGATTGCGCGGGCTGTATCCCTGTCAGTGCCCCAGCCCAATTCGGTGCCGAAGGTCATGGTGCCCAGCGCCAACCGGCTGACGCGCAAGCCGCTGTTGCCAAGCGTGTAGTAGTTCATGGTCATGATATTCTCCGATCGAGTTTGATGTTGGGTTATTGGCCGGGTGTCGTCTTGACCCAGGGATTGCCGCGCTCATGGGTCACGCGGAAGGTGAAGCCGTCGACCTTCCAACCCGCGCCGGAGCGGGTCAGGTGGTGCTCATATGTGCCCCAGACTTCCCAAAGCGGCTCGCCATTGCCTTCCATCCGGTTCCAGGCATAGCCGTTCGACAGGACGGTCGCCGTGTCCGCTTCGAGAACGACTTGGTGATTGGTGCGCAGATGCAGGCTGGTCTTGCCGCCCTTGAGGTTGCCGGCCCAGGCGCCGATCAGGTCGTCGGAGGCAATATTGGCCGCCGGCTGTCCGGACAGGCTGCTGAAATCAGCGGTAACCCGATCCGCGAAATAGCTGCGGACAAGCTTCCAGTCCTGCGCGTCGACGGCGCGGTCGATGGCATCGGCGATGCGGATGACCGCGCGCTCGTCGGCAAGCGCCTGCCACTCCGCCGGTTCGGCTCCCCCGGCATCGATCGGCGCCAGCGCCAGTCCCGCAGCGAAGGTCACATGTTTCAAAGCGTTCATGTCTCGTCTCCTGGAAATCAGCCCGCCCGCTGTATCGGGGACAATGTGGATCAATGCGCCGCCGTCGATAAGATTGCATTGTTCGCAAAGACTATGCGATATCATTCATGAATGGACCGGGACCTGCTTACCCACCTGCCCGTCATCGTTGCCGTGGCGCGACGCGGCGGCTTCGCGCTTGCCGCGGCCGAGCTCGGCATGAGCCCGTCGGCGGTCAGCCATGCTGTGCGGCTGGTGGAAGAGCGCATCGGCCAGCCGCTGTTTGCGCGCACGACACGTAGCGTCTCGCTGACCGAAGCCGGCAAGGCACTGGTGGAGACAACGGGCCCTGCCCTCCAGGACATCGCGGAGCGGATGGACCGCATCCGCGGCGTCAAGGGGCGGCCCTCTGGCCTGCTCAGGATCAATGCCTCCAACATCGCGATCCCTTTGGCGGTGACGCCTGTGATCGCAGCCATGGCCGATCGCTATCCGGATGTGACGGTCGAGGTTTTCGCCGATCAAGCCCTGGTCGATATTGTCGGGGAAGGTTTTGACGCCGGCATTAGGCTGGGCGAGATGATCGCGCAGGACATGACCGCCATACGGCTGACGCAGCCCTTCAAGGCCGTGCTCGTCGCCTCGCCGGACTATATCGGAAGGCACGGCCGTCCCTGCGACGTGGCCGACCTCGCGAACCATAATTGCATAGGCTACAGGCTTCTCCGCTCCGGCGCGTTCTATCGCTGGGATCTGAACGACAATGGCAAGGAGGTCGTCGTCGAGACGCGTGGCACGGCCGTCGTGACCGATTCGCTGGCGGCGATCGATCTTGCGCTTGCAGGGGTCGGGCTCGCCTATGTGTTCGAGCCGCTTGTACGCGCCGATCTTGCCGCCGGACGCCTCGTCCAGGTCCTGCCAAAGACGGCAATCGAGGAGCCCGGCCTTTTCCTTTACTTTCCGCGCCGGGCTTCGATGGCGCCGAAGCTGAGGGCCTTCATCGACGCCGCACAAGAAATCGGCCGGGCATCCATGCGGACACCCGGCCGAGTTGCCTGAGCCGTTTAGCCTTACTTGTTCTTCGGGCTATTTCTTGACCGCCGCCGCGACTTCCGCCGCGAAATCGGTCGCTTCCTTCTCGATGCCTTCGCCGAGCGCGAAACGCAGATAGGCCGAGATCTTGGCCGGAGCGCCGATCTCCTTCTCGGCATCCTTCAGCGCCTTCTCGACGGTAATGTCGGGATTGAGCACGAAGGCCTGCTTCAGAAGCACGACTTCCTCGTAGAACTTGCGCAGCCGACCCTCGACCATCTTCTCGATGATCGCCTCCGGCTTGCCGGACTGGCGTGCCTGGTCGGCGAAGATCGCCTTCTCGCGCTCGACTGCCGCGGGATCGAGTTCCTCGGTGGTCAGTGCCATCGGGTTGGTGGCGGCGACATGCATGGCGACCTGGCGGGCGAATGCATTGGCCGCGTGCTCGTTGCCCGTGGTCTCGATAGCGACCAGGACGCCCAGCTTGCCAAGGCCGTCGGCAACCGCGTTGTGAACATAGGTCGCGACGGCGCCGTGCGGAACGGTGAGCTTGGCCGAACGGCGGAAGCCCATGTTCTCGCCGATGGTACCGACGGCGTCCTTGATGGTGTCGGTGACCGACTTGTCCGAACCCGGGTACTTCGCGGCAGCCACGGCCTCGCTCGTGCCATAGGCCAGTGCCACCTTGGCGACGTTGGCGACGATCTCCTGGAAGGCGGCGTTGCGGGCGACGAAGTCGGTCTCGGAATTGACCTCGACGACCGCGGCCTCGCGCACGCCGGAATCGACGCCGATCAGGCCCTCGGCCGCGGTGCGGCCTGCCTTCTTGTCGGCCTTGGAGATACCCTTCTTGCGCAGCCAGTCCACGGCTTCTTCCATGTTGCCGTTGGTCTCGTTCAACGCCGCCTTGCAGTCCATCATGCCCGCGCCGGTCAAGTCGCGGAGTTCTTTGACCTGTGCAGCCGAAATGCTCATTGTCGCCTCTTTGTTCAAATGCGCCGACGCACCATCGAATCTCGACGGTGCGTCCGTTTAACGCGTCAAAATATTAGAAAGATGAAGGCCGTGACCGGCCTTCGCTATCACGCTTCCGGAGTTTCCGCCGCCGGAGTTTCGCCGAGCACCGGTTCGACCGGAGCTTCCACCGAAGCGCCGATGTCGACACCCAGCGCGCCCTGCTGGCGAGCGATGCCGTCGATGGCAGCCTTCGCGATGAGGTCGCAATAGAGCTGGATGGCGCGCGCGGCGTCGTCATTGCCGGGGATCGGGAAGTCGATCTTGTCCGGATCGCAGTTCGAATCGATGATGGCGACGACCGGAATGCCAAGGCGCTTGGCCTCGAGGATGGCGATCGCTTCCTTGTTGGTGTCGATCACGAACATCAGGTCGGGCGTCGAGCCCATGTCCTTGATGCCGCCGAGAGCCTTGTCGAGCTTCTCGCGCTCGCGGTCGAGGTTGAGACGCTCCTTCTTGGTCAACCCTTGCGCCTCGCCGGCCAGCATCTCGTCGAGCTTGCGCAGGCGCTGGATCGAGTTCGAGATCGTCTTCCAGTTGGTCAGCATGCCGCCCAGCCAACGCGAATTGACATAGTATTGGGCCGAACGCTGCGCGGCATCGGCGACGATGTCGGACGCCTGGCGCTTGGTGCCGACGAACAACACGCGGCCGCCCTTGGCGACGGTGTCGGAAACCTGCTTCAGCGCCTGGTGCAGCAACGGCACCGTTTGGCTGAGGTCGATGATGTGGATGTTGTTGCGGGCGCCGTAGATGTAGGGCGCCATCTTCGGGTTCCAGCGGTGGGTCTGGTGGCCGAAGTGAATGCCAGCTTCCAAAAGCTGGCGCATGCTGAAATCAGGCAGAGCCATTCTCATTTTCCTTTCCGGTTAGCCTCCACGGACACAGGCATTTTCGGACGAAGTCCTCGATGCCACCGGAGGTTTCAGCCGGATTTCTCCCGGGCAGACACCAAAGTCCGTGTGTGGAATGAGCGCGCATATAGAGGGGAAGTGCTCCAAACGCAAGCGCAACGACGCATTGCGGCGCGCCTGCGGCGATCCGCGCGTGCCCTCAACGCTTTATCTTACCCTTTGGCACCCTCACCCGCCGGAAGATCGCGACGATCTCCTCGCGGCTGCACTCGACGGCGCCGAGCCGCACCGCGCGGTCGCGCTCGAAACCGGTTATGTCATAATGCGGCGCCGATGTCTTCGGCGGCCCCTGGTAGGATGAGCGCTTGATGCCGAGTTGCGCGGCGAAACGATGCAGTTCATCGGTGTCGTCGGCCATCAGATGGCACCAGCGGTGACCAACCCATTTCCAGATCGCCGCGTCGACATAGACCGCCATGAGGCTCGCCGCATTCCTTCTTCCGCCGACCGGTACCGGCGACGAGCGATGATAGAAGGGATTCGCACAGAAGATGAAGCGGCCGGCGGCCTCGAGAAGATGAGAAGCCGCCGCGACGCTTTCAAGCCGTGGACCGCGACGGCGCTGCGTCGACGCAAATCGAAGTTTATTTCGTCGGGCAGGCCTTCGTCTGGTCGAAAAGCGACAGATTGACCAGCTTGCCGGTCATGGAGAAATCGCCATAGTCCATGGTTAGATCGCGGGTGATGCCGTTCTCGTGCAGCTTGAAGCTGATCCGGTATTCCGGCGTTTCTTCTCCGTTCCTGGCACTGTCGTCGAAATAGGCGATGTCGACCGGCCAGTATTTGTCGGTGGCAAGCTTGGCCAGCGCCGGTGCTTCCGGATCGGCCTTGTCGGCATCGGTCCTCTTGCCGACGACGACGGTGGTGGACATCACCTTGTTGGCGTCCTCGGAGCCGTCGAACAGATTGGTTTGATAGAAGTTTTCACCTTTCTCGGCCTTGTCTATCAATTCGACCAGATGCTGGGTCGGAAACTGGGTGGTGGCAAGTTCCAGGCTGCTCTTCTCGGGCTTGTCGATGTCGACCTTTAGCCCTTGCGTTTCCTTCGTGGCGACACCCTTGACCTCCTTGTCGAGGTTCTGGTCGACGAAGGATTTGGTCACGAACGAGAAGGTCTTGCCTTCGGCGTCTTCGAACGTCGTCGTCTGCTGGTCGGTCAGCTTGGTGTTGTCGCTGGTGGCAATCTGGGTGACAAAGCGGAATTTCACCGTATAGCCTTCGCAGGCCGAGCCGTTGAATTCATAGACCATGCGGCCGGTAATGCCGGTGATCCCGGAGCGGTCGTCCGCCTTCTTGAGCGTAAGGTCGTAAACGGCGCGATGCGCCTGCAGCGCCGGCACGGCGAAAGCGGGACCTATCGAAAAGACCGCCGACAACAGGACGGCATGGAATACAAGGCGCGTTGCGCGCATGAGAGGCTCCGATCATCGCGGCTGATGGCAGGCCGCAGGGAAAGATGGTCCAGCTTAAAAAAAGTCGTGGCGGAAGCGAGGCAAAAATAGCAATTTCGGCCCGGCCGGCGCGGCACCTTCCAGCAATAGGGAAAAGCAATGAGTGAAACAATCGAAAAGCGGCTAAGCGACCTCGGGGTCACCATTCCCGCGGCCGCGGCGCCTGCCGCCAACTACGTGCCCTATTGCAGGACCGGAAACCTGCTTTTCACCGCCGGACAATTGCCGCTCAAGGACGGCAAGCTGCAGGCGAGCGGACTGCTTGGCCTGGACGTCGACACAGCAACCGGCAAGGAAGCGGCAAAATACTGCGCGATCAACATTCTGGCGCAGGCCAAGGCGGCACTTGGCGATCTCGAGAAGATACGCCGGCTGGTCAAGATCACCGTCTTCGTCGCCTCGGCGCCGGATTTCCTCGAGCAGCATCTGGTCGCAAACGGCGCCTCCGATTTCCTGGTGGCGGCGCTCGGCGAGCGCGGCAAGCATGCCCGTTCCGCCGTCGGCACGGCTTCGCTGCCGCTTAATGCCGCGGTGGAAATCGAAGCGATCTTCGAAGTCGAGTGAGCGAGCCTGACATGACCGACCTTTCCTGGCTGATTGCCCGGCCTGTCGCCCATCGCGGCTTTCACGACATGAACAAGACGCGCTGGGAAAACACCCTCTCCGCCTTTGCCGCCGCGGCCGAACGCGGCTATGCCATCGAATGCGACGTGCACCTGTCGTCGGACGGAGTTCCCGTCATTATCCATGATGGCGACTTGCAGCGGCTGACTGGGCACGACGGTTTCGTCTGGCAGCGCACGGCGGCCGAACTGGCAGCGCTCAAGGTCGGCGGCACGTCTGATCATGTGCCGACGCTGCGCGAGGCGCTCGATCTGATCGACGGGCGGGTGCCGCTGGTGGTCGAACTAAAAGGCGTGGCTGGATACGACAATGGCCTTGTGGCGAGCGTCGGTAGGCTGCTCAAGCGCTACAAAGGCAAGGTGGCGATCATGTCGTTCGACCACTGGCTGATCCGCGATTTCGCCAGGGATGCGCCGGGCATCCCGGCTGGATTGACCGCCTATGGCAAGGACGACAGGCTGATCGAAGCGCATTTCGCCATGCTGGCGCATCAGATCGCCTTCACCTCCTACGCAGCGGGCGACCTGCCGAATCCATTCGTCAGCTTTGTCCGTGAACGGCTCAAAATGCCGGTCATCACCTGGACGGTGCATGACCAGCCGGCGGTCGATCTTACATTCAAATATGCGGACCAGATGACGTTCGAAGGGTTCGAGCCCGATCTGGTCAAGGTCGCTTGATATGGGTGCCTAGAACGTGACTTGTAGCGGTCCGGATGGAGCTTAAATAAGCCTCATGGATCAGGGCGACGACGGCGACGGGCAAACGGTTGATGCGGAGTATGCGATCCGCATTGCGGCGGGCATCGGCGCCTTCACCTGCGAAGAGTGGGACGGTTTCGCCGGGACCACGCGCAGTGATGCCGAAAACGGTTATAACCCCCTCGTTTCATATGCTTTCCTGAGCGCACTCGAGGATTCCGGCTGCGCCGTGCGGCGCACTGGCTGGCAAGGTCATCATCTCAGGCTGGAGAATGGTCAAGGCACGCTGCTCGGCGCGGTCCCTTGCTATCTCAAGTCACACAGCCAGGGCGAATATGTGTTCGATCACGGCTGGTCGGATGCCTTCGAGCGCGCCGGCGGCCGTTATTATCCCAAGCTGCAATGCTCGGTACCGTTCACGCCGGTCACCGGCCCTCGCCTGCTGGTGAGCAGGGGCCAGCATTCCGGCACCGTCAAGGCCGGGCTCGCCGCGGGATTGAAGGCAGTGGCGGAAAAGCTCGGCGTCTCTTCCGCGCATGTCACCTTCGCGCAGGAGAGCGACGTGGACGTGCTGGAGGCGGCGGGCTTCCTGCATCGCACCGACCAGCAGTTCCACTTCGTCAACGAGGGCTTCTCGACCTATGACGATTTCCTCGCCACGCTGGCCTCCCGCAAGCGCAAGGCCATGAAGAAGGAGCGCCGCGAGGCGCTTGCCGACGGCATCTCCATCGACTGGCTTACCGGCAAGGACCTTACAGAACGGGCCTGGGACGATTTCTTCGCCTTCTACATGGACACCGGCAGCCGCAAATGGGGCCGGCCCTATCTGAACCGGGAATTCTTCTCGCTGATCGGCGAGCGCATGGCCGAGGACATCCTGCTGGTGATGGCCAGGCGCAACGGCCGCTACATTGCCGGCGCTATCAACTTCATCGGCTCCGATGCGCTCTACGGCCGCAACTGGGGCTGCATCGAGGATCATCCGTTCCTGCATTTCGAGGTCTGCTATCACCAGGCCATCGACTTCGCCATCGAACGCAAGCTGAAGGTGGTCGAGGCGGGCGCACAGGGCGAACACAAGCTGGCGCGAGGCTACCGGCCGGTGATCATGCATTCCGCGCATTACATCGCCCATCCCGGCCTGCGCAACGCCGTCGCCGACTATCTCAGGCGCGAACGGCGCGAGGTGGAACGCATGAGCGAATATCTCGAAGAACACACGCCATTCCGCAAGGATCTGGAGGAGTAGGCCATCCCGCGGGGCAGGAGCATATGTCAGGTTCGGCATACCTTGGGTTGGCAGTGCACGCCTGTCGAGATCGGCTTCATCGATCTCGCCTGATCGTCTTGCCGCTCACGAAAGGCTTCGCTACACCAATCAGCGAGGCACAATCCGGAGCGTTCGCCATGGCCGAAACCGCTTATGACACCGACAACATCTTTGCCAAGATCCTGCGCGGTGAAATTCCCTCGCATCGCGTCTACGAGGATGAAGCGGTCGTTGCCTTCATGGATGTGATGCCGCAGGGGCCGGGCCATACGCTGGTGGTGCCGAAGGCGCCGTCGCGTAATCTGCTCGACGCCGATCCGGCAACGTTCGGCCCGCTTTTCACGGTCGTGCAGAAGGTGGCGGTCGCCGTCCGCAAGGCATTCAAGGCCGATGGCGTCACCGTGATGCAGTTCAACGAGCCGGCCTCCGGGCAGACCGTCTATCACCTTCACGTCCACGTCATTCCGCGCTTCGAAGGCATCGCGCTGAAGCCGCATACGGGCCAGATGGAGAAACCCGAGGTGCTGGCCGAGAATGCCGGCCGGATAAAGGCGGCCATGCCACTATCCTGACGCCTGGCTTTCAGTTGCCCCATTGCGGCCGTCTGGGGAAGTTGCGCATCGAAAACGATGAACCCGAGCCGCCAGCATATCAGCGTGATCGCCATTCCGCTGAACATCTACCAAATTGTGCCCGCCGTGGACGACGATCGCGCCGCGCGGCCGAGATTCCCCCATCGCCGGCTGAGAGCACGCGATCAGGATAGCTTGTCCCTGGAGAATGCCGACAGCCTCTCAAACGCCGTCGGAGGCTCCACATTTTGCCTGAGCCGCCCGCGGATCGCATCCGCACATTGTGCTGGCGTCAGCAGCGATGTGTCGACTTCCAGATCATACACGCCAGGCCGGTGTACCTCCTCCTGCCACAGGCGCACCGCCAACGGCATGGGGTCGTCGGGCGATCCCGTCACATATCCCCTCCCCGCCGGACTGTCGGCGCGCCTCTGCATGATGATTTCGATCGGGCAGCGGACACCGACAAACAGAACCGGCAGGCCTGCGAGGCGCCGGGCGCAATCGACAAGGCAATCAAGGGGTCGCGAATAGCTGTCGTGATGACCGAGATCGGCCACGACATTCAACCCCACTCGGCTGTGGGCGGCGATCGATTCGTAGAGCGCGGCGTAGAACCTCGGCACGAGACCCTCGATATCCGGGCGCTCGCCGCCGGGCCGCAAACCTATGCCCGGGCGACAGCGCAGCGGCGTGACCTGCTCATAGGTGTCGACCCCCAGGTTCATCCATGGGCCCTCGAAGCTCTCCTGAACTGCCTGGACGATGCTCGATTTCCCCGATCGCGGTGCGCCGTTGAGGATGATGATCTGGCCTGGTCCGGACATAAAATTCCCCATCCCATGGAAATGAACGCACGCAGCCATCTGGCGAACGGCTGTTGTTCGCAATGCTGCTGTAATCCTGACGGATGACAAGGCACCGGCGAGACGTGGACGTGCAATGCGGGTTCTGTTGATCGAGGACGAAAGAGAAATGGCTGACGCGCTCACCAGGGCGCTTGGCAAACAAGGCGTCGTCGTCGATCACACCATGCTGCTTGGCGATGCTATCGAACTGTCGTGCCAGCACGTCTATGAGGGCAATCCTGCTCGACCGAACATTGCCGGATGGAGAGGGACTGAGCTTCATTCCCAGGCTGCGGGCGGCAGGTGTCGATGCGCCGGTGATCGTCCTGACGGCCCGCAACGAGCCGAAAGAGCGCATTGAGGGGCTCGATGCCGGCGCCGACGACTATCTGGGCAAACCCTTCCTGATCGATGAACTGATGGCGCGGCTGCGGGCGGTGTTGCGCAGGAGCCGCGGATTACCGTTGGCATGGTCACCATCGACCCGCTGAATTTCAGCGTGACGGTCGGGCCCAGCCCCGTCGATACCGAGACGCGAACTGTCCGTCCTGCCCGCCCTGGCAAAGCGGCGCGGAAAGACTGTCATCCGCTCCACGCTGGAAGAAGCCGTCTACAAATACGAGGACGAGATCCAGTCCAACGCCATCGACGCCCATATTTCGCGTCTGCGCAAAAGGCTGACGGATGCCGGTGCCTGGATGGCCATCCACAACGTCAGGGGCGTCGCCGTGCTGCCGGTTCCATTCCGCGCCTTCCCCTGGGTTTTGGAGGGCTCGCGGTCGAGGCGGAGGCACTTGACCGGAACGGCATCCAACGCGCTGCCATGGTCTGGTCCCGTGGAGCGAACTCCTTCACCAACGAGGCCATGGTCTCAGAAATCGGAGATGCGTACAGTCTGGGCGCTACTTTCGGAAACGACTTTTCGCGCATGCTCGTCACCGGCAAGGCGCCGTCGGGATTGCATATCTCGATACCGTCAGGCCAACGCATAAAATCGTTCCTCGGCGGCAAGCCGAAATACGCGGCCTGCGAGGTCTTTGGCCGCGCGCCCGGCCTGTTCGGCATGGTCGGCGCCAACGTGGGAGCACCACCGTCCTGGACGGACAAATCAGCCAAAACCCGCCCAACGCCGCTGCTGTCCAGGGGCCGACAGCAGCGCTTCAGTGATCGTCGCTTTGTGCCAATGAAAAAGCCCCGTCTCCGGGGCTTTTTCGAGGGAGTGACTATCAGCTCTTGCGCGGCAGTTGCGGCACCAGGCTGCGCTTGCCGCCGTCCTTGCCCTTGGGCTCGGGCTTCTGCGCGACGGCCTTCTTGACCGCCGGCTTCTTGGCCACTGCCTTGCGCTGCTTGGGGGTGTCTTCCGGTTCTTCCTTCTTGGGCTTCACCGGTGCCTCGTCGGCGAGCGATTCGAGCTTCAGGCCGGTCTCGCCGGTTTCCTTCTTCTCGACGCTGACGCGCACCGTGCCGCCCTTCTTGAGCTTGCCGAACAGCACTTCGTCTGCCAGCGGCTTCTTGATGTGCTCCTGGATGACGCGGCCGAGCGGACGCGCACCCATGCGCTCGTCATAGCCCTTGTCGGCGAGCCAGGCGATCGCATCCGGCGACAGGTCGAAGGTGACGCCACGCTCGGAGAGCTGGGCCTCCAGCTGCATGACGAACTTCTGCACCACCTGATGGATAACCGGCACCGGCAGCGAGCCGAACGGGATGATCGCATCGAGACGGTTGCGGAACTCCGGCGTGAACAGCCGGTTGATCGCCTCGACATCGTCGCCTTCGCGCTTGGTCGACCCGAAACCGATCGCCGCGCGCTGCGCATCCGACGCGCCCGCATTGGTGGTCATGATCAGGATCACATTGCGGAAGTCGATCTGCTTGCCGTTGTGGTCGGTCAGCTTGCCATGGTCCATCACCTGCAACAGGATGTTGAACAGGTCCGGATGCGCCTTCTCGACTTCGTCCAGCAGCAGCACGCAATGCGGATGCTGGTCGACGCCGTCGGTCAAAAGGCCGCCCTGATCGAAACCGACATAGCCGGGAGGCGCGCCGATCAACCGAGAGACCGTGTGGCGTTCCATATATTCCGACATGTCGAAACGGATCAGCTCGACGCCGAGCGAAGCGGCCAATTGCTTGGCGACTTCGGTCTTGCCGACGCCGGTCGGACCCGAGAACAGATAGGAGCCGATCGGCTTCTCCGGTTCGCGCAGGCCGGCACGCGCCAGCTTGATCGCCGAGGTCAGCGCGGTGATCGCAGTGTCCTGGCCGTAGACGACGCGCTTCAGCTCGATGTCGAGACCCTGCAGCACCTTCTCGTCATCGGCCGAAACAGTCTTCGGCGGGATGCGCGCCATGGTGGCGATCGTCGCTTCGATCTCCTTGATGCCGATGGTCTTCTTGCGCTTGGCCTCCGGCACCAGCATCTGCGAGGCGCCGGTCTCGTCGATCACGTCGATCGCCTTATCCGGCAGCTTGCGGTCGTTGATGTAGCGCGCCGACAGCTCAACCGAAGCCTTGATGGCTTCCGTCGTGTAGCGGACCTTGTGGAACTCCTCGAAATAGGGCTTCAGGCCCTTCATGATCTCGATGGCGTCCTCGATGGTCGGCTCGTTGACGTCGATCTTCTGGAAGCGACGTACGAGCGCGCGGTCCTTCTCAAAGAACTGGCGGAACTCCTTATAGGTTGTCGAACCGATGCAGCGGATCGCACCCGAAGACAGTGCCGGCTTCAACAGGTTCGACGCATCCATGGCGCCGCCCGACGTCGCGCCGGCGCCAATGACGGTGTGGATCTCGTCGATGAACAGCACAGCGCCCGGATAATCCTCGAGCTCCTTGACGACCTGCTTCAGTCGCTCCTCGAAATCGCCGCGATAGCGCGTGCCGGCCAAAAGCGTGCCCATGTCGAGCGCGAAGATGGTGGCGTTGTGCAAGACTTCCGGAACATCACCCTCGACGATGCGCTTGGCGAGGCCCTCGGCGATCGCCGTCTTGCCGACGCCGGGATCGCCGACATAAAGCGGATTGTTCTTGGAACGGCGGCACAGCACCTGGATGGTGCGGTTGATCTCGGACTCGCGCCCGATCAGCGGATCGATCTTGCCGGCCTTGGCCTTGTTGTTGAGATTGACGCAATAAGCGGTCAGCGCGTCCTGCTGCTGCTTCTTCTTGCCGCCTTCCTCTTGCGGCTCGGCGCCGTTCGCGCCACCCTGCTCGTCATCGGCGCCGCGCGGCGAACGCGTCTCCGACGCGCCCGGACGTTTGGCGATGCCGTGCGAGATGTAGTTGACCGCGTCGTAACGGGTCATCTGCTGTTCCTGCAGGAAATAGGCGGCATGGCTCTCGCGCTCGGCGAAGATGGCGACGAGCACGTTGGCGCCGGAGACCTCTTCGCGGCCGGACGACTGCACATGGATCACCGCACGCTGAATGACGCGCTGGAAGCCGGCGGTCGGCTTGGAATCCTCGTCATAGCCGGTAACCAGATTGTCGAGCTCGGTGTCGATATAGGTGAGAACAGTGTGCTTCAACTCGTCGAGATCGACATTGCAGGCGCGCATGACGGCGGCCGCCTCGGTGTCGTCGATCAGGGCGAGCAGCAGATGTTCAAGGGTTGCATATTCATGGTGCCGCTCGTTGGCGAGCGTCAGCGCTTGGTGAAGCGCCTTTTCCAGGCCTTGGGAGAAAGCCGGCATGTTACCTCACTTCTTCTCCATCACGCATTGCAGCGGATGCTGATTCTGTCGGGCGAAATCCATGACCTGGGACACTTTGGTCTCGGCCACCTCGAATGTATAGACCCCGCACTCGCCCACTCCATGATTGTGAACATGAAGCATGATGCGTGTGGCGGCTTCGCGGTCCTTCTGGAAAAAACGTTCCAGCACGTGAACCACGAACTCCATCGGTGTGTAGTCGTCGTTCAGGATGAGGACCCGATAGAGGCTGGGTTTCTTGGTCTTGGTCTTTGTGCGCGTGATGACCGCCGTGCCGCGGCCGGCCTCATTGCCGTCGCCGCTGCCGTTCTGCATCCGTGCCCTTGTGGCAGTCAAACCGATCGTCACGTAATCCTGCCTCTTTCGAATCCTCATGCGAGTTCGACATGTAGGTGTTCGATGGACGATTTTAAGCCCTTCTGGTTAGCTGACAATATGGCTAGGTGCCCAACTTGGCCGATTTTCGCAATCGTGAAGGCGAGCCAGGCCCCTGATCGGAAATTGACATGAAAAAACCCGGCCACGCTGGCGCGGCCGGGCTCTGTCTTGGCCCAATGGGCCCAGTTCTCGTACTGCCGAACGGAATTACTTCGCCTTGGCAACGATCGATTCGAACGGCTTGTAGGCTTCCTTGGCGAGTTCGGCATAGAGGTCGCCGATCTTGGTGGCCTCGGCGACGAACGCCTCATAGGACTGCTTGGCATAGTCGGACTGGACCTCGATCGCCTTGTCGAGCGACTTGGCCGAGACAATCTTCTCGAAAGCGGCGCTGCCGGCTTCGAAGCTCTTCTTGGTGTATTCGCCGGCCTCGGCCGCAATTGCCTGCGCGCCCTTGGACAAAGAGGCGAAGCTCTTCAAGCCGGTGTCGGCGAACTCTTTGCCGTATTTGCTGAAGTCCTCATAGGTCTGCGTCATTTCAATTCTCCCTGGACGGTTGATGCGCCCTGCCCCGAGCGCCTTGTGCAATGCACTCGAATATATTGTGCGACGCACAAAAGTCAAGAAATCGCCAGCTTCCGTCCTAGCCGGTGTGGGCAATGGCTAAAATTCGAATAAACAGAGGCTCAAACCACCAGAAAATGGTGAACGCGGCGGTTACCATAAACGGATTGGTAACGCTGCCCCGATAGCTTGCCCGGAAGTGAGGCAGGATCCCTTTGCCGCCTCCAGCGCAACAAGAAATTCAAAGGAACTATCAGTGCGTCAGGCGTTGTCGGGCATCGTTTCCAAATCCGCGTCCCCTTTCAAAACGGTCATGATCATCGCCGTGGCGATGATCATCGTCGTTGCAAGTGCGGCCTCGTCGCTCGCCGCGAAGTCCGCGGCCATCGTGGTCGACGCCAAGACCGGCAAGGTGCTCTACTCCTCGGATGCCAACGCCCGGCGTTATCCCGCCTCGCTCACCAAGATGATGACGCTTTATTTGACTTTCGAGGCTCTGGCCAAGGGCAAGATCAGCCGGAACTCGCCGGTCGTCTTCTCGGCTCATGCCGCGGCAGAGCCGCCGACGAAGCTCGGCGTGAAGCCGGGCGGATCGGTGGCGGTCGAGACCGCCATCCTGTCGATGGTGACCAAATCGGCCAATGATTCGGCCACCGCGCTCGGAGAAATGCTCGGCGGCAACGAGACCAACTTCGCCCGCATGATGACTGCCAAGGCGCGGCAGCTCGGTATGAACGGCACCGTGTTCCGCAACGCCAACGGCTTGCCCGATCCCGGCCAGTTCACCACTGCGCGCGACATGGCAACGCTCGGCATCGCGCTGCGCGAACATTTCCCGCAATATTACGGCTATTTCTCGCAGCGCTCCTTCCTCTATGGCCGCCAGCGCATCAACGGCCACAACCGCCTGCTTGGACGCATCAAGGGCGTCGACGGCATCAAGACCGGCTACACCCGCGCTTCGGGCTTCAACCTGGTTTCATCGGTTTCCGACGGCAACCGTCGCATTGTCGGCGTGGTCATGGGCGGCACCTCGGGCAGCAGCCGCGACAATCAGATGGCGGCCTTGATCAACACCTATCTGCCGCGGGCATCGACCCGGGGCGGCGGCGATCTGGTCGCAAAGGCCGATAGCGGCAACCCGGTGACGGCATTGGCCAGGGTGCTGTTGCCCAAGCACGACGCACCGACTCCGGACGAGAAGCCGGTGGCGGTGGCAAGCGCCGATGACGCGGACGAGGCCGTTGCCGACGACGCGACGGTTGCCCAGGGCGACAGCGATGTCGCCGACGATACCGCAGCCGAAGAACCCAAACTGGTTGTTCCGGCAAAGAAGGTGAAGACGGTTATCGTCTCCGCCCCCAAGGTCGCCACGGCACAGGTGGTGTCCGCTTATGCCGAGCCCGCGCCGGCCGTCGACCCGGTCAACACCGCGTCGGTGCCGTCGGGTTGGGCCATTCAGGTCGCCTCGTCGCCGAAACAGTCCGAAGCCCAGGCCTTCCTCGACAAGGCCACCAAGCAGGCGCCGAAGGTGCTGGCAGATGCCTCCGGCTTCACCGTCGCCTTCGACAAGGACGGCGTCACGTACTACCGCGCCCGCTTCGGCGGCTTCGGTTCCAAGACCGCGGCCTGGAAGGCCTGCACCGCCCTCAAGAAGAAGAAAATCGAGTGCTACGCCGTCCAGCAGTAGGGACGGCGTGGAAGATATCTCCCGGAAAATTTCTGCGTCGAAGGAGACTAGTTGTGATTGGAGAGCAAGACCTCCTTGGCTTCATTGATCCGCGCCGCCAGGAAAGACGTGCCGCCGATATCGGGGTGCAGGCGTTGCATCAGGCGGCGGTGCGCCTTGCGGACATCCGCCGCGGCGGCCCCCGCTTCAAGACCAAGGACCTTGTAGGCCTCCTCCTTAGTCATGGCGCCCGGACCTGGCGCAATACCCAGCCCTTCGCCACTGTGCGCCTCAGCGTTTTTGCGCCAGACGGGAAATCTGCCGTCAAGATACGTCTCTAGCAGTTGCCGGCTCTCCGGGTCACCGGAGAGTTCGCGAAACAGCTGCAGCAATTCGGCTTTGCCCATCGCACCAAGCATCTTGCCTTCATGGCGGCCTGCCAGGACAAGGCCTTCAAGGCCTCCTGTATCGTGATCGAGGTCCATTTCCAGCGCCGCCGTGCGTACGGTCGAGCGTCTCCGCGCCGGCATCACGGCTCGCCGGTTCAGCCGCATCGAGCCGTACCAGGCGATCGCTGCGAGCAGGATGATGCCGCCGAGACCGCCGCGCCCGACCAGCAGCACGGCGCCCCCGACCAACGCCAGCAAAACCGGCCCAACCTTCCTCATGTCGCCTGCAAGCCTGCTCGGGTCGGCCCGCACGAAAGCCGTTGCCAGGCCCATCAGCACCAGCAGCAATGCGACGACAGCGATGATCGCGCCTACCATATTCCACTGCCCCGTGAATGCCTGGCGATCGGCCGGTTTTCCAGACTATTCCTGAACACGAGCATGCCGCCACCGGGTGTTATTTCTGCGCCGCAATCATGACCTTGCGCGACACATGGTCCGCATCCCACCACGCCGCGGCGCGATGTGGTCGGTGCGAGTGCGTCAGATATCGAAACCGGATGGTTCCTATCGCTCATGATTTTCAAGATGTGGCGTTGTCGCGACGCTTGCAAGTCCAACGGACAGCAACATTGAGGGCCAGCAACCGCAGTCCGCCTATACGGGCCGACCATGCCGCCAGATTGCCCCGGAGCAAGCCAACTGGCTGCTCGGAGCAAGCCAATGGGCTGCTCGGAACAAGCCGATAGTGATTTAGAGCAGGCCGAGATCGGCGAGCTCGCGCCGGAGTTTCGGCGGCATTTCGACCTGCCCCGGCTTGCCCTTGCCGAGATCGGCGGGTGCATCCGATGGCTTTAGATAGCGCCAGCCCTGAAAGGCGCGGCGCGGCTGCCAGTCGGTGCGCACCACTTGCGGATCCAGCATCAGATGGCAGCGGCCTATGCCCTCGTCATCGGTGAATGGCCGAATCTCGGTGATCAACTGGCGGCACTGGACGCTTCCCTTGATCACCCAATAGAGCGAGCCGCCGTCGGTAACCTCATCGGCGCGCGTCGGCACCATGCGGGTGGTGTGCCAATGCTCGGCCGGTTCGCCGGCACGGCGCCGCTCGTCGAGGCGGAACGCGATCCATTCTTCGAGATCCTCGACGCTGTCGCAGCCGACGCAGAGCTTTAGGAGGTTGAGAGCCATTGCCCAAGATTTAATCCGTCGCACGGATGCGTCAACGGCCTGAGCAAGTTCTCCACAGTGCCAGCGGGCTCAACACTCCACCACATTGACCGCCAGCCCGCCGAGGCTGGTCTCCTTGTACTTCTCGTTCATGTCAAGGCCGGTCTGGCGCATGGTTTCGATCGCGGCGTCCAGCGGCACGAAATGGGTGCCGTCGCCCTTGATGGCAAGCGAGGCGGCCGTCACCGCCTTGACCGCGCCCAGCGCATTGCGCTCGATGCAGGGCACCTGCACCAGCCCGCCGACCGGATCGCAGGTCATGCCCAGATGGTGCTCCAGCGCGATCTCGGCGGCGTTCTCGACCTGTTCGGGCGTGCCGCCCATGACGGCGCACAGGCCGGCCGCCGCCATGGCCGAAGCCGAGCCGACTTCGCCCTGGCAGCCGACCTCGGCGCCGGAGATGGACGCATTGGACTTGATGATGCCGCCGACGGCGGCTGCCGTGAGCAGGAAATCGCGAATGCTGGGCTGGTCGGCCTCGGGATGGAAATGCAGCCAGTAGCGCAGTACTGCCGGCAGCGTGCCGGCCGCGCCGTTGGTCGGCGCGGTGACCACGCGCCCGCCGGCCGCATTCTCCTCGTTGACGGCCATGGCATAGATCGACAGCCAGTCATTGGCGAGCAGCGGATTGGGCCGGTTCTGCTGCCACTGCTCCTGCAGCTTGTCGTGCAATTGCCTGGCCCGGCGGCGCACCTTCAGCCCGCCCGGCATGATGCCGTCCTGCGACAGGCCGCGCTCGATGCAACTCTTCATGGCACCCCAGATGGCGTCGAGGCCGGCGTCGAGCTCATCGCGCGACATTTGTGTTTCCTCGTTGACCCGCTTCATCTCGGCAATGGAAAGGCCGCTCTTGCCAGCCATCTTCAGCATCTCGAGGGCGTTCTTGAAGGGATAAGGGACTTTTTTGCCTTCGGTCGTCACCGAACCCTTGGCTTTCATGCGCTGCAGCTCTTCTTCCGAAACCACGAAGCCGCCGCCGATCGAATAATAGATGCGCTTGAGCAGCAGGCGGTCGCCGGCATCATACGCATAAAACGCCATGCCGTTGGCGTGGCCGGTGAGCGGCGTCTTGCGGTCGAGCACCAGGTCGCCGGCCGGATCGAAACGGTAGGAGGGGTGGCCGGGCGGTGAAATCAGCTTGTCGGCGGTGATGCGAGCGACAATGCCGTCCGCCTGGTCAGGGTCGACCGTCTGCGGCGTCTGCCCGGCAAGGCCGAGAATGACGGCACGGTCACTGCCATGGCCGATGCCGGTATAGGCGAGCGAGCCGTGCAGGCTGGCGCCGATGCGAGCAACCTTGGCGCCGGCCGGACGCGGCCAGTCGTCTCCGGCGATCTCGTCGAGGAAACGGCGGGCGGCCGTCATCGGTCCCATCGTGTGCGAACTCGATGGTCCGATGCCGATCTTGAACAGGTCGAAAACCGAAAGGAACACGCGCCACAATCTCCCGAAGCCGCTCTGGGACTACATATAGGAACTCCCGCGATGTTTCCGCTGTTTTGAACGGCGCGGCGCAGCGCCCGCCGACCTTGTTTGCTCCGGCAGCGACATGACCGTCGCTGCCGGCGGACGATCGAAGCAATCGCACTGGATGTGATAGGTTCCGCCAATGGGCGATTCCCTCGATCTTTCGACAGCCGATCTCGCGGCGTTGGCGTTCTTCCTCATTGCGTGGGTTCTGCATACGCTCGCCTCGGACGGCGTGCTGGTCAGCCGCATGTCGCTGACAACGGCGATGAATGCGCAGCGTCAAGCCTGGATGCACCGGATGGCCGAGCGTGAGATCCGCATCGTCGACACAGCCATCATGGGTGGCCTGCAGCAAGGCACCGCCTTCTTCGCCTCCAGCTCCCTGATCGCGCTTGGCGGCTGCTTTGCCTTGCTCGGTGCCTCCGACCGCGTCCTCGAGGTGTTGAGCACCCTGCCTCTGGGCGGCGCCCCGTCGCGCCCGGCTTTTCAGATCAAGGTGCTGGGACTGGTGCTGATCCTGGCGTTTTCGTTCTTCAAGTTCGGCTGGGCCTACCGTCTGTTCAACTATTGCTCGATCCTGATCGGTGCTGTGCCGATCCCGCATGGCGAAGCCTCGCGCAACCCGGTCACCGAAACGGCGGTGTGGAGGGCGGCGCAGATGAACATGCTGGCAGGCAAGCATTTTAATTCCGGCCTGCGCGGCGTGTTCTTTTCGATCGGCTATCTCGGCTGGTTCGTCGATCCGGTGGTGTTCGTGCTGTCGACGCTTCTGCTCCTGGCCGTTCTGGTGCGGCGCCAGTTCTTCTCGGCGGCGCGCCGCGCCGTGATCGGTCAGCCGCCAGGTGCGGGAAAAGGCCGATCGATGCGGCCGGACAGCCAATAGGCGAACAGCCCTATCCATTCGCGGATCGCCATTGTGGCCGCCTGCAGCGCATCGGCCGGATTGTCGCGGAACAGGCCGATGCCTTCGTCTCCCGACGTTCGATAGTCGACCGGCCACGGGACGGTCGCGAAGCCGACCTTGTCGAACAGCGCCTTGGCGCGCGGCATATGGTAGGCCGAGGTGACCAGCAGCCAGGTTTCGCCCGGCTTCGGCGCTATCAAGGCCTTGGTGAAGACGGCATTTTCATAGGTGTTGCGCGATTTGCCCTCGAGAATCAGTCGCTCCGGCGTCACGCCAAGCGCTCCAAGCAGGCGCGGCGCGGTGGCGGCGTCGCCCTCGCCGTCGAGGAACAATTCGCCATTGCCGCCGGAGACGACCACCTTGGCGTTGGGAAAGCGCCGCGCCAGCACGGCCGTCTCGACCATCCGGTCGCCGCCGCTGTTCAGCTCATAACCGCCGCGCACCAGATTGATGCCGCCCTCGAAGCCGCCGCCGAGCACGACGATGCCATCGACTTTTTGCGGCAGCGGCGGGCGCGGAAAGCGTTCCTCCAGCGGGTTGAGCAGCAATGCGCCGAGTGAGGTCCAGGCCGAAAGCGCCAGAACCAAAAACGCCAGCACGCCGCCGGTGGCTGCCAGCCGCCGGCGGCCGAAAAATGCCGCGACCAGCCCCGCCAGCAGCAGGAAGATCGTCAGGTTGAGCGGCTGGATAAAGAACCAGAAGATTTTCGAAAGATAAAAGAACATCCCTCACCCCTTAGATGAGAGACGATCCTACCACCACTTCTCCGGCTGGAACGTTCCGGCCGCCTGCTCGATGACGGCAGCGGTCTGGAACAGCGTCTCTTCTTCGAACGGCCTGCCGATCAGTTGCAGGCCGAGCGGCAAGCCCTTGGGGTCTAGGCCGGCGGGCACCGCAATGCCCGGCAGGCCCGCCATGTTCACGGTGACGGTGAAGATGTCGTTCAGGTACATCTTCACCGGATCGGAAGCCATGTCCTCGTCTGCAATGCCGAAGGCGGCAGATGGCGTCGCCGGTGTCAGGATGACATCAACGCCGGCGGCAAAGACGTTCTCGAAGTCCCGCTTGATCAGATTGCGCACCTTCTGCGCCTGCAGATAGTAGGCGTCGTAATAGCCCGCCGACAGCACATAGGTGCCGATCATGATCCGGCGCTTGACCTCGCGGCCAAAGCCGGCGGCGCGGGTCTTCTCATACATCTCGACGATATCCTTGCCCGGGACGCGAAGGCCGTAGCGGACGCCGTCATAGCGCGCAAGGTTGGACGAGGCTTCGGCGGGCGCCACGATGTAGTAGGCCGGTAGCGCGTATTTGGTGTGCGGCAAGGAGATGTCGACGATCTCGGCGCCGGCATCCCTGAGCCAGGCAATGCCCTTCTGCCACAGCGCCTCGATCTCCTCCGGCATGCCGTCGACGCGGTATTCCCGGGGAATGCCGACCTTCATGCCCTTGATCGGCTTGCCGATCGCCGCCTCATAATCCGGCACAGGCCGGTCGACAGAGGTCGTGTCCTTCGGATCGACGGAGGCCATCGATTTGAGCAGGATCGCGGCATCGCGCACGTCGCGGGCGATCGGCCCGGCCTGGTCGAGCGACGAGGCGAAGGCGACGATGCCCCAGCGCGAACAGCGGCCATAGGTCGGCTTGATGCCGACCGTGCCGGTGAACGCGGCCGGCTGGCGGATCGAGCCGCCAGTGTCGGTGGCCGTGGCGCCCGCGCACAGGAAAGCCGAGACGGCGGAGGCCGAGCCGCCCGACGAGCCACCCGGCACCAGCTGCGCATTGTCCAGGGTGCGCGCGGTCCTGGTGCCGCCGGCCGAAACCAAGCCGCCATCGCCCTGATGCGTGGTCGGCATCACCATCGTATCGACGCGCGAACGCCGCCACGGGTTGACCACCGGCCCGTAATAGGACGTCTCGTTGGACGAGCCCATGGCGAACTCGTCCATGTTGAGCTTGCCCAGCATGACCGCCCCGTCAGCCCACAGATTGGAGGTGACGGTCGATTCGTAATGCGGCCTGAAGCCGTCGAGCACGTGGCTGCAGGCCTGGGTGTGCACGCCCTCGGTGCCGAACAGGTCCTTAATGCCGAGCGGAATGCCTTCCAGCGCACCGCCCTCGCCTTTGACCAGCCTGGCGTCGGAGGCCTTGGCCATGTCGCGCGCCTTGTCGCCGGTCACCACGACGTAGGCGTTGAGCGCCGGATTGGCGCGCTCGATCGCAGCAAGATAGGCGTCGGCGATCTCGGTCGCGGTGATTTCCTTGGCGCGCAGCTTGGCGCGGGCCTGCGAAATCGTCAGTCGGGTCAGGTCGCTCATCAGGTAAGGCTCTTTTCGTAAAACACCGACCACTCGGAATCGGGATAATCCAGCACCGGACCGCAACGCGAGAAGCCGGAACGTTCATAGACAGCCCAGGCGGCAGGATGGCGATCGCCCGTCTCCAGAACCAGACGCTTCAATCCTTCCTCGCGCGCCAGCGCTTCGACACGCTCCACGATCCTGGCGCCGATTTTCTGGCCGCGATGCGTGGGCCGCGTGTACATGCGCTTGACCTCGCCTATGGCACCGTCATGGCGCTTCAGCGCCCCGCAACCGATTGCAAGACCGTCGTCGCGGGCGACGAAGACCGTGGTGTCCGGGCCGGCCATCTGCTCGACGGTCAGGTGATAGCAGTGTTCCGGCGGCGTCAGTTCGAGCAGCGTCTCGTTGAGCTCCGCGACCAAGCCGCGCACATCGTCCTGCAGCGGCGTCTCGATGGCGATTTCGATGGCCATCGGCCTGTTACTCCACGACCTTCGGCACGAGGAAGAAGTTCTCTTCCGTGGCAGGCGCGTTGGCGACGATGTCGGCAGCCTTGTTGCCGTCGGTGACGACGTCCTGGCGCTTCTTCATCCCCATCGGAGTTACCGAAGTCATCGGCTCGACCCCGGAAACATCGACCTCGTTCAGCTGTTCGACGAAGCCCAGTATGGCATTCAGCTCGCCGGTCATGCGTTCGGCATCTTCCTCGCTCACCGCAATGCGGGCGAGACGCGCGACGCGCTTCACTGTCTTGACGTCAACGGACATGTTTGTGCCTCGGGAAAACCAGCCCCGGCCTATAGCGGCGCCGCGCGCGGCGCGCAACATGTGCATGCCCACAATCGGGCAAATGACCTCACGGCGGGGCCATGCCCTCGCACAGATAGTAGCTGCCGCTGTTGCCGCTCGCCTCGCTCTCGTCTTCGATGGGCCGGACGGAGACGAGATCGATCTGAGTCGGGCTCATCTGCGTCACCGAGAGCACGTCGGGAAAAACGTAGCCCGGCTCCTGGCAAATGGCCGTCACCGCCCAGCTCGGCGAGCGTGTCGCCTTGCTGATCTGCAAGAACTCGCAATTGTATTCGACCCCTTGCAGGCCATGGGCCGACAGCACGATGTTGCCGGCATCGATCAGCGTCTGCAGGGTGTCTTTCCTGGCCTGTGCGCAGAGCTCCTCGGACTTGAGGTATACCCCTTCAATGAAATCGTCCGCGGCAAGCGCCGGCGACGCCGCAAACAGCATCGAAACGCAAAGAGAGTTCCTCAAGCCCATGGTTTAATTCCGTTTTCAATTTATAGTGTGACCGCCTCGCCGATCCCAGGCACGACGACATTCACGCCCGAACTCTCCATTCCGGCGACGAATTTGTCGGGCGTCTGGTCGAGCAGGCCGAAAGTCGCATAGTGGCATGGCACGGCGACATCGAACTTGAAATAGCGGCGGCAGGCGAGAGCCGCGACAGCACCTCCCATGGTAAAGCGGTCGCCGACCGGCACCAGGCCGATCTTCGGCTCATGCAGCTCGTTGACCAGCGCCATGTCCGAGAAGATGTCGGTATCGCCCATGTGATAGAGCGTCTTGTCGTCCTGGAAATGCAGGACCAGCCCGCAGGGATTGCCCATATAGATGCCGTCCCCATAGGACGAGGAATGCAATGCCTGGACAAAAGTCGTCGTGAACGGGCCGCAGTCCACCGTGCCACCGGTGTTGCCCTGGTTGATATTGTTCTGGTCGACGCCCTGGCCGCCGAGATAGCCGCAGACCTCGGGGTTGGCTACCAGCATCGCTCCGGTCTTCTTGAGGATCTCGAGCGCATCGCCGACATGGTCTCCGTGACCATGCGTCAAAAGCACATGGGTGACACCTTCGGCCGGGCCTTCCCAGCTTTTCTTCCAAAGCGGATTGCCGCTCAGGAACGGGTCCATCAGGATGCTTGCGCCCGCCACCTCGATCTTGAAGGCGGATTGTCCGTACCAAGTGAGTTTCATCAGCGAGTTCCTCGATTTTTGCTCCGCCGGAGGATAGAACGGCGTCAGCTCAAGAGCAAAGTGTTACGGCGTCCTCGCGTGTTCAAAACGCCGCGACGGCGCTGTCGGGTCAAAGGAAAACCGTTGGCTATCATTACCATCGAGGAATTGCCGGCACGGCTGGCCGGCGGTAGGACGCTTGCCGGGCTCGATCTCGGCGACAAGACCATCGGCGTCGCCGTTTCGGACCGTGGCTTTTCCTTCGCGCATCCGCGCCCGGTCATCATGCGACGAAAATTCTCGCTCGACGCGGCCGTGCTGCTGGATCTGCTGCAAAAGGAGAATGCCGGCGCGGTGGTGATTGGACTGCCGGTCAACATGGACGGCTCGGAAGGTCCGCGCGCGCAGAAATCGCGCGCCTTCGTACGCAACATGGCCGCCTTGAGCGACCTTCCCTTCCTGCTATGGGACGAGAGGCTGTCGACGGTAGCCGCTGAACGGACGCTGATCGAGATGGATTTTTCGCGCGCCAAGCGCGCCGGCAAGATCGATTCGGCCGCAGCCGCCTTTATTCTGCAGGGAGTTTTGGACCGGCTTCGCTCGCTCGGTGCAGCCGCTCGAACTGCACCGGAATCGCCGCCCGCCTCCTGATCCAACCGATGATTTCACGACGGCGGCGAAACGCCCAGATCGCCAGCAGCAGCAGGCCGTCGAATATACAGGCTCTTCCCACCATACCGGGAATGATTGCCGGGTCGATACCAAGCATCTGGCCGTAGAGTTGGAAGACGAAATCATGCAACTGCCGGCTCAGCATGACGTAGCCGAAATTCATGTCGTTGAGCGACAGGTAGAACCAGCCCCAGAAAAGCGCCATCGGAGCCGCCCACAATGCGAAGATGTAACGCATCAGCGGCCTCCCTTCCGGGTCGGCTCGGGCCGGCCCGATATCAGCGAAAGCAGAGAATTGTGGGCTGCGGCCCTGGCCATGCTGTGCGCCGTGGCGTGGATTTCGACATCATCCGAGGCGGCCAGGGTGCGGCGCTCGGCAAGCATGGCGACATAGGAGGCCAGAAGTGCGGCCAATTGCACGGCGACGACCAGGAACAGCCCGTTGATGCCTTGCGCCGCGCCACCGACCAGGATGAGCGAAAGCACGCCGGAAGCGCAGATGAAGGCGACACGGGCAACGCTGTCGGCGCCCGGATTGCTGGCATTGTTGATCAGCGCCTCGACAAAAGCCCAGAAGAACAGCACCGCCACGACAAGCAGGGCCGTTGCCAGAGGCGCAACCACGACGACATTTTCGAGATCGACGAAGCGGGCGCTCTCGATTGTCACGCCCAGCACCCCAAGCGCCCCGGCCACGCCGCGGTTTCCATCGATGCAGATGATCGCCAGCAGGGCGAAAACGATCGTCCAGTGCAAGGCGAGAAAAGAGGTCAATACCTGTCGCATCGTGATTCCTGCTTCGACAGGAATGACAGTGGGCTTTGCCGCCAGCCCTCGCAACGGAAACCATTTGTTAAGGTTAACGGCGCGGGGGAATGACCAAGGCGTGGTCCATGGCTGCTGCTCAGGTGGTTGGCGGATAGAGCGTGTCGATGATCATGCGCGCATCATGGCGCGAATCGAGCATGCCGTAGGTGTTGCGCCACTGGCCCGCCAGCCGCGTCTCGACGAAGGCATCGGCGATCCGCCCTGCCCCCAACCGGCGCAATTCCGCCGCCGCCGCCGACAGCGCCAGTTGCTCCGTCAGCAGGCGGGCCGAGCCTTCGTCGGTCGCGGCGACTTGCATCGCCGCCTTCAGCACACCGATGGTGCCGCGTCCGCCCGCGCCCAGGTCGCGATCGATGCCGGCAAGCACCTCCTCGAATAGGCCCGGCGCGCGGCCAAGCACGCGCAGCACATCCAGCGCCATGACATTGCCCGATCCTTCCCAGATAGCGTTGACCGGAGCTTCGCGATAGTAGCGAGCGAGCGGCGCCTCCTCGACATAGCCGTTGCCGCCGAGGCATTCCATCGCCTCGTAGAGCAGCGGCGGCGCAATTTTGCAGACCCAATATTTGACGACCGGCGTCATGGCACGGGCAAAGGCCGCCTCGCCGCGATCGCTCGCCGCCTCGTCGAAGGAACGCGCCAGACGGAACGACAGCGCCGTGGCAGCGGCGACGTCGAGCGCCATGTCCGCCAGCACGCGCTGCATCAGCGGCTGCTCGATCAGGTTGGTGCCGAACACCTGGCGATGGCGGGCGTGATGAACGGCTTCGGCCAGACCCGCCCGCATGATCGCCGAAGACGCCACGGCGCAGTCGAGCCGGGTCAAGGTCACCATGTCCATGATCGTCTTCACGCCGGCGCCCGGCTCGCCGACCATCTCACCGATCGCGTTGACGAACTCCACCTCGGAAGACGCATTCGACCGGTTGCCGAGCTTGTCCTTCAGGCGCTGGAAACGGAAGCCGTTGCCCGAGCCGTCGCCAAGGACGCGCGGCACGAGGAAGCACGACAATCCCTCCGGCGCCTGCGCCAGTACCAGGAATGCATCCGACATCGGCGCCGACATGAACCATTTATGGCCGGTCAGGCGATAGAAGCCGCTGCCGACGCGCTCGGCCCTCGTTACATTGGCGCGCACGTCCGTGCCGCCCTGTTTCTCTGTCATGCCCATGCCAAGCGTAAGCCCGGTCTTCTCGACCGGCGGCTTTTGGCTCTGATCGTATTTGCGCGTCGTCACGCGCGGCGCCCACTCGCGGAACAGTTTCGGGCTCGCCATCAGCGCTGCCAGCGAAGCGCTGGTCATGGTGATGGGACACAGATGTCCGGTCTCGAGTTCGGCCGTCAGGTAGAACCGGGCCGCGCGCACCTGATGGCGGCGGCCGATCTCGGCATCGCCGTTCTCCCAGACCGAGGAGTGCAGCCCGTTGGCGACGGAACGGCGCATCAAAGCGTGATAGGCGGGGTGAAACTCGACCAGATCGATGCGCCGGCCCTGGCGATCATACGTCCTGAGCCTCGGCGTTTCGACATTGGCGAGGCGGGCCAGTTCCTGGGCCTCCTGCGTCAGCACGAAGCGGCCGAGCCCGTCGAGATCCTTGCGCACCGGATCGGAAAAGCGCTCGGCAAGCTGGATCAGCAACGGATCGCCCCGCCAGGCGTTGCCGCCTGTCAGCGGCGGCGGCTGGTTCGTCACGTCGTCGGTCACGCTTCATCCTTACTGCCAGGCGGCTACGAATCCGGAGCCATCGGCTAGATATAGCCCAAGGCGCGCGACGAAAATACCGGGGAGAACAGCCGCAATCCAAAGCTGGCGCTTGCAGCCATGGAACGTCCACCCTATAGCAGCCCCTTGAGATGACCGACGCTTCGTCCCTGCCACTCTATCCCCACCGCCATCTTCTGGGCATCCGCGATCTTTCCCCCGCCGACATCGAGCTTCTGCTCGACAGGGCGGACCGGGCTGTCGCGATCTCGCGGCAATCCGAGAAGAAAACCTCGACACTGCGCGGCCGCACCCAGATCAACCTTTTCTACGAAGCCTCGACGCGGACGCAGTCGTCGTTCGAACTGGCCGGAAAGCGTCTCGGCGCCGACGTCATGAACATGTCGGTGGCGAGTTCCTCGGTGAAGAAGGGCGAGACGCTCATCGACACGGCCATGACGCTGAACGCCATGCGGCCCGACATATTGATCATCCGCCACCAGTCGGCGGGAGCGGCCGCCCTTCTGGCGCAGAAGGTCGGCTGCTCCGTGGTCAATGCGGGGGACGGCGCGCACGAGCATCCCACACAGGCGCTGCTCGACGCGCTGACCATCCGTCGCGCCAAGGGTCCGCTGTCGAAACTCATCGTGGCGATCTGCGGCGACATCCTGCATTCGCGTGTCGCCCGCTCCAATATCATGCTGCTCAACGCGCTCGGCGCGCAGGTCCGCGTCGTCGCGCCCTCGACATTGCTTCCCTCGGGAATCGACAGGATGGGCGTGATCGTCACCGGCTCAATGGCCGAGGGCCTGAAAGATGCCGACGTGGTGATGATGCTGCGCCTGCAGCGCGAGCGGATGGAAGGGGCCTTCGTGCCTTCGGTGCGCGAATATTTCCGCTATTTCGGCCTCGACGCCGAGAAGCTGAAGGCCGCGAAAGACGATGCGCTGGTGATGCATCCGGGCCCGATGAACCGTGGCGTCGAGATCGCTTCGGAAATCGCCGACGGCCCGCAGAGCGTCATCCAGGAACAGGTCGAGATGGGTGTCGCCGTGCGCATGGCGGTGATGGAAGCGCTGCTCGATCCGCGCCGCAACCACGAGGGCCGTGGCGCATGACCATCACGGTGTTCGAGCGCGCCCGCATCATCGACCCCTCGCGCGGCGTAGACGAGACCGGGACGGTCATCGTCGACGGGAAGAAGATAGCCGCCGCCGGCAAGGCTGCGCTGAACCAGGGGGCGCCCGAGGGCGCCACCATCGTCGACTGCGCCGGCAAGGCGGTGATTCCCGGCCTGATCGACGGCCGCGTCTTCATCGGCGAACCGGGCGGCGAACATCGCGAAACGATCGCGTCGGCAAGTGTCGCCGCGGCTGCCGGCGGCGTCACCTCGATCGTCATGATGCCCGATACCGATCCGGTCATCGACAATGTGGCCCTGGTGGAATTCGTGCTGCGCACCGCCAAGGACACGGCCATCGTGAATATTTTCCCGGCCGCCGCCATCACCAAGGGCCTCGACGGCCGCGAGATGACCGAATTCGGCCTGCTGCGCGAGGCCGGCGCCGCCGCCTTCACCGACGGCCGCCACACCATATCAAGCGCGCTGGTGATGCGCCGCGCCCTGACTTATGCCCGCGATTTCGGCGCAACCATCGTGCACGAAACCCAGGATGCCGATCTCGCATCGTCGGGTGTGATGAACGAGGGACTTTACGCAAGCTGGCTGGGGCTTTCCGGCATTCCGCGTGAAGCCGAAACCATCCCGCTGGAGCGCGACCTTGCCCTGGCGCGCCTGACGCGAGGTTCCTACCACGCGGCAAAGATATCGACGGCGATGGCGGCGGCATCGGTGGGGCGCGCGAAGGCCGACGGCGCGACCGTCACATCGGGCGTATCGATCCACAATCTGTCACTCAACGAAAACGATGTCGGGGAATACCGGACCTTCTTCCGCCTGACGCCGCCGCTGCGTGCCGAGGAAGACCGCCTGGCCATGATCGAAGCGATCAGGGACGGCACGATCGACATCATCGTCTCCTCGCACGATCCGCAGGACGTCGATACCAAGCGCCTGCCCTTCGCCGACGCCGCAGCCGGCGCCATCGGGCTGGAAACGTTGCTGGGCGCCGCCTTGCGGCTCTACCACAATGGCGACGTGTCGCTGCCGCGGCTGATCGAGACCTTGTCCACGGCGCCGGCACGGCTGTTCGGCCTGCCTGGCGGCACGCTCAAGCCCGGCGCTCTCGCGGACCTTGCGCTTGTTGATCTGGATGAACCCTGGATCGTCAGCGAAAGCGGCATCCGCTCGCGCTCGAAGAACACCTGTTTCGAAGGCGCGCGCCTGCAAGGCAAGGTCTTGCAAACGCTGGTGGCGGGCCGCACAGTGTTCTCGGTCTGAGCGGGCGGCGGCGCATCGCGCCGGATTCAGCCCGTCAGGGGGAAATGCGGGGGGAACAATGACTTACAACCTGATCCCGGCGCTGGTGCTCGGCTATTTCTTGGGCTCGATTCCGTTCGGGCTTCTGCTGACCCGTGCGGCAGGGCTTGGCGACGTGCGCCAGATCGGCTCCGGCAACATCGGCGCGACAAATGTGCTACGCACCGGCAACAAGGGCCTTGCCGCGGCCACGCTGCTGCTCGACGCGCTGAAGGGCACGGCCGCGGTGCTGATCGCGGGCCATTTCGCGCCCGAACTCGGCGCTTGGGCCGGCCTTGGCGCCTTCCTCGGCCATCTCTTCCCGATCTGGCTCGGATTCAAGGGAGGCAAGGGCGTGGCCACCTATCTCGGCGTGCTGATCGGCCTTGCCTGGCAGGTGGCGCTGATCTTCGCCATCGTCTGGCTGGCCATGGCATTCCTGTTCCGCTACTCCTCGCTTGCAGCGCTGACGGCCGCGGTCGCCGTGCCGATCGCCCTCTATTTCCTGAGCACACCGCAGATTGCCGCATTGTTCGTCGTGATGAGCCTGATCGTCTTCATCAAGCACCGGGCCAACATTTCACGCCTGCTTGCCGGCACCGAGGGCAAAATCGGGGCGAAGGAGTGAGCAAGCCGCTCGCCGGACCGCGCCTCAGCGACCGGCAGCGGTTGAGCTGGCTGCGGCTGATCCGCAGCCAGAATGTAGGTCCCGCCTCCTTTCGCGACCTGATCAACCGGTTCGGTTCGGCCGAGGTCGCGCTGGAAATGCTGCCGGAGCTGATGATTTCGGGCGGCGCCAGCAGGATCGCCCGCATTCCCTCGATCGCCGAGGCTGAAGCGGAACTGGAGGCCGCAAGGCGGGCAGGCGCCCGTTTTGTCGGTATCGGCGAGCCGGACTATCCCGCCCTGTTGAAAAACATGGACCATCCGCCGCCGCTGCTGGCGGTGAAAGGCGAAGGCGCGGTGTTCCGGCTGCCCGCGGTAGCTATCGTCGGCGCCCGCAACGCCTCGCTCGCCGGCATCAAGATGGCGCGCATGCTGGCGACCGACCTTGGCCGCGACGGTTACGCCATCATCTCCGGCCTCGCGCGTGGCATCGACACTTCAGCACATCAGGGCAGCCTCTCGACCGGCACGATCGGCGTGCTGGCCGGAGGCCTCGATCTGCCCTACCCGCCTGAGAATGCCGGCCTATGCGACGAGATCGTCGAGCGCGGCGGCGCCATCATTTCGGAGATGCCGTTCGGCTGGCAGCCGCGTGCCCAGGATTTTCCGCGCCGCAACCGCCTCGTCGCGGGCGCGGCAGTCGGTCTGGTGGTGGTCGAGGCGGCGCAGCGTTCCGGGTCCCTGATCAGCGCCAGGCTCGCAGGCGAAATGGGCCGGCTGGTCTTCGCCGTACCCGGCTCGCCGCTTGATCCACGCGCCGCCGGCACCAATGGCCTGCTCAAGGACGGTGCCACCTTGGTCACCGAAGCCGCCGACATTCACAGGGCAATCGCGCCGCTGACCGGTTTGCGGGCCCCCGAACTGCCGCCCTTTGAAGATCCCCCCGATTTCTCGGCCACGCCGCCACCCGGCGAAAACGACCGCGCCAGGGTGACCGAAGCGCTCGGCCCGACGCCGGTGGCGATCGACGAGATCATCCGCCACACCGGCCTGCATCCGGCCCAGGTGTTCATGGTGCTCCTGGAGCTCGACCTCGCCGGCCGGCTCGAACGGCATGCCGGCGGCAATGTCTCGCTGGTCTTCGCGGAAGGCTGACAGCCTCCGTCAGTGGTGATCGCGCTTCTTCTGTTCGGTCTCGGTATAGTCGGGCGTGTTTGCGCCGAACAGGTCCCTCTCGACGGCCTTTCGCCAGACGGCATCGGCGTCTTCAGGACGCGATGGATCGAAAGTTGTCTCCGTGTCCTGCATGCGCCGGCGCGAACGCCGCCGGAGCCACGCGGGCATGATCTCGTGGATGAGGCTGGTGAATTGGATCATTGATCAACTCCTGAAAACCGTTCTTCAAAGGCGCAAAACGCGTTTTGCGGCCTCAACTCTGCCGGACAGTGGGCTGGACCGCCTCCTCAAACCGGCCAGTGCCCGATTGGTCCTGACATAGGGATTCAAGCCAGGCCAGGGTCTCGCCCACATCGGCCAGCGCGTGGCGCGCCACGGTTTTCCCTTGCGGTTTGATGCGGACCGAAATGCCATCCATTTCATTGACGGCTTCGAAGCCGTTCTCATCCGACGTGTCGTCTCCGAGGAATACGGGAATCCGCCCCCGGAAAGCCGGCAACTCGCAGAAACGCCTGATTGCCGCTCCCTTGGCCGCCTCGAGCGGCATCAGTTCCACCCCGGCATTGCCGGCAAGAACCCGATATCCTCGCGGAAGCCGCTCCAGGGCCTGTTCGACCAGTTGCGTCGCCCGTTGCAGCAACTGCGGCGCCGCACGCGTATGAATGGCCAGGATCGGGCCCTTGCGCTCGATATAGACGTCCACATTGTGCAGTTCCGCCTCGATTTCCTCGGCAAGCGCGGCAATGTCGGCGGGCTCGTCGGCCGCCTTGACAGGGCCGTCACGCACAAGCCGGTGCTCCAGGCCGTATAGACCCGCAGCCGGCAGGCGCAGCGGCTGGAAGAGCCGGTCGACGGCGGAAACGGATCTTCCTGTAATGAAAGCCAGAGCGCCAGCCAGACGCCCGTCCAGCCTTGTCAGCATGCTTCGCAACGCATCGCCGACGACCACCGCGTCGGGATGCGCGGCATGTTCCAGAAGCGTACCGTCAATGTCCAGGAAGAGTGCCCATCGGCCTTGCGGGACGGTCGGCACGGACAGATTTGCCGATCCCGACATCACAGCGCCGCGACCCGTTTGCGATCAAGCAGCGATATCACATTGGCCGCGGCAACGGAGCCCGGCCCGGCGGGGTCGATCGCGATTCGCTTGCGCAAGCGGGCGGCGTCGAGAAGCATGCTGCCCGCCCAGCGATAGACATTGTTGTCGCGGACGATCTCGCGCATGCGCTGCATGCGCTGGCGCTGCTCGGCGGGCACCATGGTCAATGCCTGCAGCAACGCCTCGGCCATCATCGTCGCGTCGTAGGGATTGACGATCAGTGCCTCGAGAAGCTCCTTGGAAGCGCCGGCAAACATGCTGAGCATCAGCACGCCCTGCTCGTCGTCGCGCGCGGCGACAAATTCCTTGGCGACCAGGTTCATTCCGTCGTGCAGGCTGGTCACCATGCAGACATCGGCGGCCCGGTAGATTTCGTAGACCTGCTCCTGGGAATGGTGTTCAGCCACCATCAAGACAGGCGTGTAGCCGTCCCGGCCATAACGCTCGTTGAGCTCCGCCGCGCAACGCAGGCATTCCTCGTGCAGTTGCTGGTAGGCCGGCAAGGTTCCACGGCTTGGCGCCGCGATCTGCAGGAAGGCCACCTTGCCGATCCACTCCGGGTGTTGCTTGAACAGTTCGTCCAATGCGTGAAACCGGTCGAGAATGCCTTTCGTATAATCGAGGCGCTCGACGCCGACACAGAGGCTGACATTGTCCGCCAGCCCGAATTTTTCGCGAATTCGCGCGCGGCACTGCGCGATGGCGGGCAATTTCCCGAGTTGAGCCGGCGGCCACTCTATCGAGATCGGATAGGCGTGGACCAGGCTCGTCTGGCCGCCATAGGAGATGGCCGAATCCTCGCGCTCGATCCTGCTTTCCAGGAAGCGGTCGACGCTCTCGATGAAGTTGTTGCAGTGGAACTGCGTATGAAAACCGATGATCGAGCTCCCCAGCAGGCCGTCCAGGATCTTTTCCCGCCAGGGGCAGATGCTGAAGACTTCCGAATTCGGCCACGGAATGTGCCAGAATGTGATGACGATCGCATCGGGCAGGCGTTCCCGGATCATTCGCGGCAGCAGAGCGAAATGATAATCCTGGACGAGGACGATCGGGCGTTCGTTCCGGGCTTCGGCAACGACGGTGTCGGCGAATTTGCGATTGACGGCTTCGTATGTTTCCCAGTCGGACGTGCGGAAGACGGGCCGTGTAAAGGCTATGTGGCACAGCGGCCAGAGACCCTCATTGGCAAAACCCAGATAATAGCCTTGCTGTTCCTCTTCGGTCAGCCAGACACGGCGCAACGTGTAGGATGGGTTCTCAGGTGGGACCTCGATGCGGTCGTTCTGGTCGACGACGAGATGATCCGCCGAGCCGCCGCCATAGGCTATCCAGGTTCCCGCGCAGGCACGGGTGATCGGCTCCAGCGCCGAGACAAGTCCACTGGCCGGCACAACCAGGTCGACATTGTCATCCCTGAGATTGTGAATGTAGGGCTCGCGGTTGGAGACGACGATCACTTGCGCATCCGGCAGTTCCTTCGCCAGGATTTCGCGCAGTGTCGAGGGCGACCAGTTGACGAGTGCCGCGTCGGCGGAATGGCCATTCTTTTCGAACTCCCGCAATACGACACGAGCCGGTGGAGGCTCGACATTCGCCGGTTCCGGCGGGGTCCGGCGGGATCGCAGCGCGGAAATCACCAAGGCAACAAGGGAAACGCAGAGGCTGGCAAGAATGACGAACCATAGAGCGGAGGCAGAGTGGAGGAAGTCAAAATTGTTGTCTGGCATCGATGTGAATTGCTCCGGCCTAGGTCGCGCCTCTCCGCGGGGGAGATGGTGCAACGCACGTCGCCGGTGATGGTTCCGGTTTTTAGCTGCGCACGATCAAAGGCGCCAACCCTTCATGGCGGTCGGCCAGAAAGGCGCCCACACGATCCCCTACCCGCTGGAACGTCAGGTCGACTGCCGTGCCCGCCACCGCGAGATGGCGGATCACCAGGCTATCGATGCCGATTGGCAGGCGTGGCCTTGTGACGTGGATTTCGCCGGCCCAGCCGTCGATATGGAGGCCCAGACAGGCCTGCATCAGCATGAAGGCGGAACCTGCCGACCAGGCCTGCGGCAGGCAAGCGACTGGATACGCGATCGGCGCCTCGCCCGGTGCGCGGGTGAAGCCGCAGAAGAGTTCGGGCAGGCGCATGTTGAAATGAACGGCGGATTCGAACGTCCCGCTCATCAGCCGCACCACATTGTCGCGAATGCCGTATCGCGCAAGGCCTGCCGCGCATATCGCCGTGTCGTGCGGCCAGATGGAGCCATTGTGATACGACATTGGATTGAAGAATATCGCGTCGTCGGCGAGCGTCCTCAATCCCCAGCCGGAGTGGAAAGAAGCCGACAGCAACTGATCGGCGACGGTCCGCGCCCGATCAGGATTCGGAAGTCCGACATAGAGCAGATGTCCGGCATTGGATGTGCGCACCTCGCATGGCCGGCCGTCGCCATCGAGCGCCAGCGCGTAATAACCCAGCTCTTCGATCCAGAAATGGCTTTCAACCCGCTGGCGGATCTCTTCGGCCCGCCTTTCCCAGGCTTCCGCCTTTTCTGTCTCGCCTCGCCGGCGAGCCAGTTTCGCCAGCCCCTGGAACGCCGCGAAGACGTAGCCCTGCACCTCGACCAGCGCGATGGGGCCCTTCGGGATACGACCGTCCGCATGAAAGACCGAATCAAAGCTGTCCTTCCATCCCTGGTTGGCGAGGCCTGACTCCGCCGCACGCCGGTAGGTGACGAATCCGGTCGAAGCGCTTGCCGCCTCGATCCATTCGGCGGCTGCACATAGCGACTGCCATAGGCCGTCGATAAAGACCATGTCGCCGGTGCGGTCCGCGTAAGCGCAGGCGAGATGAACGTAGAGCGGGGTGGTATCGACACCGCCATAGTAGCGGCCGAACGGCAACTCGCTCAGCGCCGTCATTTCACCCTTGCGCGTTTCATGCATGATCTTGCCGGGCTGAGAGTCGCTGAAGGGCGAGGTTTCGGTCGCCTGATGTTGCGCAAGAAAGGCAAGCACGCCGCGCGCCAGGCCGGGATTGAGCCAGAGCATCTGCAACGCCGAGATCACGCCGTCTCTGCCGAAGGCCGTCGAGAACCAAGGAATGCCGGCATAGGGATAAGGGCCGGTCGCGAGTTCGGTGGTGAGCAGCGCCACGTCGGCCCGGGCGCGCTCCATCCAGTCGTTGAACACCCTGCCCGAACTGTGCAGCGTCGCGCCGTGGCGGCGCTTGGCGCGCATGCCGAAACGCGCACGCGCCGCTGCGGCGCGAAACCGGTCGC
The DNA here is from genome assembly GCF_006442405.1 of Mesorhizobium sp. B2-2-3. Lineage (NCBI taxonomy): Bacteria > Pseudomonadati > Pseudomonadota > Alphaproteobacteria > Hyphomicrobiales > Phyllobacteriaceae > Mesorhizobium > Mesorhizobium sp. B2-2-3. The sequence goes on along the minus strand of NZ_VFWC01000006.1, from coordinate 113,773 downwards.
GGTCGGGAACATCGGCCATCTCGCTGCCGACCTCGACATACAGTGTCTTGCGGCTGCGTTTGGTGACTGCAATGAAGAAATCCGCCCGGTCGGAGGTCAATTCGTCGGGTTTCTGCGAAAACGATATCGTCGACGTACGCACCACCTTGTCCAGGCCTTCATAGCGAAGCAGAACCGAGTTCTGGTCCATCTCGGCCGTATGGGCGGTGCCTCGTTTGGCGCGCGTCGAGCCACGAACTTCGAACATGTCGCGGAAGTCGGCGGCGAAGCGCAGCGAAAGCAGGACGGTCGAATGTTCCTGACTGTAGTTGGAAAGGGTCAGGCGCTCATACAGCCGGTCCTCCCACAGCAGCCTGACACGCTCGATGTGGATCGCTCCTTGCGGGATGGGACGGCCGCCGGCGCTCTCGATCGGCAGATTGGTCAGGTTGGAGGTGAACAGGACATTGTCCTGGCTCAGCGATGCGCCCAGCAGCGACGTCGAACGACCGCCCACCGCGAGGCGGAATTCGGAAAGCACGCGCGTGTCGTCGCGGAAAAAGCCGTCGCCCACACCGCGTATGTCGCCATAGGAATCGGCGACGGCGAAGCAGTCGCCATGTTTGAGTGCGAAGAGCCGGTGCGGTTCCCTCGGCGCGGTTTCGTCCAGGGAGGCCAGGGCTATTGCGGGATCAAGCTTGCGCTCGTCAAGTTGGGTGATGGTCAAGAAGACTGTCCCGTGCTTGTTTCTGAACGGGGCACTGTACTAGGAAGCCCTGATTTGTTGAGTGTCGATCGCCTGTGAATAGGTGGCGACATAGTCGCGCGCCATGCGGTCGGCCGAGAACCGTCCTTCGAAAACGCCCCTTATCCGGCGCCTGTCGAGCTGGAGCAGGGCCGGCATGGTGGCGACGGCGTCCTCGATGGTTTCGACGACGAAGCCGGTCACACCGTGATCGATGATCTCGGGCATGGCGCCGCAGCTCCAAGCCATGACAGGAGTTCCGCAGGCCATGGCCTCGATTACCGCCAGGCCAAAAGGCTCGGGCCAGTCGATGGGAAACAGCAAGGCAGCGGCGTTGCCGAGAAACCTGCTCTTCTGGTCCTCGCTGATCTCGCCGACATATTCGACGCGATCGCCATCGATCAGCGGCTGGACGACCTCCTCGAAATAGGCCCGGTCGCCGTCGCCCACCTTGGCCGCGAGCTTGAGCCTCAGGCCCGTGCGCCTGGCAATCTCGATCGCCCGGTCCGGCCGCTTGTCGCGCGACATCCTGCCGAGGAACGCCAGATATGTGCCGTCGGAGCCGGCTTCAAAATCCGGCCCATAGAGATCGAGCGGCAGCCCATGATGGATGGTCGCCAACCAGTTGGCGGACGCGAGCCTCGTCCTCTGGCTGCGTGAAATGGAAATCATCGGAAAACGCGGGAACCGCTCATAGGCCTGTGCCAGATCCACATAGTCCAGCCTGCCATGCGGCGTCGTCACCGTGCGCTCCGGCATATGGCGGAAAAACGGGAAATGCAGGAAGTGGCTGAGATGGAAGTGAAGAATGTCGAAATCGTCGGCCTGTCTCCTGACTTCCTCGAGCATCGAAAGATGCGCCGCGATCTCCGACTTCAACGGCCGGGGATCGAGGCGCAGCGCCCGTTCCCGGCACGCGACCAGCCGGGCGGAGGTCCTGGTATCGCCGCTGGCAAACAACGTTACATCGTGGCCGAGCCCGACCAGAGCTTCGGTGAGATAGGAGATGATGCGTTCGGTGCCTCCATAGAGCCTTGGCGGCACGGATTCATACAGCGGCGCGATATGGGCGATCTTCATTGGCCTGCGTTCCCTCAATAAGCTGGTCAAAGGCAAAATGCATCAGCGGCGCGATCGTTCCTCCGGTATCGGCAGATGCGTCATTTCTCATGTTTGATGTTCTTCCGGGCGGCCCTATCTCTTTAGGTGCTGCTCCTGCGCGCCATGACGACCCGAGGAGGTTCCGATGCAGCAATCAAAGGACATTGCAGCCCGCCGGCTTGACATGATCATCGAACAATATGTCGAAGCTAGAAAACAGCGCTTCGGCTATGTTTCGACGGACCAGGCCGCCAGGGTGATTCACAGAATCCTGAAACCCACGCCTTCCGACCCCAGCTTTTCGGACCACGAACTCGACGACATGGTCGCGGCCCTCGCCGTCAAGAACGGGTTGGCCGTCGTCTTTGACCGCGGCATCAGAGGATCGGTCGGCGGCACCGAGGCGGAGCTGGATAGAAAGGATCCGACCATGAGAGCACCAGCGGAAGGCCCCGACGTTGCCGGCGCGGTGGACGCGATCCTGATTCAGCAAAAAACCGCCCCGCTTTCGATGCGCGCGATGATCTCCCTGCTGCGCCAACGCACCGGCACCACCCGATCGGACGCGGATCTGGAAGGACTGATCGCCAAAAAAGCCGCTGTCCTGAACGTGCATTTGTCACGGGACTGAGTGGTGAGCGCGTCGGGGTTCGAACCCGAGACCTACTGATTAAAAGTCAGTTGCTCTACCGGCTGAGCTACGCGCTCCCGTGGGCTGGAAACGGCGCCCTCGAAATTGCGCGGAACATAGGGAGAGTGCCTCGACCGGTCAACCGGAAAAAACGGGCCACCAAGCCATGCGTCCCCGCCGTGCCGGCTTTCCCGGCCGGCCGTTTCGGCAAGGACATGCCGAACCTTTGCCAGGCAGGCCAAAGACCCTGTGGCCTCCATCGATCCCAAACCGGAGAAACATTACAAATCAGCAACTTGCCTTTTTTTCCAGGAACAATTCGCGAGCGTGTCCGTTTCCTCCGCCACAAGGGACGTCAACCTCTCAAGGAGAAGATCATGAACAAAGTCCTGTCGGGTTTGCTGGCGACCACACTGTCAGCTTCGTTCGCAGTGGCGGCGGCCATGCCGGTCGAAGCCGCACCGGCCCATGTACCGCAGCCTGCATCTGTCTCGTCCGATGTCCAGACCGTGCAGTACAGGCCCTGGGAGCGGCGCCGTAACTTCCGCGGCGAGTTTCGCGGCAACCGCAACTTCTACCGCGACAACCGCGGAGCCTACTGGAACGGCCATCGCGGCTACCGTGAATATCGCCCGGGCTATCGCCGTCACGGCGATTTCTGGTTCCCGCTTGCTGCTTTCGCCACTGGCGCGCTGATAACCGGGGCGATCGCCAACAACCGGAACCGCGTCTATGAAGGCAATTCGCACGTGCAGTGGTGCTATGACCGTTACCGTTCCTACCGCGCATCCGACAACACGTTCCAGCCGTATAACGGCCCGCGCCAGCAGTGCATTTCACCCTACTGATGGGCGCCAGTGTTCGTCAGAGGGATAGAAAGTCAAAGCCCGTGCCGGAAATGGCGCGGGCTTTCTGTCGTGCGAGGACGGTCCCCGGGCAGGCTGTGATCAGTTGGCCCAATTGATGGTCTTGAAGATATAATAAAGCGCGCCACCTTCACCACGGGGTGATCGGTACGCTCCGACGGCATCGCAAATTCGAACCGTGACGGCCGCCAATTCCCAACCCAGCACTTCCAGCTGATTCCCATCTATCACGTAAGCCTGAGCCAGTTCGTCAATGCCGTTCTTCTCGCCGAAGGACCGAACCAGCTTTGCGTCTCTGAGAAGACTATCGGGCAGATTTGAATTTGCCCACGCCCAGAGCCAGTTCTGTGCCTTGGCATTCGTGGAACCGGCGATCTGGATTTCGGTGATCACCTCGATCGCCCCGTCCTTGGAGAACAAGAGCTTTCCGTTGCTCAAGTCATAGCGCGACCAGTGGCCGATGCGGAATTCTTCCTCCAAGCGCTTATTCTTGGTCTTCAGTTGTTTGATAGCCTCGGCGCGCCAAGCAGAGTACCAGTTTGGCTTCATTTCCCCCTCGCCCGATCTGGCTGTTGATTATGACACGCTCAGCGTCCTGCGAACAGCATCGCGCCACCCCGCCAGCTTGGCCGAGCGTACCGATGGTTCCATGTCCGGTCTGAAGCGCCGGTCGAGCGCCCATGTCTTGGCGAATTCCCGCGCCTTCGGCCACACGCCCGCCTTCGAGCCGGCGAGCCAGGCGGCACCGAGCGCGGTCGTCTCCAGAATGGTCGGACGGTCGACCGGCGCGTCGAGAATGTCGGCCAGCCGTTGCATGGTCCAGTCGGATGCCACCATGCCGCCGTCGACCCGAAGCACCGTCTTGGCCGCCGTACCTTTCCAATCCTTGCGCATGGCATCGAGCAGGTCGCGCGTCTGGTAGGCCACGGATTCGAGCGCGGCGCGGGCAAACTCCGCCGGCCCCGAATTGCGGGTCAGGCCAAAGATCGCGCCCCGCGCCTCGGCATCCCAGTGGGGCGCGCCGAGCCCGACAAAGGCCGGCACCAGATACACGTCCTGGGTCGGATCGGCCTCGGCCGCCAGCTTGCCGCTCTGTTCGGCCTTGCCGATCACCTTGATGCCGTCGCGCAACCACTGCACGGCGGCGCCGGCGATGAAGATCGATCCTTCCAGCGCATAGGTGGTCTTGCCGTTCAGCCGATAGGCAATCGTGGTCAACAGCCGGTTCTTCGAGCGCACCAGATCGGCACCGGTGTTGAGCAGCGCGAAACAGCCGGTGCCGTAGGTCGATTTCATCATGCCGGGCTCGAAACAGGCCTGGCCGATGGTCGCGGCATGCTGATCGCCGGCAACGCCGAGGATCCTTATCTCGGCGCCAAAGAGATTTTTCTGCGTGATTCCAAAATCATCGGCGCAGTCCTTCACCTCGGGGAGCATCCTTGCCGGAATGTTCAGGATGGCCAGCAGCTCGTCGTCCCAGGCATTCTTCTCGATGTTGTAGACTAGCGTGCGGGAGGCGTTTGTGGCGTCGGTGGCATGCACCCTGCCGCCGGTCAGGCGCCAGATCAGGAAACTGTCGATGGTGCCGGCCAGCAATTCGCCTTTCTCGGCGCGTCTCCTGGCGCCTTTCACCTTGTCCAGCATCCAGGCTATCTTCGTGCCGGAGAAATACGGATCGAGCAGCAGGCCGGTCTTCCTGGTGAAGGTCTTTTCCAATCCCTGCTTCTTCAGCTTCCGGCATAGCGGCGCGGTGCGCCGGTCCTGCCAGACGATGGCGTTGTGGATCGGCTTGCCGGTCGTCCTGTCCCAGATAACGACGGTCTCGCGCTGGTTGGTGATGCCGAGCGCGGCGACGTCCGATGCCTCCCGCCCGGCATTCTTCAATGCGCCCTTCACGGTCGCCACGACGCTGGCCCAGATATCTTCCGGGTCATGCTCGACCCAGCCGGAAGCAGGATAGTGCTGGGTGAATTCTTGCTGGCTGCTGCCGACGACTTTCATGTCGCCGTCGAACAGAATCGACCGGCTCGACGTGGTGCCTTGGTCGATTGCCAGGACAAAGCCATTCATTCGCACTTCCTCCGTCACGACACAAAGAAGGGAGACGGCAACGTGCCGCCTCCCTGAATTTTACGGGCGCGAACGCCCGCATAGGTCAATCCTACTTCTGCCAGCTCTTGACCAGCTCGTCATAGTTGATGGTCTGGGGCTTCTCCTTCTCGTTCTCGATCTTGAGCTGAGGAGCGAGATTGCCGGCCTTGACCGCGTCGGCATTCCAGTAGGCGAGATCATGTTCCTCGGCGAGCTTCGGCCCGATATCGCCCTGGACGCCGGACCTCTCGATGCGGCCCATGACCTTCTCCTGCTCGGCGCAAAGCGAATCCATCGCTTCCTGCGCACTCTTTGCGCCCGACGAGGCATCGCCGATCGCCTGCCACCACAGCTGTGCCAGCTTCGGATAGTCCGGCACGTTGGTGCCGGTCGGCGACCATTGCACGCGGGCCGGCGAGCGATAGAACTCGATCAGGCCGCCGAGCTTCGGCGCGCGCTCCGTAAAGCTCTTGTCGTGAATGGTGGAGTCGCGGATAAAGGTGAGGCCGACATGGCTCTTCTTCACGTCCACCGTCTTCGAGGTGACGAACTGGGCGTAGAGCCAGGCGGCCTTGGCACGGTCGGTCGGGGTCGACTTCATCAGCGTCCACGAACCGACATCCTGGTAGCCGAGCTTCATGCCGTCCTTCCAGTAGACACCGTGCGGCGACGGAGCCATGCGCCATTTCGGCGTGCCATCGTCGTTCATGACGGGCAGGCCGGGCTTGACCATGTCGGCGGTGAACGCCGTGTACCAGAAGATCTGCTGGGCGACATTGCCCTGCGCGGGAACCGGACCGGATTCCGAGAAGGTCATGCCCTGCGCTTCCTGCGGTGCGTAGGCCTTCAGCCAATCGAGATATTTCTGGATCGAGTAGACGGCGGCCGGGCCGTTGGTGTCGCCGCCCCGCGCCGTGCAGGAGCCGACCGGCTGCGATTTCTCGTTGACCTTGATGCCCCATTCGTCGACCGGCAGGCCGTTCGGGATACCCTTGTCGCCATTGCCGGCCATCGACAGCCAGGCATCGGTGAAGCGCCAGCCGAGCGACGGGTCCTTCTTGCCATAGTCCATATGGCCGTAGACCTTCTTGCCATCGACGTCGCGGCCGGTGAAGAACTCGGCAATGTCCTCATAGGCCGACCAATTGACGGGAACGCCGAGATCGTAGCCGTACTTGGCCTTGAAGTCGGCCTTGTTCTTCTCGTCGTTGAACCAGTCGTAGCGGAACCAGTAGAGGTTGGCGAACTGCTGGTCGGGAAGCTGATAGAGCTTCTTGTCCGGAGCGGTGGTGAAGGAGGTGCCGATGAAATCCTTCACATCGAGGTTCGGATTGGTGACATCCTTGCCTTCGCCCGCCATCCAGTCGGTCAGGTTGCGCACCTGCTGGTAACGCCAGTGGGTGCCGATCAGGTCGGAATCGTTGACCCAGCCGTCATAGAGGTTCTGGCCAGTCTGCATCTGGGTCTGGATCTTTTCAACGACGTCGCCTTCCTGGATGACGTCGTGCGTGACCTTGATGCCGGTGATGGCGGTGAAGGCCGGAGCCAGAACCTGCGACTCGTATTGATGCGTCGTCAGCGTTTCCGACACGACCTTGATATCCATGCCGGCGAACGGCTTGGCGGCGTCGACGAACCACTGCATTTCCTTTTCCTGATCGGCGCGCGAAAGCGTCGACAGATCGCCTATCTCCTTGTCAAGAAAGGCTTTTGCCTCGTCCATGCCGGCATAGGCGTTGCCCACGCCGAGCAAGAGGACAAGGGCGGTCGTAGATGTCAATAATTGCCGTCGCATTGTGTTTCCTCCACGTTTGAAAAGACTTCAAGTGCGATCTGGAGAGGCCGCCAACAAGCGGCCGCTCCAACAGTTTCCCCCTCTATACGTAGCGGAAGACGCCGATGGCGTAGACCACGGAGAGAGCGAGAGCCCACCACAGGCTGGGTCCGACAAGACCCAGCCAAGCGAGATGGATGAAGGCGCTGCCAAGCAGCGAAACGAAGAGACGATCGCCGCGCGTCGTCTTGAAACGCAGCACGCCGATGCGCGGATCGCCGCCGGGCGAGGCATATTCCCAGACACCCATGCCGACCAGCAGCAGCGCTATGACGGCGAAGAAGGCGGCCGTCGGCCAGGTCCACGCCATCCAGGAGAAGTCGAGGTTCATGGTCACACCCTCCCCAGGGCGAAGCCCTTGGCGATGTAGTTGCGAACGAACCAGATGACGAGCGCCCCGGGGATCAGCGTCAGCACCCCGGCGGCTGCCAGCAGCCCCCAGTCCATTCCCGACGCCGACACGGTGCGGGTCATGGTAGCGGCGATCGGCTTGGCATCGGTGGTGGTCAGCGTGCGGGCGATGAGCAGTTCCACCCATGAGAACATGAAGCAGAAGAAGCAGGCGACGCCGATGCCGCTGGCGATCAGCGGCATGAATATCTTCACGAAGAAACGCGGAAACGAATAGCCGTCTATGTAGGCCGTTTCGTCGATCTCCTTCGGCACTCCGGACATGAAGCCCTCAAGGATCCACACCGCCAGCGGCACGTTGAACAGGCAGTGCGCCAGCGCCACCGCGATATGCGTATCGATGAGGCCGAATGCCGAATAAAGCTGGAAGAACGGCAGCGCGAACACCGCCGGCGGTGCCATGCGGTTGGTCAACAACCAGAAGAACAGATGCTTGTCCCCGAGGAAGCGGTAGCGTGAGAAGGCGTAAGCCGCCGGCAGCGCCACGGCGACCGAGATCACCATGTTCATCACCACATATGTCATCGAATTGATGTAGCCCGAATACCACGACGCATCGGTGAAGATGATGGTGTAGTTGCGCAGCGTCGGCGCATGCGGATAGAGCGTCAGCGAATTGACGATCTCCGCATTGGTCTTGAAGCTCATATTGATGAGCCAGTAGATCGGCAGCAGCAGGACGATGATGTAGAGCGTCGGCACGATCCACCACCAGCGCGATTCCTCGCCACGGCGGCGCATGCGCCTGTCCAGCTCGCTCTGCGACAGCGAACTGGCGAGTCTTTCCGAAGCGGCGGTCCCGTTCACCAGGTTGCGCTCGGTACGTTCGTTGGCGCCGGCCATATCAGCGTTCCGCGTCGTAGTTGGTCATCACGGTGTAGAACACCCACGACAACAACAGGATGATCAGGAAGTAGACCAGCGACATCGCCGCCGCCGGACCGAGGTCGAACTGTCCGAGCGCGGTCTTGACGAGGTCGATCGACAGGAAGGTCGTCGAATTGCCCGGACCGCCGCCGGTGACGACGAAGGGCTCGGTGTAGATCATGAAACTGTCCATGAAACGCAGCAGCACCGCGATCAGAAGCACGCGCTTCATCTTCGGCAACTGGATGTAGCGGAACACCGCCCAGCGCGAGGCGCCATCGATCTTGGCCGCCTGGTAGAAGGCGTCGGGGATCGAGACCAGGCCGGCATAGCAGAGCAGCACGACGAGGCTGGTCCAGTGCCAGACGTCCATGATGATGACGGTGACCCAGGCGTCGAACGGATCCTGCACGTAATTGTAGTCGATGCCGAGCGCGTTGACGTAGTAGCCGAGCAGGCCGATATCGTTGCGGCCGAACACCTGCCAGATCGTGCCGACGACATTCCACGGGATCAAGAGCGGCAGCGCCATCAGCACCAGGCAGACCGGCACGCCCCAGCCCTTTTTGGGCATGTTGAGGGCAATGAAGATGCCGAGCGGCACTTCGATCGCCAGGATGATGAAGGAGAAGATCAGGTTGCGCACCATGGCTTCCCAGAAGCGATCGGAATGCAGCAACTCTTCGAACCATTCGGTCCCCGCCCAGAAGAAGACGTTATTGCCGAACGTGTCCTGTACCGAGTAGTTGACGACGGTCATCAGCGGGATAACGGCCGAGAACGCCACCAGCACGAGCATCGGCAGCACGAGGAACCAGGCCTTGTTGTTCCAGGGCTTTTCCATTTACGCCCCCATCTCGACACGCCAGGAATCGGCATAGATGTTGATGCCGGCTGGGTCGAACCGCACTTTTGGATCGGCGGGAACGGTTTCGTCCTCGCCGATGACGGCCGCGATCTCGCGGCCTTCCAGACTGGCGCGCACGACCTTGTGGCGGCCCACATCCTCGACCTTGCTGACGTGGACGGCCATGCCATCGCGGCCGAGCCTGACATATTCAGGACGGATGCCGAGTTCGACGACGCCGCTTCCGGCCTTCGGCGCGCCTGGCAACTGGATGCGCTGGGAACCAAGCGTCGCTGTCTTGCCATCGATCGCTACCGGCATGACGTTCATGCCGGGCGAGCCGATGAAGTAGCCGACGAAGGTGTGGCGCGGCCGCTCGAACAGCTCGGCCGGCGTGCCGATCTGCACGATGCCGCCATCATACATGACCACCACCTGGTCGGCGAAGGTCAGCGCCTCTGTCTGGTCATGCGTAACATAGACCATGGTGTAGCCGAAGCGGCGGTGAAGCTGCTTCAACTGCGAGCGCAGCACCCACTTCATGTGCGGGTCGATGACGGTCAGCGGCTCGTCGAACAGGATCGCATTGACATCCGAGCGCACCAGTCCGCGGCCGAGCGAGATCTTCTGCTTCTGGTCGGCGGTCAGGCCCCTCGCCTTCTTCCTGGCCCAGTCTGCCAGGTCGATCATGTCGAGCGTCTCGCGCACCTTGCGGTCGACGTCGGCCTCCGGAACGCCGCGGTTGCGCAGCGGGAAAGCCAGGTTGTCGTAGACGGTCATCGTGTCGTAGATGACAGGGAACTGGAACACCTGCGCGATGTTGCGCTCCTGCGTCGACAGTCTCGTGACATCCCTGCCGTTGAACAGCAATTGGCCGTGCGAGGGGTGGAGCAGGCCGGAAATGATGTTGAGCAGCGTGGTCTTGCCGCAGCCGGATGGGCCTAGCAGCGCATAGGCGCCACCGTCCTCGAAAGTGTGGTGCACCTCCCGCAGTGCGAAATCCGCATCGGTACGCGGGTTCGGCAGATATGAGTGCCTGACATGGTTGACGTCGATGCGCGCCATCGTTTTCTCCTCAGGCCGCCAGCTTTGCCGCGGCCACGGCGACGCCGTGTTGGTCGAAAACCATGATGTGACGCGGGTCGATGAACACTTCGACCACTTCGTCGGTCTCGAAATCGCGGATGCCATGGGTCAGCATCACCCAGCGCGCGTCGGCGAAATCAAGATGGATGAAACTTTCCGAGCCGGTGATCTCGGTGATGGTGACCTTTGCCCGCACCGGCACGGCACTCGCATCCGGCCGCTCGAGCGACAGATGGTGCGGCTGGAAGCCGATCGTGTAATTGCCGTCGGCAATGCCGACAAGTTCCGGCGGCACCGGCAGCTTGACGCCGCCCTCCAGCAGGAAATCGGGTCCGTTCTTGGCCAGCACGATCGTGTTGAGCGGCGGATCGGCGAAGGTCCTGGCCGTCACCAGGTCGACCGGTTTGCGGAACACCTCGATGGTCGGGCCGAACTGGGTGATGCGGCCTTGCGACAGCGTCGCCGTATTGCCGCCGAGCAGCAGCGCCTCGTGCGGTTCGGTCGTGGCATAGACGAAGATGGTGCCGGCGGCGGCGAAAATCCTCGGCAGTTCGGCGCGCAGTTCCTCGCGCAGCTTGTAGTCGAGATTGGCGAGCGGCTCGTCGAGCAGCACCAGGCTTGCATTCTTGACGATGGCGCGCGCCAGTGCGGTGCGCTGTTGCTGGCCACCGGACAGGCTGAGCGGCGTGCGGTCGAGATAGGGCGTCAGCTTGAGCAGGGCAGCGGCTTCACGTACCTGGCTGTCGATCTTGGCCTTCTCGACTCCCGCCACCCGCAGTGGCGAAGCGATGTTTTCGTAGACGCTCATCGCGGGGTAGTTGATGAACTGCTGGTAGACCATGGCGATCTTGCGCTTTTGAACAGGCTGGCCGGTGACGTCCTTGCCGTCGAACCAGACCGAGCCGGAAGTCGGCGCGTCGAGGCCGGCCATCAGCCGCATCAGGCTGGTCTTGCCGGACAGCGTCGGCCCGAGCAGCACGTTCAGCGAGCCATGCTGGAGCGTCAGCGACACGTCGCGGATATGCTCCACCGCGCCGACCGTCTTGGTGACGTTCCTCAGTTCCAGCATGATGCCTCCTCCCAGGCCGTGTGCATCAGCAGCCCTTCATTCCGCGGCCGCGACGTGGCGGCGGCTTATGCCGCGCATGAATTCATCCAACGCCGCCGTCTGCTCGCGGCTGAAATGCAGGCCGCGCTTGGTCCGACGCCACAGCACATCTTGCGATGTGACGGCCCATTCGTTCTCGACGAGGTAGCGCACCTCGACCTCGTAAAGGTCGGCGCCGAAATTGCGGCCGAGGTCGGCATTCGATTTGGCAAGGCCAAGCAACATCTGCGCGCGCGTGCCGTAGAGCCGCGTGAGCCGGCGTGCCAAACGCTGGTCGAGAAAGGGATAGGCGCTCTTCAGCCTCGCCACTTGCGCATCAAAACCGGTCGCCGCGAAATCGCCGCCCGGCAGCGGCGCATTTGCCGTCCACGGCTTGCCGCGCCTGCCGAGAAAGCCTTCGATCTTCTCCAGCATAGATTCCGACAGCCGGCGATAAGTGGTGATCTTGCCGCCGAACGTGTTGACGATCGGGGCTGTGCCCTCGCCGCCATCGGCCTTCAGCACATAGTCGCGTGTCGCCTCCTGCGCCTTCGAAGCGCCATCATCATAAAGCGGACGCACGGCCGAATAGGTGCAGACGATATCCGAGCGCTTGACGGGTTGGGCGAAGTACTCGCTTGCCGCCGCGCACAGATAGTCGATCTCGGTGTCGCTGATCTTCACGTCGTGCGGATCGCCGGGATAGTCCTGGTCGGTGGTGCCGATCAGCGTGAACTCGTCCTCGTAAGGAATGGCGAAGATGATGCGGCCATCCTTGTTCTGGAAGAAATAGGCGCGTGGATCGTCGAATTTCTTCGCGATGACGATGTGACTGCCCTGCACGAGGCGGACATTGTGCACATCGTTGAGGCCGACGACGCCGGAAAGCACATGATCGACCCAGGGGCCGGCGGCATTGACCAGCAGCCGCGCCTTGACCTCTTCGGTCTCGCCGGTCCGCAGATTTTCGATCCTGATCGTCCACAGCCCGCCTTCGCGGCGCGCCCCGACCACCTTGGTGCGGGTGCGGATGGTCGCGCCCCGGTCGGCGGCGTCACGCGCGTTCAGCGTCACCAGCCGCGCATCGTTGACCCAGCCGTCGGAATATTCGAAGGCCTTCTTGAACAATGGTTTCAATGGCTTGCCGGCAGGGTCGGTGGCCATGTCCAGGGTTCTGGTCGCCGGCAGCAATTTGCGCCCGCCAATATGATCGTAAAGGAAAAGGCCGAGCCTGATCAGCCAGGCCGGACGCAGGCCCTTGGCATAGGGCAGCACGAAGCGCATCGGCCAGATGATGTGCGGCGCGTTCTTCCACAGTACCTCCCGTTCCATCAGCGCTTCGCGCACCAGGCGGAATTCGTAGAATTCGAGATAACGCAGGCCACCATGGATCAGCTTGGTCGAGCCTGAGGAGGTTCCGCTGGCGAGATCGTCCATCTCGGCCAGAAATACCGAAAACCCGCGGCCGGCGGCATCACGGGCAATGCCGCAGCCATTGATGCCACCGCCTATGACGAAAATGTCACGGATCGAAGATGCGTCCACCAATTCCTCCAGCGATTTCGCATTGCACCATTTGGCTCTTTTGCGAAACCGTGGCGGAATTATTTCGAACTCATAACGAATGTCAAACGAAATATCACAAGCTCGTGAAAGCGCTGCAACGTCCTCAATCGAGCGAGGTTTCGATCAGTTGAACCTCGGCCTCCTGGCAGATCTTGCGCACCGAGGGGATATCGCAGCGGTCGGTGATGAAGGTGTTGACCTGCGACAGATGGCCGATGCGAACCGGCGCCGTGCGCTCGAATTTGGTCCGGTCGGACACCAGGATGACGTGCCTGGCATTGGCGATAATGGCTTGCGCGACCTTGACCTCGCGGAAATCGAAATCGAGCAAGGCGCCGTCATGGTCGATTGCCGAGGCGCCGATGACGGCGTAGTCGACTTTGAACTGCCTGATGAAATCCACCGCCGCCTCGCCGACGACGCCGCCATCCGAGCCGCGAACCACCCCGCCCGCGATCACCACCTCGATCGAAGGATAGATGCGCATCCTATTAGCAACGTTGATGTTATTGGTGATGACCATGAGCCCGCTGTGATCCAGCAGCGCCTTGCTGACCGACTCCGTCGTGGTGCCGATGTTGATGAACAACGAGGCGTTGTCCGGGATCAGCCTGGCGGCCGCGCTGCCGATCGCCTCCTTCTCCTCGGCGGCGATCTTGCGCCTGGCTTCGTATTCCATGTTCTCGATGCCGGAAGGAAACAAGGCGCCGCCATGGATGCGCGACAGCAACCGCTGGTCGCAAAGATCGTTGAGGTCCTTGCGGATGGTCTGCGGCGTGACGTTGAAGTGGGTGGCCAGATCGTCGACCAGGACGCGGCCATGATCCTTGGCCATTTGGACGATTTCGGCATGGCGCGGCGACAGATACATCTGAAGACCTTCTGCTTTCGTTTTTCTTGATCATAGACGAAAACGAAAGCAATGAAAAGGCGTAAGCCGGCTAATGGAAACCACATGATAGCAAAGGCAAACTTGGTCGCAGTCCCGACTCAGCCGGTTCAGGTTAGTCCGCGCGCGATTTCGGTGATGGCGGCAAAAGCCGAATCGACATCCGCCGCGGTCGCCTCGAACTGGCCGACCTGGAAGCGGATGGCGACGCGCCCGTTCACCCTGGTCTGTGTCAGGTAGATGCGTCCGTCATCATTGATCGCATTGACAAGCCGGAGATTGTGCTCGTCGGCATCGGCTCCCTCCGCCTTGTGCCGGAACGAAAACAGCGACAGCATCGGCTCAGTGACGATCTCGAAATCCGGCTCGTCGGCCAGGCGCGCTGCCAGGCCTTCGCTCCAGGCGACGTGGTTGCGGATCATCGTGCGCAGGCCTTCCAGTCCATAGGCACGCAGCAAGAACCACAGTTTCAGCGCGCGGAAGCGGCGGCCGAGCGGCACCGACCATTCGGAATAGTTGATGATGCCGTCATGACCGTGCGTCTTCAGATAATCCGGCTTGATGGCGAGCGTCCTGACATGGCTTTCGGGGTCGCGCAGGAACTGGATCGAGCAGTCGAACTGCGCGCCCAGCCATTTATGCGGGTTGAAGACGATAGAATCCGCCTGCTCCACACCGGCCCAGAAATGCCGGTATTCCGGGCAGATCATCGCCGATCCCGCCCAGGCGGCATCCACGTGAAGATAGACCCCGTGGCGTTTGGCGATCGCGGCGACGCTGGCGATATCGTCAGTGCCACCGGTGCTGGTGCCACCGACGCAGGCGATGATACCCGCGGGCAGCAAGCCTGCCTTCTTGTCGGCGACGATCGCCGCCTCGAGGGCCGCTATGTCCATGGCGCGAAAGCGGCCGGCGACCGGAATGCGCACGAGATTGTCCTCACCGATGCCGGCCACCCAGATCGCCCGGTCGATCGAAGTATGCACCTGATCCGACGAATAGATGCGCAACCGCGCCTGCCCCGTCAGGCCCCTTTTGTTGCCTTGCCAGTCGAGCGCGCGTTCGCGCATCGTCAGCACCGCCGCCAGCGTCGCCGAGGAGGCAGAATCCTGGATGACGCCGGAAAAACCTTCCGGCAGGCCGAGCGCCTGGCGCATCCAATCGACAATCCTCGTTTCGAGCTCCGTCGCCGCCGGCGACGTCTGCCACAGCATGCACTGCGCGGCCATCGCAGAGACCAGATACTCAGCCACCACAGAAACTGGTGCCGCGTTCGCCGGAAAATAGGCGAAGAAGCGGGGATGCTGCCAATGCGTCATGCCCGGCAGGATCTTCTCCTCGAAATCGGCGAAGATCCTGTCCATCGGCTCCGCGTCTTCGGGCGGCGACGCTTCTATGCTCCTGAATATGTCGCCGGGCTCGACCCGCGGCCGCACCGGGCGCTGGCGCAGCGTTTCACGATAGTCGGCGCCCCAGTCGGCGGCCCGCCGCGACCATTGCCGGAAATCGTCACTGTTCATCCTGTCCTCCCGACATGATCGCTTCACCGGCGCCCTTCGCCCGGTTTTCAAAAACGACTGTTAAACATTTGCAACCACCGGAGAAATCCGGCGCGTCCTTATCCCGGAAAATCCGGCAGACTGGCAAACGCCGTCTTCAAGGCGCTCGACCATCCCTCGGAGATCGTGCGGTAGTACGGGTCGTCATGACCGATCCGTTTCTTCAACCCGACCTGGAAGGCATCCTTTTCCAGGAAAAGCAGATCCAGCGGCAGCCCGACCGACAGGTTCGACTTCAGCGTGGAATCGAACGATACCAGAAGCAGCTTCACGGTCTCCGCGAGACTCATCGACCGGTCATAAGCGCGAATGATGATCGGCTTGCCGTATTTGGTCTCGCCGATCTGGAAAAAGGGCGTGTCATCGGTCGATTCGATGAAATTGCCCTCGGGATAGATCATGAACAGGCGCGGGGCGCTGCCCTTTATCTGGCCGCCCAGGATGAAGGAGGCGTTGAAGTAGGAATCGGCCTTGTCGCCGGCGGGCGAGGAATGGGCGATGACGTCCTTGACGGTTTCGCCGACCAGTCGCACCGTCTGGTACATCGACGGCGTTTCGAGCACTGCCGCGTGCCGGTCGCCAACCGCCTTGGTGCGCTCGTCGAGCACGCTGATTACGGCTTGCGTCGTCGCCAGATTGCCGGCCGACATCAGCACGATGACGCGCTCACCGGGATCTTCCCAGACATGCATCTTCTTGAAGGTGGAGATCGAGTCCATGCCGGCATTGGTGCGCGTGTCCGACATGAACACGAGCCCGCGATCGATCTTGAGGCCGACGCAATAGGTCATGGTTTACTCTTCCGGCAGCGAACCCTAAAAACCGCGTCGCGTCGGAACGGATCCATTTGACGCGCTTAGTCTTTGTTTTCATGCATATCGTCACCCCAAACCAAGGTGGCGTTTTGGACGACATGCATCGGGTGATTACTGCTCCACCGTGACGGTGACGGCAAGCCGCTCTTGCGCCTGTCCCAGCAAAATCCCCGAAACCGGCGACGCATCGCGATAGTCGCGCCCCGTCGCCACTCTCACATAGCGCTCATCAGGAGAGATACCGTTGGAGGGGTCGAAGGCAACCCAGCCGAGGCCCTGAACATGTGCTTCGGCCCAGGCATGGCTTGCCGCCTGCTCGATGGCCGCGTCCATCATCAGATAGCCGCTGACATAGCGTGCCGGGAAGCCCATGGCGCGGGCGGTGGCGGCAAAGATATGGCTATGATCCTGGCAGACCCCGGTTTTCAGCGCGAGAGCCTCTTCAGCCGGGGTCGTCGCATTGGTGGTGCCCGGCGCATAGGCGACCCGCTCGGAGATGATAGTCATCAGACGGTGCAGTCTTTCGATATCGGTGCCCTTGCCGACTGTCTCGGCGAGTGCGCGAATGCCATCGCCGATCATGGTCAAAGGCGTCTCCTGTGCGAACAGCCAGAGCGGCGCGAACCCCTGATGCGGCCCACAAACCCCCGATGTATCGCGCGTCACCACCTCGCCTGACGCCTCGACCGTAATGAAATCACGCTCGCCCTCGACGCTCAACAATCGGGTGTCATTGCCGTAGTGGTCGGCAAATCGCACTTCCTCGCGCGCGCCTTCTACCTTCAGGGCCCAGGACAGCACGGTCTGCGTGCGCCCGCTCACCGGAAGCAGCCGCAGCCGCTGCAGCAGGTACTGCACCGGTGCGTCGTAACGGTATTCGGTCCGATGGGTGATCTTGAGCCGCATGGCCTCCTCAATAGAACCTGTAATCCTGCGCGATCTCGTCGCCGAGCCTGGTGTTGTCGCGAATGAAGCCGGCAAGGAATTCATGCAGGCCGGCGTCGAAAATATCCTTGATCGAGCCTGCCTGCAGCATGGCCTGGGTCTTTTCCGCCGTCGCATGGCAGGGATGGCGCCCGCCATAGTCGTCGCCGAGGAACTTCAGGTGCTCGGCCAGGAAGCGATAGCAGAAGGTCAGCGATCGCGGCATGCGCACATTGAGGATCAGATAGTCGGCGATGTTGGTCGGCTTGTAGTCGGCGTCGTAGACCCAGCGGTAGGAGCGGTGCGCCGATACCGAGCGCAGGATCGATTCCCACTGGTAATTGTCGAGCGTCGAGCCGACCCAGGAGATCGACGGCAAGAGCACGTAGTACTTCACGTCGAGGATGCGCGCCGTATTGTCGGCGCGCTCGACATAGGTGCCGAGCTGCGAAAAATCGAAGATCTCGTTGCGCAGCATGGTGCCGTAGAACGAGCCGCGGATCAGCGCCGTTTCGCGCTTGATCGCATCGAGCACGTTTGGCAGGTCACGCTCGTCGATCGGCCTTGCCAGCATGCGCTTCAGCGCCATCCAGGCCTCGTTGATGCTTTCCCAGGTCTCCCGCGTCAGCGCGGTACGCACCATGCGGGCATTGTTGCGTGCCGTCTCGATCGACGACATCGTGCTCGACGGGTTCGACGTGTCGCGCAACAGGAAGTCGGCTACATCGGCCGCCGTATAGTCCTGATACTTCTGCGTGTAGGCGACGTCGGAGCCGGCGCTGAGCAGCACCGAATTCCACTCTTCCGACGCGCTCTGCGTGCGCGTCAGCGCCATGCGCAGGCCCGCATCGACCAGACGCGCCATGTTTTCCGCCCGCTCGATATAGCGGTTCATCCAGTAGAGCCCGTTGGCGGTGCGGCCGAGAAGCATGGAGTGGCCCTTCGGGCTAGTGAGTAGGGAATAGTGAGTAGCGAGTAGGGAATGTTCGAGTTTCGATTGGATACGGCATTGTTCTGTCCCCTCTGATACCAACTACTGCCTACTGCCTACTGCCTACTGACTACTCATCTCAATCATCCAGCACCCAGGTATCCTTCGTGCCGCCGCCTTGCGAGGAATTGACCACCAGAGAGCCCTCCTTAAGCGCGACGCGCGTGAGCCCGCCCGGCACGATCTGGATGCGGTCGGAGACCAGCACATAGGGTCTCAGATCGACATGGCGCGGCGACAGGCCCTTTTCGGTCAGGATCGGACAGGTCGAGAGCGCCAACGTCGGCTGGGCGATGTAATTGGACGGCTTGGCCTGCAGCTTCTTGGCGAAATCCTGGCATTCGTTCTTGGTCGCCGCCGGTCCGACCAGCATGCCATAGCCGCCTGAACCGTGCACTTCCTTGATCACCAGCTCATCGATGTGTTCGAGTACATATTTCAGGCTGTCCGGCTCCGAACAGCGCCAGGTCGGAATATTGCCGAGGATCGCCTTGCGGCCGGTGTAGAATTCGACGATCTCGGGCATGTAGGAATAGATCGCCTTGTCGTCGGCGATACCGGTTCCCGGCGCATTGGCGATCGTAATGTTGCCGGCCCGGTAGACATCCATGATGCCAGGCACGCCGAGCGCGGAGTCCGGCCGGAAAGTCAGCGGATCGAGGAAGGCATCGTCCACCCGGCGATAGAGCACGTCGATCTGCTTGTAGCCTTCGGTCGTGCGCATCGCGACATGACCGTCCACCACGCGCAAATCCTGCCCCTCGACCAGTTGTACCCCCATCTGATCGGCCAGGAAGGCATGTTCGAAATAGGCGGAGTTGTAGCTGCCGGGCGTCAGCACGGCGATGGTCGGCGTGCCCTTGGCGTTCTGCGGCCGCACCGCCGCCAGCGACTGGCGCAAAAGCTGCGGATAGTTCTCCACCGGCCGCACCTTGATTTGTTGGAACAACTCGGGGAAGAGCTGCATCATCGTCTCGCGATTTTCCAGCATGTAGGAAACGCCCGATGGGGTGCGCGCATTGTCCTCCAGCACGTAGAACTCGTTTTCGCTGATGCGCACGATGTCGACGCCGATGATGTGGGTGTAGACGCCGGCGGGTGGCCTGACCCCGATCATCTCGGGCAGGAAGGCTTCGTTCCTGGCGATCAGGTCGCGGGGAACGCGTCCGGCCCGCAGGATTTCCTGGCGGTGATAGATGTCGTCGAGAAAGGCGTTCAGTGCCTGCACGCGCTGCTCGATGCCTTGCGTGAGGCGGCGCCACTCATTGCCAGAAATGATGCGCGGAACGATGTCGAAGGGGATAAGCCGCTCGGAGGCTTCCTGCTCGCCATAGACGGCGAAGGTGATGCCGGTTTTGCGGAAGACGCGTTCGGCGTCCTGCATTTTCTCGGTAAGCCTGGCCGGGTCCTGCTCTTTCAGCCAGCGATCGTAAGCCGAATATGGTCTTCTAAGTCCGGAGACCTCCGGAAGCATTTCATCGAACGCTGCCAATCGCATACTCCCCTGTGACGCCATTTCACTGGCGCCGCCGGAGAAAATCAAGCGCAATCGGTGATTTGAGGGATGCGGGCGATCAGTATGTCGCCCCTGCCTAAAATTGAGGCAGCGGAAATATGAGCTTGGTCACGCTTTGCCTCATGCTCGGGCAATGGGCTCCGACGCTAGAAGGCGCGAAAGGTGACGACGGTGAACGTGTCCTTGATGCCGGGGAGAATCTGCACCTTCTCGTTGACGAAGTGGCCGACATCCTCCTCGTCGTCGACATAGAACTTGGCGAGCAAATCGTAATTGCCGGCAGTGGAGTAGATTTCCGAGGCGATCTCGGCGTCGGCGAGCGCGCTGGCAACCTCATACGACTTGCCCAGTTCGCATTTGATCTGCACGAAAAACGCCTTCATGGCTCCGCCCTGCTAAACGTCCAATCCAAGCGGCCCTTCTGGCAGACTGGAGGCGGGCTTTCAAGCGCTGGAACGGTACTTAGCCGGTTCGGGCGTTGGCCACGCCTCCCGCAATTCCGCCAAGGCTGCCTGGACTTCGTCGCGCGACAACACTGAATAATCGCCGCCGGTGAAACCCTGAAGCGCCACCAAACGTATGTTAGGATGCCTGCACGGGCAGGATTTTTCGAAAGGCAAGTTCTCGAAAGACAAGGGAAACAGGCTATGCGCCGCACGCTTTTCGCATTCGCATTCCTTCCTCTCCTCCTGCCCTTGTCGGCGTTTGCCGGCGAGGCCGAGATCAAGGCGGCGCAAGCGGCCATTGACGGCCAGCTGAGAGCGTTCCTGGCCGATGACGGCGTCACGGCCTACAGCTTCGCCGCACCGAACGTGAAGCGGATCTTCCCGACCGTCGACACCTTCATGAACATGGTGACCAACGGCTACGCGCCGGTGCGCAACCCACGGAGCTACTCGTTCGGCAAGGTCGAGGAGACGGGTCCGACCTCGATCATCCAGCAGGTGCTGATCGTCGGCCCTGACGGCAAGGACTACGAAGCTGTCTACACGTTGGAGCGACAGCCCGACGGCAAGTTCCAAATCACCGGCTGCAGCCTGCGCGCGTCGAATTCCCTGAGCACCTGAACCGTCACAGCGCCGGGATATCGCCCCTCGCCCAGCCCTCGGTAATTTCGGCAGCGTGTGCCTCGAAAGTGCCGGTCTCTATCGCCGCGCGTATGTCCTGCATCAGCTTTTGATAATAGGACAGATTGTTCCAGGTCAGAAGCATCGCACCGAGCGCCTCTTGCGAGCGCACGAGATGGTGCAGGTAGGCGCGGGAATAATCGCGTGCCGCCGGGCAGTCGCTTTCCTCATCGAGGGGGCGCGGATCGTCGGCATGGCGGGCGTTGCGCAGATTGACCTTGCCGCGCCTTGTATAGGCAAGCCCATGCCGGCCGGCCCGCGTCGGCATCACGCAGTCGAACATGTCGATGCCGCGCGCCACCGATTTCAAGATGTCGTCCGGCGTGCCGACCCCCATGAGATAGCGGGGTTTGTTGTCAGGCAGTTCCGGGCAGGTGATGTCGAGCATGTCGAGCATGACCGCCTGCGGTTCACCGACGGCAAGGCCGCCAACCGCATAGCCTTTCAGATCCATCGCGCTCAGCGCCTGCGCCGAACGCACGCGCAAATCCGCATTGTCGCCGCCTTGCACGATGCCGAACATCGCCTTCCCGGGCTGGTCGCCGAACGCCGTCTTGCAGCGCTCCGCCCAGCGCAGCGACAATTCCATGGCGCGCTCGATCTCCTTGAGCGCGGCCGGCAGCGCCGTGCATTCGTCGAGCTGCATCTGGATGTCTGAATCGAGCAGGCCCTGGATCTCGATCGAACGTTCCGGCGACATTTCGTATGCAGCGCCATCGATATGGGAGCGGAAGGTGACGCCCTTCTCGGTCAATTTCCGAAGCTTCGACAGCGACATCACCTGGAAGCCACCGCTGTCGGTCAGGATCGGATGCGGCCAGCGGGCGAATTCGTGCAGGCCGCCAAGCTTCGCCACGCGTTCGGCGCCGGGCCGCAGCATCAGATGGTAGGTATTGCCCAGGATGATATCGGCGCCGACGCCGCGCACCTGATCCATGTACATCGTCTTGACCGTGCCGCCGGTGCCGACCGGCATGAAGGCGGGCGTGCGGATTTCGCCGCGCGGCATGCTGATCAAACCGCGCCGCGCCTTACCTTCGGTCGCCAGCACCTTGAAGGTGAACGTCTCAGCCATTGAATTCCTTGTCGTATGCCGGTGCGCCCGGAGCCTGTTCGTCCAGCGACTGGCGATAGTGGATGCAGCCGCGCATGAATCTTGGCCAGGGCGGCACGGCGATTGCCGGATCGATCTTCTCGGGCAGCAGGTCCCACAAATCGGGATGATGCCAGCAAAGATCGTGCCCCGATGCATCGCGATGCTGGCGAATGCCGGCGCGCAATTTTTTGACTTCGGCGATCAAACTGTCCCGGTCCAGCCTGTCGAGGTCATCGTCCATCGCTCATCTCCGCTCGATACAGCAGGCTTGCATCTCCGTAGGAGTAAAATCTGTAGTGGTGCTCAATGGCGTGCGCATAGGCGGCGCGCATCGTCTCGAGGCCGCTGAAGGCCGAAACCAGCATGAACAATGTCGAACGCGGCAGATGGAAATTGGTCATCAGCATGTCGGCGGTGCGAAAACGGTAGCCGGGCGTGATAAAGATGTCGGTCGGGCCGGACCATGCAGCCAGCACGCCATCCTCTCGCGCGGCACTTTCCAGCAGGCGCAGCGAGGTCGTACCGACGGCAATGACGCGCCCGCCCCTCGCCTTTGCCGCATTCAACGCGTCGGCAGTTGCCTCGCTGACCGAGCCCATCTCCGCATGCATCTTGTGGTCGGCGGTGTCGTCCGCCTTCACCGGCAGGAACGTGCCGGCGCCGACATGCAAGGTGACGAAGCGGCGCTCGATGCCCTTGGCGTCGAGCGCGGCAAACAGCTCCGGCGTGAAATGCAGGCCCGCCGTGGGTGCTGCGACGGCGCCTTCCTCCCGGGCATAGATGGTCTGGTAGTCGGCCCGGTCGCGCTCGTCGTCGTCGCGCTTCGAGGCGATATAGGGCGGCAGTGGAATGTGGCCGACCGCATGAAGCGCCTCGTCGAGGAAAGGGCCCGACAGGTCGAAGCCGAGCAGCGCCTCGCCCGCCTCGCCCTTTTCGATCACCGTGGCGTCAAGCTGGCCGAGGAAGCAGGAATTGCCGTCATGGCCGAAATGGATGCGGTCGCCGACGGCAACGCGCTTGCCCGGCCGCATGAAGGCCAGCCAACGGTCCGGCGCCATCCGCATGTGCAATGTGGCTTCGACCTGCGCCGCCGCCTCGCCGCGCCGCCTGATACCTTTGAGTTGCGCCGGGATGACCTTGGTATCGTTGAAGACCAGCACGTCACCAGCCTGGAGCAGGGAAGGCAGGTCGCTGACCGCCCGGTTCGAAACCCCCTCGCCGGGCCTGACCACCAGCATCTTTGCGCTGTCGCGCGGCTCTGCCGGGCGAAGCGCGATACGCTCTTCCGGCAGGTCGAAATCGAACAGATCGACACGCATCAGAAGAGCCTGATAAGCAGCGCCCCGGCCAGAAGCAGCACCGCGCCGGCCACGCGGCCGAGCGAGATTTCACGAACCGCGACGCCGAGGAACCCGACGCGGTCGATCAGCATGCCCGCCAGCAACTGGCCCGCCACCAGGAACGCCATCAGCGCGGCGGCGCCGATGCGTGGCGTCAGGATGGTGGACAGTGTGACGTAGAAGCCGCCCAGCATGCCGCCGGCGATGAACAGCCAGGGCGCGGGCGCCTTCCAGTCGAGCGAGATGCCTTGCAGCCTCACCACCGCGACGGCAATGATGCCGAGCACGATGGCGCCCGACAGGAACGAAAACGCAGCCGCCGCGACCGGGAGCCCCAGGCCGCGCGCCAACTGCGAATTGATCGGCGCCTGAATGGCAATGAAGGCGCCGGACAGGATGCCGAGAAGCGACCAGACGACGCCCATCATTGTCCTGTCGCCTTACTTGACGTCGGCCGCGACCTTCAGCGACACGATCTTATCGGGATCCTGCACCGGCTCGCCGCGCTTGATCTTGTCGACATTGTCCATGCCTTCGATGACCTGGCCCCAGACCGTGTACTGGCGATTGAGGAAGGCTGCATCGTCGAAGCAGATGAAGAACTGCGAATTGGCGGAGTTCGGATTCTGCGAGCGCGCCATCGAGCAGGTGCCGCGGCTGTGGTTGGCATTGGAGAATTCGGCCTTGAGATCCGGCTTGTCGGAACCGCCCATGCCAGCGCGGGAAGGCGCGAAAGAGGGCTTGCTCGAATTGCCGAACTTGACGTCGCCGGTCTGCGCCATGAAGCCCTCGATGACGCGGTGGAAGACCACGCCGTCATAAGCGCCTTCGCGGGCCAGTTCCTTGATGCGGGCGACATGGCCGGGCGCCAGGTCGGGAAGCATTTCGATGACGACCTTGCCCTTGGTCGTTTCCATGATGAGCGCGTTTTCGCGATCCTTGATGTCGGCCATGTCTGATATCCTTTTCAAAAAACAGAACTATTTGTCGGCGGCGATGCGCACCTTGATCATCCGGTCGGGATCGGTGACCGTGCCGTTGTCGGCCTCGTCGCCCTTCTTGATGTGGTCCACGAGTTCCATGCCGCTGACGACATTGCCCACGATGGTGTACTGGCCGTCGAGCGGCGGCGCCGGCGCGAACATGATAAAGAACTGCGAGTTTGCCGAGTTCGGATCCTGCGAGCGTGCCATGCCGACCACGCCGCGCTTGTAGTGCTCGGTCTGCGAGAATTCCGCCGGCAGGTCCGGCAGGTCGGAGCCGCCGGTACCGACAGCCTGGGCGTTGAAGCCCTTGTTCATGTTGCCGAATTTGACGTCGCCTGTCTGCGCCATGAAGCCGTCGATGACGCGGTGGAAGGCGACGTTGTCATAGGCATGCTCACGCACCAGCTTCTTGATCTGCGCGACATGCTTGGGCGCGAGATCGGGACGCAGCGCAATGGTTACATCGCCGTCCTTCAACGTTATGATCATGGTGTTTTCCGGGTCGGCGGCATAGGCTGAGACCGATGCGGTCACGAGACCGGCAAGCACGACGAGGAACGAGGCGAGCTTTTTCAGCTGCATGGTCTTCTCCGAGAAACCTATTTTGCGAATTTAGCGGTGAGCGCACCGGCGACCGCGGCCGGCACGAAGGGGCGGATGTCGCCGCCCATCGAGGCAATCTGGCGCACAAGTGTGGCGGTAATGGCTCTGACCGAGGGGCTGGCGGGCAGAAAAACCGTCTGCAGCTCGGGCGCCATGGTTTCATTCATGCCGGCCATCTGCATCTCGTAGTCGAGATCAGTGCCGTCGCGCAGGCCGCGGATCATGATTGAGGCCCCCTGTTTCCTGGCCGCATCGATGACCAGCCCGTCGAAGGCGACCACCTTGATGCGTGTGCCGTCGCGGCCGAATTCGGCCTTGGTCGCGGCCTCGATGAGTTCGACCCGTTCCTCGAAGGAAAACAGCGGCTTCTTGCCGGGATGGATACCGATCGCCGCATAGACGATGTCCGCCACGGCCAGCGACGCCTTCAGCACGTCGAGATGACCGTTGGTCAACGGGTCGAAGGAGCCGGCATAAAGGGCGATGCGCTCGGTCATGCCGGTGCTTCTAACGGGCGCGCGGACGGAAGGCAAATCTCATTGATGCGATCCCCTTGAACCTTTTTGCAGGGATGAACGACAGATGAATGCGCCGATCACGAACGCTTCACGCAGCGTTCACTACCTTGCCCCTTTAAGAAGATGAAACCAAAGTCCCATGTAAGCGTTGTAGAGCGCAGGAGAACACGCACATGCTGATCTACATGCTCGCCACTGCAATGACCGTCGCCATGCTGATCGCCACTGTATTCGGGCTACATCAGGAGGCCCAGCGCGTCCGCATCAAGACCAACGCCAAACGCTTCGAAGGGTTCGGCCCCCGCAAGCCTCACCGTCACTATTGAACTAGCCTGAATTTGTTGCGACGCGCCGGCCGATTGGCCGGCGTTGCCATGTCTGTCCAAGCCAGACTTATTGCGCATCATCCGGGCCGGCATCGGCCGCCGGATCGATCTCGGCACCAACCTCGACGATTTCTTCCTCGTCCGATTGCGGCTCGGAAATGCGCTCGACCGAAACCACCTTCTCGCCTTCCGCCGTGTTGAAAATGGTCACGCCCTTGGTGGCGCGGCTGGCGAAGCGGATGCCGTTGACCGGCACCCGGATAACGGTACCGCCGTCGGACACCAGCATGATCTGGTCGTCATTGCCGACCGGGAAGGTTGCCACCAGCCTGCCGATCTCGGCCGTCTTCGACACGTCGGTGGCCCGAATGCCCTTGCCGCCGCGTCCCGTCAGACGGAAATCATAGGACGATGAGCGCTTGCCGTAGCCGTATTCCGTCACCGTCAGCACGAACTGCTCATGCGCCTTGAGGAACTCGTAGCGCTCGTCTGACAGCTCCGCCTCCTCGCCTACCTCTTCGTTGGTCAAGGCGATCTCTTCCTCCTCGCCTGCCGGGATGCCGGCGGCCAGGCGCCGTTCGGCCACCACGCGCTTCAGATAGGCGGCGCGTTCGGCCGGCGGCGCATCGACATGCTCGATGACGGCCATCGAAATGACGCGATCGGTTTCGGCCATGGCGATGCCGCGCACACCGACCGAGTTGCGGCTCTGGAAGACGCGCACGTCGCCGACGGAAAAGCGGATGCACTGGCCGGAGCTGGCGGTCAGAAGCACGTCGTCATTGTCGGTGCAGGTCTCGACGCCGAGGATCTCGTCGCCCTCCTCCTCCAGCTTCATGGCGATCTTGCCGTTGCGGTTGACCTGGACGAAGTCGGAAAGCTTGTTGCGGCGCACCGTGCCGCGCGTGGTGGCAAACATCACGTCGAGCTCGCCCCAGCTCGTCTCATCCTCCGGCAGCGGCATGATGGTGGTGATGCGCTCGCCCTGCTCCAGCGGCAGCATGTTGATCAGCGCCTTGCCGCGTGACTGCGGATTGCCGATCGGCAGGCGCCAGACCTTCTCCTTATAGACGATGCCGCGCGAGGAGAAGAACAGCACCGGCGTGTGCGTATTGGCCACGAACAGGCGGGTGACGAAATCCTCTTCCTTGGTCGACATGCCCGAGCGACCTTTGCCGCCGCGGCGTTGCGCCCGGTAGAGCGACAATGGCACGCGCTTGATGTAGCCGGAATGGCTCACCGTCACGACCATGTCCTCGCGCTGGATCAGGTCCTCGTCTTCCATATCCGCGCCGCCCTCGCTCAGCTCGGTGCGGCGCGGCGTGCCGAATTCGTCGCGCACGGCCGCGAGCTCGTCCTTGACGATCTGCTGGACGCGGGCGCGGGACGAAAGGATATCGAGATAGTCGACGATCTCGGCGCCGATCGTGTTCAACTCGTCGGCGATTTCGTCGCGGCCGAGAGCCGTCAGGCGCTGCAGGCGCAACTCCAGGATCGCGCGCGCCTGTTCCTCGGACAGATTGTAGGTGCCGTCCTCGTTGATGCGGTGGCGCGGGTCGTCGATCAGGAGGATCAGAGATTCGACGTCGCCGGACGGCCAGCGCCGCTCCATCAACTGCTCGCGCGCCGTCTGCGGGTCCGGCGCGGTGCGGATCAGCTTTATCACTTCATCGATGTTGGCGACGGCGATTGCGAGGCCGACCAGCACGTGGGCCCGGTCGCGCGCCTTGCGCAGCAGGAACTTCGTGCGCCGGGTAACCACCTCCTCGCGGAAGGACACGAATGCCCTCAGCATATCGGTCAGCGTCAGCAGTTCGGGCTTGCCGCCATTCAGCGCCACCATGTTGGCGCCGAAAGAGGTTTGCAGCGGCGTGAAGCGATAGAGCTGGTTGAGGATGACGTCGGCGACGGCGTCGCGCTTCAGCTCGACGACGACCCGATAGCCCTGGCGGTCGCTCTCGTCGCGAATGTCGGAAATGCCCTCGATGCGCTTGTCGCGTACCAGTTCGGCCATCTTCTCGATCATCGACGATTTGTTCACCTGGTAGGGAACCTCGGTGATGATGATCGATTCGCGGTCATTGCCGCGCGCCTCGATGTTGACCTTGCCGCGCATAACGATGGAGCCGCGGCCGGTCGAATAGGCGCTGTAGATGCCGGAGCGCCCGAGCACGATGCCGCCGGTCGGGAAATCCGGCCCCGGAATGATTTCCATCAGCGCCGGCAGGTCGATGGCCGGATTGTCGATGATCGCGATCGCGGCGTTGCAGACTTCGCCCAGATTGTGCGGCGGGATGTTGGTGGCCATGCCGACGGCGATGCCGCCCGAGCCATTGACCAGCAGATTGGGAAAGCGCGCCGGCAGGACCTTCGGCTCGCTGCCGGAAGCATCGTAAGTGTCCTGGAAATCGACCGTATCCTTGTCGATATCCTCCAGCAGTTCATGCGCGACCTTGGTCAGCCGCGACTCGGTGTAGCGCATGGCCGCCGGCGGATCGCCGTCGATCGAGCCGAAATTGCCTTGCCCGTCGATGAGCGGCACGCGCAGCGACCAGTCCTGCGCCATGCGCACCAGGGCGTCATAGATAGAGGCGTCGCCATGCGGATGGTATTTACCCATCACGTCGGCGACCGGGCGCGCCGACTTCACATATTTGCGATTCCAGTGATAGCCGCTCTCATGCGCGGCGAAGAGAATGCGGCGATGCACCGGCTTCAGGCCGTCGCGCACGTCGGGCAGCGCGCGGCTGACGATCACGCTCATGGCGTAATCGAGATAGGAGCGCTGCATCTCCTCGATAATCGAAATCGGCTCGATGCCGGTGGGGCCGCCGTCGGCGCCGCGCGGTGTTTTTTGGTCGGTCAAATCGGATCACAATCTAAACAGGAATCACTTGCCGTATATATAGGAAGCCGGGCCGAAACTCCAATGTCGACGGCACTTTTCCCGTGTCGATTTTGGCGGTGATTTCAAAAGGATACCGGTGATTGCGACGATATGGCCGATGTGCTTTTCGGAGCCGTCGACGCAAAGGCCCGCCATCTCGTGTTAGCGGCGGCCCGCGCGGCGGGCGCGATAGCTGCCGGGCGTCTCGCCCATTTCGCGCCGGAAGCGGCGATTGAAAGTTGACAGGTCGTTGAAGCCCGCCTCGAAGGCGATCGTCGAGATCGCCTTGTCCGAAGCGTGGAGCCGCACTGCTGCCCGGTGCAGCCTGGTCCTCAGCAGAAACCGGTAGGGGGTCATTCCGGCAATCTGCCGGAATGTGCGCAGGAAATGATACGGACTGGTCGCCGTCTCCCGCGCCAGCACGGCCAGCGAAAGCGGCTGATCGGCATCGATCTCGATACGCCGAACCGCCTCCGCGACCCGTTTCTGGTCGCGGCCGCTGGGTGTCCGCGTCATCTTGGTGTGCCCTGAGCTTGCGGCGACAGCCGCGCCGGCAATGCGCAAGCCGAGTTCCTCGAAAGCAGCGGTTTCGCCCACATCGCGCGCGGCCTCCGCTTCGGCCAGCAGCGGCATCAGCGCCGGCAAGGGCGGCAAGCGCGGCGTCTTGAAGGCCAGCATTCTGGCGCGCGGTACGCCCTCCACGATCCGTTCCATATAGGCCGGAGCAAAATGGAAGGAGAGGCAGCGGTCACCGGCGCCGTGCTCGTGGCCGCATTCGTAGCATGTGCCGGGATTACCGAGCAGCACCGCGCCTGGCGCGAGCATCGCGGTGCCCTGGCTGGCGCGATAGCGGAAGGTGCCGCTGGTCACCGCGGCGACGCAGAACGTCCGGTGCTCCTCCTCGAACGGCCGGTCGCCGGCGCCCGCCGTGCACACCACGTCCGACACCTGCCAGCCTGGCCCCGAGGCAATGATCCTGTCGCTCGTCGTCATAGCCTGAAAGATAGCAATTTTTCCCAAGCGCAGAACCCTGGCCCCGGCCTATCGCTTGCGGTCTCCTGACAGCATGAAGGCACCAGCCATGACCAACCAGCCCACTTTTACCGAAGCCCTGCACAGCGACGGGCCCGCCCCTGGCTTTGCCGAGAATTTGGATCTCTACGGCCGCTTCGTCGGCGCCTGGACTTTCGATGCCAGCCGTCATCTCGAGGACGGCACCGTGCTGACCGGACGCGGCGAGGTGCATTTCGGCTGGGTGCTGGAAGGCCGCGCGATCCAGGACGTCTGGATCCTGCCCGCGCGCGATGCCGGCCCCTCGCCTTCTCTCGGCAAATGGACCTTTTATGGCACGACCTTGCGCGTCTACGATCCCGGCGCAAACGCCTGGCATATCTTTTGGAGCGATCCCCGAAACCAATACTACAGCCGCCAACTCGGCCGCGCCGAGGGCGAAACGATTGTCCAAGTGGGCGCCGACGGCACCGGTTCCTCCGTACGTTGGAGCTTTTCACGGATCACGGAAAATTCCTTCCGCTGGCTCGGCGAGCGCTCGCACGACAATGGCGCGACATGGCGGCTCGAAGTGGAATTCCTGGCGCGGCGCTCTGACCGTACCTGATCAAGCAAGCCCGCGACGCAAATTCAGGCATTCCCTAGCTTTCCTTCGCGTCTCCCTCGGCCCAGCCCGGCTTTCGCAGGGTTCGCGAACCGTCTCTCCTCGGCCGGTTTCCTCCGTCCCTGCTTTGCTCTACCAATGTCGGGATGCGGGCTCGGCCCGGCGGGAGGGGTGAGAAATGCCGAGCTTCGACAGCCTGTTCAACGCCTTCGTCACCATTCTGGTGACCATCGACCCGCCGGGGCTGGCGCCGCTGTTTCTGGCGATAACGCGCGGCATGAACCGCGAGGAGCGCCAGCAGGTCTCGGTCCGCGCTTCGGTCATCGGCTTCCTTGTGATGGCGCTGTTCGCGGTTGCCGGCGCGTCGATCCTGTCGGTGTTCGGCATCACGCTGCCGGCCTTCCGGGTCGCCGGCGGCTTTTTGCTCTTCTTCATCGCTTTCGAAATGGTGTTCGAGCGCCGACAGGACCGCAAAGAGAAAATCGGCGACGTGGCCATCACCAAGGACATGATCCACAACATCGCCGCTTTCCCGCTGGCGATCCCGCTGATCGCCGGCCCCGGCGCGATTTCGGCGACTGTGCTGCTCTCCGGCTCGTTTCAGGGCTTTGGCGCCCAGGCGGCACTGGTCGGCATCATCTTCGTCTGCCTCGCCATCACCTATCTCGTGTTCGTGCTGTCGGAGCGAATCGACCGCATCCTCGGCCAGACCGGCCGCTCGATCCTGACCCGCTTGCTCGGCGTCATCCTGGCGGCACTTGCCGTCCAGTTCGTGGCGGACGGCATCAAGGCGCTGATGGCCTCATAGGCCGCTTATTTTGCCGTCGTGTCGATAATTTCGAAATCGTGGGTAATGCTGGCAGTCTTGGCCATCATGGCCGAAGCCGAACAGTATTTTTCGATCGAGAGATCGATCGCCCGCTTCACCTTGTCGGACGACAGCGCCCTGCCCTTGACCACGAAGTGCATATGGATGCGGGTGAATACCCGGGGGTCCGTCTCGGCCCGGTCGGCGTCGAGTTCAACAATACAATCTTCGACCGCTTCGCGCCCCTTTTCGAGGATATGGACGACATCATAGGCCGAGCAGCCGCCGGTGCCGATCAGCACCAGTTCCATCGGGCTCGGCCCCGGCGTTCTCCCTTCAGGGCCGAACGCCGTCCCCAGCACGACCTTGTGACCCGTGCCGGACTCGCCGACGAAGGTGCGTTCCTCGACCCATTTGATGCGTGCTTTCAACTGATATTCCTTCCACTCGGGATCACGGTCCGGCTTGCGCGACGCCGAAGACGACATCGTGCATGACCCTGCCCGGCAACAGCGTGAAGACGCCGGCGCCGACCAACGCAAAGACATACAGCGCAATCATCGCCTTGCGGTGCTTGGCGACGCGGTGATTGCGTGCATGCCAGACCGCCAGCGGCACCGTGACCAGCACCAGGATCGACAAGAGATGGATCGGGCTGAAAGGGCCAAGGAGCCGTATCTGCTGGATCCAGAAACTCGAGATGGCGACGGCCAGCATCAGCGCCGCCCAGAGATAGCCCATCGCGCGGTGGCGCAGCGTGCCTTTCGGCAGCGCCAGCTGCGCGCCGCCTATCGCCAGCGCGGCAAAGGCCGCGAACGCATGCCATGGGATCGGAGAACGTGCCGATAGGAGCGGTCCGAGCGACATCGTGCCCTCTCCTAAAATGCCCGTCACGCCGCGTCGATGCTCAGAACGGAATTTCGTCGTCCAGCTCGCGCGACGAACCGCCGCCGCCCTTGGGAGCACCGCCGCCACGATTGAAGCCTTCGTCCGGGCCGGACTGGCCGAAATCGGAACCACGGCTGCCGCCGCCGGAATAACCGCCGACCTGGCCGCCTTCGCCCTGGCCGCGCGCGTCGAGCATCTGCAGCTCGCCGCGGAATCTCTGCAGCACGACTTCCGTCGTGTATTTGTCGGCACCGGTCTGGTCTTGCCATTTGCGTGTCTGCAACTGGCCCTCGACATAAACCTTCATGCCCTTCTTCAGATACTGCTCGGCGACCTTGGCGATGCCCTCATTGAAGATGACGACATTATGCCACTCGGTCTTTTCCTTGCGCTCGCCGGAATTCTTGTCGCGCCAGCTTTCCGATGTTGCGATGCGGATGTTGACGACCGGCTCGCCAGAATTCAGGCGGCGGATCTCCGGGTCCGCTCCGAGATTGCCGACCAGAATGACCTTGTTGATGCTACCCGCCATGATACTTCTCCGCGCTCGTCCGAAACAAATTTTTGTCGCAGCACCTTACAGGTTGCGCACACCCGTTGCCTGCTGTGGCTGCCTTTTCCCACAAGGTTTTTGTTCTCTTTTCGTTCCTATATGCATCGCCGCTCATTGTCAAGGAATGGCAGCAATGCCGGAGCCGCCAGCTTCCCTTCATATGGGCCGTAAAACATCGCTTGCCAAATCGATAAGTATCGACTTATGCTTTCGCCATGATCGAAGCGGAAATTTTCCGGGCGCTGGCCGACCCCACCCGACGCGCCGTCTATGAACGCCTCGCCACCAGCGAGATGACGGTGTCGCAGCTGCGCACCGGCATGACGGTGTCGCAGCCGGCTGTGTCGCAGCACCTGGCGGTGCTGCGCGGCGCAGGCCTGGTGGTCGAGCGGCGGGCGGGCCGCAACGCCTATTACCGCGCCGATCCGCAAGGGCTCGACCCGCTGCTTGGCTGGATCGAACGCTACCGG
This sequence comes from Mesorhizobium sp. B2-2-3, assembly GCF_006442405.1. Taxonomy (NCBI): domain Bacteria; kingdom Pseudomonadati; phylum Pseudomonadota; class Alphaproteobacteria; order Hyphomicrobiales; family Phyllobacteriaceae; genus Mesorhizobium; species Mesorhizobium sp. B2-2-3. Next base: position 80,751 of record NZ_VFWC01000006.1, on the reverse strand, counting down.
ACGTTCTGGCCCGAGCGCATCGAAAAACTGAGGACGGTTCTCAAGGACATGGACCAATGACGCACGCACCAGTGACCGACGAAAGCCCTGCGCGGACCGCCCCCGACGCGATCGAGTTCGAGTGCGATCTCCCCGAGCCGCCGGAAAAGGTATGGCGGGCGCTGACCGTGCCCGAATTGCTTGCGGCCTGGATGATGCCCAACGACATCAATCCTGAGATCGGCAGCAATTTCGCCTTTGCCGGGCCGGATGCGCCGATCGAATGCGAGATCCTCGATGCCGAGCCCGGAAAAAGGCTTCGCTATTCCTGGCGGGAACAGCCGCGGCCCGACGAGGAACGGAACCCGCTCGACAGCATCGTCACCTTCACGCTCGCCCGCACCGTTTCGGGCGGCACGCATCTGCATATTATCCATGAAGGCTTTGCCCGTGCGGCGACATCCGCCGCCAGGCCCATGGTGACCATGGCAGGCGCCGGCTGCCGGCTTTCATTCGCTGCGCGTGCCTCCGGCCGCCGCCCCGCAGCCAATTCATTTTGCCTTCTGCAGCGCGCCGCTTGAGTGGCCGACACATGAAAAACGGAGAGAGACGATGACCGGTTTTGCCAATCTGGTGCCGATGGTGATCGAGCAGTCGAGCCGCGGCGAGCGCGCCTTCGACATTTTCTCGCGGCTGCTGCGCGAGCGCATCGTCTTTATCAACGGCGAGATCAACGACGGCATGTCGGCGCTGGTCTGCGCCCAGCTTCTGTCGCTGGAATCGGATAATCCCGACAAGGAGATCTCGCTTTACATCAACTCGCCTGGCGGCGTGGTGACCAGCGGCTTCGCCATCTACGACACGATGCAATATGTCAGCTGTCCGGTGTCGACGGTGTGCATGGGCTTTGCCGCCTCGATGGCTTCGTTCCTGCTGATGGCTGGCACGCCGGGACGGCGCATCGCGCTGCCCAACGCCAGCCTCGTCCTGCACCAGCCGCTGGGCGGCTTCCAGGGTCAGGCATCGGACATCCAGCGTCACGCCGAAGGCATTCTGCGCACCAAGCGGCAGATGACCGAGCTCTATGCGCGCCATTGCGGCCGCACCTATGAAGAGGTCGAGCGCACGCTCGACCGGGACTATTTCATGACCGCCGAGGAAGCGAAGGCATGGGGTCTCGTCGATCATGTCTACGACACCCGCAAAAAGGCGGCGTGACCGGCACAAGCACGATGAATTGCGACGGCCCCGCCGTCCGGCGATTTGATGACCGCCGGTCTGGCCACCTCGGCGGGGCGGCGCTATAACCGGCCGATGATCGACAGCCGCTTATTCCGACCTTGGCGTCTTACCGTCACTATTTTCGCCGGTGCGCTCATGCTGGCCGGCGGCGCCTTTGCCAACGACAGCCAGAAAGGCAGCCTGCCCGGTGTGGCCGGCGATTATCGCATCGCCAAGCCGGCCCCGCAGCCCGAACCCGATGACGCCTTCCCCGCCAACGGCAACGGCCGGTTCAAGATCGGCGATACCGATGTCAGGATTTCCGGCAGCATCACGGTCGATGTCGGCGCTGGCGGGATCAAACCGCCGCGGTAGCTGACATGTCGGGGCCGTCAGTACCTGCGCGTTCCCCCAAAAGAGCAGCCCCGCCGTGCTTTTAGCAAACGGACGGGGCTTTTCTGGATCTATAATCCAATCTTTCGCCGGGAATGTTTTACCGGCTTTCGATTTCGGATGCTTCGCGGCGTTCAGCCGACGATCCGACCAGTAGTCTCTGATTTTGGTGTATCCGGCAGGATCACGTCGGAAGGCGCTCGCGTCTCCCTGGCATTTATGCCTGCCGCGGCTCCAATCACTGCTGGAGCCTCAAGGGACTGTCCGGTGGCGTCATGCTCCACTCCTGTGTCCGTTGCGACAATCGTCGTCAGAAGCACTGATCGCAATAACCCGCGGCGTCTCGCAGGCCGCCTTTGGGCGGCGAGGCCATCGAAAGACAGCCGGCTTCATTGACGTGTGGAGTCTGCTCCCCTCAGCCGGGGACGTCAACCGCTCGATGTCCGATCGGAAAAAATGTGATCGAGCGACATATCCCCTGATGGGAACCACGCCGCCTGCTCCACCGCTTTTGTCAGGAGCGTGTTCGGTCTTTGTTCTTTCCGCTTGCCCGTTCGTGCGAAAGACGGTTAAACGACTTGGTCGAGAATTGTGGCGTCTCTCGACGCGGCGGCAAAAATACCTACATAGGGGACGGCCGGGGAAAACCCGCCGATCCCACAAATTCCAGATCTGAGGCGGCGACCGGCAATGGCCGACCATAAATATCTTTCCATTCGCGGGGCGCGCGAACACAATCTGAAGAATGTCGATCTCGACCTGCCGCGTGACAGCCTGATCGTCATGACCGGCCTGTCGGGCTCCGGCAAATCGTCGCTTGCCTTCGACACCATCTATGCCGAAGGCCAGCGCCGCTATGTCGAGAGCCTGTCCGCCTATGCGCGGCAATTCCTCGAAATGATGCAGAAGCCGGATGTCGACCAGATCGACGGCCTTTCGCCGGCCATCTCCATCGAGCAGAAGACCACCTCGAAAAACCCGCGCTCGACGGTCGGCACCGTCACCGAGATATACGATTATATGCGGCTTCTGTTCGCGCGTGTCGGCGTGCCCTATTCGCCGGCCACCGGGCTGCCGATCGAGAGCCAGACGGTGTCGCAGATGGTCGATCGCGTGCTGGCGGTCGAGGAAGGCACGCGCCTGTTCATCCTGGCGCCGATCGTGCGCGGCCGCAAAGGCGAGTACCGCAAGGAATTGCTCGAGCTGCAGAAAAAGGGATTTCAGCGCGTCAAGGTCGACGGCGTCTTCTATGAGATCGCTGATGTGCCGCCACTCGACAAGAAATACAAGCACGACATCGACGTGGTGGTGGACCGCATCGTCGTGCGTGGCGACCTCGCAACGCGCCTTGCCGATTCCATGGAGACCGCGCTGAAGCTCGCGGAGGGGCTGGCGGTGGCGGAGTTCGCCGATAAGCCGCTCGATGCCAGTCAGACGGGCGAGGATTCGGTCAACAAGTCGAAGAACGAGACGCATGAGCGCATCCTGTTCTCGGAAAAATTCGCCTGTCCGGTCTCCGGCTTCACCATTCCCGAGATCGAGCCCAGGCTGTTCTCGTTCAACAACCCGTTCGGCGCCTGCCCGACCTGCGACGGGCTGGGCAGCCAGCGCGCCATCGATCCCAATCTGGTCGTCCCCGACGAGAACGTCTCGCTGCGCGACGGCGCCGTCAGCCCATGGGCGAAATCGACTTCACCCTACTACGTGCAGACGCTGGAGGCTCTCGGCAAGGCTTACGGCTTCAAGCTCGGCGACAAGTTCAAGGATTTGACCGGGGAAGCCCAGGAAGCCATCCTGCGCGGCACAGGCGAGCGCGAGATCACCTTCCAGTATGATGACGGCCTGCGCTCCTACAAAACGACCAAGACCTTCGAGGGCGTCATCCCCAACCTCGAGCGGCGCTGGAAAGAGACCGAATCCGCCTGGATGCGCGAGGAAATCGAGCGCTTCATGTCGGCCACCCCCTGCCCGGCCTGTCGTGGCTACAGGCTGAAGCCGGAAGCGCTGGCGGTGAAGATCGCCGGCAAGCACATCGGCGAAGTGACCGAACAGTCGATCCGCAAGGCCGACCAGTGGTTCACCGACCTGCCGGCGCAGCTCAACGACAAGCAGAACGAGATCGCCGTGCGCGTGCTCAAGGAAATCCGCGAGCGGCTGCGCTTCCTCAACGACGTCGGCCTCGATTATCTCACTTTGTCGCGCAATTCCGGCACGCTGTCGGGCGGCGAGAGCCAGCGCATCCGGCTGGCATCGCAGATCGGCTCCGGCCTCACCGGCGTGCTCTACGTGCTGGACGAACCGTCGATCGGCCTGCACCAGCGCGATAATGCGCGCCTGCTCGACACGCTGAAGCACCTGCGCGACATCGGCAACACGGTCATCGTGGTCGAGCATGACGAGGACGCCATCCTGCATGCCGACTACGTCGTCGACATCGGCCCGGCCGCCGGCATCCATGGCGGCGAAATCATTGCCCAGGGCACGCCTCAGCAGGTGATGGCCAACCCGAATTCGATCACCGGCAAATACCTTTCGGGCGAGCTCGAAGTGGCGACACCAGCGGTTCGCCGCGAGGCGAAGAAGAACCGCCGCCTGAAAGTCGTCGGCGCGCGCGGCAACAATCTGAAGAACGTCACCGCCGAAATTCCGCTCGGCACCTTCACCGCCGTCACCGGCGTATCGGGCGGCGGCAAATCGACCTTCCTGATCGAAACGCTTTTCAAGGCGGCCTCGCGCCGCATCATGGGCTCGCGCGAGCATCCGGCCGAGCACGACCGCATCGAGGGCTTGGAGTTCCTCGACAAGGTCATCGACATCGATCAGTCGCCGATCGGACGGACCCCGCGCTCCAACCCCGCCACCTATACCGGCGCCTTCACGCCGATCCGCGATTGGTTCGCGGGCCTGCCCGAGGCCAAGGCGCGCGGCTACCAGCCGGGCCGCTTCTCCTTCAACGTCAAGGGCGGCCGCTGCGAGGCCTGCCAGGGCGACGGCGTTATCAAGATCGAGATGCACTTCCTGCCCGACGTCTACGTCACCTGCGACGTCTGCCACGGCAAGCGCTATAACAGAGAGACGCTCGACGTGCTGTTCAAGGGCAAGTCGATCGCCGACGTGCTCGACATGACGGTCGAGGAAGGCGTCGATTTTTTCGCCGCCGTGCCCGGCGTGCGCGACAAGCTCGACACGCTGAAGCAGGTCGGCCTCGGCTACATCCATATCGGCCAGCAGGCGACGACGCTGTCGGGCGGCGAGGCGCAGCGGATAAAACTCGCCAAGGAGCTGTCGCGCAAGGCGACCGGCAAGACGCTCTATATCCTGGACGAGCCGACCACTGGCCTGCACTTCCACGATGTCGCCAAGCTGCTGGAAGTGCTGCACGAACTGGTCGACCAGGGAAACACGGTGGTGGTCATCGAGCACAATCTCGAAGTGATCAAGACCGCCGACTGGGTGCTCGACCTCGGCCCCGAGGGTGGCGATGGCGGCGGCGAGCTGGTCGCCTCCGGCACGCCGGAAGCGATCGTGCGCGAAAAACGCAGCTACACCGGCCAATTCCTCAAGGAATTGCTGGAGCGACGCCCCGGAGGCAAGCGCGAAGCGGCGGAGTGATAGCGGGCTGGCGTTGGGAATCCTCGAAATGAAGATCAGGAAAGCCCTCGCCCCGGATGTCACCGCCGTCATGACTCTGACCACGGATGCCTACGCGTCCTACACCGCGCTGTTGGGCGGGCCGCCGATCCCGGTCACGGAAGACTATGCACCGCGCATCGCGCGCGGCGAGGTCTGGCTGCTGGAGAGCGGCGATGACCTGGCCGGGCTGATCGTCCAGGAGCGGCACGAAGACCACGCGATGATCTTCTCCGTCGCGGTGGCGCCAGGATTTCAGGGCAAGGGCTTCGGCATCGCATTGTTGAAACATGCGGATCAGCAGGCGCGTCTGTGGGGCGTGCCGGAGGTGCGTCTCTACACCAATGCGAAAATGGAGCGCAACATCGCGCTCTATTTGGCCTACGGCTATCGCGAAACGAGTCGTCGGCCCAATCCCTACCGGCCAGGATGGGTGCTCGTCGACATGGCCAAGCCGGTCGACGAGGTCACGGCGGCCTGATTTTTCTGAACGCGGCCAGATTTCTGAAACGGGAGGACGACAATGAGCAAATCGGGAACAATCCGCGCCGGCATGGGCGGCTGGACCTTCGAGCCGTGGGACACGTCCTTCTACCCGGAAAAACTCCCCAAGGCCAAGCAGTTGCAATACGCCAGCCGGCAGGTACCGAGCATCGAGGTCAACGGCACCTACTATTCCAGCTTCAAGGAACCGACCTTCGTCAAATGGGCCAATGAGGCCCCCGACGGTTTCGTCTACTCGCTGAAGGGCAACCGCTTCGTCACCAACCGCCGCGTGCTGGGCGAAGCCGGTGAATCGATGATGCGTTTCCTTGGCTCCGGCGTCGCCGCGCTCGGCGATAAGCTTGGGCCGATCCTTTGGCAGTTCGCGCCGACAAAGAAATTCGATCCCGACGATTTCGAGGCTTTTCTGAAGTTGTTGCCGGAAAGCCAAGACGGTGTCGCGTTGCGCCACGCGCTTGAAGTTCGCAACGACAGTTTCATCGTGCCGGAATTCCCGGCGCTCGCGCGCAAATACAAGGCGGCCATCGTCTATGCCGATCACGCAAAATATCCTGATATCGCCGATATCACCGGCGATTTCATCTATGCGCGGCTGCAGACCGGCTCGGATGACAATCCCGACTGCTACACGCCAAAAGGCCTCGATGAATGGGCGGCGCGGGCCAAGGTCTGGGCGGAAGGCAAGCAGCCGGCCGATTTGCGGCGCGCCGACCCTGCTACCGACGCGCCGGTGCAACCGCGCGACGTGTTCGTCTACTTCATCACCGAGGGCAAGGTGCGCGCGCCCTTCGGCGCCATGGCGCTGATGAAGCGAGTGACAGAAACCAGCTAAGCGGCAAGCCTCTGCGGCTATTTCCATTTGCATGAATTGCCGGCGTCAACAGCCTCTGTCGGAACCTCAAGGCGTCATCGTCGTTTTGCCTTGGTGGCGGGTTCCCGCGCGGGAAAACCAGCAGAAAAGCGAGGAAGGATGGCTGTCATCCTTATCGGTGCGTTTCTCATCGTCGCCGGCGTTGTGTATATGGCGGGCGCAGCTCTCAGGCGTGGACGGCTCAGCGATCCGGCACCTGCAGCTTCGGATCGACGGATGCCAAATCTCGCAACGCAGACCCCGACGCTTGAGCCACGCCGGCGCGGCCTCGGTTTCCTAGGCGTGTCACAGAATTGGCCGGGTCTGCTGATGATGGCGGTCGGTGCGGTTCTGCTCCTGTCGGCGGTAGTCCTCTAACGCCGTGCAAGCTTGGCTTTTTCCCCGCGATCGTAACCTTATCGACACTTCCTTGCGTCATGACTCCAGCAACGTCAGGCTGCAGGGTCGTCGCGGGCAAGGAACGAGGGGCATGTCGCTCGACTACAACTCACTTCTGCTGGCGGTCGGTTTCTCCGCTGCCTGCCTGAGCCTGACGCTGTTCGGCACATGGCTCACCGCCCGCACCGACAAGTTCCTGCTCACCTGGGCGCTCAGCGCCTTGCTGGTGGTGGGCGAGGTCTTCACCTATGACGCCTATATCGACGCGCCCAGGCGCGGCCTCGGCATCGCCACCTTCACCTTGCTGCTGGTCGGCTTCTCCATGATGCTGGGCGCCGCCTACCAATTCAGAAGCGGCGGCTCGCCGGTCTCCAGGATTTTAATCGGCAGCGGCATTTCGCTGGCGGTGGCGCTGCCGCCCATGGCTCTCGGCTATGACGGGCTCGGCTTCATGTTCGAGAACCTGTTCGCGGCCCTGCTCCTGTTCGCAACCGCCGCCGAATACTGGAAGGGCCGCGCCGAGGCCCCAGCGCTTACCATCGGCGCCGCCGCGCTCTATTCGGCGACCGCCATGTCCTTCCTGCTCTGCGCGACGGTTTTGGCATGGGACGGCAAGCTGATCCTGAGCCATGCGCCAAGGAACTGGGCCGAGGATCTCAGCCTCATCGTCGTCATCGCCAGCATGACCGGCATCGGCGCCTTGTCGCTGGCCCTCAACCAGGGGCGTCTGGCGGGGCATCACCGCCGCAACGCGCTGACGGATCAGCTGACCGGCCTGCTCAACCGCCGCGCGCTGTTCGACCTCTTTGGCGATTCTCCCGTCGGCGCCTTTACCGCCGTGGTCGTGTTCGACCTCGATAGCTTCAAGGCCATCAACGACCAGTTCGGCCACGCGACGGGCGATGAGGTGCTGAAAGTGTTCGCCAAGGAGCTTGCCGGCAACCTTCGCCCGACCGATGTCGCCGCGCGCATGGGGGGCGAGGAGTTCGCGGTGGTGCTGAAGCGGACTTTGCCCGAAACAGTGGAAAACACGGCCGAGACGATACGGACCTCGTTCGCCGCGCGCCGCATCGACACCGAGAACGGTCCCCTGACGTGCACCGTCAGCGCCGGCTTTGCTTTCGGCACCAAAGAGGGCCTGAGCTTCGACAAGGTGCTTAGCGCCGCCGACAAGGCGCTCTATGCCGCCAAGCGCGGCGGCCGCAACCGCGTCACCGCCTCTCCATTCCGGCGCGCCAGCTGACCACGCGCATCAATGCCGTGCCCATGACTGTTGAATGGGCGAATGCGGCTTTTACGCCGCCATGACAATTTCATTGAAGGCATCGAGGTCGACATAGAAGACCTTGGTGATCTCCTCGATCAGCTCGTCGTGGTCATAGCCCTGAGACTTCAGAATGTTGATGGCTGTGATGATGTCGACGCGCTCTGTGAGCCGTCGCTTCTGGTAGTCCTCGACGTAACGTTCCATGGCTGCCCCTTGGCCTGTATGCCCAAACGCGTTGAACGACAGAGATCGCAGGGAGGATGCTAGGAACGCATGCTTGCGCGGAACTTGCCCGTCGCCCACCTCGATCTGCGACAAACCAGACTGATACGGAAGCGGCCGACTCACAAAGCCATCAGAAGACTAGCATGTAGTATTGAGCGTGCCAGCGGGTGTTGAAGAAAGATTGAGCAATCTTTCATCAGGAGATGGATTTACACCGTCAGGAACTTCCTGACATCCCCCCGGTCGAGATCTTCGGCAGGACCAGTATGGACGATCTGGCCGCGGTCCATGATGTTGACCTCGTCGGCGAGTTCGCGGCAGAAGTCGAGATATTGCTCCACGAGAAGAACCGCAATGCCGGCCTGGTCGCGCAAATAGCGGATGGCGCGGCCGATGTCCTTGATAACGGACGGCTGGATACCTTCCGTCGGCTCATCGAGCACCAGAAGCTTGGGCCGCATCACCAGCGCCCTGCCGATGGCGAGCTGCTGCTGCTGGCCGCCGGAGAGATCGCCGCCGCGGCGGCCAAGCATCTGCTTGAGCACCGGAAACAATTCGAAGACATGCGCCGGCACGTTGCGGTCGGCCCGTTTCAGGGGCGAGAATCCCGATTCAAGGTTTTCCCGCACGCTGAGCAGCGGAAAGATCTCCCTGCCCTGCGGCACGAATGCGATGCCCGACCGGGCGCGGTCATACGCCGCGCTCCGGTCGAGCGCCTTCCCCTCGAAGGCAACGCTTCCGCTCGTCAGCCTGTGGTGGCCGACGATCGATCTCATCAAACTGGTCTTGCCGACGCCATTGCGGCCGAGCACGCAAGTGATCTTGCCGGCGCCCGCCTTCAGCGACACGCCGCGCAGCGCCTGGGCGGCGCCGTAGTGGAGCGTGGCATCGGAAATTTCGAGCATGTCAGCGCCTTCTCCAGAACCGAAGGAAGGCAAGATCGAGGCGATGGAATTGCACCCGCCAAACCATGCTCATCTCCCCAGATAGACTTCGACGACGCGTTCATCGGCAGATACGAAATCGAGCGTGCCTTCTGAAAGCACCGAGCCCTCATGCAGGCAGGTGACCTTGACGCCGAGCTCGCGCACGAAATGCATGTCATGCTCGACGACGATCACTGAATGGTCGCGGGCGATCTCCTTGAGCAGGCGCGCGGTTTCCTCGGTTTCGGCGTCGGTCATGCCGGCGACCGGCTCGTCGACCAGCAGCAGCTTCGGGTCCTGCGCCAGGAGCATGCCGATCTCCAGCCACTGCTTCTGCCCATGGCTGAGATTGGCGGCGAGCTCGTCGCGTTTGTCGCCGAGCCGGATGGTCCCGAGGATGTCATCGATCCGCCGCGTCTCGGCGGGCGAGCGTCGATGGAACAGCGCCGGGAAGATCGAGCGCGGCCCCTTCAGCGCCAGCATCAAATTTTCCTCGATCGTATGGCTTTCGAAAACCGTCGGCTTCTGGAATTTGCGGCCGATGCCCATCATGGCGATCTCGGCCTCGTCATGCCTGGTGAGATCGACCTGGCCGTCGAAGAACACCTCGCCCTCGTCGGGCCGTGTCTTGCCGGTGACGATGTCCATCATCGTGGTCTTGCCGGCGCCGTTGGGGCCGATGATGGCGCGCATCTCGCCCTTGTCGAGCACCAGCGACAGATTGTTGATGGCGCGAAAGCCGTCGAAGGAAACCGAGACGCCGTCGAGATAGAGAATGGTGTTCGACTTCGACATCGCTCGTTACTCCGCAGGCTGTGGTTCGAGGCTGGACGAGGACCATTCGCCGGGTGTTCTGGCCGCCGCCTGCACGACTTTGGATGGCGCGATTTCACCATCGGCGCCGGCCTCCTCGGCCAACGATGCCGCACGCAGCGCCTTGGCGTTGCCGCGCCGGCTATCCCACATGCCGATGATGCCTTTCGGCAAGAGCAGCGTCACGGCGACGAACAGGCCTCCGAGTGCGAACAGCCACAGTTCAGGCAGCACGCCGGTGAACCAGGATTTTCCGGCGTTGACCAGCAGCGCGCCGATGATCGGCCCGATGATGGTGCTGCGCCCGCCGACCGCCGCCCAGATCACCACCTCGATCGAATTGGAGGGTTCGAATTCGCCCGGATTGATGATGCCGACCTGCGGCACGTAAAGCGCGCCCGCGACGCCGGCCATGACAGCTGAAACCGTGAAGGCGAACAACTTCACATTCTCAGCCCGCCAGCCGAGGAAGCGGGTGCGGCTTTCGGCATCGCGCACCGCCATCAGCAGCTTGCCGTATTTGGAGGCGACGATCGCCCAGGTGACGAAGACGCCGAGCGCAAGCATCACCGCGCTGGCCGCGAACAGCGCCGAGCGGGTCGCGTCGGCCTGGACGTTGAAGCCCAGAATGTCCTTGAAATCGGTCAGGCCGTTGTTGCCGCCGAAGCCCATGTCGTTGCGGAAGAAGGCGAGCAGCAGCGCATAGGTCATCGCCTGTGTGATGATCGAGAGATAGACGCCTGTGACGCGGCTGCGGAAGGCGAACCAGCCGAAGACGAAGGCGAGCAGGCCAGGCACCGCGAGCACCATGATCGCGGCGAACCAGAAATGGTCGAAGCCGGTCCAGAACCAGGGCAGTTCCTTGTAGTTCAGGAACACCATGAAATCAGGCAGGACCGGATTGCCATAGACGCCGCGCGAGCCGATCTGGCGCATCAGATACATGCCCATCGCGTAGCCGCCGAGCGCGAAGAAGGCGCCGTGGCCGAGCGAGAGGATGCCGCAATAGCCCCAGACAAGATCGAGCGCCAAGGCAAGCAGCGCGTAGCAGAGATATTTGCCGGTCAGCGCCACGATATAGGGCGGAATGTAGAAGGCGCTCGTCGGTAATACCGCAAGATTGAGCAGCGGCACGATGATGGCCGCCGCCAGCAGGATGAGGATGGTGATGGCGATGCGGCGGTCCGCGCCCGCGGCGAAGAAGCGTCCCGACATCATGCTTCCACCGCCCTGCCCTTGAGCGCGAACAGGCCGCGCGGGCGCTTCTGGATGAACAGGATGATCAGCACCAGCACGACGATCTTGCCGAGCACGGCGCCGGCATAGGGTTCCAGGAACTTGTTGACGATGCCCAGCGAAAAGGCGCCGACCAGCGTGCCCCACAGATTGCCGACGCCGCCGAAGACGACGACCATGAAACTGTCGATGATGTAGCCACGGCCGAGATTGGGCGAGACATTGTCGATCTGGCTGAGCGCCACGCCGGCAATGCCGGCAATGCCGGAGCCGAGCGCGAAGGTCAGCGCGTCGACCCATGGCGTCCTGATGCCCATGGAGGCGGCCATGCGGCGGTTGGCGGTGACGGCGCGCATCTGTAGGCCCCAGGGGGTGCGCTTCATCACATAGAGCAGCACGGCAAAGACGCTAAGCGCGAAGACCAGGATCCAGAGCCGGTTCCAGGTGATGGCAAGCTGGCCGACATCGAACGAACCCGACATCCAGGAGGGATTGCCGACCTCCTGGTTGGTTGGCCCGAAGATCGAGCGCACTGCCTGCTGCAGGATCAGCGAAACGCCCCATGTCGCCAGCAGCGTCTCCAGCGGCCGGCCGTAGAGGAAGCGGATAATGCCGCGCTCGATGGCGAGGCCGACAAGCCCCGCGACCAGGAAGGCAAGTGGCAGCGCGATGACCAGCGACCAGTCGAACAGGCCGGGAAACGACGTGCGGATCACCTGCTGGACGACGAAGGTCGTGTAGGCGCCGAGCATCACCATCTCGCCATGCGCCATGTTGATGACGCCCATGACGCCGAAGGTGATGGCAAGCCCGATCGCTGCCAGCAGCAGCACCGAGCCCAGCGAAATGCCATACCAGATGTTCTGTCCGGCGTCCCACAGGGCCAGCGTCGAATTGATGTTGGCGATAGCCGCCGTCGCGGCTTCCTGCACTGCGCCCAAGGCATTGGCCCCTGCCGAGGTGAGCAGCGATACCGCATCGCGGTCGCCGCGCGCGCCGATCAGGGCGATTGCCGCGAGCTTGTCGGCATCAGGCCGATCCGAGCTCAGAATCGACGCGGCACGAGCCTGTTCCAGCAAGGTCTTGACACTGGCGACCGTCTCATTGGCGATCGCAGCGTCGAGCGGCTCGATGTTTGCGGAATCGGGCGTCTTGAACATGGTGTCGGCGGCGGCGAGCCGCACGGCCGGATCCTTGGCGCCAAGCGTCAGCGTGCCCAGCGCATCGCGGATGGTGCGGCGCAGCGTGTTGTTGACCTTGATCTTGGTGATGTCGTCCTTGGCTGCTTCACCGGATGGCTCACCGCTCAGCGGGTCGAAAAGCTGGACCCGTTCGCCGCCTTCCTTGCCGACGAAGACCAGGGAATCGATCTTGCGGATGTAAAGATTGCCATCGGCGAGTGCCGCAAGAGGCCGCTCCACTGCCGGATCGCCGGTCGCCGCCAGGTCGTGAACGACAGCTCCCGTCTCCGAAAAACCCTTGGCGGCGGCGAACTTGGCGATGATGCCACGCAGATCGGCTTCGCCGGCGCCCGATGACGACAGCGTCGCCAGCAAGAACAGCAGTGTCAGGCCAAGTGCGCGGAAAAGGTTCATCGGCGTCAGGCGACTCTTCAGGGCTGAGTTGGACGTCCGGACGGCGAAGGAACCGTCCGGACGCTCGCGGTCATGGGCATGGACCTGAAGGTCCAGCCCGGGAGGATCAGTTTGTGCCCTTGCCGCCGCATTTGCCGGTGGCGACATTGAAGTTGCCGCAGGACAGAGGCGCCCGCCAATCGGAGATCAAGTCCTTGGAATCGGGCAGGTAATCCGACCACTCGTCGCCCATCACCAGCCCCGCCGTGCGCGAGACCGTCTCGAACTGGCCGTCGGCCTGGATTTCACCGATCAGCACCGGCTTGGTGATGTGATGGTTCGGCATCATCGTCGAATAGCCGCCGGTCAGGTTCGGCACCGAGACGCCGACCATGGCGTCAATCACCTTGTCCGGATCGGTGGTGCCGGCCTTCTCGACCGCCTTCACCCACATGTTGAAGCCGATATAGTGGGCCTCCATCGGGTCGTTGGTGGTGCGCTTGTCGTTCTTGATGAACTTGTGCCAGTCGGCGATGAACTTCTTGTTCTCGGGCGTGTCGACGCTCTCGAAGTAGTTCCAGGCGGCGAGATGGCCGACCAGCGGCGCCGTGTCGAGACCGGCAAGCTCCTCCTCGCCGACCGAGAAGGCCATGACCGGGATGTCCTCGGCCTTGATGCCCTGGTTGCCCAGTTCCTTGTAGAACGGCACGTTGGCGTCGCCGTTGACGGTGGAGACGACGGCGGTCTTCTTGCCGGCCGAACCGAACTTCTTGATTGCCGAGACTTCGGTCTGCCAGTCCGAGAAACCGAACGGCGTGTAGTTGACCATGATGTCTTCCGCCGCGACGCCCTTGGCCTTCAGATAGGCCTCGAGGATCTTGTTGGTGGTGCGGGGATAGACATAGTCGGTGCCTTCCAGCACCCATCGCTTCACCGAGCCGCCATCCTCGCTCATCAGATAGTCGACGGCCGGAATGGCCTGCTGGTTCGGCGCCGCGCCCGTATAGAACACGTTGCGCTCGCTCTCCTCGCCCTCATACTGGACTGGATAGAACAGGATGTTGTCGAGTTCCGAGAACACCGGCAGCACCGATTTGCGCGACACCGAGGTCCAGCAGCCGAACACCGCCGCGACCTTGTCCTTGGAGATCAGCTCGCGCGCTTTCTCGGCGAAGAGCGGCCAGTTGGACGCCGGATCGACGACGACCGCTTCGAGCTTCTTGCCGAGCAGGCCGCCCTTGGCATTCTGCTCGTCGATGAGCATCAGCATGGCATCCTTCAGCGTCGTCTCCGAAATCGCCATCGTGCCGGACAGCGAATGGAGGATGCCGACCTTGATCGTGTCGTCGGCCGCCTTCGCGGGCGCCGACATCGACAGGCCGGCAGCGACCACGCCCGCCGAAAACATTTTTGTTATTGTCGAGAAATTACCCCTCATGCCTGACACTCCCAAGCTGATTGATTGCAACGCAACACTACGAAGCAACCCCCATGCCAATCGCCGAGGCGGTTTCGTGGAAGGAGTTAATGCTCAATATTATCAGTGGATTGACATATCGTGCTTAGAGAAAGCGTGAGGGCCGGTTAAAAATTGGTTGAGGGAAATTTGCGCAGCGCACACGGTTTTTGCCTAATTTTCGTCCAATTTCTCCAAATGCCTAGATTTTGATCTCCGGACGCGGGCCGCACGCGACAAATATTGCGGTACGGCACACAAATGGGGCAAGTTCGCCCCTTAACCGAGCGACGTCATGGCATCCGGAATTTCACGCATCTCTACCGGCCTATTGTTTCTGGCGGCGGCGACCGGGGCGGCGCGAGCCGACTTCAGCGACGGCAAGATGCCCGACGGCATTTATCATTGCGAGGTCTACCTGCTCGGCATGTTCCTCAACCTCGGCGACATCACCATCAAGGGAAACGTCTATACCGGCCCAGTCACCTTCGGGACCGCCCAGCAGGGCTACAATTACCAGATGGACGCAAATGGGGTGATCTCCTGGCTGGGACCGCTCGGCGGCTACACCGCCGGCGGCAACTCATTGTCCCTCACTCAGGCAACTCTGGATGGTCAGGGCCCGCCCTCGTTCGACATCATCATGAGACAGCCCGACGGCGCCTTCACCGCCTCGACCTGCACCAAGGGCTGAAAGTCGAGAAAAATGGCGCGGACCCCCGGTCGGGGCTCCGCGCCAGCAGGCAGTCGGGAGGTGGAACTAGATGCTTCTCGCTGACATTTGGCTGGCGATGTAATCGGCCTGCCGGATCGCCAGCGAGACGATCGTCAGCGTCGGGTTCTCGGCCGCGCCTGTCGTGAACTGGCTGCCGTCGGAAACGAACAGGTTCTTGATGTCGTGCGTCTGGCCGTGCTTGTTGACGACGCCTTCGGCCGCCTTCTCGCTCATCCGGTTTGTGCCGAGATTATGGGTGGAAGGATAAGGCGGCGTCGGGAAAGTACGCGTCGCTCCAACCGCATCGTAGAGCGCCGTGGCCTGTTTGTAGGCATGATCGCGCATCGCCGTATCGTTGGGATGATCGTCGAAATGCACATCGGCGATCGGCATGCCGTGCTCGTCCTTTTCGTCGGCATGCAGCGTGATGCGGTTTTCTTCGCGCGGCATGTCCTCGCCGACGATCCACAGCCCTGCCATGTGGTCGTAGTGGTCGAGTGCGGTGGTGAAGGAGCGGCCCCAAGCGCCGGGATCGAGGAAGGCCGCCATAAACGGCAGGCCGAGCGAAAGCGTCTCGAATTCGTAGCCGCCGACGAAACCGCGCGATGGATCATGCCGCGCCTCGTCGCGGATGATGCCGGCCATCGTGGTGCCGCGATACATGTGCACCGGTTTGTCGAAGATGGCATAAACCGAGCCGGTGGTGTGGCGCATGTAGTTCTTGCCCACCTGCCCCGATGAATTGGCGAGGCCGTCAGGGAACTTGCTCGAAGCCGAATTGAGCAGCAGGCGCGGGCTTTCAATCGAATTGCCGGCGACGGCGACGATGCGGGCCTTCTGCTCCTGCAGCTTGCCGTCCTTGTCGGCATAGACGACGCCGGTCACCTTTCCCGAGGCGTCATGGTTGATCTTGACGGCCATGGCGTTCGGCCTCACCTCGAGATGGCCTGTCGCTTCGCCTTTCGGGATCTCGGTGTAGAGCGTCGACCATTTGGCGCCCCATTTGCAGCCCTGGAAGCAGAAGCCGGTCTGCTGGCAGGACATCCGGTCGTCACGCTCGACCGAATTGATCGCCATGTTGCCGGTGTGGCATTCCTTGTAGCCGAGCTTGTCGGCGCCAGCCTTCAACAGCTTGAAATTATTGTTGCCCGGCAGCCTCGGCCAGTCATTGGTGCCGGTGACGCCCATCTTGGCTTCGGCCTTGGCGTAATAAGGCTCCATCTCGGCCAGTGTCACCGGCCAATCGAGCAGGTTCGCGCCCTCCACCTTGCCGTAGGTCGAGGCGGTCTTGAACTCATGCTCCTGGAAGCGCAGCGAAGCGCCGGCCCAGTGCGTGGTCGAGCCGCCGACCGATTTCACGATCCAGGCCGGCAGGTTCGGAAAATCCCTGGCTACGCGCCAGTCGCCCGAAGTCGTGCGCTTGTCTTTCCAGGCGAGTTGGGCAAAGGAGTCCCACTCGTCATTGATGAAGTCGTCGAATTCGTGGCGAGCGCCGGCCTCCAGGATGACGACGTCGATGCCCTTCTGGGCGAGTTCATTGCCGAGTGTGCCGCCGCCGGCTCCCGAGCCGATGATGACGACCAAATTGTCGTTTTTCAGATCAAATGCTGCTGCCATGGTTTCCTCCCATGATTTCGATTTTGCTGGGTGGCGAGAGGAGCGGCTCAGAGCCACTCGATGTCGTCGAAGCCGCGCGCGATATAGCCGCCCTTGGAATAGGATTCGCCCTCATAGCCAAAGACCGGCCAGACCTCCTTCTGGTTGTAGAGGCTGACGACGAGGCCCCCGCGCACCGCCTGGAAGAAAGGCGTGGCTTCGACCTGCTTCAGCACTGCGACACGCTGATCCTCCCAACCAAGGTTCCGGTAGCCGCCCTTGCCGGACCTCTTGTCGAGATCGGCGATGCCGTTCTCGATGAGATCCCTATGTGCGGCATCCTTGCCGGCCTGATCGTCATGGCTCTTGACCGCGATGGCGTAATATTTGTCGGGAAGCTGATCGTGCGGGTAGACGTCCCGCCCCATTTGGATCAGCGTCGCCATCGTCTCCGGCTTCAGCGCCGACGTTTCGAGGCCCCAGGCATGTTCCGGGCTGATGACCGCGCTGCCGGAAATGACGAGCAAGGCTCCGACGCCGCCGCGCTTCAGAAGCTCGCGCCGCGAAAGCCCGGGCCTGCTTTCATAGATCGTGACCATATTTTCCTCCCTGCTTGCTGGTTGCATCCATGGGATGCCTTGGCTGGCGCCGCGCACACGCGGCCGCGATCTCTACTGGAACCTGCCTCCTCGTTGCAGAACCTCGATCCTGTAGCCGTCCGGATCCTCGATGAAGAAGAAGCGTGCGATCAGCGAACCGTCACGGTTGAATTCGACGATCTTCTTCGGGTTGAGGCCGAGCGCGCCGAGCCGGTCGTGCTCGCCGTCGAGATCGACGACCGAAACCGCGAGATGGCCGTAGCCATCGCCAAGCGCATAAGGCTCCTGCCGACCCTTGTTCACGGTCAGTTCGACTTCGAATTGCGTCTCGGCATTGCTGAGGTAGATGAGCGTGAACGTGTCGAAATCCAGCCTTTCGGCGACATCGAGGCCGAAGGCATTTCTGTAGAAATCGACGGAGCGGGTCTCGTCGAGAACCCGGATCATGGTGTGGATTGCCTTCGCCAAATCAGTCCTCGCCACTCGATGCTTCGAAGATGATTATGCGCGGCGACGGCAAAAGATGGTGGCAGCCGGTTACCACGCTCCGAAGATCGACTCGCCTGACAATCGCAAGGACGAAAGTCCGATTGCTGTTCAGCCGATTTTGCCGGAGAATGCTGTCGGGGACAAAGGCCGCGTCGCCTCTGGCGGCAAAAGCATCTGTCCACCCAAAATCAACGCCAAAAATCAACGAACGTGGGAGGTTGTCGGATGTGCAGGGTATTTGCGGCCCAGGACCCCGAAGGTTATCGTCAGATCAACCGGTCGATCCGCATCGACGGATATTCGACCAGCATCCAGCTTGAGGCGACGTTTTGGGCACTGCTCGACGAAATCGCCGAAAGCCAGGACCTGACGACGCCGAAATTCATCTCGAAACTCTATGACGAGGCCATCGAGATCAATGGCGAGATTCCCAACTTCGCCTCCATGCTGCGCACCACCTGCGCGCTCTATCTGCGCAGCCACCGGCCGGGCATGGAAGACCAGATGCCGCCGAAATGGGAAGCCGCCTGAAGATCCAGAAAAGTGCCCCCCGGCTTTGTGTTCGGAATGCATCAGGAACTGGGGCGGCTCGGCGGGCCTATCACGCACCGGGCCGATCGGCGGCGGCGATTTCCAGCGCCAGCCGCGTCATGTCGGTAAAAAGATCCTGGCGTTCCGCATATTGGGTCTGTTCGCCGCTGTCGATATCGTCGACCACCGTGCAGATCGATAGCGCACGGGCCCCGAAATGCCTGGAAATGCGATAGAGCGCACTGGTCTCCATGTCCACGGCCAGCGCGCCGGCTGCCTGCGCATCGGCAAAACGGGCGCGTCCCTGCGGATGGTGGAAGACGTCGCTGCATGCCGTCAGCCCGGCACGATGGTCGATGCCGAGTTCGGCCGCCTTCGCCAATGCGCGAGCAAACAGCGCCGGGTCCGGCCCGGCTGCAGCGTCATAGAGGCCGAAAACCTGACCGCTTCGGGCGCTTTCGGGCCGCACCGATTGCGAGATGACGAGGCTGCGTAGTTTTACCTCAGCGGTCAGCCCGCCGCAGGTGCCGGTACGGATCAAAGTCCGCACACCGTAGCCGTCCAGCAGCTCATGCGCATAGATCAGAAAGGAGGATACGCCGATGCCGGTCGCCTGGATGCTGACCGGCTGACCACGAAACAGGCCAGTGAAGCCAAGGGCACCGCGCCGGCGGTTGATGCAGCGTGGGGCCTCCAGGAATGTCATGGCCATCCATTCGGCGCGCTGGGGGTCGCCCGGCAACAGCACAATGTCGGCGTAGTCACCCTTGCTGGCTTCGATGTGTGGCGTCAACAGCTCGTCCCTGCCGTTTCATCCACAATCATGGCCTTGTCGCGGTATTGCGCAAGAGGCATTCGGGAACGCTAATACACGGAAACTTCGTTTCAGGACGACAATATCACGAAAACAAAGAGTTAAACCGGTCGGCGACTCTATCAAAGTCGTAGCGGTGGCGACACGCCGGAAGTGCTTCAGCTTGGAGGAGAACCGCTCGATCAGGTTGCGCTCGCGATAGAGCCGCCCGCTGAAGCAAGGCTTCACTTGGTTGCTCTTCGGCGGGATGTTCGGCCGGCGGTCAGGCCGAGCCGCCCCAATTGCAGGCTGATGAAAGCGCGCGGCGCGTCTTCATCAGCCGACGCACTCCAAGCGCTCATGATGCGAAGCTGGTTGATCGCGAAAGCTCCTCCCACGCGCTGATTTCGCTCCGCATCGCGTCGAGCTTCTGGTCGACCAGCCCCAGCGCATCGTCGCCCAGGAACAGCCGTACCGGCGGGTTCGCGGCATCGACCAGCACGAGCAACGCCTGCGCGGCCTTGGCCGGATCGCCCGGTTGGTTGCCGCTCTTGGCCTGTCGCGCGGCGCGGATCGGGTCCATGACCGCGTCATAGTCGGCAATGCTGCGCGGCGTGCGATCCATCGAGCGTCCGGCCCAATCCGTGCGGAATTGGCCGGGAGCGAGCGCCGTCACCCGAATTCCAAAGCCTGCCACTTCCTTGCCGAGCGCTTCGGAAATGCCTTCGAGCGCGAATTTGCTTCCGCAATAGAAGGTGATCCCGGGCATGGTGATGAAGCCGCCCATGGACGTGACGTTGATGATATGGCCGCGACGCCGCTCGCGCATGCCCGGCAGCACCGCCTTGATCATCGCGACGGGCCCGAAGACGTTGGCGGCGAACTGGCGCTGGAGATCGTCCATGGAGGACTCCTCCAGCACGCCCTCATGGCCGTAACCGGCGTTGTTCACCAGCACGTCGATTGGACCCGCCTGCCGTTCGGCCGCGGTGACAGCCGCCGGGACCGTCTCGAAATCGGTCACGTCCAGCAAGAGCGGGTGGGCGCGATCGGGCGCGAGCGCGGCGAAGATCTCGGCGTCGGCTTCCCGCCGCACGGTGCCGATCACCCGATGGCCCGCTTCAAGCGCGCCTCTTGCAAATGCGCGCCCCAGCCCGGAGCTGACACCGGTGATGAGGAATGTCTTAGGGGTGGAAGTCATGGTTCACTCCGGGCTATGATTGAAACTATATCATGATATAGATAACAGCATGACGCCAAACAAGACCAAGGTTGCTCCGACCGCTACGCGGGGTGAGCCGCTTCGCCGGCGTGTGATCGATGCGGCGGAGCGGTTGCTCCGACAGGGTAAGGCCGATTTCTCGATGCGCGACCTCGCCACCGAAGCCGGAGTCAGTTTCGCGACGCCGTTCAATCAGTTCGGGAGCAAGGCCGCGATCATGCATGCCCTTTCGGGGCGGCGGATCGATACGATGGTCCAGCGCTTTGCCGGGATGTCACCGCCTGCCGATGCCGCCGGCCGCGTGCTGTTGGCCATCGATACGGCGGTCGAGGTGATGCTGGAGGAGCCGGGGATTAACCGGGCCGTGATGGGATGGATCGGCACGGCCGGCCCGTCCCCCGGAAAGGTCCTGGCGCACTCCACAACCTTGTGGTCGCTGGCCCTTGGAGCGGGCGAAGGCTTGATCGCGGCCAGCAGGCAGGAGGCGCTGCGCAGTCTGCCGGAACAGCTCGCATTTGCCTTTCGTGGGGTCCTGTCATTCTGGACCGCCGGCGAACTGCCGGATGAGGCGCTTGCCTGGAAGGCGCGAGAAATCGCAAAAACCTTGCTGCTCGGATTTGCTGAACGGCCGCTATTCGGCGATTCCGCCTCCTAAGCTGCCGTTCGGGAACCGCCAATCTCGGCCATTTCCCGAGTTACGGGTTCACGGCCTAAGACTCCAGCATGTCCTTGACGATCGTTGCCAACTGCTTGAGCGAAAACGGTTTCGGCAGGAATCCGAAATGCGCGTCCGCCGGCAGGTTCCTGGCGAATGCATCCTCGGCATAGCCGGACACGAAGACGAACTTGATGTCCGGCTGGCGCTTGCGCAGTTCGCCGAGCAGCGTCGGCCCGTCCATCTCCGGCATCACCACATCCGAAACCACGATGTCTACCTTGCCGCCGAGCGCTTCGAACACTTCCAGCGCCTCGACTCCGGAGGACGCCTCGTGCACGGTATAGCCGCGCGAGGTCAGTGCCCGCATGCCGCCCATGCGCACCGCATCCTCGTCCTCGACCAGCAGCACCGTGGCCGACCCGGACAAATCCTTGCCTGTCTCTGCCGACTTGGCAGGCACCGCTGCCGGTGCTTCCCCGGGTTCGCCTGCCTTCTTTGCCTCGGCGATGTGGCGCGGCAGGAAGATGCGGAAGACCGAACCCTTGCCGACCTCGGAATCGCAGAAGATAAAGCCGCCGGTCTGTTTGATGATGCCGTAGACCATGGACAGGCCAAGGCCGGTGCCCTTGCCGACCTCCTTGGTGGTGAAGAACGGTTCGAATATCTTCTTCAGCACGTCGGGCGCGATGCCGCTGCCGGTGTCCTCGACCTCGGCCACCACATAGTCCGCCGGAGTGAGTTCCCGGTAGGGAAAGGTCTTGCACTCCTCGGCGGTCACATTGCGGGTGCGCACCGTGAGGTCGCCGCCCGCCGGCATTGCATCGCGCGCGTTGACCGCCAGGTTGACCACCACCTGCTCGAACTGGCCGATATCGACCTTGACCGGCCAGAGATCGCGACCGTGGTCGATCTTCAGCTTGATGTCGTTGCCGACCAGACGGGCGAGCAACATCCTGAGATCGGCGAGCACGTCGGTAAGGTTCAGCACTTCCGGCCGCAGCGTCTGCTTGCGCGAAAAGGCCAGCAACTGCCGCACCAGCGAGGCTGCCCGGTTGGCATTCTGCTTGATGTTCATGATGTCGGGGAAGGATGGGTCCGACGGCCGATGATTGGTCAGAAGCAGGTCCGACGCCATGATGATGGCGGTCAGCACATTGTTGAAGTCGTGTGCGATGCCGCCGGCAAGCTGGCCGACGGCCTGCATCTTCTGGCTTTGCGCCATCTGCCCTTCGAGCGCCTTCTGCTCCGTCGTCTCGACGGCGTAGACGATGGCCGACTCCTCGGCCCCCTCGCCGCCTGTGCCGTCGGCGACCGCATTGACGTAAAAACGGATGTGGCGCTCCTCATTGCCGGGCAGGAGCGTGTCGATCGGCTCGATATCGGCCTGCCGCTGCCGTGCCTTTTCGAAGGCCGCGGCAAAGGCCGGGCGGTCACGTTCGTGGATGACCGTGTCGAGCCGCATGCGGCGGTCGACGGCGTCCCGGTCGACGACCGATGAAAACAGCGAAAGGAACGGCGCATTGGTGCGCAGGATGCGCCCGCTGGCGTCGACGCCGGCGATCGCCATCGGCGTCGAGTTGAAGAAGCGGGTGAACCGCACTTCCGAAGCGCGCAGGTCCGCCGAGGCGTCCTCGCCTTGCGTGCGGTTGAGCACGATCGTGCGCGTCGGACCGTTGAGGCCTTCGCGGCTGGCTGAAACGCGATGCATGAAGCGCACCGGCAGCGCCTCGCCCGTCATTGTCGTGAGGTCGAGATCGATGACCGCGTTGCGCGTCGTACCGGGGTCGGCCTTGACCGAGCGCACCAGCGCCATGCCGTCGCCGGCGACGATCTCCGGCAGGGAGACGGCGCCGGGCGTGAAGCTGGCAAGGTCGATGCCCAGCCATTCGGCGAGCGTGGCGTTGATATAGGTGACGCGGCCTTCCTGGTCGGCGGAAAAGAAGCCGGCGGGCGCGTGGTCGAGATGATCGATCGCCTTCTGCAGGTCCAGGAAGAAACGCTCCTGCTCGGCGCGTTCCTGCGAAATGTCGGCAAGTTGCCAGGCGAGCATCGGCGGCCGCTGGCCCGGCACGCTGAAAGCGCGGGCGCGGGCGCGATACCAGCGCGCGCCTGGCTCAGCGCCAGGCTTGATCGACTGCGCGAGCCGGAACTCGCCGTCGCCCGGCTGGCCGTCACGCAGGCCGGAGGCCAGTCGGTAGATGGTGACCGAAGCTTCCGGAACATCCGAAAGCAGCCCTTCGACCGTCTTCAGGTCGGCCGCGGAAGAGGCTCCGGTCATGTCGGCATAGGCGCGGTTGGCATAGACCACGCGGCCCTTGGTGTCCGTGACCAGAAGGCCCTGCGACATCGAATCGACGAATGCTTTCGACAGTTCGTCGCCCGTCGAGCGTGGCGTGATCTGCACGAAGCCAATTGCCGTGGCGAATAGGAAGCCGACGCCGATCATCGCCAGCACGCCGAGCATGCCCAGCAGGAAAGGGTCGCCGAGCCGCTCGCGAAACAGGCCGAAAACGATCGCGGCCCCCGTCAGGACGGCAATGAAGATGACGAGCCGGGTGACGGCGCCCGGCCGCGTGTTCTGATCGACGATCGGTACCGGATAGAAATCGCCGCGCGTTTCCTTGGCCATGTGCCCCCTGCTCTTGAAGTCCGGTGTTCCGATACTCGCCGCAATGTGTGCCGACGCCCGCCCCTGTCGGGTTGAATCATATTCTCCTGGTCCCGAAAAGGCCCGGGCGGCAAATGTCAGATAAAAATGATGTCGGCCGGCCCTCCAGTGTTTCAAGCTGTTCATGAAGCGTGAAAGGCAACTTGCGGCAGCCCGCCGCAACGGTCTAGTGTCGCGTCACTTCCAAACCGATCAGGGGGAACCAATGCTGCAATGGCTGGATAGCGTAGCGGGCCCCGGCTATGTAGCGGCACTGCTGTGGACCTTCGCGGCGCTGGTCCTGCTGGTTATCGTCCTCATCATCGTCAAACTCGTTCGCAACCTGACCTTCGGCACCTTTGTCGCGGGCGGCCGGAACCGCAAGACGCGGCTTGCGGTCATGGACGCCACCGCCGTCGACAGCCATCGCCGCCTGGTGCTGGTGCGCCGCGACGACATCGAGCATCTGCTTTTGATCGGCGGCCCGACCGATGTCGTCGTCGAGCGTGACATCCGCCTTTCTGCGCCACGCCGTCCCGCGCTGACCGGAGATGGCGGTTCGCAGCAGCCTGTCGCGGTGGCAAAGCCGCGTGCGCCTCAGCCCACCCCGGCGCCGGCGAGACAGGCACCTGCTCCGCAGCCGGTGAGTGCAGCGCCACCCGCCCGCCAGCGCGCTCCGGAGCCGGTGCCGAAGCCGGCGGCGCAGGGTTATCAGCCGACCAATGTCACGCCGCTGCCTTCCTACGGCTCCGCAAACGTCAATGCCGTCCGGCATGCCCCGCCGCCGGCTTCACCACCGCCGGGGCAGGAAAGCATCGATGAAACGCTGATGAAGGAACTCGAGGTTTCGCTCGACCAGCCCCGCTCGAGCAGTCCGGCGACCAAGCCGGTGGCAAAAACACCGCCGTCGCTCGACGATGAGATGACCAGGCTTCTGGGCGAACTCTCCAGCCAGAAAAGATGAGCAGCGCTTGCGCCCGGTCCGAAAAACCGATCGGGGTTTTGCGCGCATCGCCCGGGTTCTGAAAAAAGAAATGGCCGGAAAACCGGCCATTTCGAGAGCGATATCGCTGAAATCTTCTTGAATGCAGACCGCAGGCTAATCGTCGCGATAGACCTTCTCGCGGCGCTCGTGCCGCTCCTGCGCTTCGATCGACAAGGTTGCAATCGGGCGGGCATCCAGCCGCTTCAGCGCGATCGGTTCGCCGGTCTCCTCGCAATAGCCGTAAGTGCCTTCCTCGATGCGCTGCAAGGCCGAATCGATCTTTGCGATGAGTTTCCGCTGGCGGTCGCGCGCCCTGAGTTCGATGGCGCGGTCGGTTTCCGAAGAGGCGCGGTCGGCTAGATCGGGATGATTGGCGTTTTCCTGCTGTAGGATTTCGAGGGTTTCGCGCGCTTCGCGCAATATGTCGTTCTTCCAGGTGACGAGCTTTGAGCGGAAGTAGGATTTCTGCCGCTCGTTCATGAACGGCTCGTCTTCGGAGGGTACGTAATCGGCGGTAACGGCATCGTTCATTCGACTCACCCAAACAGCCCCAAATTTGGCGCCTATATATTCGCGGTCAAACGCCTGCACAAGCGCAATCGATTACCGATTCACGCAATTGTTAATCTGCCTCGATGAGCGCGATTGAGGTGATTCGGGCTGGTCTTAGGTACCGGATCCTTCGAACTGGCAGCCGCCGGCTGATGATTCGTCATGTCCGAAAAACGACTGCCATTGTGCGCCACGCCGTTCTTGTGGCTAATCACGGCACGGTTCGGGCTGTTGGCACGGTGGAGGTTGGGTGAGCAGGCTTTATCTGTTGAGGCACGCCAAAGCCGGATGGGCGCTGCCCGGCATGCGTGATTTCGATCGCCCTCTCGATGCGTCCGGCCGCGCTGATGCGGAGGCGATGGGCATCGCCATGCGGTCGCGCTCCTATGTGCCCGATCTGACGCTTTGCTCCACAGCCCGGCGCGCGAAGGAGACGCTGGAAGGCGTGGCCGGTCGGGCCGACACCGGCCGGGTTCTGTTCGTCGACGCGCTCTACAGCGAGGACGCGGCCGCGTACCTCAGCCTCATCCGGGACAATGGTGGGGTGGGTTCGATGCTGCTCGTCGGCCACAATCCGATGACGGAGGATCTCGCCATGGCGGTGTCCGGCGATGGCGAGGAAAGCGCCCGCGCCATGCTCAATCATGGTTTCCCGACCTCGGGCCTGGCGGTCGTGCGCTTCAGCGGCGATCTTGCCGGGGCCGCCCAGGGTGCCGGCTATCTCGAGGCATTCCTGACGCCGGCTGACCTCTGACGCCATTTCAAACCAGCATGGCAACGCCTATATCGGACCTGTCGCAGCATCGAGAGACAATTTTGGCGTCATCGCTGACCACTTTCACCGACGAGGCGAGAATTGCGCTCGACACGCTTTCGGGCCGCGCCAGCGGGCTATTTTCGCCGTCGCTGCGGCTGGGCGTCACGGGCCTTTCCAGGGCGGGCAAGACGGTTTTCATCTCGGCGCTGGTCCACAACCTTATTCACGGCGGGCGCCTGCCGCTGTTCGAGGCGCAGAAATCCGGGCGCATCGCGCGCGCTTTCCTCGAAGAGCAGCCCGACGACGCGGTGCCGCGATTCCAGTACGAGGACCATATCGCCGCCTTGGTGAACGACCGCGTCTGGCCCGATTCGACACGCGCCATCTCCGAATTGCGGCTGACCATCGAATATGAATCGGCCTCCGGCTGGAACAGGATGTTTTCCTCCGGAAAACTGTCGGTCGACATCGTCGACTATCCCGGCGAATGGCTGCTCGACCTGCCGCTGCTCGGCAAGTCCTTCGCCGATTTTTCGCGCGAAGCCCTTGAAATGGCTGCGTTGCCGGTGCGCGAGGATCTGTCGCGCGCCTGGCGGGCGCTATCGGCCGAGATCGACCCGAACGCCGATGCCGAGGAGATGACGGCGCGCCGCCTGGCCGAGGATTTCGCCGCCTATCTCAAAGCCTGCAAGCTCGACGAGCGGGCGCTTTCGACTTTGCCGCCGGGCCGTTTCCTGATGCCTGGCGATCTCGAAGGCTCGCCCGCATTGACCTTCGCGCCTCTAAACAGCCTGGGCGACAAGCGCCCGCGCAGCGGCTCGCTGCATGCGATGATGGAAAGGCGCTACGAGGCCTACAAGACCCATGTCGTCAAACCCTTCTTCCGCGAACACATCACCCGGCTCGACCGCCAGATCGTGCTGATCGACGCCATGCAGGCGCTGAACGCCGGCCCCGGAGCCATGGCCGACCTGGAGCGCGCGGTGACCGAGATCCTCGCCTGTTTCCGTCCTGGACGCGGCAGCTTCCTCACCGATCTTTTCTCGCGGCGCATCGATCGTATCCTGATCGCCGCTACCAAGGCCGACCACCTGCATCACGACAGCCATGACCGCTTGCAGGCGATCGTGCGGCGGCTGGCAGACCGCGCCGTGGCGCGGGCGAATTTCACCGGCGCCGGCGTCGACGTCGTCGCCATGGCGGCGGTGCGCGCAACACGGGAAGGCACCGTCAAACAGGGCCGCGAGACATTGCCGGTCATCATCGGCACACCGCTCGCGGGCGAGACAATCAATGGCGACACCTTTGACGGGAAAGCTGAAACGGCCATATTTCCCGGTGATTTACCGGAGAAAATTGATGCTGTCTTCGAAGCTCCCGGGGGAGCGCACAGGCAGGACAATACCGACCCGGCGATCCGCTTCGTGCGTTTTCGCCCGCCAAAACTCGAGCGCACGGCCGAGGGCGTCATGCTGTCACTGCCGCATATCCGGCTCGACCGTGCCTTGCAGTTCCTGATCGGAGACCATCTGGCATGACCGCGCCCCGCAAGCCGGCGGCATTCCGCATCGAACCGGAGGCCACATCGCAGCAGGACGCGGCGCAGGCGCGCCGTGCCCAGGCCGGGGCGCCGGAGGCGCGCCGTGTCCAGACCGACACACAGCGCAAGCCCCGCGCGGTGAAGAGCGATGTCGCGCTGGTCATCCCGTCGGAGATCGACGTGTTCGACGAGCCGGACATCGTCGCTGCCGAACCGCCGCCGGCGGTCGCTCGCAGGAAACGTTCATTGCTTGGCTCCATCTTCTTCGGCGCGTTCGGGGTGCTGGTTTCGCTGGCCATCGGCCTGTGGACCGATCAGCTCATTCGCGATCTGTTCGCGCGCGCCGAGTGGTTGGGTTGGCTGGCCGCCGGCATGGCTGCCGTCGCCGTGCTGGCGCTGATGGTGATCCTGATTCGCGAGTTCCTGGCGATCGCCCGGCTTGCCGAGGTCGAAAAGCTGCAGAAACGTGCGCTCGATGCGATTGCACGCGACGATCCCAAGGCGGCGCGATTGGTGGTCGACGAGCTGTCGGCCTTCGTCGCGGCCAAACCCGAAACGGCTGCGGGCAGGCGCGCGCTGGCCGATCTGCGCGACGAGATCATCGATGGCGCCAATCTGGTGCGTCTGGCTGAGGCGGAGATCCTTGGCCCTCTCGACGCCAGGGCCAAGATCATGATCCTGGAAGCCGCCAAACGCGTGTCGCTGGTGACGGCCGTCAGTCCGCGTGCGCTCGTCGACGTAGCCTATGTCGTGTTCGAGGCCGGGCGCCTCATCCGGCGCCTTTCGGAACTCTATGGCGGGCGGCCGGGAACACTGGGTTTCTTTCGCCTGGCGCGCAGCGTGCTGGCGCATCTGGCGGTCACCGGTTCGATCGCCGTCGGCGACAGTTTCGTCCAGCAGATCGTCGGCCACGGCCTGGCTGCGCGCCTCTCCGCCAAGCTCGGCGAAGGCGTCGTCAACGGCATGATGACGGCGCGCATCGGCATCGCCGCGATGGAGACGGCGCGCCCCCTGCCCTTCAGTGCGGCAAAACGGCCGGGACTGGGTGATTTCCTCTCCGCGCTGACATCGTTCGCAAGCAGGAAGGAAAGCGAGAACACCCCGCCTGGCAAGTGAACCAACGACCTGGCAGTGACGAAGCATTAACCAATCTTGTTCATGGTCGCACTGGTTCCAAAACAGCCTCTTTGTTGCCGGGTGTCGTCGATGAAAAGCGTAATTCTGTCCAGCCTGTTGCCCCTGGCGGTTGCGATCACCACTGTCGCCGGCATTGCCGCACAGGCGTCCGCGGCGGAGCCGGACAAGCAGTTCTTCCGGTCCGCCGAAGGCAAGTGGGTGGGCCCGGGCGAGATCGTTGCCGGCAAATACAAGGGCACGAAGTTCAATTGCAGCTTCACCGGCTCGACGCCCGACGGCAAGATGGGCATGACGCTCGACGGCGGCTGCCGTGTGGGCATGTTCACCCAGCCGATGTCGGCCAAGATCGAGCGCAAGGGGCGCGATTACAAGGGCTCCTTCATGGGCGGCGCGGCCGGTGCCGGCCTCGATATCATCGGCGGCAATGTGGTCGATGCCCGCAAGGTGGTGTTCACCATCAACCGCAACCAGCTGCGCGGCGTCATGCAGGCACGCATCCCCGACGACAATTCGATGACGGTGACGGTTGCAGTGCGCGTCGCGGACCAGCTGGTGCCGGTGATCGGCATGAGCCTGAAGCGGGTCGACGCGATCGAAGTCGGCTCCATCGCGCCGAACTGAGCGCGTATCAACCGCCTGTAACCAAACACAAAAAGAGACGGCGGCCCATCGCCACCGCCTCCTTTTGAAGACGTCGATAGGAACGATCAGCCCTTGATCGCCGCCGTCACCTCATCATAGGCCTTGCAGGCGTCGGCCAGGGTCGTGGTGCCCTGATATTTGGTCGTCACCTCTTGCACCTTGGCCGTCAGATCGGCCGCCTTGGACGGATCCTTGGTAACCGCATCCTGCAGCGCGGCGGCCATGTCCTGCGCCTTCTTGGTGGCGACCTCGGCCGTGCACTCAGGCGCCTTGGAGCAAGCCGAGCCGGCGAGCACCGCCAGGCCGACGGCAACGAGCAAAAACTTCTTCATGTCAGTCATCTCCTCAAAAAGGGCGCGGCTTGATCGCCACACCCTCCACTGGCCGAAGCCGAGCGTGCTTAACCTCCGATTGCAGCCAGACGCAACGCGGCCTCGCGCTCAACTTGTGTAACGTGCCTGCAACATTGCCCGCCGCAGGATTCGGGCTGTTACATGCCCGCCGAAGCCCCTATCCTTGGGGCGCTGGCGCCTGATCCGAGGCGTCTTGACCCGACCGCACAGGCTGCGGTCCTCAAACGAGCGGAATGGCGGGAATGGCGGCAGAGGCAGCGGGCAGCGAGCTTGTTCAGGTGGTGGCGCTGCTCGCCGCGGGTGTTGTCGCCGTTCCGATCTTCAAACGTATGGGCCTGGGTTCGATTCTCGGCTATCTGGCCGCGGGCGTGGTGATCGGCCCGTTCGGCATCGGTGTGTTTTCCGAATCGGGAGCCATCCTCCACGTCGCCGAGCTCGGCGTCGTGATGTTCCTGTTCATTATCGGGCTGGAGATGCAGCCGTCGCGGCTCTGGGGCTTGCGCCGCGAGATCTTCGGCCTGGGCGCGCTTCAGGTCGGGGTCTGCGCGGTCTTGCTGACCGGTGTGGGAATAGCCGGAGGCTTTTCCATCGCGCAATCCTTCGTCGCCGGAGCCGGCTTCGTGCTGACCTCGACGGCGATCGTCATGCAGCTTCTGGAAGAGCGCGGCGAAATCGCCTCGCCCAAGGGCCAGCGCATCGTCTCCATCCTGCTGCTGGAGGATCTGGCGATCGTGCCGCTGCTGGCCCTGATCGCGTTCCTGGCGCCAGGCGGCACCGACACCAGCCTGTCGGAGCGGCTGGCCGAGGTCGGCATCGGCCTTGCCGCGATCATCGGCCTGGTGCTGGCCGGACGTTTTCTGCTCAACCCTTTCTTCCGTATCCTCGCGGATGCCCGCGCCCGCGAGGTGATGACGGCGGCCGCCCTTCTGGTCGTTCTCGGATCCGCCCTTGCCATGCAGCTCAGCGGCCTGTCGATGGCGATGGGCGCGTTCCTGGCCGGCGTGCTGCTGTCCGAATCGACCTTCCGCCACCAGCTCGAAGCCGATATCGAACCGTTTCGCGGCATCCTGCTCGGCCTGTTCTTTCTCGCCGTGGGCATGTCGCTCGACCTGCATGTGGTGGTTCAGAACTGGCGGCTGATCGCCGTCTATGTCGTTGCCTACATGGTCATGAAGGCGCTCGGCATCTACATCGTCGCCCGCATCCTGAAGTCGGGCCATCGCGAGGCGCTGGAACGCGCCGTCTTCATGGCGCAAGGCGGCGAATTCGCCTTCGTCCTCTATTCGGCCGCCGCTTCCGTCGGCATCATCGACGGCCAGGCCAACGCGACGCTGACGGCCATCGTCATCATCTCCATGGTGCTGACGCCGCTGGCGATCGTCGCGTTGCGGTATCTGACGCCGCGCGACGAGCTGTCGCTGGATGGCGTCGACGTCGCCGAAGGGCTGACCGGCAGCGTGCTGATCATCGGATTCGGCCGCTTCGGCCAGATCGCCAGCCAGCCATTGCTGCTGCGCGGCATCGACGTGTCGATCATCGACAACGATGTCGAGATGATCCAGGCGGCGGCCGATTTCGGCTTCAAGGTCTACTACGGCGACGGCACGCGGCTGGACATCCTGCACGCTGCCGGTGCCGGGCGCGCACGCGCCGTGCTCATCTGCGTCGACAAACCCGATGCCGCCGTACGCATCGCCGAGCTCGTCAAAGCCGAGTTTCCCTTGCTCACCGTGCTGGCGCGCGCCTTCGACCGAGGCACCGCGCTACAGCTCATCCGTACAGGCGTCGACTATCAGCTGCGTGAAACATTCGAATCGGCGCTGGTTTTTGGCGGTTCGACGCTGGAGGCCCTGGGCGTCGACCCGGAAGACGTCGCCGAGGTGGTCGAAGACGTCCGCCGCCGCGACACCGCCCGCTTCGAGACGCAACTCGCCGAAGGCATCCGCTCCGGACAGCGCTTCCTGAAGGGCAATATCGGCACGCCGATCCCGACGCCGCTCTCCACGCCGCGCCGCCCCGGCCAGGCGCTCAACGAGGAAACGGCCGGCGTTCTGCACAAGTCCGAGCCGGCGGATTGATAGGAAAAAAGCATGGATTTGGACAGCAGAGCCCTGTCGGTCACCACATTCTGGCGTGATGCCGGAGCGGACGCATGGTTCGAGAAAAGCGATGTTTTCGACGGCGATTTCCGCAACCGCTTTCTTGAGCTGCACTACGCGGCCGCACGGCGCGAATGCGACGGCTGGTCGGAGCATGCCGAAGGCTCGCTGGCGTTGATGATCCTGCTCGATCAGTTTCCGCGCAACTGCTTTCGCGGCACCGGCCACATGTACGCCACGGACCCGCTGGCGAAGCATTTTGCCCAAAAAGCCGTAACGTCAGGCCAGGATCTGGCGCTCGAACCGGAATTGCGGGTGTTCCTGTATCTGCCGTTCGAACATTCGGAATTGCTCGCCGACCAGGAACGGTCGGTCGAGCTCACCGCGGCCAACGCGCCGGACTACCTCAAATACGCCGAAGAACACCTCGACATCATCCGGCGCTTCGGCCGTTTTCCGCATCGCAACAAGATGCTCGGTCGTGAGACCACGCCGGAGGAAAAAACCTTTCTGGACGATGGCGGGTTCTCAGGCTGACGCTGGTCTATCCAGCCACCAGTCGCGGCCCGACGGCAGGCGTTCGATACCGGCCGCATCGACGGCGGCCAGCCGCTCCGAGACGCTTCGCCCGCTTACCGCAAGATCGGGCGCGATCTCGGCCAGCGGCGCCAGCACGAAGGCACGTTCAAGCATGCGCGGATGCGGCACTTCCAGGCCGGTTTCGTGGATGACGCGGTCGCCGAAAACCAGGATGTCGATATCGATCAGGCGCGGCCCCCAGCGCTCCTCGCGCACGCGCTTCAGCTTGCGCTCTGCATCGAGGCACAGGTCGAGCAATGCCCGCGGCGAGAGCCGTGTCGAGAGTTCGGCGGCGGCGTTCAGGAAGTCGGGCTGGTCGAGCTTGCCCCAGGGCGGCGTGCGGTAGAGCGAGGACACCGCGGCCACGCGAGTGGCGGGATCGGCGTCGAGCAGGCGCAGCGCCGCCGCCATCGAACTCGCCGGATCGCCGAGATTGCCGCCAAGGCTGAGATAGACGGTGTTACTGCGGCCAGACAACGGTCACCTCGACGTAATCGAGCACGCCGGGCACCGGCGCATTCGGCTTGCGGACCGTGATTTCGGCTTTCCTGATCTGCGGGAAGCGTTCCGTCAGGGCTTTTGCGACTTCCAGGGCCAGCGCCTCGATCAGGAAGCGCCTGTGTCCGGTGATGATCTCCTCGATCACCGTGAAGGCAACGCCGTAGTTGACGGTTTCCCCGATGGCATCGTCGACCAGCGCGCGCCCGGGCTCCACGGTGAGCGAGGCGTCGACATAGAAGCGCTGGCCGAGCGCCTCCTCCTCGTCCAGCACCCCGTGCCGGGCAAAGAAGGCGCAATTCTTCAGGCGGATGACATACATGGTTCAGCGTTCCGAAGCGGCGGTTTCGCGCGCCAGCATAGCATCCGCCACGGCCAGCGCGTCCACGTTGATTGCGACATCGTGGACGCGAAACAGGTCGGCGCCCTTCAATCTCAGTATGACGCTCGTCGCCGCAGTCCCAGCCCCTCTTTCGGCGGCATCGCGGCCCGTGACGGTGCCGATGAAGCGTTTTCGCGAGGTTCCGGCCATCAGCGGAAATCCGAGGGCGTTGAGCTCGGAAAACCGCGCCATCAGGTCGAGGTTATCCTCGGCCGTCTCCTTGGCGAAGCCGAAGCCGGCATCGAGAACGATATGATCGTCGGCGATGCCGTGTCGGCAGGCGATTTCCAGTGATTTTTCGAGGAACGCGAACTGGTCGGCGATGACGTCGGGCAGTTTCCGGCGATCCCGCCCGGTATGCATGATGATGAGCCCCGCGCCGGTTTCGGCTGCGACACGCGCAATGTCCGGCTCGCGCTGCAAGCCCCAGACGTCGTTGACGATATGCGCCCCGGCCGCGACGGCAAGCCGCGCGGTCTCGGCGCGATAGGTGTCGACCGAAATCAGCACCTCGCCGGAACCCGCCAGCGCCTCGATCACCGGCAGGATCCGCGCCTGCTCCTCGCCCGCCGTGATCACGGACGCGCCCGGCCTGGTCGATTCACCGCCGACATCGACGACCAGGGCGCCTTCGCCCAGCATGCGGCGCGCCTGGACCAGCGCGGTCTCGGCGGCATCGAACAGACCGCCGTCGGAAAAACTGTCGGGCGTGACATTGAGAATGCCGACCACCACGGCCTTGTCGCCAAGGTCGAGATGGCGTCCGTGCGCCAACTGCCATCGCCTCGCCGTCATTGCTCATCAACCATGGGGCTCATCAACCGTGTGGCTCATCAACCGTGTGGCTCATCAACCATGTGTGATCCGCACCAGATCAATTCCGTTGCGCCGGCAATGGCCGTAAAGCAAGGTAGGACGAGAGGCAACCTGATGAAACGAACCCTGCTTTGCGCATTGCTGCTTGCCGCCACCGCCGTTCCGGCGGGCGCGGCCAATCTCGTCAAGACATATAGCTACTTCGCCGTTGGCGGCAGGACGCTAGAAGACATCGAGGCGCAGCTTTCCAAACGCGGTCCGCAGGTGAAGAGCACGGGCTCGCGGCATCCCGGCGCCACCCAGATGGCCTTCACCACGCGCATCAGCTATGCCGGGCAGTCTGGCTCTTGCCGGATCGCCGACGCCGCCGTGACCGTCAAGGTCAAGGTCATCCTTCCCGAATGGCGCCGCCCACGCAAGGCCGACGCGGATGTGCGGCTGTTCTGGGACACGCTGTCGGCCGACATCAAGCGCCATGAGGAACGCCATGTCGAGATCGCCAAGAATCACGCCCGCGAACTGGAAGACGCGCTGAAAGCCGCTTACCCGCAGAAGGACTGCGATGCGGCGAAGGCCAAGGCCGCCCAGATCACCGCCGCCATTCTCGCCAGACACGACCGTGCCCAGGTGCAGTTCGATCGTGTCGAAAGCGTCAATTTCGAAAGCCGCATCCTGCGGCTCCTGCGCTATCGCGTCGAGCGCATCGGCAACGGCCGGTTGCCGCCGACCTGAATGTCCTGATGCATGTCGCCTAAAGGGGCGGCGGTGCGAGCCAACCGGGCCGAAGCGTAGTGCCAGCTTCGAAAAATTTTCGGGCAACGGTCGAAATCGGCCTATACGGGACGACATATCAGGGGTTGGCAAGGGCACGACCTTCAAACACGAGCATCACGACCGATCGCGCCGCGGATGCAACCCGGCTAGCCCAGCCGACGCACCGGACGGCGCGCGCAAGCATATGGACGAAAGATTATGGACCAGGCTGTCGACAAGCAGGCCGTGGCGGCCGCGAGCGCGCCGCTGACGGAAAGCGAAAAGAACGCCATCATCGGCGGCGTTCTCCTGTCGATGCTGCTGGCAGCACTTGACCAGACCATTGTGGCGCCGGCCATGCCGACCATCGCGCGAGCGCTCGGCCACGCCGAGTACCTGCCCTGGATCGTGACCGGATATCTCCTGACCGCAACCGCCATGGCGCCGCTCTACGGCAAGATCTCCGACGTCTACGGCCGCCGGCCGACCGTCTATGGCGCGATCCTCATCTTCCTCGCCGGCTCGCTGGTCAGTGCGATGGCGCCCAACATGTTCGTGCTGGTGATCGGCCGCGCGATCCAGGGCGCCGGCGGCGGCGGGCTTTTTGCCCTGGCGCAGACCGTCATCGGCGACCTTGTGCCGCCACGCGAGCGGGCACGCTATGCGGCCTGGATCTCGGGCACATGGGCAGTCGCCAGCATCGCCGGGCCGTTGCTCGGCGGCACGTTCGCTGAACATCTCCATTGGTCGCTGATCTTCTGGATCAACATTCCGCTCGGCATCCTGGCCATGGCCATCATCAACAAGCCGCTGCGCAAGCTGCCGGTCGCGGCAAGACGGCATCGCATCGACGGGCTCGGCGCGCTGCTTCTCGTCGCCGCCACGGCCCTGCTGCTTCTGGCGCTGAACTGGGGTGGCAGCGAATACCCCTGGCTATCGACGGAGATCCTCGGGCTCGTCGCCAGTTCCCTGGTCCTGTGGGGCGCCTTTGCGCTGCGGCTGCTGCGCGCAACCGAGCCGCTGATTTCGCTCGAGGTACTGAGCAACCCGATCGTCCTTGCCGGCACGCTCTCCATGTTCCTTCTGCAGGCGGCCAATATCGGCCTGTCTGTCTACTTGCCGGTCTATCTCCAGTCGGTCATCGGCCTGTCGGCAAGCGAATCCGGCACCGCCCTCCTGGGGCTGATGCTTGGCACGGTGGCCGGCGCGACATTCAGCGGGCGCACCATTCCGCGTTTCGTCCATTACAAGCGGATCGCCATCTTCGGATTGGCCTTCGCCGTTCTATGCCTCGGCACCCTCAGCCTGGTGGCGGGGCACGCCTCGCTGCTGGTTGTCGAGATCCTGACGACATGCGTCGGGCTCGGCAGCGGAACCACCTTTCCGGTGGCCACGGTGTCTGTCCAGAACGCAGTCGACCCCAGGCACCTTGGCGTCGCCACCGGCGTTCTGACGTTCCTGCGCTCGCTGGGCAGTGCGCTCGGCGTTGCTATCCTCGGTGCGGTCGCCCTGGGCAACGGACTGCCGCTGGCGGGCGAAGGCGCGCAGGCGACCGGCGCCGGTGCTGAAGCTGCCGCCTTCGGGCTGATCTTCGTCGCCGCCGTGGTGATGTTGATCATGGCGCTGCTGACGCTAAGCCTGATGCCGGAAAAACCGCTGCGCGGCCATCCCGAGGCCCCCATACTGGCGGACTGAAGCGACACGCGTCAGGAGGCATCCACCACACCGAGCTTCTTCTGCAGGCTGGAGGAGGAGGTCGTGTATTGGAAGACGATGCGTTCGCCCGGGCTGACGATGCGCTTGGCGGCCTGGGCCATCAGCGCGACCTCGTGAAAGCCCGACAGGATGAGCTTCAGCTTGCCGGGATACCAATTGATGTCGCCGACCGCGAAGATGCCCGGGACCGACGTCTGGAACTTCTCGGTGTCGACCGGAATCAGGTTCTCGTGAAGGTTGATCCCCCATTCCGCGATCGGTCCGAGCTTCATGGTCAGGCCGAAGAAGGGCAGCATCCGCGTGCAGGGAATTTCGATGTCGCCCTCCGGCCCCCTGATCAGGGCGGACGACAGTTGGCCGTCGGCGCCGGTCAAGCCGGTCACTTGCCCGACCTGGAAATCCAGCTGCTTCATTTCCTGCATGGCGTACATCTTGTTGACGCTGTCGGGCGCGGCGCGGAACTCCGGGCGCCGGTGGACCAGCGTCACGCTTTTTGCCACCGGCTGCAAATTGAGCGTCCAGTCCAGCGCTGAATCGCCGCCGCCAACGATAACGAGGTCGTGGCCGCGAAAATCTTCCATTCGGCGCACCGAATAGAAGACGCTCTTGCCCTCATAGGGTTCGATGCCCGGGATGGGCGGGCGTTTTGGCTGGAAGGAGCCGCCGCCGGCGGCGATCACCACCACCTTGGCCTCGAACACCTCATTCTCGTCGGTGGTGACGCGAAAGCCGCCGTCCTCCAACCTCTCCAGGCTGGAGACCATGCGATTGTAGGTGAAATCAGGCTTGAACGGCGCGATCTGCTCGAGCAGCTTGTCGACCAGGCCTTGCGCCGAGATCGAAGGCCAGCCGGGAATGTCATAGATCGGCTTCTCCGGATAGAGTTCCGCGCATTGGCCGCCGGGCCGGTCGAGAATGTCGATCAGGTGGCACTTCATGTCGAACAGGCCGAGCTCAAACACGGCGAACAGCCCGACCGGCCCTGCCCCGACAATGAGTACGTCTGTCCTGGTGATGCCGGTCATGATGCGCCTCGCTGCTGGATTGGCGTGAGACTGCATGACCATCGGCTTGCTGCCAAGCGGTGGCGGCAAAAATCAGAGCTGCGAACTGAATTAAGAAAGGCTGGACGACCGCCAGTCCGGCTGCGCCGGCAATTTTTTATGGCCGGCATCTCCCAAGATAGGAATTTTTCTTGAGGGGGTGCCCGCAACTATGGTAGATATTTGGTTATGGTGTTGAGTTGCGCCGGAGGCCCGCCGCACAGGCGGGTTTTCCATTCAAGGCGACGTCAACAGCCGGCCCCCAAGGACCCCCCTGCCCGGATTCATTGCCTCGGGCAAAAATCGGCTTTTAGCCTTGGCGCTCGGGCACCCGCACCACCAGTCCGTCGAGCGCGTCGCGCACCTTGATCTGGCACGATAGCCGCGAATTCGGCTGGACGTCGTAGGCAAAGTCCAGCATGTCCTCTTCCATTGCTTCCGGCTCGCCGACTTCCGCCGTCCAGGCCTCGTCGACATAGACGTGGCAGGTTGCACAGGCGCAGGCGCCGCCGCACTCCGCTTCGATACCCGGCACGGCATTGCGGATGGCGTTTTCCATGACCGTCGAGCCGTTCTCGGCATCCACGTCGAAATGTGTGCCGTCATGGGCAATGAAGGTCAGTTTGGTCATTTGTCACCTGAGGGAGTTTCCGCCGAGATAATCACTCGGGCACACAAGTCAACTGCGGCGAGAAAGCGCCGCTCGGTGACGTTTTTCCGCAAACGGGTCTAGCGGTTGATGGCGGCGATGAAATCGCGCACTTCGTCGATCAGTTTGCCGAGCCGCGTAAGCGTCTGGCTGTCTTCCGGCTGCCGTTCTATCTCGGTGGCGCAATCGGCAATGGCAAAGGCCCCGACACCACGCGCCGAACCCTTCAGGCCGTGCGCCAGGAGCAGCCGGTCCTTGATGTCCGCATCGACTATCCTGTCGCGCACCGACAGCGCCTGTTGTACAAAGAGCGCCAGCACCTCCTGTTCGAGGCCGCGGTCGCCGATCGTCTGCCGCGCAAGGTGTGCCAAATCGACCGG
The DNA here is from genome assembly GCF_006442405.1 of Mesorhizobium sp. B2-2-3. Taxonomy (NCBI): domain Bacteria; kingdom Pseudomonadati; phylum Pseudomonadota; class Alphaproteobacteria; order Hyphomicrobiales; family Phyllobacteriaceae; genus Mesorhizobium; species Mesorhizobium sp. B2-2-3. The sequence goes on along the minus strand of NZ_VFWC01000006.1, from coordinate 42,147 downwards.
TCGGGACCGCCTCGTTCCCGATACATCGCCCCCGGGCATTGAGAAGGCAATGCCGCTTTCGCCACGCATGAACTCGAACTCCGCTTCTTCGGCCGCCTGAAAAACTAGGCGAATCCAATGGACAACGGGTTAATGGATGGCCGGAAAAAATGTTGCGAAAGCGGCGCCGGAATCACGCTTCCGTTAACCTTATATTTAAAGTTTTACGTATCCCGCGGAATGCATGTTTTCTTTACCCCCCTGTGTCATTACGATACGAGGGGTCCATTTTCAGCCTCCTGCGCGTGGGTGCGACAACCAAAATCATAAGCCCGCGGCAGCTAGTACAGGGTAGCGAAGGCATGGCGAAGAAAACAACGACGACCAGATCTCTGGACAACGATGTGGCCAGGGAACTCGAGAAGGCACTCGATCTCGACCTCAGCGGCGACACCGGCAGCGGCGACCTCGATATAGCGGCCTCGATGGAAGATCTGGAAGCGCAGATATCCCAGGCCGCCGACGAATTGGCGCGCGAGGGACGCAATCAGACGCAGGCACCCGTCGTCAACCAAGCCCAGGCCGCGAATCCCGCGCCAAAGACCAAACCCGCCGAACTGCGCCCCGTCGAAACACGCAATGGCGGTCAGCCCGCCGGCTTCTCGCCGGCCAATGACGATCGTCAGAAGGATTACAAGACGCTTCTGCACAGCCTCAACCGGCGCGCCTCGAACACGATCTACTGGGTTATCGCCTTCGTTTCGCTGGCCTGGATCGCCGGCGCGGGCGGATTGGCCAACCTGCTCTTCGGGCCGAGCATCTGGAGGATCCGCACGCTCGACCAGTTCTTCGCCCGTCCCGAACTGATCGGCCTTGCTGTCGCGGCCATCGTGCCGGTCATCCTGTTCTGGGCCTTCGCCGCCATGATTCGCCGCGCGCAGGACATGCGCATCGCCGCCCAGTCGATGACGGAAGTGGCCTTCCGCCTCACCGAGCCGGAAAACATGGCCCAGGATCGCGTCATGATGATCGGCCAGGCCGTCCGCCGCGAGGTGGCCGCCATGGGCGAAGGCATCGAACGCACGCTGGCCCGCGCCGTCGAACTGGAAACGCTGGTCCACAGCGAGGTCAACCAGATCGAGCGCTCCTATTCGGAAAACGAAACCCGCATCCGCTCGCTCGTCGACGGGCTCGGCAGCGAGCGCGAGGCGGTCGTCAGCCATGCGGAGCGGGTTCGCGCTTCGATCGCCGGCGCGCACGACACCCTCAAGGACGAAATCGGCGCTGCCAGCGACCTCATCCGCGACAGCATTCTCAATGCATCGACCAAACTGTCGATGACCATCACCAATTCCGGCGACACGCTTATCGACCGCATCAACGAAAGTTCGCTGTCGATCTTCGATTCGGTGGAAGGACGGCTCGACACCATAACCGACAAGCTTTCGACTTCCGGCGAGGCTTTCGCCAGCCTGCTCGACACGCGCATCGCCAAGCTGACGGACACGACAGACGGCCTGACCCGGTCGTTGACCGACCTGCTCGACGATCGCACCAACGGCATGGTGTCGCTGCTTGGTGGCGCCGCGCGCACACTCAATTCGGAATTCGAGGCCAGCCTCAACGGCATCGAGCGCACGCTCGCCGAGCGCGGCCAGGCGCTGATCAGCGAGTTCCAGACCCGCGCCGAGGCTCTCGACACCGGCACGCAGAAGCTCAACGCAGCACTCGAAGCCCGTGCCCGGCAGATCAACGAAACGCTGGTCGAACGCGCGCGCGAAATCGCCCACACCTTCGCCGAGAGCAAGGACACGCTGACGGCGATGATCGACCAGGGCAAGACCCAGATCGGCGCCGACATGGCCGATATCGTCACGTCGACCTCGTCCATGCTCGAAGCGCGCGCCAGCGATTTCGCCGGACGCATGGAAGCGGCGCGCCACGTCGTCTCGCGCTCGTTCGATGCCGATATCCAGCGGCTTGCCGATGCCCGCGTGGGCATAGAGGAAGCGGTCGAAAATCACAGCCGCAGCCTTTCCGAGAGCCGCGAGCGCATGGCGGCCGCGATGCAGGCCGATCTGGCCAAGTTCGCCCAGAGCCGTGCCGGCATCGATGCTGCGGTAACCGACCAGGTGCAGAAGCTGGCCGAAGGCCGCAGCCTGATCGCGCGCGCTCTCGAAGAAGATCTGCGCAAGGTCAACGAATCGCGCGCTGCCATCGACGCTTCGCTCGGCAGCCACCTCGAAAGGCTGGAAGAAGGCCGCAACCGGCTCTCCCAGGCTCTCAACGAAGACTCCGGAAAGCTGGTGCAAGCCCGTACAATCATTGACGAAATGGTTGCTGGACATGTTGGCAAGCTGGCCGAGGGCCGCAACATTCTCTCGCGCGCGCTCGAAACCGACCTCGGCAAGCTCGTGGACACGCGCGCCGATATTGATGGCCTTGTCGCCGGTCAGGTCGAGAAGATCGCCGAGGGCCGCGCGGTACTCGCCAGGGCGCTGGAGAACGACATCGCCGGCATCAAGGACCTCATCGAGGCGCATTCGGCGAAACTGGCGGAAGACCGCTCGCAGCTCGGCCGTTCGCTGGAGGACGATCTGTCCAGCATACGCGGGCTGATCGAGGACCATTCGGGCCGCCTGGCCGAGGATCGCAGCCTGCTGTCGCAGACCCTTGAAGCCGACCTTGCCAAGCTCGCCGAGAGCCGCTCGAGCATCGACGGCCTGGTCGCCGGTCAGGTCGAGAAACTGGCCGAAGGCCGCGATATTCTCAGGCGGGCGCTGGAATCCGACCTCAACGCGATCAAGGGCGTCATATCGAGCCAGTCCGAGAGGCTGGCCGAGGACCGCGGGCAGCTGTCGCGGGTTCTCGAGGCGGACTTGCAGAACGTGAACAGCGTCATTGCCGACCACATGAACAAGCTGGTCCAGGACCGTTCGACCTTGTCGAAAGCGCTTGAGGAGGACCTCGCCAAGCTGGCCGAGAGCCGCTCGAGCATCGACGGGCTGGTGGCCGGCCAGGTCGAGAAGCTGGCCGAAGGCCGCGACATCCTGCGCCGTGCGCTGGAAGCCGATCTCAATACGATCAAGAACACCGTCGCCGACCAGTCCCAGAAACTGGTCGAAGATCGGGGACAATTCGCCCGGGCGCTCGAAGCCGACCTCGAAAACGTCAACACTCTCGTCAACAGCCACTCCGAAAGGCTTGTCCAGGATCGTTCGGCGCTGTCGAAGGCACTCGAAGACGATCTGGAAAACGTCAACGGACTGGTCAATAGCCACTCCGAGCGGCTTGTCCAGGAGCGTTCGGTGCTGTCGAAGGCACTCGAGGACGATCTCGCCAAGCTGGCCGAAAGCCGCTCGAGCATCGACGGCCTTGTCGCCGGCCAGGTCGAGAAGCTGGCCGAAGGCCGCGACATCCTCAAGCGCGCGCTGGAGGCCGATTTGCAGAGGCTGTCGGAGAGCCGTGGCGATCTCGACGGCATCATCGCCGGACATGTCGGCAAGCTGGCCGAAGGCCGCGACGTGCTGAGCCGCGCGCTGGAAGACGATCTCGGCAGGCTCGCCGAGACCCGCAAGGATATCGATCGTTCACTGTCGGGTCACATCGACCAGATCGCGGCCAGGAGCACCGACATCTCCGCTGCGATCGCCGCCGACGTGGACAAGATCGAGCAGGCGTTCAGTCGCCAGACCGGCATCATCGAGGAGCGTGCGGGCACCATGGAGCGTGCGCTGTCGACAGGCGTCGACAATGTGCGCAACGTGCTCGAGAAGAGCGCCGTCTTCGTGGCCGGCGCCTTGCGCGAGAAGGTCCTGGAAGTCACCAGCGTCCTGCATGAGCAGGCGGGCCAGGCCTTCTCCGATGCGGATCGCAAGATCGCCGAGCGCGCCGAGCAGACCTCGGCCGCCCTGCTGGCTCGAGCCGAAGACATCGCCCGCACCTTCGAGGAGGCGGATCGCCGTCTCCACGCCCGTGCGGAAGACACGTCGAGCGCCTTGCTTGCCCGCGCGGACGATGCGTCCAGTTCCTTGCTGGCGCGAGCCCATGAAACCGCCGATCAGCTTGCCGCCCGTGCAAGCGAAATCGCCGGCACGTTCGACGCGGCCGACCAGAAGCTGGCCGCCCGCGCCCAGGAGACCGCCGACCAGTTGGCGGCTCGGGTGAGCGAGATTGCCGGCACCTTCGACGCGGCCGACCAGAAGCTGGTTGCCCGGGCCGTCGAAACGGCACAGTCGCTGGCCGCCCGCGCCGGCGATATCCTGCGCAATTTCGAAGGCGCCGATCAGCGGCTCGGCATGCGCATCGGCGAATCGGCCGAAGCTCTTGCCGCGCGTGCAGCGGATCTCGGCCGCATCTTCGACGCCGCCGACCAGCACCTGGTCTCGCGCATCGCCGAAGGTTCGGAAGCGCTGTCAGGCCGCGCCTCCGAAATCGCCCGCATCTTCGATGATGCGGACAACCGACTGGTTTCCCGCATCGCCGCCAGCACCTCGACCATCGGCGAACATGCGCAGAGCATCGTTGGCGCCTTCACCAGCACGGAGCAGAGGGTCGCCGACCGTGCGCGCCAGACCGGCCAGGAACTGGCCGCGCATGCCCGTGAAATCGAGCAGGCGCTCGCCGGCGCCGACGAGCGGCTCGCATCGACCGCGGCAACGGCTGCTGCCCGCGTCGAAGAGCAGATAGCCAGCGTCGAGAACCGGCTAGCCCATACCGCCGAGACGATGGGCCAGAAGCTCAACGAGCAGGTGTCGAGCGCCGAAGCGCAACTCGTGTCGCGCGCCAATGTCATCGCGGAGACCTTCACCGCGGTCGGCCAGCATATCGGCCAGAGCACCAACGACGCCGCCAAGACGATCGGCGCCAACACCCGCGAGCTCAACACCATGCTCGCGGCACGGTCGGCGGAGATGTCGAAGATCCTCGACGAGACCGCGCGGCCGCTGGTCGAGCGTTTCGCCCAGGGCGGCTCGGAACTGCAAAAGAGCATGGAAGAGGTCACCGAACGTGCCGCCGAGAAGCTGCGCAGCGAAAACGCAGCCCTCGTCAACGCGCTCGCCAGCCGCACCGCCGAGACCCTTTCGGCGGTCGAAGGTGCCCGCTCGTCGCTATCCGACAGTGTCGCCGACCTGATCGGCCGAATGACCACGTCGAGCGCGCAGCTCGGTCAGCTGATCGAACAGGCCGCGGCCAATCTCGGTCAGGTCGACGAACGCCTGACCGGCAGCACGCAAAGCTTCGCGGCAACCACCGAGAAAGCGGCGCAGACCTTCGCCAGCTCGGCAAGGCTGGTCGATTCGAACACGACAAGGCTGACGGAACTGTCGTCGTCGACCTTGCGCGAGGTCGCGTCGATCGCCACCAAGTTCGATGAACACAGCCGCCTGCTCGCCGGTGCTTCGGACCTCCTGAGCTCGGCCCAGAGCAACCTCGAACACACGCTAGAAAGGCAGTCTTCACTCGAGGATCTCGCTGTCGGCCTGGTCAAGAAGTCGGAGGATCTCGAAAGGGTCATGCGCTCGTTCGAGAATCTGGTCGGCCAGACGCTGCAAAATGCGGAAGGCAGGACGCTGGAATCGGCCGACAAGATCCGCAACGCCATCACCGACGTCGTCGATTCGGCAACCAAGCGCTTCTCCGACGCGACCGAGGAGATGCGCCGCACCGCCGGCGCCATCAAGAGCGAGCTCGACCTCACCCGCGCCGAGCTCAAGAAAGGCGTCATCGAGATGCCGGAAGAGGCCAAGGAATCGACATCGGCCATCCGCCGCGCGGTTTCCGAGCAGATCAACGCCCTGAAGGAGCTTTCGGACATCGTTGCGAAGTCCGGCCGCAGTGGTGGAGAGCCCTTGGAATCGCGCAATCTGCGCCCGGCGCCGCAAGCCCCGGCAGCGTCCCGCGCGGCAGAGCCGCCGCGCCGCGCTCCCGCGCCACAGCCGGAACTTCGCGCGCCGCAGGCGCCGTCGGGCGGCACGGCGCTACGCGGCACGCTTGACCTGGAGCGCCCCGCCGACACGGCGCCGCGCCAGCGTCCCGACGCCGGCGCCCGCACGCAACAGGGCGGCTGGGTGCGCGATCTCCTGAGCGGGGCGTCACGCGAGGACGAAGCCAAGCCGGCAACACCCGCCGACGCGCCGCGCGCCGCCCCTGCCCAGCGCTCGCCGCTTCATGTCGTGGAATCACTGAACTCGCTGTCCGTCGACATCGCACGGGCCATCGATCACGATGCGTCGATCGAACTGTGGAACCGGTACCGGCGCGGCGAGCGTGACGTGTTCACGCGGCGGCTCTATACGCTGAAGGGCCAGCAGACGTTCGACGAGATCCGTCGCAAGTACCAGACGGAGGCAGAGTTCCGCGCCGCCGTCGACCGCTATTGCGATGATTTCGAGAAGCTGCTGAAGGACGTGTCGCGCAACGACCGCGACAACATCATGGCACAGACCTACCTGACATCGGATACAGGCAAGGTCTACACCATGCTGGCCCACGCCAGCGGCCGCCTGCACTAGGCAGCGGCAGACAGCCAATGAAAAAAGGCGGGAGACTTGTCTCCCGCCTTTTTGCTTGGAAGGGTGGACGTCGCATCCGGGACTGGATCTCTGACTTGTGAAGACGGCGATCATATTCGACTGCGAGTTTCTTTGCCTTGAGGGCTCGCAACGCAGATTCTGGTGCGCGGCCCACGATCCCGACCCGGTCATCGCGCAGATCGGCGCGGTCAGGCTTGGGCTCGAAGACGACTTTCCCGTCCTGGGCACGCACAAGGCCTATGTCAGACCGATCGACCGGTTTGGCAGGAGATACGCGCTCGACCCTTTCTTCACCGAACTGACTGGCATCACAGAAGAAAAGCTGGAGATCGAGGGGGTCGCGCTAGGAGAAGCCCTTGTTGACGTCGATCGTTTCTCCAATGGGGCGCGATTTTGGTCCTGGGGCAAGGACGAACTGAACATGATAGCCATCAGCTGCTATATCGCAGGCATCCCCGCCTCCATCCCGGCCGCCCGTTTTGACAATACCGTAAAGCTGCTGATCTCGGCCGGGATGCCGATCGAGGACCTGGCAAGGACGCCGAGCAACAAGCTTGCCGATTATTATGGCGTTCAACACCCGCCATTGCAGGGACACGATGCGCTCGATGACGCGCTGTCCGTAACCTACACCCTGCAGCACCTGATGAAGGCCGGAAAGCTGCGGCCGGACGCCTTCGACCGCTTGTAGCCTGGTGGCTGGCGCCCGCCCGGGATCGCCGCTCAGACCGCCGAATCGGTCCAGCGCACGATCTGTTTGGCCGCGTCGCCGAAAGCAGCATCGAGCGCGCCGACATAGCCTTGGTTGCCGCTGCCCGAGACGGGCGCGGTCGCCGTAAAGCTCTTGGACGCACGCACCTCGCCGTTGCGGTCGTTGAGGATGCGCACGAACAGGTCGACTTCGGCATGATCGCCGCCGTCGACACGGACTTCGAACGAACGAATCTCGACGATGACCTGGTAGTCGATCGCCAGTCCCTCGCCCGGCTTGCCCACGCCGGCGAAGCTGCCCGAGCGCTGGAACGTCTCGGCCAGCCGAGCCTGCACGATCAGCGGCAGCCGGTCCGCCCATTGCGCGCCCTTGAGGTACTGGATCGAGCGCGGGGACGGTTTTATGACGATGTTCTGGCTGTCCAGCGCCTTGAGCGCGGATGGCTGGGCGATCAGGATCTGGCGGCGGCTGTGGCCATGCGCCTCGACCGACGGCGCCGACAGTTCGAACGTGTCAAGCGGCGCAGGCCCGCCGCCCGGCAGCGCGGCACAACCGGCAAGGGTCAAGGCAAGCAAGGCCACGCCCGATCTGAACACAATCGTCGACTTCACGCGCGATCCCTGCTGTCCCCGGCCTCACTATCCCTGGATTGTAACAACAACCCGCGGATGCAGACACTGTTTCTGCGGCGAGCCGAGACCGAAGTCAACGCCGCGCCCTGCCATCGTACTGCCGAACCTCGCCCTCGCCGCCCGACAGGATGCGCTGCGGATTGCGGCTGAGGTCGGTAACCGCCTCCTCGATGCGGCTGATTGAACGGCGGCTGTCCTGAACCAGCGCCTCGACATTCGAAAGGCCCTGGCCGGAGAACCGGGCTATATTGTCGGTGATGACGCCAAGCCGCGAATTCAGCGTATCGGCAACCTGCTTGAACGACCTCAGCGTGTCCCTGGCGTCCGCCATCACGCCGTCCGCCTGGCCCGAGCCGAGCAGCTTGTCGACCTTGGCCAGGATGCCGTCGACGCGCACCGAGGCGTCGTTGAGCCGCTGCGCGAGCTGCCTCGCATCCTTGATCGTCTCGTCGATGTCGTCCGCCCTGTTCGCGAATTTGCCGGTCACCTTGGCGATGTCCGAGGCCGCCTTGTCGGCGCTTTCGCTTGCCTTCTGGATGTTGGCCAGAGCCGTGCGCACTTGCGCCGGATCGATGCCGTCGAGCACGCTGTCGACCTTGGCCAGCGTACCTTGCGTCTGCTTGGCGAAATCATTGACCGATCCCACGGCCGTATCGACATTCCTGATCACGCCATCGAGCTGTTTGGACGTTTCCTTGAGGTTGCCGGTCACCGTATCGACATTGGCGACGATGCTCTTGATCTTGTCCTTGTCGACCGCATTGAGCAGCCCTTCGGCCGCCTTCAGCGTGCCGTCGAGCTTGCCCGAGACGCCCTTCAGCTCATCGGACAGCGCGCTGACCGCGGACAGGAACTTGTCGACGCCGTCGGAATTCCTGGCCAGCGCGTCGGAGAACGTCTGCACATTCTGCACGGTCTGCGTCAGCGGCCCGCGCACATCCTTGGTGAACCCCTCCAGCTGCGTCAGTACCGTGTCGGCGCGCGTGAAGATGTTCTGCGCCGTCTGCAAAAGATTGGTCACCGCCGACGGGTTGGCCACGATCTCGGCGACCTTGCCTTCCTTCTCGGCCTGGTCGAGAAGTTTTACTTCCTTGGGGTCGGCGCCCTTGAGTTCGATATTGGCCTGTCCGGTCAGGCCCGCCAGGCCGATATCGGCCTGCGTCGATTTGGTGATCGGCGTCATGCGATCGATCTCGGTGTCGGCGATGGCGACCGTCGGATTGTCGACATCGATATAGACGCGCCTGACGTCGCCGACCTTGACGCCGTTGAACAGCACGAAGCTGCCGCGGCCAAGTCCGGAAGCCGAGCCAGGGATGCGCACGCGCAACAATGTGGTCTCGCCTTTGTCGCCGATCGCCGCCGTCCAATAGACGAAGCCGAACGCCGCCAGGATCGCCACCAGCGTGAAGATGCCGACAATAACGTAGTTGGCTCTGGTTTCCATTGCTTCACTTATGGCTATGCGCGCGCGGCAAGATCAAGTTGCCGGGCTCGTTTTCCGCGGAAATACGATTTTACCCACGGTTCTTCACTCTTCAGCATGTCGTCTATGGTGCCTTCGACCAGCACTTTCTTCTTGCCGAGCACGGCGACGCGGTCGCAGGCGGTGAAAAGCGTGTCGAGATCGTGGGTCACCATGTAGACGGTCAGGTCCATCGTATCGCGCAGCTTGACCACCAGCTCGTCGAATTCCGCCGCGCTGATCGGATCGAGGCCCGAGGTCGGCTCGTCGAGGAAGACGATGTCGGGATCGAGCGCCAGCGCGCGAGCGAGTGCCGCGCGCTTAATCATGCCGCCCGACAGCTCGGACGGGAATTTCTGCGCCGCGTCCGGCGGCAGCCCGACCAGTTCGACCTTGAGCATCGCCAGTTCGTCCATCAGCTTGCGCGGCAGGTCGAGATATTCGCGCATCGGCACCTGGACGTTTTCCAGCACCGTCAGCGCCGAGAACAGCGCGCCGTGCTGGAACAGCACCCCAAGGCGCATGTCGATGCGCAGCCGTTCGGCATCGTCGGCCTTTTCGATATCCACGCCGAAGAGCTTGATCGTGCCGGACTGCTTGCGCGTCAAACCAAGGATGGTGCGCAGCAGAACTGATTTGCCGGCGCCCGAAGCGCCGACGAAACCGAGGATCTCGCCGCGCCAGATATCGAGCGACAGTTTGTCGAGGATCAGATTGTCGCCGAAGGAAACGGTGATGTCATGCGCCGAAAGCACGATCTCGCTGTCATCCGCGCCCTCCTTGGCCCTGGTCTCGATGCCGTTTCCCATCGCCATTTCAGAACTCGATCGCTGCATAGAACATGGCGAAAAGCCCGTCGAGGATGATGACGACGAAGATCGATTTCACCACCGAGGCGGTCACGTGCTGACCAAGCGATTCGGCGCTGCCGCCGACCTTCATGCCCTCGACCGAGGCGATGGTGCCGATGATCATAGCCATGAACGGCGCCTTGATCAGGCCGGCGAAAATGGTGCTGAGGTCGATGGCGACGCGCAGCCGGTCGATGAAGGCGGCGGGTGCGATGTCGGAATAGAGCCAAGCCGCGAGGATACCGCCACCGAGTGCGGCAAAATTGGCGATGATGGTCAGGCAAGGCAGGGCGATCACCAGCGCAACCAGGCGCGGAAAGACCAGCACGCCGATGGGGTTGAGCCCGATGACCTTCAGCGCATCCACTTCCTCGCGCATCTTCATCGAGCCAATTTCGGCGGTGATGGCGCTGCCCGAGCGGCCGGCGATCATGATTGCCGTCATCAGCACGCCGAGTTCGCGCAGGATCAGCACGCCGACGAGGTCGACGACGAAGATGTCGGCGCCGAAATAGCTGAGCTGGTAGGCGCCCTGCTGGGCAACGATGGCGCCGACGATCGCCGACATCAGCACCACCACCGGAATGGCTCCGACGCCCATGCGGTCGATCTGGTTGAAGATCGCCGCCGGATTGACGGCATGGCCGCGGCCGAGCTTCATCTGCGCGCCACGGATCGTGGCGCCCAGTATGTTCATCGAGGCGAGAAAATCGTCGCGCATTTCGTAGACGCGGCGGCCAACCGCCTCCAGCGCGCGAATGACGATGTTGGGCGGCCCGACCGGCCCCGATTCGGGCTCGCGCCGCACCGCGTCGCCGACCGCGCCGAGCAGGATCGAGGCAACGTCGCTTTGGCCCTGCAGCCTGACCTCGACGCCCTTCTTCTCGAAAGCGCTGACCAGGCGGTCGATCAGCCACGCGCCGGCGGTGTCGATCTTCTCGATGTGCGAAAGATCGAGCGCCAAAGTCTTGAAACCGCTCCGTTTCTCGATTTTGCGCATCTCTGCGTCGACCGCGGCCACGGTGCGCGTCGTCCAGATTCCCGAGAAGGCGCACCCGAGAACGCCTGCTTCCTCACCGACCGACACGCGCGGTTCGTGGTCAGCCTCCGAGGCGGTCTTGCCGCTTGCGTCGCGCTTGCCGATGGTCAACATGGCGTCCTGTTTAGCCTGACGGGTCCGGCCTTGTCGATTTGCCGACGACCCTTCTCGCACAGCCGGAGCAGAAAATTATGGCGCGTGTCATTTCGGTCGAGGCCGAGCGTTTTCCGATCGCCGGCACCTTCACCATTTCGCGTGGTTCGAAGACCGAAGCCGAAGTGATCACCTGCACGATCAGCGAAGGCGATTACACGGGCCGTGGCGAATGCGTGCCGTACAAACGCTATGGCGAGACCATGGATGGGGTTCGCGCCGCGATAGAGGCCATGCGCGGGCAAATCTCTGCTGGCATGGACCGGACAGCCCTGCTCGGCGCCATGCCGGCGGGCGCGGCGCGCAACGCCATCGATTGCGCCTTGTGGGACCTGGAAGCCAAGATCAGCGGCAAGGCGGTGGCGGACGTAGTCTGGCCGGCTCCTTTGCATCAGCTCGAGACGGCCTACACGCTGTCGCTGGGCGAACCCGAGGCGATGGCGGCGCAGGCCCGTGCCAATGCGGCGCGGCCGCTGCTCAAGGTCAAGATCGGCGGCGACAACGACATCGCGCGCATCCGCGCCGTCCGGCAGGCCGCGCCCGACAGCCGCATCATCCTCGACGCCAACGAGGGCTGGAACGATGACACCATCGCCGCGAACCTCGCCTTTGCCGCCGAGCAAGGCATCGCGCTTATCGAACAGCCGCTGCCGGCGGGCCATGACGGCATCCTGCGCCACATCGCGCATCCGGTGCCGATCTGCGCGGACGAGAGCGTGCATGAGGCGGGGGATCTGGCCGCGCTCGCCGGTCTCTACGATGCCGTCAACATCAAGCTCGACAAGTCGGGCGGGCTGACGGCGGCGCTCGTGCTGCGCGACCGCGCCCGCGAACTGGGTTTCGGCGTCATGGTCGGCTGCATGGTCGGCACGTCGCTGGCGATGGCGCCGGCGGTGCTGCTCGCCCAGGACGCCGATTTCGTAGACCTCGACGGACCGCTGCTGCTTGCGCGGGATCGTGTGCCCGGCCTCGCCTATGAGGGATCCTTGGTTTCACCGCCCGATCCGGCGCTTTGGGGCTGAGCGCGCCGCGAGTCCGACCAGCACCAGGCCGATGATCGCGATCGGGATCATGGCCAGGAAGCCGTCGACCCCGAAACGGTCGTAGAGCGGGCCGGAGGCGAGCGTCACGGCGGCCATGAAGAAGCCGTTGAAGAAATAGGCGATGCCCTGTGCGGCACCGGTGCGCTCTTCCGAGACCGTTTCGCCGATCATTTTCTGCAGGCCGATCAGCACCATGGCCACCGACACCGAATGCAGGGTCTGGACGCCGAAAAACCCGGCGACGCCGAGGCCAAGCGGCCAGATCAGCGGAAAGGCGATCCAGCGCACGACCGCGCCGATGCCGGCAATCACCATCACCCTGACGACCGACACGGAGGCGAATATGCGGTTGAAAAACACGAACATGCAGACTTCGGCCACCACGCCCCACGCCCACAGAAGCCCGACGACGGTGTCGCCGATGCCGATCGACTTCCAGTAGATCGACACGAAGCCGTAAAGGAAGGCGTGGCTGGCGGTGAGGATGCCGACCCCGAGGGTGAAATAGACGAAATAGGCATTGAAGAGGCTCGGCGCCGAATGCTGGATCTCCGCGGCCGAAAGCGGTGAGGCAAGGCGCGGCCGCCCAAGGCGCGGCGCAAGCAGCGCGGCAACGAGCGCGGCACCCAGTGCCGCGAAAATGATCGCCGGGACGGCTTGCGCCCCTGCCGCGGTCAGGATGAAACCACCGGCCACGTTGGCGCAGAGATAGGAGATCGAACCCCACTTGCGCATGCTGGTGTAGTTGGAGCCGAAGCGGCGCACGCCCGAAAGCGCGAGCGAATCGGCCATCGGCGAATGCGGTGTCCATACGATCGTCAGCGCCAGCGACACCGCAAGCACGACGGCGTAGGAGGCCGGCAGAAAATAGCCGGCGGAAATGATCATCGATGCCGCGACGAGCGCGATATAGACGTCGGCGCGGTCCCTCGCCCGGTCCGCGAGCGCGGTGAGCAGCGGCGTCGTCACGACGCGCAGGAACATCGGAGCCGCCAGGATGACGGCGATCTGCTCGGCGTGAAAACCTTTCGCCTGCAGCCACAGCGGGAAGTAAGGCAGATGCGTGCCCTGCGACACGAACAATGTCGCGAAGATCAGGCTCATGCGCAGTTCGAAATGGCGAGGCTTGACGAGCTGTTCGGGTGAAAGCGGCGGCAGCGGCATGAATCGATCCAATAACGCTGCCGTCCACGAACGGCGAGCAGTGTGGATTGACCCTTAACATGAGGAAAAACCGGACGAAACCGATTGGCCTAATCGATTAACACCGGAATCTGTGCCTGGCACCCGCAGTCAGGCGGCCTGCACCACCCGGTCCTCGATCAGCATCGGGATGAAGGGTTCGTCCGGCGCGTCGGGCAAGACATGCGCCCAGGTCAGGATTTCCATCCGGCCGTCGAAATGTTCGACCACCGCCGTGCAGCTTTCCACCCAGTCGCCGGTGTTGATGTACTGGACGTCGCCATAGCTTTCGATCGCGGCATGATGGATATGGCCGCATATGACGCCGTCGACATGCGAGCGCCGCGCCTCGTCGCTGAGCACCATCTGGAACGAGCCGATGAAGTTCACCGCCTTCTTGACCTTGACCTTGGCCCAGGACGAAAACGACCAGTAAGGCAGGCCGAGCAGCTGGCGCAGCCGGGTGATCACACGGTTGACCTGCATGGCGGCGTCGTAGGCGTGGTCGCCGAGATAGGCGAGCCAGCGCTGATTGTGCACGACCGTGTCGAACTGGTCGCCATGAATAACGAGCAGCCGCCTGCCGTCGGCGGTTTCGTGAATGGCGCGGTCGGCGACGACGATGCCGCCGAAATGCACGCCCTGGAACTGGCGGGCGAATTCGTCGTGGTTGCCGGCGATGTAGGTGATGGTGGCGCCCTTGCGCGCCTTGCGCAGCAATTTCTGCACGACGTCATTGTGGCTCTGCGGCCAGTGCCAGCTGCGTCTCAGGCGCCACCCATCGACGATATCGCCGACGAGATAAATGATGTCGGCATCGTGATGTCTAAGGAAATCGATCAGGAAATCGGCCTTTGCCGCCTTCGACCCGAGATGGACGTCGGAGATGAACATGCTGCGGAACGTGCGGGGCTCTTGGCCGGACATCGCGAATTCACCGTTGCTTTCGCGAGCCTATGCCCCGATTCATGCAACAACCGTATGACGGTTGCGATTGGTCCAGCCCAAGAGCTAGCCTGCCGGCGAATCACAGGAGAAATCGTCATGGATCTCGGCATCCGCGGAAAGAAGGCCATCGTCTGCGCTTCGAGCAAGGGGCTCGGAAAAGGCTGCGCCATGGCGCTGGCCGAGGCTGGTTGCGACGTCGTCGTCAACGGGCGCAACGCCGAGCTGGTGGCCAAAACCGCTGCGGAGCTGCGCGAGCGTTACGGCGTGACCGTCACGGAAGTCGTCGGCGATGTATCGAAGCCCGAGGTGCAGAAGGCGCTTCTCGCCGCTTGCCCCGAACCCGACATACTGGTCAACAATAATGGCGGCCCGCCGCTGCGCGATTTCCGCGAGCTCGATCGTGCCAAGATGCTCGAAGGCGTGACCCAGAACATGGTGACGCCGATCGAGCTGGTGCAGGCGGTGATCGACGGCATGGCCATGCGCGGTTTTGGCCGCATCGTCAACATCACTTCGCTATCGGTCTATGTCCCCATCCCCGGCCTTGATCTGTCGTCCGGCGCGCGCGCCGGCCTGACCTCCTTTCTTGCCGGCGTGGCGCGCACGGTGATCGACCGCAACGTGACCATCAACAGCCTGCTGCCCGGCAAGCTGGATACCGACCGGCTGCGCGGTCCGCACGAGGCCGGCAGCGTTGAAGACCCGACCGCGGCAGCCGCCCGCAAGGCGCGCATCAGTGCCGACGTGCCGGCCAAGCGGCTCGGCACGCCGGAGGAGTTCGGCCAGATCTGTGCCTTCCTGTGCTCGGTCCATGCCGGCTACCTGACCGGCCAGAACATACCGGTGGACGGCGGCCTCTATGTCAGCGCCTTCTGAGACCCGGTAGCGCCGGCGCCGAAGAAATTCCGCTCAAACCGTTGAAATAGATCGCTTATCCCGGCTTCGTCGATGTGAATGGCGATTGCGTCATTTGGCGTCGCGAAAAATCTCGGCCGCATGCTAAGAAGGCGGCACGCAGGATCGCAGGGAGGCCCGGAATGAACGGCGAGAGCAAGAAAACGGCACGTTCGGACCTCGACGAAGCCGCGCTCTACTTCCACAAGCACCCGACGCCGGGCAAGCTCGAAATCCAGGCCACCAAGCCGCTTGGCAACCAGCGCGACCTGGCGCTCGCCTATTCGCCCGGCGTGGCGGCCCCTTGCCTCGAAATCCGCGACGATCCGGCGACCGCGGCCGACTACACGGCGCGCGCCAATCTGGTCGGCGTCGTTTCCAACGGCTCGGCCGTGCTCGGCCTGGGCAATATCGGCCCGCTCGCTTCCAAGCCGGTCATGGAAGGCAAGGCGGTCCTGTTCAAGAAATTCGCCGGCATCGACGTCTTCGACATCGAGATCGACGCGCCCGAGATCGAGCGCATGGTCGAAACGGTGGCGGCGCTGGAACCGACATTCGGCGGCATCAACCTCGAGGACATCAAGGCGCCGGAATGCTTCGAGGTCGAAGAGCGACTGAAGGCCCGGATGGGCATACCGGTTTTCCATGACGACCAGCACGGCACCGCCATCATCGTCGCCGCCGCAGTGCTCAACGGCCTGGAATTCGCCGGCAAAACCATTGCCGACATCAAGATCGTCACTTCGGGCGCGGGTGCGGCGGCATTGGCCTGCCTCAACCTGCTGGTCTCGCTCGGCGCCAAGGTCGAGAACATCTGGGTCACCGACCGTTTCGGCGTCGCCTATAAGGGGCGCACGGATGAGATGGACCGCTGGAAAGACCCTTATGTGAAGGACACGGAGGCGCGCACGCTGGCCGACGTCATATCGGGCGCAGACGTGTTCCTCGGGCTTTCGGCCGCCGGCGTGCTGAAGCCGGAATTGCTCCAGCACATGGCGCCGAAGCCATTGATCCTGGCGCTGGCCAATCCCAATCCGGAAATCATGCCGGAAGTGGCGCGGGCGGCGCGCCCCGACGCGATGATCTGCACGGGCCGGTCCGATTTTCCAAATCAGGTCAACAACGTACTGTGTTTTCCTTACATCTTCCGCGGCGCGCTGGACTGTGGCGCCAGCGCAATCAATGAGGAGATGAAGATGGCCGCGGTGCGGGCCATCGCCGCCCTTGCCCGCGAAGAACCTTCGGATGTCGCCGCGCGCGCCTATTCCGGCGAGACGCCGGTGTTCGGACCCGAATTCCTGATCCCCTCGCCCTTCGATCCGCGCCTCATCCTGCGCATCGCCCCGGCCGTCGCCAAGGCGGCCTGCGACACCGGTGTCGCGACAAGGCCGATCAGCGACTTCTCCGCCTATATCGACAAGCTCAACCGCTTCGTCTTCCGCTCCGGCCTGGTGATGAAGCCGGTGTTCTCGTCGGCCAAGGCGTCGAGCGCCAAGCGCGTCATCTATGCCGACGGCGAGGACGAGCGCGTGCTGCGCGCCGCGCAGGTGGTTTTGGAGGAAGGCATCGCCGAGCCGATCCTGATCGGCCGTCCGCACGTCATCGAGGTGCGATTGAAGCGCTACGGACTGCGCATCAAGCCCGGCGTCGACTTCGGCCTGATCAACCCGGAGGACGATCCGCGCTACCGCCATTACGTCGACCTCCTGATCGAGCTGGCCGGCCGGCGCGGCGTGACGACGGAGGCCGCGCGCACCATGGTGCGCACCGACAACACGGTGATCGCGGCCCTCGCATTGAAGCGCGGCGACGCCGACGCCATGGTCTGCGGCCTCGAAGGGCGTTTCGAGCGGCACCTGCGCAACGTCACGCTGATCATCGGGCCACGAACCGGCATCAAGGACCGGGATCTGTCGACGCTGTCCATGCTGATCTCGCAACGCGGCATCATCTTCCTGACCGACACCCATGTTTCTGTCGACCCCACCGCCGACGAGATCGCCGAAATGACCGTGCTGGCGGCCGAGGAGATCCAGCGCTTCGGCATCGAGCCCAAGGCGGCGCTGCTGTCGCATTCGGATTTCGGCTCGCGCGATTCGCCGAGTGCGCTCAAGATGCGGCAGGCGGCGGCGATCCTGGCGCGCATCGCGCCCGAGCTGCAATGCGACGGCGAGATGCATGCCGATTCCGCGCTGTCGGAACATCTGCGCCAGCGCGTCTATCCGCATTCGCGTCTGAAGGGCGAAGCCAATCTCCTGGTGTTCCCCAACCTCGATTCCGCCAACATCACGCTGACAGCGCTCAGGACCATGATGGATGCCCTGCATGTCGGCCCGATCCTGCTCGGCACCGACAAGCCGGCGCATATCCTGACGCCCTCGGTGACTTCGCGCGGCGTCGTCAACATGACAGCGCTGGCGGTGGTCGAGGCCGCCCACAAGGCGCAAGCTGTCGTCGATCTGGGCTGAACACCAATTCGGGGGTAAACTGCGGTTTAACCACGAGCACGTAGCGTGCGGCGAACAACCAAGCAGGGTTTCGGCGGATGATGGGCAAAGGGTGGAAGCAGGCGCATCTCGCCGTGCTGCTTGGCCTGCTGCTTTCGGGCGCCGCCGTCTCCGAGCCGCAGGCCGCCTCGCGTGTCTGCCGCCAGCTCGAGACCGATCTTGCCGCGACCTCGCGCGGCAGTGGCGGTCCGGCCCTGATCCGGAAATATGACGCCGCGATTGACCGGCAACGCGAGCAGATTTCAAAGGCGCGCGGCCAGTCCAGCAGCGCCGGCTGCGGCTTCTCTCTATTCAGCCGCAATGTCAGCCAATGCGCTGGGTTCAACGCCACCATCGAGCGCATGAACGCCAATCTCGATAGCTTGCAGGCCAAGCGCGCCCGCCTCGCCGGCGGCGGTTCGCGGCGCGATCGCGCACGCATCCTGGCCGCGCTCGACACCAATGGCTGCCGCGAGGACGCGGTGGCGCCCCGCCGCGAACTCTTGCGCGAAGCGAAACGGGAACAAGGGAACGGCAATCTGTTCGACCAGCTGTTCGGCGGCGACACACGCCGGCTCGATACGCTCGACCAGTCTGACGATCCCGACGAGGAGCGCAATATCCGCCGCGTGCCGGGCCGGTCCGGCATACCGGATTTTCCGGGCGTCGGCGGCGAGTTCCGTACCACCTGCGTGCGCACCTGCGACGGCTACTTCTTTCCGATGTCGAATGCCGCCTCGGTCGGCGATTTCGAGCGCGACCAGAAGAACTGCGAATCGAGCTGTCCCGGCACCGAGATCCAGGTCTTCTATTCGCGCGGCATGGGCGACGATTCAGCCGACATGACATCGTCGGTCACCGGCCGACCCTACAGCGAACTGCCGACGGCCTATCTTTACAAGCAGCCCAACCTGTCGCGGCCGCCGGCCTGCGGCTGCAACGCCGCGCAGAACTTCCAGATCATCGGCGGCAATCCGCCAAGCCAGCAACAGTCGCGGCCGCAAACGGAGGGCGCCCCGTTCATTCCGGTGCCTGCCTCCAAACCCGATCCAGGTGCCGATCCCGAGACGCTGGCAAACGCCGCAGGCGGGCTGGACCGCGACGCCATCAAGCGGCTTGCGGTCAAACCGGTCACATCGCCGGTCTCGGTGTTGCCGCCGGAACAGCGGAAGGTCAGGGTCGTCGGGCCAACGTTCCTTCCCGACCCATCAGCGGCAATAGATCTGCAAGCTCCGGGCCCGAAGTCAGTCCGGTAAGGGCGAGCCTCAGCGGCATGAACAGCGCCTTGCCCTTGCGGCCGGTCGCTTCCCTGATCTTGGCCGTCCAGTCCTTCCAGACGGTCCCGTTCCAAGGCTCCTCGGGCAGCAGATCGATGGCCTGGTGAAGAAAATCTCGATCGGCGTCGGAAAATTCCGGCTTCTCCTGCGGCCCTTCGCGCAGGATGCGCCACCAGCCGACAGCATCGGCCAGCCTGTCGAGATTGCCGCGCACAGCCAGCCAGAACGGTTCCGCCTGCTCGCCCGATATGCCGAGCACCACCAGCCGATTCTGCGCTTCGGAGAACGGCATTTGGTGCAGCAGCGTCCGGTTGAGCACGAAAAGCTCGTCCGGGTCGAACTTTGCCGCCGACTTCGAGGTCGCCGCCGGGTCGAAACGGCTGGCGAGTTCGGTCAGGTCGTGCGCGGCGGCGACATTCTCCGACGTGCCGACGAGCACGGCCAGCGATGCGACCGCCATCGGCTCGATGCCGTCCTCGCGCAGGCTTTCGATGGAGAGTGCGCCGGTGCGCTTCGACAGCCCCTCGCCCGAAACGGTGGTCAGCAGATTGTGGTGGCCGAATTCCGGCGGCTCGGCACCCAGCGCCCGGAACAGCGCGATCTGCACGCCGGTGTTGGTGACGTGGTCGTCGCCGCGGATGACATGGCTGACGCCCATCTCGATATCGTCGACGACGGATGGCAGCGTATAGAGATAGGTGCCGTCCTCGCGCACCAGCACCGGGTCCGACAGCGAAGCGAGATCGACGGTTTCCTGCCCGCGCACCAGGTCATTCCAATGGATTTCGGTGCGCTCCGGCTGCTGCGGATCGCCGGTGAAATTGGGCAGCATGAAGCGCCAGTGCGGCCGGCGGCCATCGGCCTGATATTCGGCGATCTGTTCCGACGTCAGCGTCAGCGCCTCGCGGCCATAGACCGGCGGCAGGCCGCGCGTACGGCGCACCTTGCGCCTGAGGTCGAGCTCCTCCGGCGTTTCATAGCAGGCATAGAGAACGCCCGCCGCCTTCAGCCGCTCGACCGCCGCGTCATAGATCTCGAAGCGACGCGACTGGTATTCGGTGGTGTCGGGAAAGATGCCAAGCCAATGCAGGTCGTAAAGGATGGCGTCGGAAAATTCCTGCTTCGAGCGCGCGACATCGGTGTCGTCGAAGCGCTGGATGAAGCGCCCCTTATGGTTCATGGCGAACAGCCAGTTGAACAGGGCGGTGCGCGCATTGCCGATATGGATGCGGCCTGTCGGCGAAGGGGCGAAACGAACGGTAACTGTCATGAGCGGGGCGTACCGGATGCTTTTGTGATTGACAAGACGCGCCCCCGTGCCGTGCCGCAGACATAGAACATGGCGCAAGCAATGAAAAGACTTGGCGGACGCGGCTCCGCCAGTAATCGCATGTCCCGCGCCGCCCGCCCGTCAGGCCGCCGGCGCCTGATGGGATGGCCTCCGGGCCAGAGCCGGAGGCCATCCCCGATCAGGTGACAAGTCCCTTGGTCAATTCGAGCGCCTGGCGCTCGAACAGGCGGCGGTAGATGCCGCCCGGCAGCCGGATCAGCGCGTCATGCGAGCCTTCCTCGGCGATCTTGCCGCGATCGAAGACCAATAGCCTGTCGAGCGCCCGCACCGTCGAAAGCCGGTGCGCGATGACCAGCGTGGTGCGGCCGACCATCAGCCGCTCCATCGCCTGCTGGATCAGCACCTCCGATTCTGAATCGAGGCTCGACGTCGCCTCGTCCAGGATCAGGATGCGCGCATCGGCGAGGAACGCGCGTGCGATCGCCACGCGCTGGCGCTCGCCGCCCGACAGCTTCACGCCGCGCTCGCCGACGAGCGTGCCGTAGCCCTTCGGCAGGTTGACGATGAAGTCGTGCGCGCTCGCCAGCTTTGCCGCGTGCTCGATCTCGGCCTGCGTGGCGCCGGGTCGGGCATAGGCGATGTTTTCGGCCAGAGAGCGGTGGAACAGGATCGGCTCCTGCTGCACGATGGCGATCTGCGCGCGCAGCGACGCCTGCGCCACCTCCGAAATGTCCTGGTCGTCGATCAGGATCCGGCCGGCGTTCACGTCATAGAGCCTCTGGATCAGCTTGACGAAAGTCGTCTTGCCCGACCCGGAATGGCCGACCAGCCCGACCCGCTCGCCCGGCGCGATATCGACCGAGAAATCGCGATAGAGCGGCGAACGGTGACTGCCATAATGGAAGGTGACGTCGTCGAAGGCGATGCCCCCTTGCGTGATGCGGATCGGTCCGGCGCCGGGCCGATCCTCGATGCCGAGCGGTTCGGACTGGAAATCGACCAGTTCCTCCATGTCGTTGATCGAGCGCTGCAGGTTGCGGATATGCGTGCCGATATCCCTGAGATAGCCTTGCAGGACGAAGAAAGAGGTCAGCACGAAGGCGACGTCGCCGGCGGTTGCCTGTCCCCACGACCACAGCATCAGCGCCAGGCCGATGACCGCCGCTCTCATCACCAGCAACAGCGCCCCTTGCGTGGTTCCGTTGATGGTGCCGCGCACCCAGGTGCGCCGCGTGCGGGCACGCCATTTGGCGACGACCTTGGCAAGCCGGTTCTCCTCGCGCTCCTCGGCGCCAAACCCCTTGACGACGGCGTTGCAGCTCACCGCGTCGGCCAGCGAGCCGCCAAGGCGTGTGTCCCAGGTGTTGGCGAGCCTGGCCGCCGGCGCGACATAGCCCAGCGACAGCATCGCCGTGACGGCGATGAACAGCACCGAGCCGGCGGCGACAACCGCTCCCATCAGCGGCCAGAACCAGCCCAGCAGCAGCGTCGAGCCGACCAGCATGACGACCGACGGCAGCAGCGCGATCAGGATCGTGTCGTTGAGCAGGTCCAACGCCCACATGCCGCGCGTCACCTTGCGCACGGTCGATCCGGCGAAGCTGTTGGCGTGCCAGTCGGTGGAAAAGCGCTGGACACGATGGAAGGCGTCGGCGGCGATGTCGGCCATCATCTTCAGCGTCAGTTCGACGATACCCATGAAGGCCAGATTGCGCAGGACGACACCTGCCAGCGCCAACGCCATCAGCATGGAAAACGCGGTCATCGCGGCATTCCAGGCGATCTCGTCGGCGCCGGCGCTGCTGGCGACGGCATCGACCAGCCGGCCGGAATAGAGCGGCGTCAGCACATCGGCCAGCGTCGACAGCAGGAAACCAGCCATGATCAGCGAAAGCCGCCAGGGCTGGCGCCGCCAGTGGGTGAAAGTAAAGCCAAGAACGCTGCGAAAGGCGCTCGCGCGCAAATCGATTCGAAAACGAGCCATGATGTCATTCGGGCGCAAAAAGCCCGATCCCGGTAAGGTCGAAAATGAAAAAACCGCGCAAGGGGCTCAATGCCCGGGAATGCGGAGGTTCGGTTATGAATGGCCGCTTGCCCGAAGGCGGCGACCGGCATCGGCAAAGGCCTGTTCTCGATCCGGCTTCGTTCCGAGGGTGAAAACCCTGCGGCGCGCCGGTCGGGACCTAGGCTTCGCGGCCTCGCATAACGATGTCAAATCCTGGCATTCGGTCCTCCCTAAAGGGAATCGCGGAGAGGCCCTTATAGAGATGCCTCATCGCATCGCCAAGGCTGGCGGTCACCAAAAACGGCATCTGGTCCAAGCACTGGGATAAATTTGCAACAACGGCAATGGCGCTTGGTCAGCGGATCGGCTTACGATCGAGGCGCATGTACCGGCCATCGGTCGATGCCTTGAATCCCAGTCTTTCATAAATCCCATGCGCGTCGCTGGTCGATAGGCTCCAGTGCGAAACGGTGCGGAGCTCGGGATGATCGATCAGCGCCCGTACCAGCCGCGAGCCGATGCCCTGCCCGCGATGCTGCGGCCAGACGATGATATCGGCCAGATAGGCAAACACCGTGCGGTCGGTGATCGCCCTGCCGAATCCCACCTGGCTGCCGTCGATATAAGCCGCGGCGCAGAGCGAATTCGCGAAGGCGCGGCGGTGGGTCTCGTCACTGCGCCCGCCGCCCCAATAGCTTGCCATCAACAGGTCGGATGTCGCCCTGAAGTCGATCCGTGACAGGTCGAAGCTGATTTCACACTCGGGCATCGCTACCCCTCGCCTGCGGCATGACGCGAATTTTCGGTCGGTACGGTGTCTAGCCGCGATCCCTGAACCGGTTGGTGATGGGATAGCGACGGTCGCGGCCGAAATTCTTCCTGGTGATCTTCACGCCGGGCGCCGCCTGCCGGCGCTTGTATTCGGCGACGTAGAGCAGGTGCTCGATGCGCGTCACCGTCGCCCGGTCATGGCCGCGCGCGACGATGTCGTCGACGCCCATCTCGTTCTCGACCAGGCATTCGAGGATGTCGTCCAGCACCGGATAGGGCGGCAGCGAATCCTGATCGGTCTGGTTCTCGCGCAGTTCCGCCGACGGCGCCTTGTCGATGATGTTCTTCGGGATCACCTCGCCCGACGGTCCGAGCGCGCCCGGCGGCACGTGGCTGTTGCGCCAGCGCGACAGTGCATAGACCTGCATCTTGTACAGGTCCTTGATCGGATTGAAGCCCCCATTCATGTCGCCATAGAGCGTGGCATAGCCGACCGACATCTCGCTCTTATTGCCTGTCGTAACCACCATCGAGCCGAATTTGTTGGAAATCGCCATCAGGATGGTGCCGCGCGCGCGGCTCTGCAAGTTCTCCTCGGTGATGCCTTCCTTGGTGCCTTCGAAAAGCTGCGTCAGCGCATGAAGGAAACCTTCGACCGGCTCGAAGATCGGCACGATGTCATAGCGGCAGCCGAGTGCGCGGGCACAGTCTTCAGCATCCTTAAGCGAATCCTTCGACGTATAGCGGTAAGGCATCATCACCGCGCGCAGCCGCTCCTCGCCCAGCGCATCGACGGCAAGGGCCGCGCAGATGGCCGAATCGATGCCGCCCGACAGGCCGAGCACGACGTTCTTGAAACCGTTCTTGTTGACGTAGTCGCGCAAGCCCAGCATGCAGGCGCGGTAGTCGGCCTCCTCCCGTTCGGGGATCTTCGACATCGGTCCTTCCGAACAGACCCAGTTTTCGCCCCGTCTCCTCCAGGTGGTGATGTCGACCGCCTCCTCGAACTGGCTCATCTGGAAAGCGAGCCGCTTGTCGGCACCTATGGCAAACGACGCGCCGTCGAAGATCAGCTCGTCCTGGCCGCCGAGCTGGTTTGCGTAGATCATCGGCAGCCCGCATTCGATGACCTGGCGGATGACGACCTGGTGGCGCACATCGATCTTGGCGCGGTAATAGGGCGAGCCGTTCGGCACCAGCAGGATTTCCGCGCCGCTCTCGGCAAGCGTCTCGCAGACGCCGATGTCGCCCCAGATGTCCTCGCAGATCGGGATTCCCAGACGCACGCCGCGGAAATTGACGGGCCCCTGGATCTCCGGTCCGGCCTGGAAGACGCGCTTCTCGTCGAACTCGCCATAATTCGGCAGATCGAGCTTATAGCGCTCGGCGATGATCTTGCCGCCATCGGCGAAGACGATCGAGTTGTGGGTGCCGGTCTTGCGCTTTAGCGGCGTGCCGATGATGACGCCGGGACCGCCATCGGCGGTGTCGGCGGCAATCTCCTGCGCGGCCCGCTCGCAGGCCTTCAGGAAGGCGGGCTTCAGCACCAGATCCTCAGGCGGATAGCCGGCGAGGAAAAGCTCGGTGTAGAGCACGAGATCGGCGCCTTGACGCGCGGCATCCGCCCTCGCCTCGCGGGCCTTGGCGAGATTGCCGGCGACGTCGCCGACTGTCGGATTGAGCTGGGCAACGGCGATGCGCAGTATGTCGGGCTTCTTGGTCATGCTGCTGACTTAGCGCGGCAAAATTCGCCCCGCAATGGCGTTTGCTTGGGCCAATTTCGACATCAGTCGTTGCCCATATAGTCGCGCAGCGCCTGCGGCGAATGGTTCTCCCCGATCGACATCGCCAGGATGCGCGAAATGTGCCGGCGCGGCAGGCCGGTATCCGCAACCCAACGGTTGACCTGGGCCTGGATCTTGTCGAGATCCTTCTTCGACGTCGGGCTTTCGGCGATATCGAGCCCGGCATCGCGAAGGGCGGCCGCCATGTCGGCCGAAATGACGAAGGCGTCCCAACCCAGCCAGCGCAGGAAATACTGGCCGGTATTGCCGCCGAGCCGGCTCCCATGCTTGCCGAGATAGGCCATCAGCCCGACCTGGTCGTCGGCGGGCCACTCGGCGAGAAATGTGCCGAAGCCGCCATGCTCTTTTGACACGCGCTCGACGAAGGCAGCGTTGTCGAGAATGGATTTGATCTTCTGCGGATTGCGCACGATGCGCTGGTCGGATGCCAGTTCATGCCAGAAATCGTCAGGCTGGAACAGCAACCGCTTCGGCTCGAAGCGCAGGAACGCCTCTTCGAATCCGGGCCATTTCTGCTCGATGACGCGCCAGACGAAACCGGCGGCGAAGACGCGCTCGGCCATCGTCGACAGGATACGGTCATCGCCGATGTCGGCCACGGCGGCGTTGTCGGGAATCGGCCCGAGCAGCGAGACCAGTTCCTCCTCGCCACCCTTGCGCTTTGCGGCGCGAGCGCGAATTTTCTTGAAGTCGACCATAAGTCCCTCCGGTTCCCTCAATCTAGCACTTCCCGCGCGGGCCGGCAGCCTCTACCTCTATCGCCAGCCAAGCCCTTGGAGACGGCCATGAACAAGACGATCGACGATCTGGCGAACCGCTGGCTGAGACGAAAGCCGGACGGTCTCAGTGCCCTGGAGAACCGGGTGCTGCAGTCGACGCTCGAGCGCACCACGATCTCGAGGGACACCAACAAGGCCGTCGCCTTCCACCAGACCTTTGGCGACCGCCTTGCCGATAGCATCGCCCGCATCGGCGGTTCCTGGTCGTTCATCCTTGGCTTCATTGCCTTCCTGATCGTCTGGACATCAGCCAATGCCTGGCTTCTGGCGCGCGACGCCTTCGACCCCTACCCGTTCATCTTCCTCAATCTCGTCCTGTCCATGGTCGCGGCGCTGCAGGCGCCGGTGATCATGATGGCGCAGAACCGCCAGACCGAGCGCGACCGCATCGATGCCGCCCACGACTACGAGGTCAATCTGAAGGCCGAGATCGAGATCATGGCGCTGCATGAAAAGCTGGACGAAATGCGCCACGGCCAGATCATCGGCATGCGCGACGAGATCGTGCGGCTGACCGAACTGGTCAAGCGGATCGACGAGAGGCTGTCGCAGCAATCGCCGTCATGAGCGACGCGATCCATCATTTCATCGAACAATACGGGCTGATCGCCGTTTTTCTGGGCTGTGTCGCCGAGGGCGAGAGTGCCGCCATACTCGGCGGCTTCTTCGCCCATCAGCATATCTTCGTCCTCTGGCAGACTGTCGTCGTGGCAGCGCTTGGGGCCTTCGCCGGCGACACCTGCTTCTTCATCCTGGGGAGAAGTTTCGCGGACCATCGCTATGTCGTCGGGTTGCGCAAGCGGCCCGGCTTCCGCCGCGCCTATCGTCTGCTCAACACCCATCCCAACATCTTCGTGCTGTCGAACCGCTACGTCTATGGCATGCGCCTGGTCGGTGGCATCGCGGCCGGCCTGTCGAACATCGCAGCACCCCGCTTCATCGTCTTGAACGCCATTTCCTCGGCGGTCTGGGCGGTGCTGTTCAGCACCATCGGCTATGTCTTCGGGTTGGGCGCCGAGCATTTCATCGGCCAGGCGCTGCTTCGCCATGAGCGGATATTGGTGGGCCTGGCTATCGGCCTGGCCGTGGCCGTACTCGCCTGGCTCATCGCCCGCCATTTCGCCCGAAAGGAACGCGCCAGGGAAAACTGACCGCCGGCCGGCGGTCGAAAGCTCAGATCGGCAGCCCGACGATACGCTCGATGATCGCGATGCCCCAGACGCCGGCAACGATCGCCACGGAGATCAGTACCGCCAGCGAACCGCAGTCCTTGGCCAGCTGGATGTCGACATTGAATTCGCGGCTAAAGGCATCGCAGGCCGCTTCGATGCCGGTGTTCAGCACCTCGACCATAATCAGGAGCAGCACCGCGCCGATCAGCAGCGCGTAGCCGCGCCACGACACCGAAACGAACCAGCCGAGCGGAAGGGCAAGGGCGAGCAGCGCCAACTCCTGCTGGAAAGCTTTTTCAGTTGCAGCCAGCTTGCGGAACGCCCGCAGCGAGTTGAAATAAGCGTCGATCAGCCGCTGCATGCCAAACCCCTTTGCGAATCACCGGCACGGGATAAAGCAATGGCCCGATCAATGGAATAAGCTGGCTCGCCCAAAATTCATTCGTCGGCGACCTTCACCGATGGGGTCGACTTCTCGAATTGAGGCAGCGCGTCGTCGATAGAATAATAATCGCCCTTGTCACCCACGAATATGTGGCATTGGCCCTCGAGGCCTGTCGGTTCATCGAACGATCCCGCCAGAACCGAAACATAGGCGTTGTCCCGCGGTTTCCAGAAAAGCAGCGATCCGCATGTCTTGCAAAAACCGCGCCCGGCGAAGGCGGACGCCTCATACCAGGTGATGTTGTCGGCGCCGTCGATATCGATATTGGCGTCCGGGACATTGGTTGCGGCATAAAAATGTCCACTCTGCTTGCGACATTGCGAGCAATGGCAATAGATGACGCCGCGCAACGGCCCTCGCGTCCTGAAGCGAACCGCTCCGCAGAGACACGATCCCGTATGATTTTCACTCATCGCACCATCCCAAAAGAAATCGCTGCTGACAGGATCCCAGCTTTTCGATGGCTGCGCGCAAGAAAATGCGACATGCATTTGGCGCGCTCGGGAATTGTTTGTTGACAGATGAAGGCGTGTTAAGCCGGAATCAGCGAAAAACAGGCCGGATTCAGCGGATTAAGGAAACTTTAGCGCTGCTGCATCTATGATCCTCGCAAGCGAAAGTCGTGAGTGGGGACGCGCCTTCTTCGCAAGATGGACTGGAATGGCCAGCGTTCCCCAGGTCGGCGACATTGGATGCCTGCGAATGCCGCAGCGTGTTCCCGGGGAAGAGTGAACAGAACATGCAGCCGGCAGCCGCCCAGAGCGAACGAAGCACCGATATTGCGAGCACTGTCCTGGCCACAATGCGCCAGCTCGGCGTGCTCGGCCTGCCACGCAACTACGAGATCTTCTACGAGGCCTTGAGCGGATCCAATCGCGAGCTCAGCCTTGCCGTCGTGTCGCTGAGCGGCCGACCGACACAGGACGACATCGACCAGATCGGACGCGCCTTCTTTGCCCAGAACCATGGCTCCGGCATCGTCGAGCATGCCAGGGAAGTCATCGCCAACGAACTCGAGGACATCGCTTCGCTGCTGAGGAGCGAGCGCAGCCACATCGAGAAATACGGCAGGATCCTCAACGAAACGTCGAGCGGACTCGGCAGAAACAGCCTGCTGTCGCCGGATGTTCTGCAAAAGATCGTCAACGCCATGGCGGTCGCCACCAATTCGACGATCGATCATGGCCGGCAGGTTGCCTCGACGCTCAGCGACAAGACCGCGGAACTGGAAAGCGTCAAGTCGAAGCTCGAGGAATACAAGCGCCTGGCCGACACCGACCCCCTCACGCAAATCTGGAACCGTCGCGCCTTCGACAAGGAAATCACCAGGATCTACAACAGCAACAAAGGCATCCTGTTCAACGCATTGATCCTCGCCGATATCGATCGGTTCAAGGACATCAACGACAGGTACGGCC
This sequence comes from Mesorhizobium sp. B2-2-3, assembly GCF_006442405.1. NCBI lineage: Bacteria > Pseudomonadati > Pseudomonadota > Alphaproteobacteria > Hyphomicrobiales > Phyllobacteriaceae > Mesorhizobium > Mesorhizobium sp. B2-2-3. The sequence continues at coordinate 13,264 of NZ_VFWC01000006.1, read as the reverse complement.
ATCCCGTCGGCGACAAGATCCTCCAGATCATCGCCGATATATTCCAGACCAGCATTCGCGCCGACATGTTCGTCGCCCGCACCGGCGGCGAGGAATTCGCGCTGATCGTCGAGGGCGCAAGCGAGGACGCCACCTACGAAATCGCCGAACGCATTCGCGCGCTGATCGAGCAGTCGCCTTTCACCAGCAGCCAGACCGGCATGAATTACGGCACCGTCACCGTCTCGATGGGCATCTGCATGGCATCCGAAGCCGAGGGCCCTGAAGACCTCTACAGCAAGGCAGACCGGGCGCTTTACCGCTCAAAGGTCAGCGGCCGTAACCGCGTGACCAGGCATTCGGCAATGGCGGGCCGCGCCGGCAAGAGCTGGCTGCTCTACAAGCAAGACTGATTTTTCGGCAGGAAGCGCTTTTCCTGTGAGCTGCTTTGGACGGGTCAGCCGTTGGCGACCTGCTTGTGTTGCACCGGGTGGCTTTTCTTGAGCAGGTCCGACACCAGGAACGCCAGTTCGATGGCCTGGTCGGCATTGAGGCGCGGGTCGCAATGGGTGTGATAGCGGTCCTGCAATTCCTCGGCGGTGATGGCGCGGGCGCCGCCGGTGCATTCAGTCACGTTCTTGCCGGTCATCTCGACATGGATGCCGCCCGGATGCGTGCCTTCGGCGCGGTGCACCTCGAAGAACGTCTGCACCTCCTTCAGGATGCGGTCGAACGGCCGCGTCTTGTAGCCGGCCGCTTCGATCGTATTGCCATGCATCGGGTCTGACGACCAGACGACGCTACGGCCTTCCTTCTGCACCGCCCGCACCAGCTTCGGCAGATGCTCGGCGACCTTGTCGGAACCGAAGCGCGCGATCAGCGTCAGCCTGCCTGGCTCGTTCTCGGGGTTGAGCAGGTCGATCAGTTCCAGCAAGCCGTCCGGCGTCAGCGACGGGCCGCATTTCAGGCCGAGCGGGTTCTTGATGCCGCGGCAATATTCGACATGCGCATGGTCGGGCTGGCGGGTGCGGTCACCGATCCAGATCATGTGGCCAGACGTCGCGTACCAGTCGCCGGAGGTCGAATCGACACGCGTCAGCGCTTCCTCATAGCCGAGCAGCAGCGCCTCGTGGCTGGTATAGAAATCAGTCTCGCGCAGCGCGAAATTGGTTTCGGAGGTGATGCCGACCGCGCGCATGAAATCCATCGTCTCGGTGATGCGGTTGGCAAGCGACTCGTATTTTTCGGCCTGCGGGCTGTCGGAGACGAAGCCGAGCATCCAGCGATGCACATTCTCCAGGCTGGCGTAGCCGCCCTGCGCGAAGGCGCGCAAAAGATTGAGCGTTGCCGCCGACTGACGGTACGCCATTTCCTGGCGGGCAGGATCGGGAATGCGCGACTTGAGGTCGAATTCGATGCCATTGATGATGTCGCCGCGATAGCTCGGCAGCGTCACCTCGCCCTTGGTCTCGTTGTCGGACGAGCGTGGCTTGGCGAACTGGCCCGCAACGCGGCCGATCTTCACCACCGGCTGCGCACCGGCGAAGGTCAGCACCACCGACATTTGCAGGAAGACGCGGAAGAAGTCGCGGATGTTGTCCGCGCCATGTTCGGCAAAGCTCTCGGCGCAATCGCCGCCCTGGAGCAGGAATGCCTCGCCGGCGGCGACGCTGGCCAGTTGCTTCTTCAGCTTGCGCGCCTCGCCGGCAAAAACCAGCGGCGGAAAAGTGGCGAGCTGGGCCTCCGTGTTCTTCAGCGCGGCAAGGTCCGGATAAGCAGGGACCTGCTTGATCGGCTTTGCCCTCCACGAATTCGGCGACCATTTCGTCATCGCTGCACCCAACGCTCTTTCCGGCAAGCACCCTCGCCCGCCATTTCCAGCCCCCATGTGGGGTGGCGGCTCCATACACGAAGCCGATTTCCTATTCTAGACCGGAATTTCAGCGCTGGCGAATGGGCCGGGCTGGCTACGCCGCCTTCTCCACCAGCCGCGCCAGTTGCGTCATCACCACCGCCGAGCCTGCCAGCCGCTTCTCGGCGGTTGGCCAGTCGCGGGTGAAGACGACGCTTTGGTCGGGTCGGATCTTGGCCAGCGAGCCCTGCTCGCCGATGAACTTGACCAGTCCGACCGGGTTGGGGAATTCGCGCTTGCGGAAATGGATGACGACGCCCTTCGGCCCGGCGTCGAGCTTCTCGACATTGGCCTTGCGGCAGAGCGCCTTGATGAAGACGATCTTGAGGAGATGCTTCACCTCCTCCGGCATCGGGCCGAAACGGTCGATCAGCTCGGCGCCGAAAGCATCGATTTCCTCGGTGCTCTCGAGGTCGCCGAGACGCCGATAGAGCGCCAGCCTGAGCTGCAGGTCCGGCACATAGCTCTCCGGGATCATCACCGCCGTGCCCACGGCGATTTGCGGCGACCAGCCGCCATCCAGCACCTCGCCGGAGTCCTTCACCTCGGCGACCGCCTCCTCCAGCATCTGCTGGTAGAGCTCGAAGCCGACCTCCTTGATGTGGCCGGACTGCTCTTCGCCGAGCAGATTGCCTGCGCCTCTGATGTCGAGGTCGTGGCTGGCGAGCTGGAAGCCGGCGCCCAGCGTGTCGAGCGACTGCAGCACTTTCAGCCGACGTTCGGCGGTGTCGGTCAGCTTGCGGTTGGCCGGCAGTGTGAACAGTGCGTAGGCGCGCACCTTCGAGCGCCCGACACGGCCGCGCAACTGATAGAGCTGCGACAGGCCGAACATGTCGGCGCGATGGACGATCAGCGTGTTGGCGGTCGGGATGTCGAGGCCGGATTCGACGATGGTGGTCGACAAGAGAACGTCGTACTGGCCGTCGTAGAAGGCGTTCATGATGTCGTCGAGTTCGCCCGGCGGCATCTGGCCATGGGCCACCGCCACCTTCAGTTCCGGCACGGATTGGTTCAGGAAATCATGGATTTCCGCCAGATCGCTGATGCGCGGCACGACATAGAAGGAATGGCCGCCGCGATAACGCTCGCGCAACAACGTCTCGCGAATGACCAGCGGATCGAAGGGCGAGATGAAGGTGCGCACCGCCATGCGGTCGACCGGCGGCGTGGCGATCAGCGACAGTTCGCGCACGCCGGTCAGCGCCAGTTGCAGCGTGCGCGGGATAGGCGTCGCCGACAGCGTCAGCACGTGGACGTCGGTCTTCAGGTCCTTCAGCCGTTCCTTGTGCTTGACGCCAAAATGCTGCTCTTCATCGATGATCAGTAGGCCGAGATTCTTGAACGAGATCGCGCTGCCGAGCAGCGCGTGGGTGCCGACCACGATATCCACCGTCCCTTCGGCGATGCCCTTCTTGGTCTCTGCCAGATCCTTTGCGCCGACCAGCCGCGATGCCTGGGCGACGCGGATCGGCAGGCCGGAAAAGCGCTGCGAGAAGGTCTTGAAATGCTGGCGGGACAACAGGGTTGTCGGCACGACGACCGCCACCTGAAATCCTTCCATCGCCGCGATGAAGGCGGCGCGCAGCGCCACTTCGGTCTTGCCGAAACCGACATCGCCGCAGATCAGCCGGTCCATCGGCTTGCCGGCCGCCAGATCGTCCCTGACGGAATCGATCGCCGTCTGCTGGTCATCGGTCTCCTCATAGGGGAAGCGCGCGGCGAACTCGCCATAGAGGCCTTCCGCCGGCACCAGCGGGGGTGCAGCGCGCATCTGCCGTTCGGCGGCGATGCGGATCAACTGCCCGGCCATGTCGAGCAGGCGTTTCTTCAGCCGCGCCTTGCGCGATTGCCAGGCGCCGCCGCCGAGTTTGTCGAGTGTCGCCTCGGCTGTATCGGAGCCGTAGCGCGACAGGAGCTCGATGTTTTCCACCGGCAGGAACAGCCGGTCGTCGCCGGCATAGTGGATTTCCAGGCAATCATGCGGCGCCCCGACGGCTTCGATTGTGCGCAGGCCGATGAAGCGGCCAATGCCGTGGTCGGCATGGACGACGATGTCGCCAGCCGACAGGGCCGAGGCTTCGGCAATGAAGTCGGACGCGCGCTTCTTGCGCTTGGAGCGCCGGATCAGCCGGTCGCCCAAAATGTCCTGTTCGGCGACGACGACCAGTCTTTCGGTCTCGAAACCGGATTCCAGCGGCAGCACGGCCAACGCCGCCTGCCCCGGCTCGAGTTTCTCCGCCTCCGCCAAGGTCGCCACCGGCGCAAGATTGCCCAGACGATGTTCGGCGAGAATTTGGCCGAGCCGGTCGAGCGAGCCCTCGGTCCAGCCGGCGACAATGACGCGGCGGCGTGCCGCGCGTTCGTCGGCGATGTGCTTTACCGCCACGTCGAAGACATTGACGTTGGGGTCGGCGCGCTCTTCCGCGAAGCTGCGGCCATGGCGCGAGCCGGCGTGGAAGACCTTTCTCGCTCCCGCATCCGGTGCGTCGAAGGCGGTGAAGTCGATCGCTTCGCGCGGTCCGAGAGAAGCGACGAGATTTTCCGGCGAGAGGTAAAGCAGGTCCGGCGCCACCGGCTTGTAGGGCACCGCGTCCTTCAGCGCACCTTCGGCCTGCTTTTTGCGCGCCTCGTAGTGATCGAGGATCAGCGTGTGGCGTTCGGCAAGCGCTTCATGCGCCAGATGGTCGAAAACGACAGGCGTGTCCGGCAGATAGTCGAACACGGTCTCCAACCGCTCGTAGAAGAACGGCAGCCAATGTTCCATGCCCGCGAAGCGCCGGCCTTCGCTGACCGCGGCGTAAAGCCCATCGTCCCGCGACGGCGCGCCGAACGCTTCGATATAGGCGCGGCGGAAGCGGCTGATCGTCTCCGGCGTCAGCGCCACCTCGCTCATCGCCTGGAGCGCCATGGACTTGCGCTGCCCGGTGGTGCGCTGCGTGGCCACGTCGAAGACGCGGATCGATTCCAGCGTATCGCCGAAGAAATCCAGCCTCAGCGCCTCGGCCCAGCCGGGTGCGAAAAGGTCGAGGATGCCGCCGCGCACGGCGAACTCGCCGATGCCGCGCACCGTCGGCACCCGGTCGAAGCCCGATGTCTCCAGCCGCGACACCAGCGCGTTCATATCGACCTGGTTGCCAGGTTTGGCGTGGAAGGTCTGCGCCTCGATGAGATCCGCGGGCGGAATGCGCTGGAGCAGCGCATTGGCGGTGGTGAGAATGACGGCGCGATGCGGCTTCCTCGCCAGCGCGATCATGGCGGCGAGCGCGTCGAGCCGCCGGGCGGCCGCATCCGAGCCGGGCGAGACGCGGTCATAGGGCAGGCAGTCCCAGGCGGGCAGTTCCAGCACGGGCAGGCCGGGAGCGGCAAAGGCCAGCGCCTCTGTGATTGCCGGCAGGCGCTGCCCGTCGCGCGCCACGAACAGCACCGGCTTGTCGGGCGCGATCTCGCGCGCCGCCTGCACCAGCGCGAAGGCTTCATAGCCGTCGGCGACGCCGTCGACGATGAACTGGCCGGCACGGCCTTTCGGCAAGCCGATGGTGGGAATGAGGCTCATGGAAGCGTTCTTCAAAAGGTCATTGTCCGGCGTGAAGCCATGATTTTTTGCAGGACCGCACAATCAATTTCGGCGGGAACAGGACGTTCGCCGGTGATCAAGGGCAGGAACTCGGTGTCGGGAATATCGAGGAGCTTTTCATATTGGTCGATTTCATCGCCGGTCAAGGCGCCGATCTCAGCATCGGCGAAGGTGCCAAGGATAAGGTCCATCTCGCGCATGCCGCGGTGCCAGGAGCGAAACAAGAGCTTGCGGCGGCGGGCGTCGAGCCCCTCGCTTGATCGTTTCGTTCCCGTCATTGTGCCGCATCCTCGCTTGCTGCGGCGCATATAGCGTGGATAGAAGGGGCTGTCAGCCTTGCGCTGCAGCCGTCGCGACATAAGCTGACATCATGCGTCCTTCCATCCTTGACCCGCTTTTCGTCCCGATCACGTCGCTCGCCGGTGTCGGGCCGAAGGTCGGCGCGCTGATCGAAAAAGTCGTCGCGGCCGATCTCGGCGACCGAGCGGCGCGCGCCGGCGATCTTCTGTTCGTGCTGCCGCATACCGTCATCGACCGCCGCAACCGGCCGGGCATTGCCGGCTCGGCCGAAGGCGCCATTGTCACGCTCGACCTGCGCATCGACCGCCACCAGCCGCCGCCGCGCGGCAACAGGTCGGTGCCTTACCGGGTCTACGCCCATGACGATACCGGCGAAGTGGCGCTGACCTTCTTCCACGCCCATGCTGCCTATCTGGAAAAATCGATGCCTGTGGGCGAGCATGTCGTGGTCTCCGGACGCATGGAATGGTTCAACGGGCGCCCGACCATGGTCCACCCGGATCATATCGCCTTGGCCGGCGACGCCGAAAACCTGCCGCTGGTCGAGCCGGTCTATCCGCTCACGGCGGGGCTGTCCGCCAAGGTGCTGCGCCGCGCCATCGGCCAGGCGCTCGGCCGTCTGCCGGAACTGCCTGAGTGGCAGGATGGTGCTTTCATGCGCCGCCAGAGTTTCCCGTCTTTCGGTGACGCGCTGGCCCGCATCCATCATCCCGCGGACCCGATCGATGTCGCCATCGAAGGCGCCGCATGGCGGCGCCTCGCCTATGACGAGTTGCTGGCGGGCCAGGTGTCGCTCGCCCTGGTCCGGTCGAGGGTCCGCAGGCTGTCCGGCCGGCCGCTCACCGGCGACAGCCGGATCGTCGACAAGCTGCGCGCGGCCCTGCCCTACACATTGACCGCGTCCCAGGAATTCGCGCTCGCCGAAATCAATGCAGACCTCGCCGACCCCGAGCGCATGCTGCGCCTCCTGCAAGGCGACGTCGGCTCCGGCAAGACGGTCGTTGCGCTCCTGGCCATGGCGCGTGCCGTCGAGGCTGGCGGCCAGGCTGCCCTAATGGCGCCGACCGAAATCCTGGCGCGCCAGCATCTGGCGACGATCGCCCCTTTGGCGGAACGGGCAGGCATGCGCACGGCCATCCTCACCGGTCGCGAAAAGGGCCGCGAACGCGCCGAAACGCTGGCGGGACTGGCCGGCGGCGAGATCGACATCGTCATCGGCACGCACGCGCTGTTCCAGGAAACGGTGGCGTTCCACGATCTTGTCCTTGCCGTCGTGGACGAGCAGCATCGCTTCGGCGTTCACCAGCGGCTTGCCATCACCGCCAAGGGCGACGCGCCAGACATGCTGGTGATGACGGCAACCCCCATTCCGCGCACGCTGGTGCTGACCGCCTTCGGCGACATGGACGTCTCCAAGCTGACGGAAAAGCCGGCCGGCCGGCAGCCGATCCGCACCGTCACGCTGCCGCTTGAGCGGCTGGACGAACTCGTCGATCGCATGGTGGAAGCGGTGGCCGGCGGCCAGAAAATCTACTGGATATGCCCGCTTGTGGAAGAATCCGAAGAGATAAAGCTGATGTCGGCCGAGGACCGCTTTGCTTCCCTGAAGCCGCTGTTCGGCGACCGGATCGGCCTCGTCCACGGCCGCATGAAGGGCGCCGAGAAGGACGAAGCGATGCGCGCCTTCAAGCAGGGCGAGACACGTATCCTGATTGCCACAACCGTCATCGAGGTCGGCGTCGACGTGCCGGACGCGACCATCATGGTCGTCGAACACGCCGAACGTTTCGGCCTCGCCCAGCTGCACCAGTTGCGCGGCCGCGTCGGGCGCGGCGACAAGCCTTCGTCCTGTGTATTGCTCTACAAGGATCCGCTCGGCGAAACGGCCAAGCGGCGCCTGTCGGTGATGCGCGAGACCGAGGATGGCTTCGTGATCGCCGAGGAGGACCTGAAGCTGCGCGGCGAAGGCGAATTGCTTGGCACCCGTCAGTCCGGCACGCCGGGCTTCCAGGTCGCGCGCATCGAGGCGCATGCGGACCTGCTCGAAGCGGCCCGCGATGACGCAAGACTGATCCTGTCGCGTGATCCGGACCTGCAGACCGAGCGCGGCGAAGCGCTGCGCCTGCTGCTCTACTTGTTCGGCCGCGACGAGGCGGTGCGGCTCCTGCGGGCGGGATAAGGCCCGAGCGGCGGATTGGCCAGGGTGCCCGTGATCGGCTCGCCATTCAGCATCACCAGCTTCGTTTTCACCTCCGGCGCCACCAGCCCGGCCGAGACGATCAGCTTGGCGCCATCCTCGATCGTCATGTCGAGCAGCACGATGTCCGATTTCGGCACATACATCAGGAAGCCCGTCGTCGGATTGGGCGTGCAAGGCATGAAGACAGCGGTCAGCGGATCGCCTTCCTGGTCAAGCTTCTGGTTGATCTCGGTTTCCTTCTCGCTGGCCACGAACACCAGCGACCAGACCCCCTTGCGCGGATATTCGACCAAGCCGACCTGGCGGAACATGTCACCTTTGTTCGACAGCACGGTTTCGAAAATCTGCTTCAGCGAGCGATAGATGCCCCGCACCAGCGGCATGCGGCCAAGCAGGCGCTCGCCGAAATTGACGATGGCACGGCCGACGATATTGGCGGTCATGAACCCGATCAGCGTGATCAGGACGAGCGCCACGATCAGCCCGAACCCCGGAACCTGGAACGGCAGATAGGTATCGGGACTGTAGCGTGCCGGAATATAGGGTTTGACCCAGGAATCCACCCAACCGATGAAGGACCACGCGATATAGGCGGTGATCGCCAGCGGCGCGCAGACGACGAAGCCTGTGAGGAAATAGTTCCTCAGCCGGGTCATGCCGGAGGTCTTGAGAGCATCTGACATGGTTCACCGGGGCGCGAGTTGCAGCGCAAACACTAGTGAACCGGAAGGCGCTTTGGAACTGCGAAGTTTTTAAAGCACCTGTTTAAAAAACGCCTACTCCACCGTCACCGATTTCGCCAGATTGCGCGGCTGGTCGACGTCGGTGCCCATGAAAACGGCGGCGAAATAGGCCAGCATCTGGATCGGCAGCGCGTAGATGATCGGCGAGATGATTTCCGGCACGTCCGGAAGGATGATCGTCTCCATCGTCTTCACGCTCGCCTGCGCGGCGCCCTTGGCGTCGGTGATCAGGATGATCTTGCCGCCGCGCGCCGCCACTTCCTGCATGTTGGACACCGTCTTCTCGAAGATGCGGTCATGCGGTGCGATGACGATGACCGGCATGTTCTCGTCGATAAGCGCGATCGGGCCATGCTTCAACTCGCCCGCGGCATAGCCTTCGGCGTGGATGTAGGAGATCTCCTTGAGCTTCAGCGCGCCTTCCATGGCGAGCGGGAAATTGGTGTCGCGTCCGAGATAGAGCACGTCCTTGTAGCGCGACAGTTCCCGCGCGATCCGTTCGATCTGCTCTTCGAGCTTGAGCACCTGGTTGGCATAGCGCGGCGCCTCGGAAAGCGCCCGCACCAGCGACTTTTCCTCGTCCCGCGAAATCGTGCCGCGCGCCACGCCTGCCCGGACGGCGAGCGAAGCCAGCACCGACAACTGGCAGGTGAAGGCCTTGGTCGAGGCGACACCGATCTCCGGCCCGGCCAGCGTCGGCAAGATAACGTCGGATTCGCGCGCCATGGTCGATTCCCGCACGTTGACGACGGCGCCGATCTTCATGCCGGCCTTGCGGCAATAGCGCAGCGAGGCCAGCGTGTCGGCGGTCTCGCCCGATTGCGAGATGAAGAAGGCGGCGTCGTTCTTCGACAGCGGCATTTCGCGGTAGCGAAATTCAGAGGCGACATCGATGTCGACCGGGAGCCGAGCGTAGCGCTCGAACCAGTATTTGCTGATCAGCCCGGCGAGATAGGCGGTACCGCAGGCCGAAATCGCCAGCCGGTTAATCGTAGCAAAGTCGAACGGCAGGTCGAGCGGCTTGGAGACGCCGGAAACAAAATCGACATAATGCGCCAGCGTGTGCGAGATCACCTCCGGCTGCTCATGGATTTCCTTCTCCATGAAGTGGCGGCGATTGCCCTTGTCGACCATGAAGCTGGTCGAGAGCGACTGCTGGCGCTTGCGGTCGACCTTTTCGCCGTCAATGTCGAAGATGGCGACACCGCTGCGGCGCACCACCGCCCAGTCGCCGTCTTCCAGATAGGTGATCGAATTGGTGAACGGGGCAAGCGCGATGGCGTCGGAGCCCAGGAACATCTCGCCGTCGCCATGGCCGACCGCCAGCGGTGGGCCGTTGCGAGCGCCAACGATGAGGTCCTCGTCGCCCGTGAACATGATCGCCAGCGCAAAAGCGCCTTCCAGCCGCTTGAGCGCCTTGTGCGCGGCATCGACCGGCTTCAAGCCTTTCGCGACTTCCCGCGCCACCAGATGCGCGACGACCTCGGTGTCGGTCTGCGACGAGAAGGAATAGCCGTCGCGGATCAGTTCGTCGCGCAGCTCGGCGAAATTCTCGATGATGCCGTTGTGGACGATGGCGACGCCATTGGAGAAATGCGGGTGCGCGTTGGTCTCGTTCGGCACGCCATGCGTGGCCCAGCGGGTGTGACCGATGCCGATCGTGCCGTCGAGCGGCTCGTCCTTCAGCCGGCGTTCGAGATTGACCAGCTTGCCTTCGGCGCGGCGGCGGCCAAGCGCCCCCTTCTCTATGGTGGCGACGCCGGCCGAATCGTAGCCTCGATATTCAAGCCGCTTCAGCGCATCGACGATGAGCGGCGCAACCTGCGAATGGCCGACAATTCCAACGATACCGCACATGCAGACAGTCCCCAATCCCCGGCAGAACCCGGGCGCTATCTACGGATTGCCGGGCTCTCGCGAAAGTTACTTTGCGTTTCGTTCCGTGTAATGGGAACAGTCTCGTACGCATGCATCATGACACAGCGCACTTGCAATCCAGTTACTGCAATCGTTCAGTTTTTGAAGACCGGTTTTACCTCTTTTTGGCAACCGCGGCCGACGCGAAGCGCTCGCGCAATTCCTTGCCTTTGCCGGGGATCGTCTTCTGGCGGGCACGCCCGAAGGCCAGCGCATCGTCGGGCACGCTTTCGGTGATGACGCTGCCCGAGGCGATATAGCCGCCCTTGCCAATGGTGACCGGCGCGACAAGCGAGGAATTCGATCCGACGAAGGCGCCCTCGCCGATATCGGTGAAGTGCTTCAGATAGCCGTCATAATTGCAGGTGATCGTGCCGGCGCCGATGTTGGCCCCGGCGCCCACCCGCGCGTCACCGATATAGGTCAAATGGTTGACCTTGGCGCCCTCCTCGATGACGGCCTGCTTGACCTCGCAGAAATTGCCGACCTTGGCTTTCTGTTTGAGATCGGCGCCCGGCCGCAGCCGCGCGAAGGGGCCGACATCGCAATGAGCGGCGACGATGGCGCCTTCGATATGGCTGAAGGCGTGAATCCTGGCGCCGCCTGCGATCTTCACACCCGGCCCGAACCAGACGTTCGGCTCGACAATGGTATCGGCGCCGATCTCGGTGTCGTGCGAGAAATACACCGTTTCCGGTGCGATCAGCGTCACGCCCGAAAGCATCGCTTCCTGCCGGCGGCGTGCCTGCCAGATGCCTTCGGCCTGCGCCAGCTCGGCGCGGTTGTTGATGCCGAGCGCATTCTCGAAGCTGGCTTCCTTGGCGACGACATCGAGGCCCTGGTTGCTGGCAAGCTCGACGATATCGGTGAGATAGTATTCGCCCTTGGCGTTCTTGTTGCCGACGGCGTCGAGCAGTTTCAGCGCCTGGCTGCCGGCAATCGCCATCAGCCCGCCATTGCAGAAGGTGATCTTCTTCTCCTCGTCGGAGCAGTCCTTTTCCTCGCGGATGGCGACGAGCTTGCCACCTTTTTCGATCAGGCGGCCATAGCCGGTGGGGTTCGCCGTGCGGAAGCCGATGACCACGACGGCAGCACCTTGCGCCAGCTTCAGGCGTGCGGCCGTGAGGGCGTCCGGATCGATCAGCGGCGTATCGCCGAACATGACGAGGATATCGTCGTAACCTTTTGATATAGCAGCGCGCGCGGCAAGCACCGCATGCGCGGTGCCGAGGCGCTTTTCCTGCACGAAAGCCTCTGCCTTCGGCGCGAATTTCTGCGCCGCCTTGCGCATCTCCTCGGCGCCGTGGCCGATCACCAGCGCAAGATCGCCGGCGCCCGCTGCCTCGGCCGCCTTGACCACATGCGCGACCATCGGCAGCCCGGCGATCTGGTGCAGCACCTTGGGCAGCGCGCTCTTCATGCGCGTGCCTTCGCCGGCGGCGAGGATGACGGATAGGCATGTTCTCTGGTTCATGGAAGGACAACCATAGGAAAAGCGTTGGGAATCAAATCATGCTAGCAGTGGGCGCCATGCTGCACCAATGCGGTTAAATTCCGGTGAGATGGTGAGCAGCCGACTCTTAATCAGCGGGTCACAGGTTCAATCTTGTGCGCACCCGATACCGACAGCCTTATCCCAGCCGGCCCAGCAGCGGAAAATTCTCCAGCAGCCAATACGACACGGCCTGCACCCCGCCGGTGAGGAAAAACACGCCGGCGACGACCAGCAATGCGCCGATCGCCTTCTCGACGCGGCCGAGATGGACGCGGAATTTGCCGAGGAAACGCATGAAGGCGCCGGAAAACAGTGCCGCGATCAGGAATGGGATGCCGAGGCCGAGCGAATAGGCGGCGAGCAGCAATGCGCCTTCGCCCACTGTCTCGCGGCCGCCGGCCAGCGTCAGGATCGGCCCCAGCACCGGGCCGATGCACGGCGTCCAGCCGAAGGCGAAGGCCAGTCCCATGACATAGGCCGCAACCGCGCTTGCCGGTTTGCCCTGCGACTGGAAGCGCGCCTCGCGCGACAAAAGCGGAATGCGCAGGATGCCGAGGAAATTCAGCCCCATCAGGATGATCAGCACGCCGGCGCCCATTGCCAGCGGCTCCTGCCAGACGCGCAGGAGGCGGCCGATGCTCGAGGCGCCGGCGCCCAGCGCGACGAACACGGTCGAGAAGCCGAGCACGAAGGCAATCGAGGAATAAAGCAGCGCGGTACGGGCGCCGGCTTTGGCGGCTGCCCCGGCATTGCCGCGAAAATCGTCGACCGACACGCCGGCCATGTAGCAGAGATAGGGCGGCACCAGCGGCAGCACGCAAGGCGACAGGAACGAGATCGCCCCTGCCCCGACCGCGCTGACATAGCCTATATCGAGTGCCATTCCAGAACTCCGACTTTACGGGCCGATATAGCGACGCCCGGGCCCCTCTGCCAATCACCATTGTGTTGGCATGCCCGGGAATAAACGTCGGTACCTGCGCGTTGATCGAGCGAGGCCGCGATTGCCGCGCATCCTCGGATCAGCAGGGAGATTTCGATGAAAACCGTGACACTAGGGTTGGCCGCGCTTTTGCTCAGCACCGCCGCGTCTTTCGCAGCAGAGGCCTGGAAGGAGGCCGAGGTCGGCGGCACCAAGATCTAC
>NZ_VFWC01000005.1:0-379207 GCF_006442405.1 Mesorhizobium sp. B2-2-3 | reverse complement strand
CGCGGGCCGTCAAGGTCGACCTCCATGATCTCAAGCGGCTTTCCGGCAGCAACGGCAACAGCGGCGCGGGTTTTCATTTCTTTCTCCCAAACTTGCTTGCCGGGACGATCGATCGCCCGGCGTTGCGATAGAAATCATGCGGCCTTGGCCGGCCCCGCCGGGAACACGCCCGACATCACGGTAAAGCCTTTGATGCGTTTGACACGATCGCACCAACGCCGGATGGCGGGATAGTCCTGGCGCGTAATGCCGCCCTCCTCCGACAGCATGATGTAGGGAAAGCAGGCAATATCGGCGATGGTCGGATGATCGGCCGAGCAGATCCAGCCGCGGCCCTGCTGCTCGCCGAACCACAGATGCTCGTCGAGCATACGGAACAGCCGGTGCGCGCCGGCGCGTGCGGCATCGATGTCGAAATCGTAGAACAGCGCGTCGTGCAGGCGGGCGGCCGACGCCGTCGAAGTGATGCCGTCGGCGAAGGCCAGCCACTGGCTGATCTCGCCGAGCAGGGCCGGTCTGTTCCGGGGATACCATGTGCTCGACGGATCGTATTTCGACGCCAGGTAGACCAGGATCGCCTGGGCGTCGCGCAAGATCAGCCCTTCATCCTCGATGACCGGCAGCTGGCCAAGCGGATTGAGCTTCAGGAACCATTCCGACTTGTGTTCGCGGCCGGGGTAGAAGTCGACCGGCACTGTCTTGTAGTCGATGCCGAGAAAACTCATCAGCAGCCGCAGCTTGTAGCAATTGCCCGACAGTTCGTAATCGTAAAGCGTGATCATCGGGAGTTCCTAAATGTCGAGCACGAGGCGTGCCGATTTGGCGCGCGAGACGCAGGTCATGATCCTGGTTCCGGCTTTGCGTTCGGCATCGTTGAGGTAGACGTCCTGATGGTCCGGCTCGCCCTCGATCACGGTGGCGACGCAGGTGCCGCATGCGCCCTGCTCGCACGACGACGGAACATCGATGCCATTTTCGCGCATCACCTGCATGATCGTCTTGCCGGCCGGCACCTGCAGCGTGACGCAGGAGCGCGCCAGCGCTACTTCGAAGCTCGAACTGTCGTCGATCTTGTTGGTGTTCTTGAAATATTCGAAATGGATGGCGGTATCCGGCCAGCCCTGCTCGGCGGCGATCTTGCGCGCGGCTTCCAGCATCGGTCCGGGACCGCAGATGTAGAGATGCATGCCGTTCCGGTAACCGGCGAGAATCCCCCGAAGCTCGGCGCCGGTCGCGTCCGGCGACAGCCCGAGATGCGGCTTCAGCGCATCGCCGAGATGCTTCAGCCGATCGGCGAAAGCGAGGTGTTCCTCCCCTTGCGCAAAATAGTGCAGCTCGTGCGCCAGCTCCTGGTTCTTCAGCGCCTGCGCCATTGCGAGCAGCGGCGTGATGCCGATGCCGCCGGCGACGAACAGCGTCTTGATCGCGTCACGGCGCAGCGGGAAATTGTTGCGCGGCTCGGAGATCGCCAGCACGTCGCCCTCGCGGACTGTCTCATGCATGCATTTGGAGCCGCCCTTCGAATCCCGCTCCAGCTTGACGCCGATGATGAAGCTGTCGGTTTCACCAGGGCCGTTGGTGATCGAATACTGCCTGATCTCGCCATTGGGCATATGGACGTCGATATGGGCCCCAGGTTGGAACGTCGGCAGGATGCCCTTGATCGGGCGGAGCTCGAAACCGGCAACGCCGTCGGCCGCCTGCCATTTCCTGGCCACGCTGACGCGCAGCGCCGCCTTGCGGCCATGCGCGGTCACCTCGGGCATTTCGGCGAGTTCGGCCGACACCCTTTCGTAGATCGGCTCGATCGGCGCGGGCGCCGGTGCGTTCGCGACGTCGCGCTCGACCTCGTCGCGCAGCTTGGAAAGCCGCTCATTGTGGTGGCGCAGGATGGCGATGCGGGCGGCTGCTTCGACCTCCTGATCGAGCACGCCACGGATCACCGAACGGTTTGAATCAACCGGCTGCACGAAGAACACGCCGCGCGTCTCGGCACCACCATCGTGCGAGTGCAGCGCCACGGCAAAATCCCGCGCGGCCTCGATGATGGTTTCCGCGCCCTCGCCTTCGATCGCTGCGTTGGGCTGAAAGCGATAGGCCTTCAGCCCTTCGACGACCTTGTCGGCCGGTGCGTTGACCGCGATGCCGCGCAAGGCGAGCAGCTTGCCTTCGGTCAGCGCGGCAACATCCGGCACCTCGCCGCGAGGCTCCTCGGAGGACCAGACCAAGCCGTAGCGCTCGACCCCGGGGAAGGTGCGGTTGGTGATGGTGCGGGCCGGCGCGTCGGCAGGATGCGCGGGAATGTAGGTGCAGCCGGCGGTGCGGTTCGAATAACGCCAGCCGTGATATTGGCACTTCAGCTCGCGCCCGTCATTGATGCCTATCGACAGCCTGACGCCGCGATGCAGGCAACGGTTTTCCCAGATGTTGACGTAGCCGTCATCGGCACGCCAGACGGCGAATTCCCGGCCGAGCAATTGACCATGGAAAACGTGGCGGTACGGCAAATCATGGGAAGCGGCGATCGGATGCCACTGGCTTCTGGCTTCTTCCAACATCAATCGTCTCCAAGAATCTCGTCAGGCCGCAACCGGAATGACACCGTAGGTCACGCCCTTCTGGCTGAGCCAGCGCCGGTAGGCGATGGCCGACTTATCGGCCCGGATGGGCGTTTCGGCGCGCGGATCGAGCGGCAGGCGTTTGGGCACCTGGTTTTCCAGGATCGGCTTGTCCTGGCCGAAGATCGTCTGCTGGAAGCGCTTGATCACCTTGTCTTCATTGTCTTCGTCGAGCACGCAAAGCAGCATGTGGGCGCGCACATGCTCCTGGTCGACCGGCTGCAGGAAGATGGCGATGACGTCGCGCCGTGCCTCGTCGACCGGGCTCGATTTATAGAGCACGGAGCAATAGGGGTGCGGCACGCGATAGACATAGTCCACGTCGGCGCCGCCACCGGAAGCGGTCGAAGCCATCGGCTGGAAGAAGCGGCAGCGCGTGGCCAGGATCTCGTCACGGTCGACGGATATCTCGACGTCGTATTCCTTGACTTCGGTATGCGGCTCGACGCCGAGTATGTCGGTATGCACATAGGGAAAGTGGCCCATGTCGAGAAAGTTCTCGATGGCGCGCGGTGCCGAGACGTTGACGCCAAACGTGGCCGCGTTGAGCTTGCGGCGGTCCGGCTCTTCATATTCCGGGATCGGGAACAGCTCGGCCGGTGGCGAGCCGAGCGAAGTCCAGACATAGCCGTAGGCGCTTCTTGCCGGCAGTCTGTCGGCGCCTGGAACACGATCCACCCCTTCTACATCGGGACGTGAGCGCCAGACGACGGGCTCACCATCCATATCGACCGCAAAACTGAGGCGCTCCTCGAGCAGAACGGTGTCCTGGACAGCGCCGGGAATGGTCTCGGCGATCGCCCCTACGGGATGCCAGAGATTGAGGATCACAGGATCCGAGCATTTTGTCATCGTTTTATCCTCTGGAAGCCCTCAGACGTCATCAGGCTTGTGCCGGTATCGCGCCATAGGTGACGGCCCGATCACGCAACCAGCGCCGGTAGGAAACCGACACGGCATCGGCACGGATCGGGGTCTCGGCACGTGGATCGAGCGGCAGGCGCTTGGGTACCTGGTTCTCCAGGATCGGTTTGTCCTGGGCGAAGATCAATTGCATGAAGCTGCGCACCGTTGCCGCCTCCATGCCTTCCTTAAGATAGCAGAGGTAAGGATGCGCGATGCAGTTTTCCTCGTCCACCGGCTGCACGAACAGGGTAATGACGTCGAGCCGGTCCTTCTGGATCGGGTTGCTCTTGTAGAGAGCCACCGTGTAGGGCCGAATCACCTTGTAGATGTAGTCGACGACAAAGCCTTCCTTGGCGGTCGGCGAAGCCACCGGCTGATAGAATTTGCATTCGGTCGCCAGCACCTCGTCCTGCGCTGTGATCTCAACCTTGTACGGCGCGACCTCGGTGTGCGGCTCCTCGCCGAGCCAGCCGGCATGAATGAAGGGGAAATGCCCCATATCGAGAAAATTCTCGACCGCGCGGAGGCCCGACACCTTGACCGCGATCGAACCGCCGCTGACCAGATGCCGGTCTGCCTCATTGGCCTCAGGGATATAGATGATGTCGCGCCAGGGCTTGTCCAGGCAGGTCCAGATGAAGCCATAACGCTGGGCGCTTTTCAGCGTGGCGCCCGTATCGCTGCGAACGACTTCGATCTTGTTTGAACACTTGTAAACGGAGAGAGCGACCCCAA
This sequence comes from Mesorhizobium sp. B2-2-3, assembly GCF_006442405.1. Taxonomy (NCBI): domain Bacteria; kingdom Pseudomonadati; phylum Pseudomonadota; class Alphaproteobacteria; order Hyphomicrobiales; family Phyllobacteriaceae; genus Mesorhizobium; species Mesorhizobium sp. B2-2-3. The sequence goes on along the minus strand of NZ_VFWC01000005.1, from coordinate 374,948 downwards.
GCAGGCATGTGGCAAACCGCGTATCCTGGCTTAGCGATTCCTGATCCGCGACGATGTGCCAGTCGTTCAAAAGCTCGCGGTCAACGCAACGGGTTGCCATCGGCTTCCCTCCCAACTCGGCTAGCCCTTCACCATGAACCTAGCCCGACGTTTCGGGATGACGAAACCACAAGATTGGATACCAATCAACATTTTTTTGTCGTCCAAAATCCTTTTTTGTGTTGACAGATTATGATGATTGAATTCCGATATGAGAAAGCTGAACCTGGGATATGTCGTGTCCTGACAAGGCATGTCGCCATCACGAAAGCCCGCTGATCATGACGTCGAAATGGCGGAGAACCATGCCTTGAGCAGCCGTTCCCAGACCATCGCGGATACGCTGACCCGCGCCATCATCGACCATCGCCTCGTGCCCGGCTGCAAGCTCGGCGAACGCGAACTCTCCGAAATATTCAACGTGAGCCGCATCGTGGTGCGCCAGGCCCTGATCCGGCTCGCCGATGACGGGCTGGCCCAGATCGAACGCAACCGCGGTGCCTTCGTCGCCAAGCCGAGCATGCAGGAGGCGATGGAGATCTACGACGCGTTGACGCTCGTCGAACAGGGCGTCGCAGCACAGCTCAGCGATCGCCTCGGGCCGGCCGGCTGGGCTGAGCTGCGCCAGCATGTCGAGCGCCAGCGCCAAGCTGTTGCGGCGGGCAACGATGCGCTGGCCGACGTGCTTGGCCAAGAGTTCCATACCGTATTCGTACGCCTCAGCCGCAACAAGGTCATGCAGGAAATCCACGCGCAGCTGGTGCGCCGCACGACGCTGCTGCGCTCCCTCATTTCAGCCGATTTCGACTATTGCAATCTGCTGGACGACCACTCGCGGGTCGTCGACCTGCTGGAGAAGGGCCGGCTGAAACCGGCCATGGACCTGATCGACACCCACCACCGCGCGGTGGTGCGCGGCTACATCATGGATCGCGCAGTGTTTCCAGAGATGACGCCTGCCGAAGCGCTAGCGCCCTATCTCGACGGCAAGGCCGACGGCGCGACTGTGCCGCTGCGAAGATTGTCGAATGCATCCGGCGGCGGCGACGCGGCAACGCATCTCCACCTCCATATCCCCAGAACAGACCGGGCACCGACAAGCCGGGCATCAACAAAAAAGACCAACAGAGGGCTACCATCATGAAGAAACTGACGAGACGTGAATTCCTGAAACACAGCGGCGCGGCCGGCGCGGCTCTTGGCGCGGGAGCGCTGAGCACCATCGCACAGGCGCAGGAGGTGCTGAAGATCGGTGCCGTCTACGTCTCGCCGGTCGCCGAGATCGGCTGGACCAAGCAGCACAGCCTCGGCGTCGAGGCCATCAAGGCCGAATTCGGCGAAAAGGTCGAGCTCACCGTCATCGACAACATCTTCATGCCGCAGGACGCCGAGCGTGTCTTCCGCGAACTGGCCAGCGCCGGCAACAGGCTGATCTTCGGCACAAGCTTTTCGCATGGAACGCCGATGCAGAAGGTGGCGCCGCGCTTTCCCAAGGTGGCGTTCGAACACTGCTCAGGCATCGTCCACCTAGCCAATCTGGGAACCTTCGAAGCGAAATATTACGAAGGCACCTTCGTCGCCGGCGCGGCGGGCGGCTACATGTCCAAATCGGGCAAGATCGGTTTCATCGGCGGCTTTCCGATCCCCGACATCGTCGGTCCGGCAAATGCGCTGCTGCTTGGCGCGCAGAGCGTCAATCCAAACGCGACCTGCAACACCATCTTCCTGAATTCCTGGTTCGACCCGGGCAAGGAGAAGGAGGCGGCCAAGACGCTGATCTCTCAAGGCTGCGACGTGGTCTGCTCGATGACGGACACCGCGACCGGCGTACAGGTCGCCGGCGAAGGTGGCGCCTGGTCGATCGGCTATGCCAGCGACATGTCGAAATTCGCCTCGGGCAAGCAGCTGACCTCTTTCGTTCTCGATTGGACCAGCGACTATGTCGGCGCAGCCAAGGCCGTGGCCGCCGGTACCTGGAAGCCGGAAGTCCGCTGGGACGGATTGGCGGCCGGGGTGGTGAAAATGGCCCCCTACAATGAGGGTATCCCCGCCGATGCGCGCGCCAAGCTCAAGCAGCTCGAGGCCGACATCGGCAGCGGCAAGCTTCATCCCTACGCCGGGGAGCTGAAGGATCAGGACGGCAACGTCAAGGTTGCCGCCGGTTCGGTTCTGGCCGATGACGACATTCGCGGCATGAACTGGTTTGTGAAGGGGATGATCGGCAGGCTGAGCTGATCACCGTAAAAGTGCCGGGAGACGCCCAAGTCCATACCTTCGGCGTCTCCTTGCCTGGTTCCCGTCCAACCTCGCTTCACGCCACGGCAGGACCCGCCATGCATCCGCGACTAGAACTGCGCAACATCTGCAAGCGCTATCCCGGCGTCGTCGCCAATGACGATGTGTCGCTGTCGATTCAACCCGGCGAGATCCATGCCGTGCTGGGCGAAAACGGCGCCGGCAAATCCACCCTGATGAAAATCATCTATGGGGCGACGCAAGCCGATTCCGGCGAGATCTTTTGCGACGGCAATCCGATCGCCACGCACACCCCGGCGATGTCGCGCGCACTCGGCATCGAAATGGTCTATCAGCATTTCGCGCTGTTCGAATCCGTTTCGGTGGTCGAGAACATAGCGCTCTCGGCAAGCAGCGCATACGACCTGCCTTCGCTCGCCGACAAGATCCGCGATCTGTCGCGCCGCTACGGCATGCCCATCGACCCGCATCGCCAGGTGCACGACCTGTCGGTCGGCGAGCGCCAGCGCGTCGAGATCGTGCGCTGCCTGCTGCAGGGGCCGAAACTGCTGATCCTCGACGAGCCGACCTCGGTACTGACGCCGCAGGCGGTGGTGAAGCTGTTCGAGACGCTCCGCCAACTTGCCGCCGAGGGCTGCAGCATCGTCTATATCAGCCACAAGCTCGACGAGGTCCAGGAGCTCTGCGACACCGCCACCGTGCTGCGCAACGGCAAGGTCACCGGTACCGCGCGTCCGAAGGAGACGACGTCGCTGGAGCTTGCCCGCATGATGGTGGGTTCGAAGCTGCCTGAAATGCATGTCGGCCCGCCGACGCCAAGCGACAGACCGGTGCTCGAGGTCAACAGACTTACGGTGAAGTCCCGGGATCATTTCGGCGTCGACCTGAAGGACATTTCTTTCAAGGTGCATGGCGGCGAGATTGTCGGCCTGGCCGGGGTTTCCGGCAATGGCCAGGCCGAGCTGATCGCCTTGCTCAGCGGCGAGCGCACGCATGAGCGCAGCGACGCCATCCGGATTTGCGGAACCGGCGCAGCCCGCCTTCGCCCGCACGAGCGCCGCAAGCTCGGCGTCGCCTTCGTTCCCGAAGAGCGGCTCGGGCGCGGCGCCGTGCCCTCGCACACGCTGTGGGAGAATGCGGTGCTGACCGCGCACCGCTTCGGCACGGTGCGCAACGGGCTGGTCGACCGGCGCCGGGCCAAGGCGTTCGCCGCCGGCATAATCGATAGGTTCAAGGTCAAGGCCAACGGGCCGCAGGCGACCGCGCAAAGCCTGTCCGGCGGCAATCTGCAGAAATTCATCGTCGGGCGTGAGATCGCGCTCCAGCCGAAGCTCCTCCTGGTGTCTCAGCCGACCTGGGGGGTAGACGTCGGCGCGAGCGCCTTCATCCGGCAGACCATCGTCGATCTCAGCCGCGCCGGCGCGGCGGTGCTCGTCGTCTCCGAGGAACTCGACGAGTTGTTCGAGATCTGCGACCGGCTGCTGGTCATTTGCCAAGGGAAGGTTTCCCCGCCGCTGGAGCGCAAGACGACCGATCGCGAGGAGATCGGACTTCTGATGACGGGCCGCGGCATGAGCGACGGCGCATTGGCGAACGGAGGTGGCAACAATGCGCTTCAGGATTGAACAAAGGCCGGAGCCCTCCTCGCTGATGCGCGTCGCCGCGCCCGCACTGGCGACCCTGTTGACCGTCATCGTCGGATCGATTTTCTTCGCCTCCCTCGGACATGATCCGCTGGCGACCCTCCATGCCTTCTTCATCGAGCCGCTCTCTTCCATGAACGGCCTGTCCGAATGGCTGCTCAAGGCCTCGCCGCTGATCCTCATCGCTTGCGGGCTGGCGGTCGGCTTCCGCGCCAATGTCTGGAATATCGGCGCCGAGGGCCAGTTCACCATGGGGGCAATCGCGGCCAGCGGCGTGGGGCTTTTCTGGCCGAACCCCGAAAGCGTGCTGCTGTTGCCGCTGATGTTCATCGCCGGCATGGGCGCCGGCATGGCCTGGGCGGCAATCCCCGCCTTTCTGCGCGCCCGCATGAACACCAACGAGATCCTGGTCACGCTGATGATGACCTATATCGCGACGCTGTTCCTGTCCTATCTCGTGCACGGACCGTGGCGCGATCCGGCCGGCTTCAACTATCCGCAGACGGCACTTCTGCCGACGGCGGCCCTGTTCGAATCCTTTGACCCCGCCTATCGCCTCAACCCGTCGATCTTCATCACGGTCGTCGCCGTGCTCCTGATGTGGCTGTTCACCGACCGCAGCTTCCTCGGCTACAAGATGTCGGTGAGCGGGGCTGCACCGCTTGCCGCCCGTTATGCCGGCTTTCGCGAATCGGCTGCGGTCTGGATCGGACTGCTGGCGGGAGGTGCCGCGGCCGGCATCGCCGGCATGGCGGAAGCCGCCGGGCCGCTCGGGCAGCTCTCGCCTCAGATTTCGCCAGGCTACGGCTTCGCGGCCATCATCGTTGCCTTCGTCGGACGGCTGAACGCCTTCGGTATCGTGCTTGGCGGGCTGTTGATGTCGCTGCTTTTCCTCGGCGGCGAAGGTGTGCAGATGACGCTCGGCCTGCCTTCGGCCCTGACGCGGATCTTCCAGGGCATCCTGCTGTTCTTCCTGCTCGCCGCCGACTTCTTCATCTTCTATCGCGTTCGACTGGTGCGACCCGTCCGGGACACGCATGCGCTGGAGACGGCACGATGAGCGGATTTCGGATCGTGCGGGAGACAGCCTGATGGATCTGTTCATCGCCATCTTCACCGGCACCGTCATTGCCGCCACACCGCTGATATTCGCCGCGCTCGGCGAGCTCGTGGTGGAGAAGTCGGGTGTCCTCAATCTCGGAATCGAAGGCATGATGCTGATGGGCGCCGCATTGGCATTCTGGGCCGTCACCGCGGGCTATCCGATGCCTGTGGCGATCCTGGCCGGCGCGTTGGCGGGTGCGGCCGCCTCGCTGCTGTTCGGCGTGCTGGCGCTGACGTTCCTGACCAACCAATATGCAGCCGGCCTGGCGCTGGCGATCTTCGGTTCGGGCGTCTCCGCCTTCCTCGGGCGCGGCTTCGGCAGCGAGCCGATCGAGGCACTGCGCCGCCTCGACATCCCCGTTCTGTCCGATCTGCCGCTGATCGGTCCGCTACTGTTCCGCTTCGATCCGATGGTCTATCTGGCCCTGCTGATGTTCGTCGCCATCAGTTGGTTTCTCTACCGCACGAAAGCTGGCCTGGTGCTGCGCACGATCGGCGAGTCGCCGCAGACGTCGCATGCGATCGGCTATCCCGTGATCAGGATCCGCTACATGGCCGTGCTGTTCGGCGGGCTGATGGCAGGCCTGGCAGGCGCCTATTTGTCGGTCGCCTACACGCCGCTCTGGGTCGAGAACATGACTGCCGGCAAGGGTTGGATCGCGCTTGCGCTGGTGGTCTTCGCCACCTGGCGGCCGCTGCGCATCCTGCTTGGCGCGTGGCTGTTCGGCGGGATGACGATCCTTCAGTTGCAAGGTCAGGCGCTGGGGCTGGACGTGCCATCCGAACTGCTCTCGGCCCTGCCTTATCTCGCCACCATCATCGTTCTGGTGCTGATCTCACGAAACCGCCAGATGCTGGCCCTGCACTTCCCGGCCTCGCTGGCAAAACCCTTTCGCCCGACGAGTTGACCTTCTGCGAAATGCTACTTCCCTTGCTGGAGAAGGCTCAAGTCGATCTCGGTAATATGCCAGCGACCCAGATTGGCGGTATAGAGCTTGTCGCCCTTGAAGGCGATGTTGGTGGGGTGCGCCAGCGTGGTTGCGGCGGGATCCTCGATCAGCACTTCGAGACCTTTGTCCTTTTGCCAGCGATAAATACGGCTGGGCTCATAACATGAGATGAACAATGAGCCGTCAGGCGCAAAGGCCACTCCGTCCGGAACATTGTGCACGCCCTCGACGACGATCTCACGAGCCCCCGCCGATCCGTCAGCAAGGATCGGCACATAGCTGATGCAGGGTGCGTCGCTTTCCACGACATAGAGGCCGTTGCCGTCCGGCGCCATCGCCATGCCGTTGGCGAACGACATCGCCTCCCGGCACCACAGGCCGCCCTCGCCCGTCTTGAGATCGTAGCGGAAGATGCCCGAGCGATTGTCCTGGCCAACGCTGTCCGAAACGAAGAGCCAACCCCTCGCCTCGTCGACGATCGGGTAGTTCGGCACGCGAATGCCGGCCGACGCGAAGCGCTCCATGCGCGCTGTCGCGGCATCCCAGCGGAAAATCGCGGCATGCCTGAGGTCGCAGGCAAAGCAGTTTCCCGCGCTGTCGAAAGCGATGCCGAGCAGAAAACCGTCGGTGCCGCCCATGCGCCCGACCGAGCCGCCATCGGCGGCCAGCCGCAGCAGGTCGCCGGTTTCGGTGCCACACCAGATCGAGCCATCGCGGTGAACGGCCACGCCCTCCGGATGCGCGACGCGCGGGCTGGTGAAGATGCCGTCGAAGAAAACGCGCGCGGCTGACATGTCGAGCAACGGCTTGGCCATGGGATCTCAGCTTTCGACAAGCGCCGTCTGCGCGGTGATGCAGCGTCCGACCATCGCGCGGTCGGCTTCAAGAATCTCGGCGATCAGCGCGCCGCGCTCCTTGGCGCTGACGAATTCCAGACGGCGCAGACCGAGCGGGTCGATGCGGTTTCGCAAGATGGCGAGCGTGTTGTCGGAAGGCAGCGAGACCTCGCGGCAACAGGGGTCGAACGACACCGCAAATCCGGTGGCGTCACGGATCTGCTGCTGCGTGACGTCCGGCATGGTTTCGACGACGATCAATTCCCTCGAAGTCTCGTCGAGCCGGAAGACGCAGAGATCGGTGAAGACCAGCGCCCTGCCGGTGCGATAGCCCATCGGCTCGCGTTCGGCCGCCGTCAGCAACCCCCGGGCGGAACTGACGATCTCGACCTCGTCCACCAGCGACTGGATCGAGTGGCGGGGGATGTAGAGCAGGTAATCGCGGTGCATGTTGGCGACATCGGCCATGCCGCCTTGCCCCGGCAACCGGATGAGGCCGCCGCTTGGTTTGCGCAGTGCGATCGTGTTGACGCGGCCGCGCCGGTCGACCTGTGCCGCGCCGACGATCTCGTGCGTCACCGCGCCGGCCTGGTAATAGGTCGAGTAGGTGTCGTCGCCGCCGGCATGCGCGACAGCCGTTTCGCAATCGAAGCTTTCGATCAGCGAGAGGATCATCGGGCTCGGCGCGATGTCGAGATGGCCGCAGCTCATCGTCGCGATGATCATGTCCGGCGCGTGCGTGGCCTTGGCCAGCCGGTAGGCGACGTTGGCCAGCGGCGAGACCGCACCCGCGCTGGCGAAGCTCTCATTGGTGAGTTCGGCGGCGATGCGAGCGGCGATGATCTCGTCGACGGATGCTTTCTCTTCGGCGCGCGCAAGCGCCGGCATGGCAAGCGCTGTGTTAGCTCGAACCTTCGCAGCTCTTTGCAACGGCTTCGGCACGCCCTCGGAAGGCGGGCGCAGATTGTCCGCCAAAGGCGTTTGCCGGTCGGCGAACGCCTCCGACAATCGCTGATAATCCGTGACGTAAAACGGCAGGCACGAGGCCGGATAGGCGCCGGCCGGCGCCAGCGCAATCGCCGAAACCTGGTTGCGGGTCAGCACGCTCTGGCGGCCGTCCTGGCGCAGCGTCCCGCCCGGCACGATTTCCTCGACCGTGACCAGCACCTTGCGCGCCGCACCCGCCATGGCGAAGTCCAGCGCGCGGGGCCCGATGATCTGCACATTGCCGCTTTCATCGGCGCGCTGGGCATGGACGACGAATGTGTCGAGCCGCAGCGGCGGGACGAATCCGTTTTCGGTACCGGCAATCGGATCAGGTCTGGCGCTCGCACCCGGCACGCGCGCCAGCATGCCCGATCCCAGCGGAAGCTGGAACGGCATCGAGGGCAGGTTCTGCTGCGCCGCCCGCAGCGCCTGGATCATGGCCAGCGCCGTCCAATCGCGAACCGGTATCGCGCCGCTTTCGGCGGCTGCGCGGAATTTTGGCGGCAAGCCGAAAATGTCGAGGCTGGAGAAACAGAGGTCGATCTCAGCCACGGCATGCGCTTCGAGCAGCAGTTCGAGGGGCAAGCCGCCGGCCCAGCAGATGTAATGCAGATCCTTGACGCCCGACCGGGCTATCGCACGCAGCAATGCGATCGGCAGCCGGGCGAAATGGTGGCCGCCGACACCAAACGATTCGCCATGGCCGACCATCGCGGCCAGTCCTTCGACATCCGTGAAGCGCGGCCGGTTCGGCTTGACCAGGGACATTGCGGCACGGTTCGTCACAGCGCGGATGCCTCGATGCGATAGCGGGTCACGAACTGTTTTTCAGGCGAGAATTCCTGCGCCGTCGCAATGCCGGATTGCGCGATCGGATTGTCGGCCAACGCTGTCGCCGGGCCGAGCCCGAAGGGCGAGCAGATCGGCTCGATGCCGATGGCGACATGGCGCCCGTTCCAGGGTGCTGCTTTGCGGCCACGATTGGAGTACCAGAGCAAAAGGCTCGGGAAATGCTCCTTCTGCCAGGAAAGTTTCACGCGGTACCCGTCCGCATGATTGGCGAGCGCCACCGTGCCATCCAGGCCCTCGATCTGCAACAATTCCTCCGTGTCGGCCACCAGCGGCGGTCGCGAAGCATCAGCCATGCCGCCCGCGCGGGCCGGTACGCTCGACAAGTCAGTGAAGGACGCGTTCCGGGCGAACAGTTCAGCGCCAGTTTCGACATCGTGTGGATAGGTGCGACCGTGATCGAAGGAACCAAGTTCCAGCGCGGCGGCGCCGATCTCCGCTGGCAGCCGGAACACCGGATGCAAGCCGATCGGCAATCGGCAGGCATGGCGAACGACGATCTTGAATTCAACGTCGACGGCTGGCATCGACGGATCGGGCGTCACCGTCCGCTCGACACGCCCGACCGGGCTTCCGGCTGGATAGGCGAGTGTCAGTGACAACGATCCTTTGGCGCTCTCGCGCCATTGCCAGTCATGGTTGGAGCTATGGCCATGGGCTTCCTCGCCCTCCTCCGGCGAGCCCATCACCCGAGCCCAGTCCTCGGGCCATCCCTCGGCAGGCACCGAATAGCCGAACGGCACGCAGGGCCATTCGCCGCGCAGCTTGCGCAGGATGCCTGGCAGCGCTTGCGCCTGCGGCTCGTTCGACCACGGCGCAATGTTCATCGGCGAAACCTGCCGACCGTCCTCCAGAATGAACGTAACCGGCGCCAGCATCGCGCCAAGCCGCTGGACAGTCAGCGCGCCATGCGCCCAGCCCAATCCGCGATAATCGTCGCCCGCGTTCACGGCCCGCCCTTCTTTGCCTTTGTCGTGCTCCGCTCGGCGAACTCCTTGACGCGCTGCTGGCCGATCTCGCTGCGATAGAGCTCACCCAATATGTCGCGCTCCATGGTGAGCCCATCGTCCAGATCGCCGGACACGGCATGCGCCGTCAGCGCCTTCAGTCCCTCGATTGCGGCAGCAGGCTCGGCGGCGATCATTTCGGCCAGTTCCAGCGCGCGCGGCATCAGCCGGTCGACCTCGACGATCTCGTTGACCAGACCGGCAGCGACGAATTCCGAGGCCGGGACGATGGCGCCGGTCATCAGCAGGAAATTGGCGCGGTTGCGGCCGAGCTTGGCCACGCTGCGTTGCGTGCCGCCGCCGCCGGGGATCAGCCCGAGCTTGATTTCCGGCAGGCCGAGCTTGGCGAATTGGTTGGCGATGACGAGGTCGCAGCACAGCACCAGCTCCATGCCGCCGCCCAGCGCGAAGCCGTTGACCGCCGCGATCACCGGTTTGCGGTTGTTCTCGATGGCCGCGTACATGCGCATGCCGGCAGCCTGGAAAATGTCGAATTCCGGTCCGGTCTGGGCGGCGTATTCCTTGATGTCGGCGCCGGCCATGAAGCCGCGCCCTTCCCCTGTCACCACGATCGCCCCGATGCTTGCATCGCCGGATAGCGACTCGAAGGTTTCAGTGATCTCGCCTTGCATCAGCCGGTTCATGGCGTTGAGCTGATCGGCGCGGCGGAAGGTGACGATCGCGACCCGGCCCGCGGTTTCGACCGTGAGTGTCTGGTAGGCGCGCATCGTCAGGCGGCGTCCACGGTCATGTCACCGGACGCCTCCAATGCGGCGATCTCGTCCTTGGAGAGGCCGAACTCGGCCAGGATCTCGCGGCCGTGCTGGCCGACCAGCGGCGCCGGCCGTTCTATGGTCGCGGGCGTCTCGCTCATCTTGACCGCCGGGGCGACCACCTGCACCTTGCCGCCGCGCGGATGGTCGTAGCTGGTGATCATGCCCATGTGCTTGACCTGCGGGTCCTCAGCGGCGCGGCGGATATCCTTCACCTCGGCGCACCAGATATCGGCTGCCAGCAGCCGCGCCAACAAATCCTGCGTGGCGAATTTCCTGGTCTCGGCATTCACCTTCTCGAAGACTTCATCGCGCTTGTCGAACAAAGTCTTGAGATCGTCGTAGACGGCAAGCTGCGGCGCCTCCAGCACCTCGTAGAGCGTCTTGAACGGGCTCATGGCGATCGACACGTAGCCGCCGTCGCTGGTCTCGTAGATGCCAAACGGCGCCTGCATGCCGGGATGGCCGATCCCGGAATTCGGCCGCACGAAGTCCTCACCAAGATTGAGCACCGCGACATATTCCTGGTTGAGGTGCGCCAAGAGGCCGGCCAGCAGGTTGACCTCGATCTTCTGGCCCTTGCCGGTCTTCTCGCGATAATAGAGCGCCGACAGGATGCCGTAGACCATGTTCATGGCGCCGATCTGGTCGGCGAGGCCGGCGCCGGCGGGAACCGGGGCTTGATCGCCGCGGCCGGTGTTGGCGATCAGCCCTGCGAGCCCCTGGATCAGCATGTCCTGGCCGGGGCGCTCGACATAAGGCCCTTCCTCGCCATAGCCCGAGCCCGAGCAATAGATGATGCGCGGATTGACGGTCTTGAAATCCTCATAACCATAGCCGAGCTTGGCCAGCACGCCTGGGCGGAAGTTCTGCACCACCACGTCGGCGCTTTTCGCCATTTCCATGATGATGGCATGCACCTTGCGGCTCTTCAGGTTGAGCGCGATCGAACGCTTGTTGCGGTTCCAGGCGAGGAAGTTCGGGCTCTCCGAGCCGCCGACCCATTTGGCGAAGAAGGTCATGCCACGGAACATGTCGCCGGCGCCGGCGCGCTCGATCTTGATGACATCGGCGCCCATGTCGCCGAGCAGCTGGGTAGCGAACGGCCCCTGCAGCAGATGGCTGAAATCGAGGATGCGGACGCCTTCGAGGGCCTTGTTCATGTCATGTCTCGTTTCAAAATTTTCAAAGCAGTTCGGGAACGTAGCGCGGCGCCGCCGTCAGCCCGCCATCGACGCGCAGGTCGGTGCCGGTGGTGAAGCCGGCGGCATCGGAGGCAAGATAGACGGCGGCCTCGGCCACTTCCGAAGGCTCGCCGATACGGCCGAGCGGATGCATCTTGACCCAGGCCTTGGCAAGATTGCCGCCGATCTCCTTGATGAGTTTGTCGTTCATCGGCGTGTTGATGGTGCCCGGCGAGATCGAATTGACGCGGATGTTCAGCGGCCCGAATTCAACCGCCATCTGGCGTGTCATCGCCATGACCGCGCCCTTGGCGCCGGCATAGGCGGTCCAGCCATCAAGCCCGATGTGGCCTTGCGCGGAGGCCATGTTGATGATCGAGCCCGATTTCTGCGCGATCATGTGCGGCAGCGCGTATTTACAGGCGCGAAACACGCTGGTCAGGTTGACTGCTATCAGCCGGTGCCACTGCTCGTCGGTCATCTCGTGCACCGGCATGCCGCCAATGGCAATGGCCGCGTTGTTGACGAGGATGTCGAGGCGTCCCGTCTTTTTGACGGCACTGTCGATGAGGCCTGAAATGTCGGCCTCCTGCGAAACGTCGCAATGCAGATAGTCGGCGCGGTGGCCGGCGGCGCGAAGTGCGGCCGCGAAATCCTCACCAGCGCTGTCGGCGATGTCGCCCAGGAAGACATGCGCCCCTTCGCGCGCCATCGCTTGCGTGATCGCGTGGCCGATCCCGTCGGCCGCACCAGTGATGACGGCGATTTTTGCTTCAAGACGAGCCATCTTCAGCCTCCATTCGCACGCCGGCGTTTCGCTTCATCAAGGGCGACCGCGGCAATGATGATCATGCCGGTGATGACCAGCTGCCACTCGGTCGGCAGGCCAAGCCCGCGCAGGCCGTTGGACAGGAATTGCAGGATCAGCACGCCCAGCGCCATGCCGGTCAGGCTGCCGATGCCGCCGGCAAGACTGACCCCGCCGAGCACGGTGGCGGCAACCACCTGGAATTCGAAATTGAGCCCCGCCGTATGCTGTGCCGAGCCGACCCGCGCGGCCAGGATGATGCCGGCGACCGTCGCCAGCAGCGCGCTGATGATGAAGCAGATGAACTTGACCCGCCGCACGTCGTAGCCTGCAAGACGGGCCACTTCCTGATTGCCGCCGACGGCATAGATTTGCCGTCCGAACGGCCGGTGCTGCATCATGTAGGCGAAGGCGGCGAGCAGGACGATGGCGATGACGGCCGAATAGGGGATGACGTTGAACAGGCGGCCATCCGACAGCGCGATGAAGCTGTCGAGGCTGGCATCGTCAGGGATCGCCCGCTGACCAGTGTAGAGATAGACGCCGCCGCGCATGATGAACATCGTGCCCAGCGTCACGATCAGCGAGTTGATGCCGGCATAGGCGGTGAGATAGCCGTTGACGACACCGATGATCAGCCCGAACAACAGCGCGCCGCCGACGCCGAGCAGCAGCGAATTGGTGTCGTTCATGATGATGATCAGCGGCAGTGCAATGGTCGCCAGCAGCGATCCGATCGAAATATCGACCTCGCCGGAAATGAAGACGATGGCGCAGCCAATGCCGGCGGTGAGCGCGAGCGAGGCCTGGCCGAGCACATTGGTCATGTTGCGCACGGAGAAGAAATTCTCGACGGTAACGGAGAAGAAAGCCAGCACCAGCACGAGGCAGACCAGCAGCGCCAATTCCTGCCGGGCAAAGAGCCGCGCCAGCATGGACGGCCGGGCTTTCGCGGAGACTGTATTCACAACGCTCATGTCTTATCCGATCGCCGCATTGAGGATCTTCTCCTGCGTGGCTTCGTCGCGCGGCATGATCGCGGTCAGGCGGCCTTCGCACATCACCGCGACCCGGTCGGCAAGACCGAGCAGTTCCGGCATCTCCGACGTCATCATGACGACAGCCAAGCCTTCGCCGGCGAGCCGGTCGATCAGGGCGAATATCTCCGACTTGGCGCCGACATCGATGCCGCGGGTCGGCTCGTCGACGACGATGACCTTGAGGCCGCGCATCAGCCAGCGCGAGATCAGCACCTTCTGCTGGTTGCCGCCAGACAGGTTCTTCACCTCTTGGAACAGGCTGGGCGTCTTGATGCGGAAGCGGTCGACGTAATCCTGCACCGCTTTGTGTTCCCTGGCCTTATCGACGAAGCCCATGCGGGCGAAGGCGCCGAGCGAGGCGAGGCTGGCATTCTGGTAGACAGGCAGCTCGCCCATCAGCCCTTCGCTCTTGCGATCCTCGGTGAGCAGACCGATACCTAACCTGACGCCGGTGCGCGTATCGTGCGGCGAGAGGCGCTGGCCGTCGACGGTGATCGTGCCCGAAGTGATCGGATCGTAACCGACGATCGCCTTGGCGAGTTCGGTGCGACCGGCGCCCATCAGCCCGAAGAAGCCGAGCACCTCGCCGGCGCGCGCCTCGAAGGACACGCCGTTGAGCTTCTTCGCCGTGCTGAGCTTGTCCACTGACAGGGCTACCTTGCTAGCCGGTGCGCCACGCTTGCGGGGAAACAGATTTTCGATGCGCCGGCCGATCATGTCCTGGATCAGCGTGTCGTTGGTGTGCTCGCGGATCGGCTTGGTCGAGATGTGGCGCCCGTCGCGCAGCACCGTCACCGTGTCGGCGATCTCGAACACTTCGTCGAGCTTATGGCTGACATAGACCACCGCGATGCCGAGGTCGGCAAGCCGGCGGATGACGGTGAACAGCAGCGAAACCTCGTTCGGCGTCAGCGAGGATGTCGGCTCGTCCATCACCACCACGCGGGCTTCATGAGCGAGCGCGCGGGCGATCTCGACCATTTGCTGCTGGCTGACCGGCAACGAGCCGGTTCGCGCCGCCGGATCGACGTTGAAGCCGATGCGGTCGAAGAGCGCGGCTGAATCGGCGCGGATCTTCTTCCAGTCGATGGAGCCGCTTCTGCCGGTCGGATAGCCTTCCAGGAAGATGTTCTCGGCAACGGTGAATTCGGAGATCAGCGCGATCTCCTGGAACACGACCTTGATGCCTTGCTTCAAGCTGTCGCGCGGCGACTTGATGTCGACCTCGCGTCCGTGCATGCGGATGGAGCCGGCATCCTTGCCGTAGACGCCGGCCATGATCTTGATCAGCGTCGACTTGCCGGCGCCGTTCTCGCCCATCAGCGCATGGATCTTGCCGGGCTCCAGGGTGAAGTCGACATTGTCGAGCGCCACGACGCCGGGAAAGCGCTTGCCGATGCCGCGCAATTCCAGCGCCGGCACATCGGTATCGATGGCCGCGCCTTCGCCAGGATGCAGGAAATCAACGGACATTGGCTCTGTTCCGGATGATGTCGAGATAGGTTGCCAGGATGATGACGATGCCCGGCACCACCATCTGCAAATCCTGGTTCCAGCCGAGGATGATGATGCCGTTGTCGATCACCTTCAGCACCAGAACGCCAAGCAAGGTACCGAACAGCGAACCGCGGCCACCAAGCAGGCTGGTGCCGCCGAGGATGACGGCGGCAATCACCGTCAGCTCGAAGCCACGGCCGGCGGTCGGCTGGCCGGCATTCATCAGCGACGACAGGATCATGCCGGCAACACCGACGCACAGGCCGGTGACGACGAAGGCCAACAGCTTGAGCCGTTCCGAGCGAATGCCTGACAGGCGCACCGCCTTTTCATTGGCGCCGACCGCGTAGAGGTAGCGGCCGAGCGTGGTGAAGCGCAGCGTCACATAGGCAACCACGAAGATCAGCGCCGCCAGGATGACGGGAACCGGCACGGGGCCGACATAACCGGCGCCGAGATCGGTGAAGTTTGCCAATTGGTTGTGGTTCTGCACCGCCTCGCGCGTGAAGAGATAGACGCCGCCCTGCAGCATCATCATCGTGCCGATGGTGGCGATCAGCGAATTCACCCTGAGCCTGGTGACGACCAGCCCGTTGAACAGGCCGACCCCGCCGGCAAAGGCGAGCGCCGCCAGCATGCCGAGCGTAAGACTATGGGTGGAATTGAGCACCGCCATGCCGATGCAGCCGACGAAGGCGAGCGACGCGCCGACCGACAAGTCGACCTCGGCGGTGATGATGAGCATGGTCATGCCCGAGGCGACGATCAGCACCAGAGCGCATTGGCGCAGGATGGCGATGATGTTGGCCTCCGAATAGAATTGCGGCGCCGCGATCGAGATGGCGATGCACAGCACGGCCAGGATTGCGCCCAGCACGAGCTGGCTGCTGCCCAGAAGGTTGCCGCCGATGAAACGCTTCGACGCGGAGGCCTGTGTAAGCTCGCTCATTTCAGTCCATTCCCGGCCGTTTGCCTGGTCCCTCTGGAACCTGTCGTGTCGAACCCGGCATTTGTCTTGGCCACCGAAAGGTCCTGGCCGCCTGCCCTTCCCGCAACACGGGAAGGGCGATATCGGCCGGCCTTATTTCTTCAGGTCGGCGGAGGTCTTCATGCACTTTGCCGGCGGCTGCAGCGCGTTGACGGCATCCCATTTGATGGTGCGGGTGGTGCCGTCATAGTCATAGAACTTCTTCCAATCGTCGCCGTTCATCGGCGCGGTCGGGCTGACGATGTGCTCCGGCACTTCCTCATTGTTGAAAAGCTTCACCGCGGCATCGATGGCGGTAAAGCCTTCCTTCTCGGGGAACATCGCGGCTTCGATGCGGTAGGAAGGCTCGTTCTGCATCGCGTTGATGAAGGCAAGCCCTTCGCCGCCCGTGCCGACCGTCAACAGGCCATCTTGCGACTTGCCCGCCGCTTTCCAGGCCTGCAGGCCACCCAACGAAGACGAATCATTGATGCCGTAGATGATGTTGATATCGGCGTTCTTGGCCAGTGCCGCGGAGGACACTTCGAGAGCGCGGTCCGGATTGCCGCCGCCGTCGAGATCGTGGACCATGACCGCATCGGGGATGATGGTCTTCAGCCCGTCCATGAAGCCGTGCGAGCGCAGCACGGTGGCGGAAAGCAGCGGCAGGCCGACATTCATCACCTTGGCAACGCCGCCGAGCTTTTCCTTCGCGTATTTGCCGGCCTCGACGCCGGAGAAATAGCCGGTGTCGTAGTCGCAGATGGCGACCATGGTCGTCATGCCCTTGACCGGATTGCCTTCCAGCACGACCGGCACGTTGGCGGCCTTGGCCTGGCGCAGCAGCGGCACCACGCCTTCTTCGTTCACCGGGGTGATGATCAGCACGTCGACGCCCTTGGCGATGAAGTCTTCGGCCGCGGCGACCTGCTTGGCTATGTCGAGATTGGCATCCTGCACCTCGACCTCGATGCCGAGTTCCTTGCCGTGAGCCTTCATGCCCTTGATGACGTTCTGATACCACTCATGGGTGGCGTAGTTGGTGACGTAGCCGATGCGCTTGGGCATGTTCTCGGCATGCGCGGCGGCGGCGCCGAGCGCCAGCACGGCGGCGGACGCAAACAGGATTGACTTGGACCAGAGCATTTTCTTCTCCCAGATTTATCGCTTTTGTTAGTCGCTGAACGGATAGTCCCGCCGTTCCGGGTCGGCACGTAAGGAGTTGGTGGCTTCGCCCCAGCCGAGTGCCGCCGATATCTTCTCGGCGGCGGCGCGGGTGCGTTCGAAGACGGTTTCGCTGTCGAACCGCGCCGCCTTCTGCGGCAGCAGCGGCACGGTTAGCGCGGCGATGACGGCACCGGTGTGATCGTGCACAGGCATGGAGATGTTGGTGCAGGCCGCAACGGCCAAGGAAGCGCGCATCTCGTAGCCGAGCCTGGCGACCTCGTTCAGCCGCGCCTCGATTTCGGCCCGCGTGCCCTGGCCCTCACCGGCGGCCACGATGCGCTCGACGATGCGGTCGCGCTCGGCCCGGTTCGAATGGGCGAGCAGCACGGCACCCGAACTTGTTTCGAGGATCGGGAAATGCGACCCGAGTGCTACCGAGTAGCGCATCGGCAGCGGCGAATCGATCTGCAAAACCACCAGTGCGTTCTGGCCCTCGCGCACCACGAGATGGCAGCTCTGGTCGGCATTGGCGGTCAATTCGCGCATCACCGGCAGAGCGCATTCCACCAGCCGGTTTACCGGCGGATGCATGTGCGCCAGTTCGAACAGCTTCAGCGACAGCCGGAAACGGTCCGATTGCGTGCGAAAGATATAGCCCCGTTTCTCCAGCAGAAGCAGGATACGGTAGATCTCGTGAATGGAGCGGCCGAGGCCGGTCGCGATCTCGGTCTGGGTCAGCGTTTCGGCGCTGGAGGCCATGAATTCCAGAACGTCGAGCGCCTTCTCCACCGCCGGCACGCGATAGCCGTTGCGGCCGCTTTCGCCCTCGTCGAGCGTCTCGGCAACGCTGGCGGCCATCAGGCGACGCTCCGTTCCGGCTGGACTTGCCTGGTTTCGCGGTAGAGGCTGTTGACGTGGCCTGCGAGTTCGGTCGCCGACATGTCACCGGCTATGGCTGCGGCGGCATGCGGCGCGCATTCGCGGAAGAAGGCGATGAAGCCCGGATGGGTCGGACGCAGATAGGACGAGGCGATCGTCCGCAGCGTCGAGCCGAAGAAATCGCCGGAAAGACCATTGACCCCGGCATCCTTCCAGGCAGCCAGCGAACCCGGTTGTCCGCCAGACTTCACATAGTCGCCGCGCTGGTATTCGGGCGAGCACAGGAACAGTGCGTAGTCGATCGCGGCCTGCTTGTGCTTCGATTGGGCGCTGACGCCGATGCCGGCACCGCCGAGCAAGGCGCCGGCGGCTTGCGGGGTGGGCACGTCGGCGAAGCGCAGATGGGGCCTGTCGGGTTTCGAGGCGTAATTCACATAGCCGAAGGCGAACGGCACGTAGACAACGTCGTCATGCGCGATCATGTGGTCGTAGCAGCGGATCGGATTCCACTTCGACGAGTCCGGGTGCGAAAGCGCGACAAGCTCGCGCAATTGCGCAATCGCCTGCTCGACCATTTCCTTCGCGATGAATTGCTCGCCATCTTCCTGGGGACGGCCAAGCGTCAGAAGCAGACACATGGCGTCGGTCGGCACGAAGGGCAGGCCGAGCCACTTGCCGTCGCTGCGCGCGCGCCGGCCAAGCTCCAGCACGTCCTGCTGCGTGCCGGGCACCGGGCCGTAGCGCTCCAGCAAATCCGGCCGATAGGAGGCGACCTGGCAGGCGGCGTCGATCGGCAGCGCCCACTGGCGGCTGTTCTTCTGGTAGGAACGCCAGGACGCCCCGACTGAGTCACGTTCGAAGAAATGGATCTGTTCGGCCGACAGATAAGCGTCGAACGGGACCATCAGTTCATCCTGGGCGATATCGCCGATGAAGGGATGGTCGAACACGACCAGATCGTAAGTGCCGAGCACCGGACCGAGGGCGCCCTCACCGAATTCATAGAGGCTGCGGCGGTCCCATTGGATCTCCAGGCCGGGATGCGCGGCGCAATAGGACTCGATGCTGGCGTCCAGCGGACCCCAGCATCGTCTATGATCCCACGCCAGTCCGCGCAGCTTCGTCATGCCACTCAAATCCTCCCGGCACCGGCAATAGCCGGCTCGCCATCGACACTAGCACCATTTTTCATATGCGCAACTTGTTTTCATTTGCGCAAAAAGCGCACACATCCTCCCGACTGGCCGATGCATCGCTTCAAGCCAGATCGAAACGCTCCACGGCGCGCATGATGCCGCGCAGTTCAGCCAAACCCTTGAGCCGTCCGATAAGCGAATAGCCGGGGTTGATCTTTTTCTTGCCGATGTCGTCGGCAAGCAGATGCCCATGGTCCGGCCGCATCGGGATCTGCCAGTCGGCCCGGCCTTGCTCGCGGCGGCGCTTTTCTTCCTGCATCAGAGCCAGGATAACGTGCGCCATGTCGGTGCTGCCTTCGAGATGCTCGGCTTCATAGAACGAGCCGTCCTCCTCGATGGTGATGTTGCGCAGGTGGACGAAGTGGATGCGGTCAGCGAATTCCTTGACCATGGCGACGATGTCGTTGTCGGCGCGCGTGCCATAGGAGCCGGTACAGAAGGTCAGTCCATTGGCGGGACTGTCGACGGCGTTGAGGATAAAACGCGCGTCCTGCGCCGTCGAAACCACGCGCGGCAGGCCATAGAGCGAGAAGGGCGGGTCGTCGGGATGAATGCACATGCGCACCCCCTCCTCTTCGGCCGCCGGAACAATCTCGCGCAGGAACCAGGCAAGGTTGTCGCGCAGTTCGTTCGGCCCGATCGAATCGTATTCCGCCAGGGCTTCGCGAAAACTGTCCCTGTTGTAGCTGCGTTCGGTCGCCGGCAGGCCGGCGATGAGATTGCGCTCGATCCGGTCGATCTGCTCCGGCGTCAGCGTCTTCAGCCGCTTCTCGGCCTCGGCGATACGCGCCGGCGTATAGCTTGCCGCACCGTTCTTGCGCTGCAGCACGAAAAGATCGTAGGCCGCGAAATCGATCGCATCGAAGCGCAGCGCATAGCCGGTTGTCGGCAGGCGATACATTAGGTCGGTGCGGGTCCAGTCCACCACCGGCATGAAATTGTAGCAGATCGTCTCGATGCCGGCCTTGGCGAGCGCCCGGATGCTGTCGCGGTAGTAGCCGGCATAGCGCTCGCGCTCGGGCGCGCCGATCTTGAAGGAATTGTGCACCGGAATACTCTCGACGACCGACCATTTCAGGCCAGCCGCCTCGATGATCCGCTTGCGCTCGAGCACATCGGCCTCAGGCCAGGCGCGGCCGTCATAGATCTGGTGCAACGCGGAGACAACGCCGGTGGCGCCGGCCTGCCTGACATGTTCAAGCGTCACCGGATCATCGGGACCATACCAGCGCCAGCACTGTTCCATGAAGCCTCCTCAGGGTTGGCGGCGACCATATTGTCGGACCACAAGCCTGTCAACAGAACCTCTCCGTCGCCATACAGTTGATTTCCTGTGGATCGAGCCCTAGGGTGGTCCAACAAATAGCAAGGAGTTCTGCGGTGGAACAGGCGAGCCACGATTCGATGGAGGCGGCAGACGAAGCCGGGATCAGCAGTTCCGCCGTCGACCAGACCGTGCGGCAGATCCTCGACCTCATCCGCAATCGCGCCATGTCCATCGGCGATGTGCTGCCCACCGAACGGGAGCTTGGCGAACTGTTCGGCGCCAGCCGCAACACGATACGCGAGGCGCTGCGCACCATCCGAACCTATGGGCTGATCGATCCCAAGCCGCGCGTCGGCGCGGTGCTCGCCGATCGCCAGAATGTCGCGATCCAGAATTTTTTCGCCGCGCAAATGGACATATCGAAAACGTCCTTTCACGACATACAAGGATTTCGCCGCATCATCGAAGTGAGCGTCGGCGACCACATCATCCTCAATGCCAGCGCCGCCGAACTTGAAGCCCTGGACGAGGTCAATGGCCTGATCGAGACCAGCAAGGATGTCCAGGAAGCCGCGCAACGCGATTTCGATTTCCATCTGGCGCTGATGAAGCTCGCCGGCAACCGCATGCTGGTGCAGACTTATCAGTTCCTGTCGCCGGTCATCCTGCACATCATGACCGTCGGCAAATCCATCCGGCCGGTGCTGAGCGAAACACGCCACGCGCATGGCGAGATCATCGCGGCGCTGCGCGCGCGCGACCGCATTGCCTACTGCTACCTGATGAGCCGGCATCTCGATTTCGGCTTGCGCTTCGTTCCCGACGACCTCGAAAACGCCCGTATGTCGGCGGCAAACCCGGTGCATCCGGGTCCGGCATCTTCCAAGGATTTGCATCATGTCTGATTTTGAGAACAAGGTGGCGCTGATCACCGGCACGACCGGCATCGCGCTCGCCACTGCGAGTCGCCTGGCGCAAGGCGGCGCTGCGATCATCGCCTGCGGCATCGACCGGGCGGCCAATGCCGCCATGCAGGAGAACCTCGCCAAGGCCGGAGCGAATGCGCTGGTGCAAACGGTGGATGTCTCCGTTTCCGACCAGGTGCGCGACGCGGTCGCAGCGGGCGTCGCGAGGTTCGGCGGCATCGACATCATCGTCAATTCGGCGGCGGTCCACCCCTACGGCACGGCGACCACCACCGACTGGGAAACCTGGAACCGGGCGATGACGGTCAATGTCGGGTCGATCTACCTGACCGCGCATTTCGGCATTCCCGAAATGATCCGCCGAGGCGGCGGTGCCATCGTCAATGTCGCCTCGGTGCAGGGGTTCGCCTGCCAGCAGAACGTCGCAGCCTATGCCACAACCAAGGGCGCCATCCACACGTTGACGCGTTCGCTGGCGCTCGACTATGCCGCGGCCGGCATCCGGGTCAATTCGGTCAGCCCGGGCTCGATCCGCACGCCAATCCTCGAGAAGGCGGCGCGTGGCGACAATGGCAGCGACGCCGATGTCGAAGAAGCCTACAGGCGCTTCGGCGCCGCCCATCCGCTCGGCCGTATCGGCGAGCCGGAGGAAGTGGCGGAACTCATCGCTTTCCTGTGTTCATCGAAAGCCGGCTTCTGCACCGGCGCTGACTACAAGATCGATGGCGGCCTCACCGCCGGCATCGGCGTCAAGTAGGGTAACGCGGATGAAGATCGGACTTGGCCTCTATCGCGATTCGCTGACGCCGGAGAATTTCCGCTTTGCCCGGCAGGCCGGCGCAACGCATGTCGTTGCGCATCTGACCAACTATTTTCGCGGCCGCGATCCCTCGCTGTCGGCCGGCACCGAAACGGATGGCTGGGGCGATTGTTCAACGGATGGATTGTGGAGCTACGAGGATTTCACCGGACTGGTGAAAACCGTACGCGACAACGGCCTGGAGATCGCCGGCATCGAAAACCTGTCGCCGCGCTTCTGGTCCGACGTGCTGCTCGGCGGCCCCGATCGGTCGAGGCAGCTCGACGGCCTCAAGCGCCTGGTGCGTGACGCCGGCCGGGCCGGCATTCCCTGCATAGGCTACAACTTCTCGATCGCGGGCGTGTGGGGCTGGCAGCGCGGGCCATTCGCGCGCGGCGACGCCATGTCCGTGGGGCTCGATTTGTCCAATATCGATCCCGACCTGCCGCTGCCCGACGGAGTGGTCTGGAATATGCGCTACCGGCCGGGCCGAGCCGGCGCCGCGCCTGTCAGGGTCTCGCAAGAAGAACTGTGGGAACGGCTTGGCGTCTTTCTGCGCGAAATCGTACCGGTGGCCGAAGAGGCCGGCGTCGTGATGGCTGCGCATCCGGACGATCCACCCGCCGAGGCGCTGCGCGGCACGGCGCGCCTCGTCAACCGGCCGCAGAAATATGATCGGCTGATGGATATCGTCGACTCGCCCGCCAACGGGCTGGAGCTCTGCCTCGGCTCGCTGCAGGAGATGCCGCAGACCGAGGAGATCTACAGCCATGTGCGCCGTTTCGCGCGGCGTGGCCGCATCGGCTATATCCATTTCCGCAATGTGCGGGGCAAAGTGCCGAAATATCACGAAACCTTCGTCGACGACGGCGACATCGACATGGCCGAGATCGTGCGCATTCTGCGCGACGAGAATTATCAAGGCGTCATGATACCCGATCACACGCCTGAGATGGCCTGCGACGCGCCATGGCACGCCGGCAAGGCCTTCGCATTGGGCTACATGCGCGCACTGGTGCAGAACGCCGACGCGCTAGGCCCGGTACGAAGCCGGGCACCCGACATGGCAGCGGAGTGAATAGGGGACGCACGACTGACATTTTTCGAGCCCGAAGGCGCCGCAAAAGCCCGCTTTCGATGGAGAGCGGGCTTTTGTTAGTCGGCTCGGTTCCTAACTCAGGATAGCGACGATCTCATATGAGTTCGGATCGACAATAACAATCCTGCCATCGGCCAGGAGGAAATATTCATAGCTCTCATAGGCAGGAACGATTTCGACGATCCGGTGCGGAAGTCGATGCAGCCGCACCTTCTGCTTCGGCACTTTCACGCCGACCGAAATGTCCACGTCGAGGTTCGAGACCGGTTCCACCTTCGTCTCGCGGATGACGTTGGTGATTTCGGTCTTCTGCTCGACGGATATATTGTTGATTGAAGCGGTTGAACTCTGGTCGGTAGTCGTACCGGCCTTGCCCTGCGCTTGCTGATCGGTAGTCGTACCGGCCTTGCCCTGCGCCTGCTCGTCGGTCTTCATGCGGGGCTTGCCTTGCGCCTGCTGATCGGTCTTCACGCCCGCCTTGCCTTGCGCCTGCTCGTCGGTCTTCGCTCCGGCTTTGCCTTGCGCCTGCTCGTCGGTCTTCATGCCGGCCTTGCCTTGCGCCTGCTCGTCGGTCTTCATGCCGGCCTTGCCTTGCGCCTGCTCATCGGTCTTCATGCCGGCCTTACCTTGCGCCTGCTCGTCGGTCTTTACGCCCGCCTTGCCCTGCGCCTGCTCATCGGTCTTCGCTCCGGCCTTGCCTTGCGCCTGCTCGTCGGTCTTCATGCCGGCCTTGCCTTGCGTCTGCTGCTCGGTGCTGCCGCCCTTCTGGCAATTGGCCGAGCCGGCTGCGCAAGTGTCTGCCCCACCCGATTGGGCCGCTTCGCCCGACTGCTGCTGGGTCTGCGCGATTGCCGCCCCACATCCGAGGGTAAGCGCTAACATGCTGGTGATCAGAGTGGTTCTCATGGGAAATCTCCTAGGATGGCAGTCCCTTCGCGGCAAAACTTTGCCACCCCGTGATTGTTCCACCGAAGGCTAATATATTCCGGAGCGGATGGAACTGCCGGCATTTTGCGAAGTTCGGCGCATGGGGCGCACCTGCCGAAACGCCGGTGGCGTCGTCGGCTTGGCGCCCTGCCCAACATCTGATGGAGACAGAAGTGGAAAAATATCTACTGGGAACGGCAGTGGGCATCCTGTTTCTTGCGGGGGCCGGAGCGGCCGCGGCGCAAGATGTGGTCATCCAGCCGGAGCAAGAAACCGTTATCAAGGAGTATGTGAAGAAGCAGCCGCTGGCCTCGGTCCAACTGCCCGGCGTGGAACTCAATGTCGGATCCACCGTGCCTGATACGGTCGAACTTCATGAAGTTCCCGATGTGAAATACCGCTACGTCGTGGTCGACAATCGAACAGTTCTGGTCGACCCGGAAACCCGGAAAATCGTCCAGGTCCTTCAATGACCGCATGTTCCAAAGCGCCCGCCCCGGCATGCGTCGAGGCGGGCGACCTGTGTCAGGTTTCTGTTTTCATGCATGTCTTTGTTCCAAACCGAGGCGTTTTGGGCGACATGCATGAGCATGGCTACGACTGCAGGTCAAATGCGATGTTGCGATGCTTTTGAATTGCTGAGCTGGCAACAATGTCCGCCAGTTCTTTGTCGGAGAGAGTGCATTCTGGCAGTTCGTAACGGATGGCTGACACCGCCTGCGCCGTGGAAATTGGCCATTCGAGATTTCTGCGGGAATTGATGTAGTGATCGATGGCCCGGATCAGTTCCTTCGAGGTCATATCGATCACAGGCATCGGTTCCTCCTCCTTATTTCCCCGTTTTTCTCACTGTGTTGACGGACACCGAAACCTGCCATCACAATTGTTAAAACGGCAGACGAAAAAGATGTCGATTCAGGAAAATAGGGGCTGGCGGTGGCTTTGGAGTTCACCTCCGCTGCATCGGTGGAAATATAACTGGGAGTGCAGCGGGTTGCGGTGTAGTGTCCCAAGTGATGGCCGCTGCAAAGGGAGAGCTCTTGCACCATGGACGGGGAAGCGGCGAAATCAGCCTTTCTGGGCGGGATTCGCGTTTTGATCGTGGAAGACGAATATTTTCTCGCCGATGACCTGCGTAAGGCTTTCGTCACACAAGGGGCGATAGTGCTCGGCCCGGTCGCCACGGTCGAGCCCGCAATCGAATTGCTGAACAGCGGTCAATGCGATTTTGCGATTCTCGATATCAACTTGCGCGGCGAGCAGACATTCGAGATTGCCCGCGAGTCGTTGGCGAAAGGCGTTCCGATCGCCTTCGCCACCGGCTATGATCAGACGGCCATACCAGCAGAGCTCGGCGGGATCAGGCGATTTGAAAAGCCTCTGGAATTCGGCAGCATTGTCGAGTTCGTTGCCGCGACGGCACACGATACGCGATGAACGAGAGAAGCGAGCCGGCGGTTGGCCTGAGAGCGAAGACCGCGCGGCACCCGCTTATCCGCAAGCTGTCCAATTTCACGGTCCTGTCCGTGGAAGAATGCGACGCCATCGAGAGCGCGACAACAAAGGTCGCCGAATTCGCCGCCGGCGATGACGTCATCCAAAGGGGCGACAGGACAGGCGGGGTCAACCTGCTGCTCGAAGGATTTGCCTGCCGCTACAAGATTCTCGAAGACGGTCGGCGACAGATCCTTGCCTATTTGGTGCCGGGCGACCTTTGCGATCTTCACGTGTTCCTGCTGCGGCGCATGGACCACTCGATCGGTGCTCTCAGCCGCTCCAAGGTTGCGGCGATCCCGCAGAGCGCCATCCTCGGCTTCACCAACAGCTATCCCAATCTTACGCGTGCGCTCTGGTGGACCACGCTGCTCGACGAGGCGATCACCCGCGAATGGGTCGTCAACATCGGCCAGCGGACTGCTTATGAGCGGATGGCTCACCTTTTTTGCGAGCTGTTCCACAGGCTTCACGCAATTGGTGAAACGGCCGGCAAGAGCTATCCCCTACCGGTAACCCAGGCGACCCTGGGCGATACGCTCGGTCTTTCGAACGTGCACATCAACCGTACGCTTCAGGATCTCAGGCGCGACGGCCTCATTTCGTTCAACAACGGCACTGTAACGATCAAGAACCTGGCGAAACTGGAGGCGGCGGCCTTTTTCAATCCTGATTACCTTCATCTGTTGGACGTCAGGGAGCCTTTTGCATGATCAGGCACGGCCTCATCGAGTGGAGCGCAAAAATGAAACATCATAGGGAACCTGGCCTGCTTCTGCCGGTTCGGCGTGACCGGAGGCGGTAGCGAGCGATGGCCAAGCGCGATTTGATCGGCGGATCGGCAGGTACGATCGATCCGCTGGGCCGCTGCGATCGCCCTCCATATTTCCGCCGACAGCGGCGGCATTAATGCTCCTGCCGGCTCGACGGTATCATTTTCGCCGGCTGAAAATCCCGCGCGGCGGCACGAAAGCCAATCCTGGGCGCGTGAACGCGAGCCAAAGGCCGACGAGACGATGCGCTTGGCCCCGCGCATGATCGATGAACGGTTGAAAGACTGACAGGTGGCTGGAAAAAGACCTCCCAAGAAAGACGTCACGGGTACATTCTCCCGTCCGCAAGGTGTGTCCGCCGAAGAACGCGATGCTTCCGCGTCGATGCGGCTCAGCCATGTCGATGAACAGATGGACGAACGTGACGATCATATCGCCCGGCTCGAAGCCGAACTCCAGGTCACACGCGACCGCCTCCAGGCGACGAAGGCATTTGCCGCCGAATTGCAGCACCGCGTTCGCAACACGTTGAGCATTGTCCGTTCGATCGCTCGCCGGTCGGTTGAAAACAGCAACAATGTCGAGGACTATGCCTTTCACCTCGAGGGCCGCATCAATGCGCTTGCACGCACGCACAATGTGCTGATGCGATCGGCCTCGGCCACCGTGCAGCTTGACATGCTTGTCCTTGACGAGCTTGCGTCCCAAGGCGGCCGGACGGAAGATCAGTTCACCATAGATGGCCCGGATATTTCCTTGTCCGGAAAGACGGCGGAGACCTTGGGCCTGGCGTTCCACGAACTCGCCACCAACTCGATGAAATATGGCGCGCTGTCGGCAGCCGACAAATCAATCAGCGTAAGCTGGAAAGTGGGTGGCACGCCCGCCAGACAGGAGCTGAAGATCCGCTGGATCGAGGACCTGCATGGTCCGGCAGCAATACCTGCGCGACGCGGCTTCGGATCCGAGCTGATCGAAAAGGTGGTGCCCTATGAGATCGGCGGAGCTGGCTCGCTGCGCTTCACCGATGCCGAGGTGATCTGCACGATGGATATCCCCCTCTCGAACGAAATTCACCCCAGCAGGAGCCTGGAGGACCCGCCCGACGATCTCCAGCATTGAACACCGACACTCCTGCGCCGAAAGCCGGCCGGGGCCAGGAGCGTGGAGTTGGAAGGGGCTGACCCAGCACCGACCGAGGTGGCGCAACGGCCCTGGGGTTTGCCGAGTTGCCGCCGCACCAGCCTTCAAATTCTCAAAATGATGGAACTTCAGCGACAACAAAGAGTTCGGAGCGCGGCGACGGCGAGCGCGCTGTCGTGATCTCGCGACTCACCTTGAAGCGGGAGGAACCTGGATCAACAGGAGCTGACCATGAAGTCCCATACACTCGAACAACTACACGCAATCGCGGAAGTTGATACGGTGTGCCCGACAATGACGCGGAACCAACGCCTGGAGCGCTGGGCAAGTCTTCTTGAGCGTCATCCTGAACGGCGCCTCGGAGCGCTTCCGGGCACCGAATATATGAGCCCCGACATGCGCGAAAACGCCTACTGCGTGCAATCCCCCATCAGCGTCGCGTTCGAAGATCCGATACTGCGGGCGCAGGGTCTGGAAGGCGACACCTATGGCGAGGCAAAGCGCTTTTTCGAACTGTCCAACTGGCAGTTGCACAACATCGTCTGCGATTGCCACGTCGGTGCGACCATGAAAGCCGGGTGGGTCGCCGTTCGCGTGCGCGCCGCCATGGGCGAAGGTTTCAATATCTTCGCCAGGCTCAGGGCGCTGCTCGGACGTTGACCGAGACGCCATCTCGAATGCGTCGACGGAATGAACAGTCGGTCGACGCATTTTTCCTCCTTGGCGGCAAGTGACGTCGCTTCAGGAGCTTCGAGGCTCCGACCCGCTGCCGATGGTCGGATCGGGCACCACCGGACCGCGCTCGGCTTCCGATCCTTCCGCCTCTATTTCCCGCACGGCCTGGTCCCAATGCTCCTGCTCTCGGCCCGGCGGGCGGCCTTCGCGCTCCCAGATCTCGTAGGCTCGTCGCTTTATGAGTTCTTCCTTGTCCATTGGAAACTCCTCCTGCGTGCCCCAATCTCCGGCAGGCCGCTTTGTTCCCTCCGGAAACAAAGGCAACGCTTTTGGAGCGATCCGGACTAGCCGCACCGGAGCGACACGGAACCCTTGGGGGATTAGGCCGTTTCCGAGCATCGGCGCAGTGGGGGATGGCTTGGGAATGCCCGCCGCTCGAACTCTTGGCGACGAACACGCCAATGATGTGCCTGCGCCACGCCTTGCCGCCCCGTGTGGCCTCGGCCAATCAAAGCCTTGCAGCGGGACTCCAAAGGGTGGGCGCGACGCAAATATTGGGCTTGAGATCATGACTATTGTCTTTTCGGATCGTCGCGAGGCAGGACGCGTTCTCGCTGATAAGCTCGGCCACTTCGCAGCGCGCGATGATGTCACCGTGCTGGCGCTGCCGCGCGGCGGCGTGCCTGTCGCCTACGAAGTCGCACAGGCATTGAAGGCACCGCTCGACGTTTTCGTCGTACGCAAGCTCGGCGTTCCCGGTTACGAAGAGTTGGCCATGGGCGCAATCGCGACCTCCGGCGTACGCGTCCTGAACGACGAGATCGTGGAAGGCCTCGCTGTGCCGGCCCACGTCATCGATGCGGTCACTGCCAGCGAGGAGAGGGAGCTTTTACGCCGCGAGCACCTCTATCGCGGCGAGCGGGTACCGCTCCTTGTGGAGGATCGAATCGTCATTCTCGTGGACGATGGGCTCGCCACTGGGTCGACCATGCGCGCGGCGGTCAGGGCGCTGCGCGGAAAGCGGCCTGCCCGTATCGTTGCGGCCGTTCCGGTCGGCAGTCCCGACACCTGCGAGGCGATGGAGAGCGAGGCCGACGAGGTCGTCTGTGCGACGACGCCGCAGCCGCTCATCGGCGTCGGGCGCTGGTATGAAGATTTCTCCCAAACCAGCGACGACGAGGTCCGCGCCCTTCTCGCCAAGGCGGGGCGACCAACCGCACCGTCCGGCCGCGATGCGCCGCAGAATACGGCAAACCGATTGCACAAGCACGTCGTTCGGCTCTCCGGAGACGCGCGAGACTACGACGAGCTCTTGGCGGCGATCGGCGAGGCGCGCTTCGTGTTGCTCGGTGAAGCTTCGCACGGCACACACGAATTCTATCAGGAGCGCGCGCGGATCACGCGGCGGCTGATCGAGGAGCAGGGTTTTGCCGCCGTCGCTGTCGAAGCCGACTGGCCCGACACATACCGGGTCAACCGCTATGTTCAGGGAACAGGCGAGGATATCGACGCCGAAGAGGCGCTCGCCGATTTCCGGCGCTTCCCGATCTGGATGTGGCGGAACAGGGTCGTCGTCGATTTTGTCGAATGGCTGCGCCGGCACAATGAAGCGCCCGGCAAGGGCAATCCGAAAGCCGGGTTCTACGGCCTCGACCTCTATGCCCTGCATGGCGCGATGAAGGCTGTGCTGCGCTATCTCGAAAAGGCCGACCCGGCCGCGGCGGAGATCGCGCGTCGCCGCTATGCC
This sequence comes from Mesorhizobium sp. B2-2-3, assembly GCF_006442405.1. Lineage (NCBI taxonomy): Bacteria > Pseudomonadati > Pseudomonadota > Alphaproteobacteria > Hyphomicrobiales > Phyllobacteriaceae > Mesorhizobium > Mesorhizobium sp. B2-2-3. Next base: position 344,916 of record NZ_VFWC01000005.1, on the reverse strand, counting down.
TGTTTCGACCATTTCGGCCCTGACCCGCAGGCTTATGGCTTCATAGCCGGCAATGAGGTCGATAAACCTTGCCAGGAGGCTGTGGTCGCACAGCTGGTCGAGATGCTGAAGCGGCGCCCGGCGAAGGCCGAGCCGCGCGAAGGCGCCATCGCGGACGAACTCTTCGCGGCGCAGCAAAACGCCCGCCTGGTGAAGAATGCGGAGGCCTATTATCGCGCCATGTTCCTGGCGCCCGAATCGACCTGGAACCTGCGTGACCGGCACATGGCCGAGACGTTCGAAGCTCTCACCGCTCATCTCGGCCGGCTCGGGCGGCCGCCGAAGATCGTGGTTTGGGCGCATAACTCCCATCTCGGCGACGCCAGGGCGACGGACAGGAGCCTGCATGGCGAAATCAACCTCGGACAGCTTATCCGCGAAAAGCATCAGCGCGACGCCTTCCTCGTCGGCTTCACGACGTATCAAGGAACGGTGACGGCGGCATCGAACTGGGACGGCCCCGCGGAGCGCAAGGTTGTCCGGCCTGCCCTGGCGCGCAGCTATGAGGCGCTGCTGCATGCAGTCCCGGCTGATCGCTTCCAGCTGGATCTGCGCGGCGACGGCGAAGCCCTGCCGCGACGGCTCCTGGAGCGCGCGATCGGCGTCATCTACCGCCCTGAGACCGAACGGGCCAGCCACTACTTCCATGCCGACCTTGCCGCGCAATTCGACATGCTGCTGCATTTCGACGAGACGCGGGCGGTTGAGCCGCTGGAGCGCAGCTCGCAATGGGACGCCGGCGAGCTCGCGGAGACCTATCCGTTCGGGGTTTAGGGCCCGATCCAATTGAATTGGAGATCGCCATGGTCTCAGTCCTGAAGACAAACGAGAAGGCCGTGCAGGTTCCCGCCGGCGGCGCAATGCTCGCAGGCAACCTGTCGCTGCCGCAGGAAGCCCGTGGGCTCGTCCTCTTCGCTCACGGCAGCGGCAGCAGCCGGCACAGCCCACGCAACCGCTATGTGGCCGGACGGCTGAACGAGGCGGAACTCGCCACGTTGCTCATCGACCTGTTGACGACCGAAGAGGAGCGTATCGACCAGATTACCGCCGAGTTGCGGTTCGACATTCGCTTGCTCGCCGATCGCCTGGTTCAGGTCACCGATTGGCTGCACATGTCCGAGGAAACGTCGGCGCTGCGCGTCGGTTATTTCGGCGCGAGCACAGGGGCTGCCGCGGCGCTGATGGCTGCGGCAGAGCGCCCGGATCGGGCGGCCGCCGTCGTCTCGCGCGGCGGGCGTCCGGATCTTGCGGCACCTGCCCTGCCCCGCGTCCGGGCACCAACGCTGCTCGTGGTCGGCGGCGCAGACACGCAGGTGATTGCGCTCAACCGTTCGGCGTTCGCGGCGCTGCGGTGTGAAAAGGAGCTGGCCATCGTTCCGGCTGCGACGCACCTGTTCGAGGAGCCCGGCGCGATGGAAGAAGTGGCGGACCTCGCGATCCAATGGTTCCTGCGCCAACTGCCCGCGTGACGCCGGCGCCAACGCCTCATCAGAGAGCCAGATCGATTGGGTCGTCGGCGCGTTAAAAATCATTCCGCGGAGAAGCTTCCATGACAGTCAGGGTTCTGCAATTTCTCGCCATTGTCATTTCGGCCCTCGCGCTCATCCCGGCAGGGGCCCATCTCGCAGCTCTCCCCAACAAGATATCTCTGCCGCAGCCGGAATATTTCACCGTCCAAGGCATCTATTACGGATGGGCGATCCTTGGATTGCTCTGGCCTGCCGCGCTGATCGTGAACGCATTGTTGGCGATCTCCGTGCGCTCACAGGCTTGGCCCTTTTGGCTCGCCCTGCTTGCCGCGCTGTGTTTCGCGATCATGCTCGCGATCTTCGTTGTCTGGACGCTCCCTGCCAACCAGGCGACGCAGAACTGGACGACAATTCCCGCAAACTGGGAAGCGCTCAGGCAGCAATGGGAATATTCTCATGCGGTAAATACCGCGATTGTATTTGCCGCGCTCTGTCTCGCGACGCTGTCGGCGCTCTCGTGGCGTCCGGCCGATCTGTAGATTGTCGCCGGAGAAAGTCTCTTTTCCTCCGGATCATTCGCGCCATCGATGCGTTAGGTTTTCTGGAGGTCGCGACGTCGCACCGCCATCTGTCCCGCTGTATCCAACGAGGAGAAAGCGATGCCGGATAAGAAAACCATCGAGAAAGCGAAAAAAGACAAGCGCGAAGGTAAATCGCCCACCACGCAGGCCGGCGAATTCGTGCATGACGAGATCGAGAAGGTCCGTCGCGGCAAGCACGGCGCGCGCTCGACCAAGCAGGCGACCGCCATCGGTCTTTCGGAGGCGCGCCGCGCAGGCGTCGACCTGCCTCCGCCCAAGAAACGAAGCGTCAAGGAGAGCACCCGCAAGAGCGCCGAATACGCCTATGAAGTTGGCCAGGGCGAACGTAAGCCAAAACGCAGCCCCAAGGTCTCGAAGGCCGTTTCCGAGGTTCTCGAGCACGAGCCGAAGAACACGGCATCCCATGAGGCGCTTTCAAGACAGACCAAGCAGGCGGCGTCGCGCCGGACGGCCGAGGAGCGCTCGGCCGCAGCCAAGAAAGCCTCGGAGACGAAGGGCACTGCAGGCCGGTCCGCCGCCGCACGCAAGGCGGTCCGCACCAAGGGTGCTGCCGGAAGAAAGAAAGCAGCGCAGAAGGCCGCCAGCACGCGTGCGGGCCGAACCTAGACTAGAAGGTCGAAAACCCGCTACGCACTCTCTCCAGCCGGCTGGTGAGAGGTAGCTGGACCGCAGCCAGCGTCAAGCGATGCGCACTATGTCAGCTGGGACAGTGCGATCGTGTGAGATACGGCCGTCCTTGTCTTTGTCTCGATCCGGCGGGAACAACGGCCCGTGTTCAAGGTTATGGAAAGCTACACCGGTGGTGGAGCTTTCATGACAACCTTAGGGAGACGAAGACATGGCGACTGCGAAGAAGGCGGCGACGAAAGGGCTGGAAGCCCTGTTCCTCGACGGGCTGAAGGATATTTATTACGCCGAAAAGAAAATACTAAAGGCGCTGCCCAAGATGGCCAAGGGTGCCGAGTCCGAGGAGGTCGCGGCGGCGTTCGAGAAACATCGCGTGGAAACCGAAGGCCAGGTCGACCGCCTCGAACAGGTGTTCGACCTGATGGACAAGCCAGCCCGCGGCAAGACCTGTCCGGCAATCGACGGCATTCTCGAAGAGGGTTCGGAGATTCTCGACGACTATAAGGGCGACCCAGCATTGGATGCAGGACTGGTCGGAGCGGCACAGGCGGTCGAGCACTATGAAATCGCACGCTACGGCACGTTGATCGCGTGGGCTGAACAGCTTGGCAAGAGCGACGCGGTCAAGCTCCTCAACGAGACGCTCAAAGAGGAAGTGGCAACCGATGAAGCGCTTACAGGCTTAGGCGAAGGCGGGGTCAATGAGCGGGCTCTTGAGAAAGCCGCTTAGCCGCGGGGCAGCCCGGCGCTAAGCGCCCGGCAGCCTTCCTGTCCAGAGCGGGGTGCGTTCGAGTTGAACTGCGGGTCCTGCTCTGGATTTGGCTGCCGGGACCTCGACAAAACAGGTTGTTAAAATCACCGAACCTTACAGGAGGATCCGCGCAATGCCGGAAGACCTGTCTCGCGAGGAAGAGCAACGCGGTACCGGAAAGCTCATCACCTGGGGTGTCGTGATCGCCGCCGTGTTTTTTATTGGCCTCTTGGCCATATTCGTCCTCAAGCCGCTTATGACGGGATCTTAGAATCCTTTCGAGCCGCAGCGCGCTTGAGCCGCGCCGGAACGTGCTCGCAAGCAATTCGATGACCGCAACAATTCCGGCACGCTTTGCGACGCGGCGGTGATGCGATCGAATGTTCCCTCAAAGGAGTGCCAACCATGCCCCTGACGCTCAGCAGCCCCGCCTTTGCCGACGGCGGAGAGATCCCCGAAGCCTATACTCGTGACGGCAAGAACGTATCTCCGCCTCTGAAGTGGGCCGGGGTACCGGACGGCACAAAGAGCCTCGTCCTTGTCGTCCAGGATCCCGACGCGCCGAGCGGAATGTTCGGCCATTGGGGGGTGTTCAACATTTCGCCGGAGGTGCAGGAGTTGCCCGAAGCGGAAAGCGGCAGACCGGGTCCACAGGCCCTCAGGCAAGCGCGGAACGATTTCGGCAACGCCTATTACGACGGCCCTGAACCGCCTGCGGGCCACGGTGTCCATCACTACCACTTCCGGCTGGCGGCGCTCGACACGCCGAACCTTGCTATCCCCGCAAGCACGGGCGTGGAGCGTATCTGGCAGGAGGCGCAAAAACATTTGCTGGAGCAGGCAGAACTCGTCGGAACCTACGAACGTGGCCGGTAATTGAAGGCAGATTGATCCGGGCGCCGTCGTCCACGCGCGGAACGGTTCTTCTCCTTGCCGGTTGTGAGGGAAAGGAGACGTCCCATGTTTGAAAGCGTCATGTGGTTGATCGTCGTCGCCGGCGGGCCATTGTTGCTGCTCGTATTGCTGGCCTACGTCATTGTCACCCGACGTCGCCGCGGTCCCGCAGAACGCAGAGAAAGCGATCGAGCCACCGATCGGCTCTATCATCAGGACAAGGATTGATTGTAGCTACCGTGGCCCACAGCAAACTTAATCAGCGGTCCAAACATCCCTCGCACATGTCCCGAAGATCAATTTCGGGCGAGGCACCCACGCCGGCCTGGCTGCAAAGTGCCCCGCCGCCCTGGCAGGCTTGTTCTTCAGGGCCGGTTTATTGCCCTGCCGCCGTCGCGCTCAGGGACATAGTCGCCCGCGTTGACGTCAAAGCCGGTCCAGCCATCCGCCTCGTAAGCCCTGCGGCGTTCCATCACGTCAACCGAGCTGGACTGACCCAGAATGTCCTCGGCTTCCGGAACAAGCCCATCGTCCACCTTGGCCGTCACCAGCGTACCGCCACGACGTACGCCCTCTGCATAGACATTTGCATCGTTTTCGGAAACGCCCGAATCCGTCAGAGCGCCAATGATACCGCCCGCCGCACCACCAGCCACCGCGCCGGCAACCGCCCCGGTGGCGGTAGCGGCAAGCCATCCGGCCGCAACCACAGGTCCGACGCCCGGAACGGCCATGACGCCCAACCCTGTCAGCAAACCGCCGGCGCCACCGACCACGGCCCCTATCCCTGCACCGCTCGCGGCATCTTCAGCGGCTTCGGAACGATCTCTCTCGTACCAGCCATCCGAGTTGTTGGCGATGATGCTGATATCGGAATGTGGCACTCCGGACGCTTCCAGTTCGCCGACCGCGTCGGCTGCGTCGTCATAGTTGTCGAACAGTGCAGTTACGGTTTTCATTTTGATATCTCCTGATCGGGCTCATTTGCTGTCGGCGACGACGTTGCCCTGATAGTCGAGCCCGACGGCGACACTTTGGCCTGACTTGGTCGCCTGGCCGCGCCAGATGCCTTGATCGTCCTTGGCAAGCTTCGACACATTGGAATAGCCGGCATCCTCGATGCGGCTCTTTGCCTGGGTCTCGGTGAAACTGTTTGCGCCGGGCACCAGGGCCGCGGCATTGGGCGTGTTCGTGGTTTTCACAGCGGGCGTTGTCGCTCCCGTGATGGAGTCCTGGCCGGCGGCGATCTTTTCGATCATCTGCCGATGCATCTTCAACGTATCGACCGTCTGCTGGGCGAACGTCTTGAGGGCCGCGTTGTCGCCGTCGCGGCCGTAGCTTTCAAACAGATTGACGGCATCGGCGTGCGCCTTGCGCTGCATGTCCACATAGGCCGGATCGATTGGCGGCTGTGCGTTCTGGAGCTTATCCAGATCGGCCTGATGCTGCGCATCGAGCGCCGTCGGCATCTTCAACTTCTGTTCGCCGGCAATTGTTTCCAGCTTGGCGTTGGCCGCGCCGTGGTCCCGGATCATCGTCTGCGCGAAATTCTTGATGCTTTGATCCTGGGCCTTGTCCTGGGCAATCTTGCTTGAGTCGACTTCGAACTTGCCGCCGACGGCGGCCTTGTCGACGAAATCCTGGGCGCTGTCGGCAGCAGCCAAAGCAGGCATTGCGATAAGCATGGAAGCAGCGGCGAGCGAGGCAAGAAGGTGTCGCGTTTTCATTGGCTTTGTCCTTGTCGATGCGCGAACTTACGATGCGCCCTAACAAGCCAGGATGGGCTTTGTTCCGGCACCGTGCGATGCGCTGCAAGCGCCTTCGGACAGGCCCCACAGCCGGCCAGGAGACCTTCAACATCGGGACCGCGGCGCGGAACAAATCGGCGGCTGCGAGATTTGATTTTAAATGCGACCCATGAGCGTCAATCTGTCGACCGAGCGAACTTGCCGAATTGGGTTCCGAGGAGAGTTCATGGCCAAGATTTCAAATTCCACACCTGCCGCAGCCAGGGGAGAAGTTCAGGCCGGAGCCACACGGGACAAAACGCCCGGATTCGATCCTGCAGTTGCCCCGTTCGAGACCGACGCCGAGGCGGCGGACACGCAGAACCCGGTCACTGAAGCAGGTCCGCAGCGTTCTCTCCGGCCAAAATTCGAAAACGATGCCAGCTTCGCCAACGCGATGCGGCCGGTGGAGAACGAGCCCGAACTGCAGCCCCGCAGCAACTGGCCGCTAATGATGATTGCGGCCGTCGTGCTGATAGCGGCCGCGGTGTTCCTGGCAGCCAGCCTGCTGCGGTAAGGCGCATCATCCTGAGTGCAGACAGCAGCAGACAACTCTTGGCTGAGTTCGAGCACTTTCGCGCGGCCGTCCGCCTGGGTCGTCATCGATCCTGCCTCCCTCGTGGATGAAATTCGGGGGCGCCCTTCATGCCGGAAAGTTCCGTTGTCGAACACAGCAGCCGCGGCCGTGCAGGATCGGAGATGTCGAGCTTGTCCCAGGGAATACGGTACAGGCCGTCGCGACGGCGCAGCCGGAAGAAATCCAGCACCGCCGTACCGATGGTCGAGGCCGAGAGACGCTCGAAAGCGGCGTAGATACCGACATGGAATTCGGTAACGACGAAGTCGTCGCCGGCCGGTTCGGCTCGTATCTCCTCGATATAGCCGATGCTTTCGCCTTGCCGCGAGAGAACGCGTCGTCCGGCCAGATGTTCGAGGTTGACGGTGGACATCATCAAGCTCCCGGAATGCGTCCGATGACATGGTCGCGCAGCCAGTCCTGCCAGGCGAAGATCGAGGTTTCGCGCACATCGATATCGAACTGGATGTCGACGCCTATGTCCTGGACCTTCTTCCAGGCGATCCGGTGCGGCTTGCGATGGCGTTTGCCGCCCCACGCTGCCGCGAGCTGCGTCATCCAACGCCCTGGCCGTACGCCGAGGCGACGCGCCAAGGTGACGGAGCCGAGCTCGACCGCGATGATCCTCGGCGGCTTGCCCGGCCGCAACTCCGCCACCAGGCCGTCGATCTTGCCGATCTTGACCTGCTCGCGGTCGACGATCTGCTTGTCGAGGATGTCGCGCAGCAAATCCATCACGTGCCTCCGAATATCTGCAGGGGAATGGTCACCACGGCGAGCACGAAACCAAGCCCGATGATGAAGATCACCGCGGCATTCGAGACAATGCCGTTGCGGTGCTCGCCGACATAGCGCTTGTCGTTCAGCAGGAAAAGGAAAGGAATTACCGTCAGCGGCAGGCTGGCGGCGGTCAGCGCCATGGAAAAAATGGTGAGCTTCAGCGGATCGAGCCCAAGCATGATGGGGATGGCGGCCAGAAACAATGATACCGTGTAGACGGCACTGAAGCCAGGATCGTCGCGTGGCTTGAGGTTTTCGCCCCAGTTCCATCCAAACCCTTGCGCCACCAGATAAGCCTGTTGCAGCCCAACCTCGAGTGCGGCGCCGAAGCAAGCGATGGCGAGCGAGGCAACGAACAGGACGAACCCCCAGAAGCCGAATATCGGGATCAGCATCAACGGTAATTGATGATAGTCGTCGACCTGATCGATGCCGTGCGTTGCAAGCACGAGCGCGGCCACCATCAAGACGCCGATCGAAATGGTGCCGCCAAAGGCCATGCCCAGTCCGGCGATGGCCCGATTGGTTCCGAGATAGCTTCTGTCCCACTGGTCCTCGATCGCCCCCGAGGAATAGAACATGAACAGGTAAGGCGATATCGAAGCGCCAAGGATGCTGACCGCCATGAACCAGTAACTCGCCGCATCATGGGTCGGCAGTGTAGGCACCGCGCCGGACGCGACAGCTGTCCAATCGGGCTTCAGCATCACCGCTGCGACCACGAAGCACAGCGTCACGAGGCCGAGTATCGACACGCCTTTCTCGATCAGCCCGAACGTGCCTTTCCACAGCAACAGCCATGCCATCAAAGCCACGGGTAAAGCCCACCATTGGAAGCCAATGCCGGTGGCAAGTTCGAGCGCGATGGCAACACCACCGATCTCGGCGGACAGCACCATGAAATTGACCAGCAGGGCGGCAAGCAATGGCCATAGCGAAACGTTGAAGCCAAATCGTTCCCGGATCCCGTCGGAGATGGTGTGATGGCTCACGGCGGCAAACCGGCCGGCCATCTCGACCAGAAAAATGATGCAGATGGTGCCGAGAACCACCGCCCAGATCAGCTGAAACCCGAAGGTCGCACCTGCCTGGGCTGCCGTCGCCATCGATCCGACTTCCAGGAAGCCGCCAACACTGGTGACGATGCCCAGCGATATTTCCAGGAGCTTCTTCATGGCTTCGGCGCGAAATATCTGAAGTAAGCGGCGGCCAGGGAGCGCGTGGCCGTCCGAATATCTTCTTGAGCCTCCTGCACTTGCGGGGGGCGGTCCGCTTGCACTCCCGCCTGGGCGCGGTCCACCGCGATCGACAGGTCCTTGACCGCCGCCGCCAACGCAGCCTGCTCGGCAGGTTCAGCCGTAGTGGCCGATCGGATCTTCGCGTCGATATCGGCCAGCGTCGTGCCGGCCGATTGCAGCGTGCCCGAAGCATATTTGGAAGGGGCAGCTCCCGCCGCCCAGGCATCAAGCGTCATTGATACGGTCTGCGCCGTCGAGGCGGCAGTTCGGGATTGCTGTTCGATCTGGTCCGAGGACGAGCACGCGGTCGACATGGCCATGAGCAACAGCAGGCACGCGCTGTTGCGGCCAAGGCGATAGCTGCTAAGGGTTAGAGCCGGCGTTGGATCCGCCACACGAATGACCTCCCCCACCAACGAGAACCATGTTCGGCGCAAGTTTTGATCTAGCGCGCCCGCCCTCCCCGTCAACCGAGGCCACGATCGAGCCCAGCACGGAGTGCAATTCTGTCGGCCGCGGCAGGTGCCAAGCGGCAGCGACGGGGACCAGCTCGAGCGGAACAAAGGATCGGCAATCGGATTAACGAGGAGTCGGGCGGTTCGACTTCCATCCTGATCGCCGCGCCGCCCGAACGATCGACTGGCAGGGAAGGACCCCTCGATGCCCCGTCTCATTGCCTGGATAGCCATCGTGGTGATTGTGCTTGTCGCGGCTTGGATATGGTTCGGTCGCGATACATCGGGCAGCGGGGGCGGCAGCCAGCCGGCGCCTCACGCGATAGACCAGAACGGGTAGTTTAGTCTGGATGATCCTGCTCGGCGGCGCTCCGGGTGCGCTCGGCTTTGTACTCGTGGATCAGGCCCAGAATCTGAGCCTTGACCGTCTCGCGCGCCTCAGGTTGGACGAAAGGCATCAGCCGTTCGACAATTTCGCCGACCGTCTGCGGGAGATCCGCGGCGGAATCGGTGAGCTGGCTGCCATGTTCGTAGACATTGTCCGTCAGTTTCTTGTCGAGGTCGGATAGAAATCCCATCATCGCACTCCCCATCGCTGCCATGCCCGCTCGCTCAATGGCCAGCCCGGCAGAAATGTTCCGCACAAGGATGCTGGCATTGCGGACCGGCGGGATATCCGACGCCGGCGGCTGGAGGGGTGCTGCCGCGCGATCCGTGTCAACGCCATGTCGTCTGGCCCGGATCTCCTCGCCTGGCCTTCGACGGGATCAGTTTCCCGGCGTTGGCCCGCAATCCCCTGACGAGCTCTTCCAGATAGGGAAGCAGTTCGAAAAGCAGGATCACGGCCATCACGCAGGCAATGTAGATCACCGGCAGCTGCTGCGATTTCCAGACAAGTTCGAAGCGCGCGGTTTCCGTCCCTGCCCCGAACAAGGCGAGGAACTGTCCCCAGTGGAGGGAAATGACGCTGACCAGCCCCATCAGCGGGATCATCTCGAGGAAGCTGTGAACGTGCTGCTCGATCGGCGTGACGGTGCGGGCGGTGGTGGCGTAGCTGACGTCCCACATCGCTGTCGCCTCGTGGACGAAGAAGGTAACGATCATGACGAGAATGATGAGAGCATTCACGTCAAGAAACATGGCGGCCAGCAAAGGTATTCCGACCTCGGCGAACATCAGAAGGTGGATCAACGATTCCTTGGCGCCTGTCGTCGATTCGATGTGAGAGGCGCGATGGCAGAGCCAGTCGGCAAATCCGGCGGCCAACCAGACCGGCAGCAGAAAATACATCAAGATCAGCACGGTAGGATCTGACAGCATGACATCCTTTCGCGCGGGATCCCGTTCGAGGTCGCTACTGCTGCCCCGGCATTTCGGTGTTTTCCTGGGGACTTTTCCGGACGCCCGCGGCTGGCGAAGTATCCGTCGGCGCGTTACCGCCCCGGTTCTGTTCAGGCGCCCGCGTCAGTGGCGAGGTATGCCAGCCCATATCGGCATAGAGAAACCCTATGAGGAAGCCGATGATGATGATGGCGGCTATCACGAGCGAAAGCACTGCATTGCGTCGCACCATTGCCAGGCTCCCTTCCCAAGCCGAACAGCCGATCACGAAAATAGTTCCACGACCGGCCGCGATCGCTCCTCGGTCACGTCGGCTTCGACCCGCAAGATTCGACCCCAACACTGCACGGAGCCGCGGGAACAATCGGTGACGGGCGAGGTTCGGTATCGGTTCTTCAAGGACGATCTCGATGAAACCTGCCGTAACCGACCGTATCGAAACAAAAAAATACAACCATCCCACGGGCGGATGGGGATCCCTGAGGTCATTGGTCCGCAAGGCATACGGCGAAGGCCTGCTGATGTCGGGCATATGGAGCACGCTGCTCAAGCAGAACAAGGCCGATGGCTACATGTGCGTTTCCTGTTCATGGGCCAAGCCGGCCGATCCGCGGCCCTTCGAGTTCTGCGAAAATGGCGCGAAGGCGACCATGTGGGATCAGACAAAGCTGCGTTGCGGCCCGGATTTCTTCGCACGACATACGGTCACCGAACTGCTCGACTGGCCGGATCGTGACCTCGAAAAACAGGGTAGGCTTACGGATTCCCTACGCTACAATGCCGTCACCGACCGCTATGAACCGGTTTCCTGGGATGACGCATTCCTCGAGATCGGCATGGAGCTGCGGCGGCTCGATCCGAAATCGGTCGTCTTCTACACATCCGGCCGGGCCTCGCTGGAGGCTTCGTTCATGTATCAGCTCTTTGCGCGTATCTATGGCTCATCGAACCTGCCCGATTCTTCCAACATGTGCCACGAATCGACCTCGGTCGGGCTGCCCGAATCGATCGGCTCGCCGGTTGGAACCGTGCAGCTCGAGGACTTCTCCCAGTGCGACATGATGTTCTTTTTTGGCCACAACACCGGGGTGACGGCGCCGCGGCTGCTGCATCCGCTGCAAGAGGCTCGTCAACGCGGGGTGCCGGTGTTCACCTTCAATCCCTTGCCGGAAAGGGGGCTGAAGCGCTTCAAGAATCCGCAAGATCCCCTTGAGATGCTGTCGCCGGGGCCCGGCACGAAGATGTCCAGCGACTTCTTCCAGGTCCGCAGCGGCGGCGATATCGCCGCCATGACCGGCATCGCCAAGGCGGTGCTGGCGCTCGACGACGCGGCACGGGAACACGGGAATTCGCGCGTCCTCGACGTCGATTTCATTGCCGAGCACACGGATGGTTTTGCCGAATTCGAAGCTTACCTGCGGGCCGCCAGGTGGGACGAAGTCGTCAGGCGCTCGGGAATAACGCAGGCGGATCTCGAACATGTCGCCGAGGTCTACAGCCGCTCCAATGCGGTGATCGGCAATTACGGCATGGGTTTGACACAGCACCGGCACGGTACCGAGAACGTCCAGATGCTATGCAACCTGCTGCTCATGCGCGGCAACATGGGAAAGCCCGGCGCCGGCATTTCACCGCTGCGTGGCCATTCCAATGTCCAGGGCCAGCGCACTGTCGGCATATCCGAAAAGCCCGAGCTCGTCCCGCTCGACAAGTTCGCCCGGTTCTATGATTTCGAGCCGCCACGCGAGAAGGGTCTCGACACGGTCGAGGCCTGCGAGGGCGTCATCGCCGGCTCGGTGAAAGGCTTCATCGGACTCGGCGGCAATTTCGTTCGCGCCGTTCCCGAAACCGGCCTGATCGAGAAAGCATGGCGTCGGCTTGGGCTGCATGTCGAAGTCGCCACCAAGCTCAACCGCAGCCATCTGCTGCCAGGGGCGGTGACCTATCTGCTGCCCTGCCTGTCGCGGCTGGAAAGGGACCATCAGGCGAGCGGCGACCAGACCGTTTCGATGGAGGACTCCACCGCCTGTATCCACGGCTCCTTCGGTTCGCGTCCGCCGGCTTCACCGCATCTGCTTTCCGAACCGAAGATCGTGGCGGAACTGGCCAAGGCCACCGTATCGGGGGTGAGTTCGATCCCGTGGGATAAATGGGTCGCCGATTATTCCCTTATCCGCGATGAGATCGAGCGTTGTTACCCGCAGCATTTTCGTGAGTTCAACAAGCGGTTCCTGACGCCGGGAGGCTTTCACCGCGATATCAAGGCCTCGAAACGGGTCTGGGAGACGCCGAACAAGAAAGCCAATTTCAAGCTGCCGACGACGCTTGAAACAGACCCGGACATCGATGTTTCGGGTCACAATGTGCTGACGCTGATAACGGTGCGCTCCAATGACCAGTTCAATACCACCGTCTATGGGTACAATGACAGACTGCGCGGCATACACGGCACACGCATGGTCCTGTTGATGAACGAGGCCGACATTCAGCGGTTCGGATTGAGCGCCGGGCAGGAAATCGATCTGGAAACCCATGCCGATGATGGCGTGGAGCGGCGGGTTCGAGGTTTGCGCATCACCCCCTACTCCGTGCCCGAAGGCAACTGCGCCGGTTATTATCCGGAACTCAATCCCCTGGTTCCTCTGTGGCACCGGGCCAAGAAGGCTCACGTCCCCGCCGTCAAATCGGTACCCGTCAGAATTGTTGCCAGGGAACCCAGAACGAGAAGCTCGGCGCGCCACTAAAGCAATCCAGGAAAAGTGTGTACGGCTTTCCGGGGAAAAGCGCGGTGCGCTTTCCCTTAGGAATTGCGCAAAAACAACAACACAGAGTGGTTAGCCGTTTCCGCAGACGATGAACTGCTCTATGGCGGTCCCAGTCTGGTGGGCTAGGCCGGTAGCTAGCCGCCAGCCGGCTTAGGGGATGCCGGCTGGGCCGGTTGGGTGCCTTGCTGATCTCCGCCGGTGGTGGTTTGTGGGGTGGGGTTCGTGTCGGTTGTGGGGTTTTTGTCGACCGGCTGACTGTTCGTATCCGCTTTGGATTTGTCGGGATCGGGATTGTTGCACCCGGCCAGACAGACCAGTGCCAGCATCAGCAACACGGCTCTCATATCGATACTCCTTCGGTGGGAGATGGCGAAGCAGCCTGCCAAGCTTCCATCCGGTCGAATCGCACCGAAAGCCCCTGCCTGGCCGCGCTTCTGGCCAACATGCGATCCAGTTCGGCATCTTCGATCGGGCTGCGCATCACCTCACGAATGGCCCTGCAAGCCAACTCCGTCGACACGAAATCATATCGCCTGCTCCTGGTCAGCACATATTGCTCGACCAGCATTTTCACACGCCGGAGCGCGATCTTATCAGCATGTTGCATCATGTTCCTCCTGCACGCGCCGAACTGCGGGACCATCCGGTTGTTCCCGCCCGAATTCCGAAAATCCATCGCCCGGCCAAGAGCAGAAGTCAGACTTCCGACAGGCGCCGACCGGACGATACCGATCCACGGAACAATCATCTCCTCTGCTGGTTCGGCCGGCACGACGGAGGAAATCATGACGGATGCAAAACTCGCAGTGGTCACCGGCGCCTCGAGCGGCATAGGCAAGGAACTTGCGAAACTCTGCACGAAGGATGGCTACAATCTCGTCGTTGCGGCTGATGAACCGGCAATCCAGCAGGCCGCCGAGGCACTCGGCTCACATAATATCGCAGTCGAAGCCGTCGAGGCCGATCTCGCGACCGTCGAAGGCGTGGATCGGCTGATCTCCCGAATTGGCGAGCGTGACATCGACCTGCTGTTTCTCAACGCCGGACGCGGGCTCGGCAATGGCTTCGTCGACCAGGACTGGGGGAAGATCCGGCGCATCATCGACACCAATATCACCGGAACGGTGTATCTCGCGCATGAACTCGGCGCCAAGATGGCTCGCCGCGGGCGCGGGCGCATTCTTTTCACCGGGTCGATCGCCGGTTTCATGCCCGGGACTTTCCAAGCCGTCTACAACGGCACCAAGGCATTCATCGATTCCTTCGCGATCGCCTTGCGTCACGAATTGCAGGACACCGGCGTCACGGTGACCGTGTTGATGCCCGGCGCCACGCAGACACGCTTCTTCGAACGCGCCGAGATGATGGACACCAAGGTCGGCACCGACGAGAAGGACAATCCGGCCGACGTTGCCAAGGCCGGCTACGAAGCGATGATGACTGGCGAAGAACAGGTGGTCAGCGGCTGGAAGAACAAGCTGCAGGTCGCCGCTGCGCATGTCACGCCAGCGGGTACGCTGGCCGAACAGCACCGCGAGATGGCTGCGCCGGGCTCGGCGTCCCAGGACTGACCGGCGGCATCTTCGGCGCCACGCACGAGAAACGCGCGTCTCACCAATGAAACGCACCCTCGAAACTCAGGAGCAACATCGTGAAAGCCCTTACATGGCACGGCAAAGGCGACATACGCTGCGACCAAGTGGCCGATCCCGTCATCGAGGATGACCGCGACGTGATCATCAAGGTTACCTGCTGCGCCATATGCGGCTCCGACCTCCACCTGATGAACGGTTACATGCCGACGATGAAATCGGGCGACGTGCTTGGCCACGAGACGATGGGCGAAGTGGTGGAGGTTGGTCAGGGCCATTCGAAGTTCAAGAAGGGTGACCGGGTGGTGGTGCCGTTCAACATTTCCTGCGGCGAGTGCTGGTTTTGCCAGAACGGGCTGTTTTCGCTTTGCGACCGCTCGAATCCCAACGCAAAACAGGCCGCCGAAGCGATGGGTCAATCGCCGGCCGGCCTTTTCGGATATTCGCATCTTGTCGGCGGCTATTGGGGCGGACAAGCGGAATATCTGCGGGTTCCGTTCGCCGATGTCGGTCCGATCAAGGTGCCGGAGGGAATGGAAGATGAACAGGTGCTGTTTCTCTCCGACATCTTCCCGACCGGCTACATGGCGGCAGAGAACGCCGGCATCGAGCCGGGCGATACGGTCGCGATATGGGGTTGCGGCCCGGTTGGCCAATTCGCCATCCAGAGCGCGTGGATGCTCGGCGCCGGCCGCGTCATCGCCATCGACAAGGTGCCGGAGCGGCTGGCCATGGCGCGTGAACACGGCAAAGCAGAGACGCTCGACTTCAGCAATTCCAATATCTACGACGCACTGATGGCGATGACCGACGGCCGCGGCCCGGATCGCTGCATCGACTGCGTCGGCACTGAATCCGACCCCGGCGCCAGCGCCGACGCCATGCTCGACAAGGTGAAGGCCGCCGTCTATCTCGGCACCGATCGGCCGCATGTGCTGCGAGAGGCGATCTATTGCTGCCGCAAGGGCGGCACCATCTCGGTTCCCGGCGTCTATATCGGCCTGGTCGATCACATCCCGTTCGGCGCCGCGATGAACAAGGGGCTGACCTTCCGAATGGGCCAAACCCATACCCAGCGCTATCTCGAACCACTTCTGGCCAAGGTCCAGAATGGCGAGATCGACCCGTCTTTCGTCATCACCCACAGAGCCGAGCTCGAAGCCGGGCCGGACCTCTACAAGACCTTCCGAGACAAGCAGGATGGTTGCATCAAGGTGGTTATGCGGCCGCATGGCTGAGATGTCGCAATTCCAGAGGCAAGAGCTGTCTCATTCCCGGCATCCGTTGGACGCCCGCCCGATCGGCATTGGCAGTTCGGAACCTTCTGCTGTGTCGGCGATTGACCCGCTGAGTTCGGTTCAGAAGAAGGGTGCCGCCATGGCCAACGAGAATTCTCGCTCGAAACCCGTTATTCGGTCTCCGAACACCGATGGTTTGCCACACCCGAGGCGAGACGCCGGTGATACGGACGCAGGGGCGAAATCGCCGACGCCGAAGACTGCCGGAGGATCTCACCCTTCAGCCCCTCCCCTGGACAATCCCACAGCCAATCGAAATGCCGGTCGTCCCCGTCAGCCCAGCACGACTCCGCGACCGACGGACAAGCCCTTGGACTGATCCTGTGGCGCCCTTCGAGTGCCCGTCAACGCGAAACGTCGCGCAGCGACCCCAGGTCGGCCAGCGCAGCCAGGATAGCTGCTTCAGTCGCCGGCTTGGGCACGAATTTGCAGTCGCGAAAGGATGCCGGTAGGTCGCGCGCGCCAAATCCCGTCATGAGGGCGAAGGGAACACCCTGCGCCTGCAATGTCTCCGCGAGGGGCAGGCTCGTTTCACCGTTCAACTGAATGTCCAGCAACGCCATGTCGATCTTGTCCGAGCCGACGAGACGAAGCGCCGCGGCTACCGAAGGCGCGGGACCGACCACCTGGTAACCGGCGCTACGCAGGACTAACGCGGTGTCTTCCGCGATTAGCCATTCATCCTCGACAACCAGGACGCGCGGTCCGTCGTTCACGACCCCTCCTTCCGGTTAACGGGAAATGCGATCTGAACGTTGAGGCCTTCCTTGCGAAAAACGGTTTCGACATGGCCGCCAAGCCTGTAGCCGATCTCTCCCTGCAGCAGCGTGAGGCCGAAGCCGCTGCCGACGGGTTCATTGACAGGGGGACCGTCCTTCTCGCGCCAGGTAAGCGTAAACATGTCGTCAGCGATCGACCACATCACCACCACCTTGCCACGAGGTTTGGAAAGACCGCCATATTTGGCCGCGTTGGTGGCCAGTTCGTGGACGGCCATGCTAAGGGAAAGGCCCTGTTGCGGTCCAAGTTCTATCTCCTGGCCGTTCAGTTCGAACCGTTCAATGCCAAACGGCTCGAGCTCCTGGTGAAGCAGCTCGCTGACCGAAGCTTCCTTCCAGCTTTTCCGGCTCAATAACCCATAGGCCCGCGACATCGCATGCAAGCGCCCGATCAAGGCTTCCGCGAATTCATCCTTCGACACGGATTTCTCCCGCGTGCGGCTCGCAATGCTGACGATCACCGCCAACATGTTCTTGACCCGGTGGTTGAGCTCAGAGATGAGAACCTGCTGATGTTCTTCCGCCTGAGCCAGAGTGGTGACGTCGACCAGTGTCACGACCACACCCTGAACGCGGTTGCTCTTGTCCCGATAGGGATTGATATGGACCATGTGAAACCGCCCGGCGCTGTCGCGCGCAAGGTGGTGGTTCAGGGTCTCGCCTGTCTCGAACACCTCGGCGATATGCTGCTTCAACTCGGGATACTCCAACTGGCTCGACAGGTCCGTCAGCGGCCGGCCGACGTCGGAGGGTCGCAGACTGAAGAACGACGAAGCCGCGGGCGTGAAGGTCCGCACCACCAGATTGCGATCGAGGAAAATGGTCGCGATCTCCGTGCTTTCGAACAGGTTGCGCAGATCGCTGTTGGCGTGATCGAGTTCCTCGATCTTGTTCGTCAACTCGGCATTGATAGTGTTCAGTTCCTCATTGAGCGACTGCATTTCCTCCTTCGAGGCCTCAAGTTCCTCATTGGTCGACTGGGCCTCCTCGTTGACAGAGACGAGTTCCTCGTTGGACGATTTCACCTCTTCCAGTGCGGTCTCATATTCCTCGATCGTCGATTGCAGGCGCTCCCTCGCATCGCGCAGTTCTCGCTCCAGATCGGCGGTGCTGTCGGTGTCATGGCTGCCGCCTTGGTCTGTGCGGATCTGCGTAGGTCCCGACGGTTCGAACAGGACGAGATAGAGCGGCTCGCCATTGTCGCGTTCCGCCAGCGGCTCAATGGTGAGCTTGATCGGCTGGATCCGCTCATCATCCTCCTCGACCGTGAGATTTTCCCGTATGACGGTCCGGCGCGTCGACGTCGCTTCCCGCAGCGCGGCGCGCAAGTCGAGTCGCAGCCCACGGCGCGCCATTGTCAACAGTTGCCGGCTGGGAATGCCTTGCGGCGCTTCGAGATATTTGCCGGTGCGAGCTGAGTAGTAGACGACATCGCCCTCGGCGTTGACCAGCACATGCGGGGGGGCGAAGCGCTCCAGCACCTGCGCCTCGACCGCCTGGCGTAGGGGATAACCGGCGGCTCCCTTCCTCAAGCCAGTGCTCTCGGACGGGAATGCGCCTGAACGGCCATCGCCGATCAGGGCCGGCAGCCTGACATGCGGCGAGGCATGCTCCCGCGCCTGGAAGATGCGATGTTTCTTGTCGACGGTAGCGAACAGATCGTCGTTCTGTCCGACGCTCTCCGAGGTGCCGAGGAAAAGGTAACCGCCAGGCTTCAGGGCGTAATGAAAAATAGGAATGACCCGGCTCTGAATGGCTGGGCCGAAATAGATCAGCAGGTTGCGGCACGAGACCAGGTCCATGCGTGAGAAAGGCGGGTCGCGAACGACGCTGTGCGGCGAGAAGATGCACAGCTCCCGTATCTCGTTGCTGATGACATAGATGTCGCCGTCGCCATTGAAAAACCGTTGGCGGCGTTCGGGGGAAAGTCCCTGCAGCAAGGCTTCGGGATAGCGCCCTGCCCGCGCCACCGCCAGCGCCGGTTCGTCGATATCGGTCGCGAATATCTGGATTCGCGGAACGACCGGGAGCTTTTCCACATGTTCGCGTAGCAGGATGCCGATGGAGAACACCTCTTCGCCTGTGGCGCAGCCGGGAATCCACACCCTGATGATGTCGTTGGCGGTCTTGCCTTCGAAGAGTTGCGGTACGATCTTTCGCTCGAGCATTTCGAAGGCCTCGGGATCGCGAAAGAAGTTGGTGACGTTGATCAGCAGGTCGCGAAAAAGGTTCATCACCTCGCGAGGGTCCTTCTGCAGCCATTCCACGTATGCGCCAATGGATTGCATCTGCGCGATCTGCATGCGCCGCTTGATGCGTCGCAGGAACGTCTTGGTCTTGTAGCCCGAGAAATCATGGCCTGAGTGGCTGCGCAGGATGCCGTAGATCTGAGACAGGACCTTTTCCATACCCGCCGTGCGGACGCTATCCTCCTCCGCCAACCCATTCAACGCGTCGAAGCCGCGCGTGAAGGCTTCCAGTTTCGTGCCGATCTCCTCGGCGGGCGCGGCTATATCGATAAGTCCGCTGGTGATGGCGCTCTGCGGCATATCGGGGTTGCGCGGGCCGTAGCCGTCGGAGATCTGCGCAACGGTGAGCCCGCCATGCTCCTTGATCGCCTTGGCGCCCAAGGTTCCATCGGAATCTCCGCCCGACAGGATGACGCCGACGGCATGTTCGCCCTGGTCTTCGGCCAGTGCGCTGAAGAAGATGTCTATGGGTTTGCGCTCCTGGCTGAACCCATTGGGCCGGCGCAGGCGCAGCATTCCCTTGTCGATAGTCATGGTCACGTTCTGCGGCATGACATAGACGTGGTTCGGTTGAACGACCATGCCGTCCGCCGCGATTTCGACCGCCATTTCGGTGTAGCGGCCGACGACCTCGTGCAACAGGCTCTCTCGCTTAGGGCTGAGATGAGTAATGACGACGAACGCCATGCCGGGCTGACCGGTCATCCCCTTGAACAGCCCTTCCATCGCCGGAATCCCGCCGGCGGACGCGCCGACGCCCACGATGGGAAATCTTTTCGCCTGGGCTGTCACTGGAAGTTCCCCTTTCGGCACCTGTGTGCGAAATCACTTATGAAGCAGGCTGGACAGCAGGTAAGCATAGGCGCGGCGGAGATACGGAACAAGTCGCGACGGATGGCGTTGAATTTGGAGTTCACGTGTTCAATGACCAAACGTCCATCTGAAACAAAGCTCCCGACGCACATGGAGTCAGCGGCGTGGAATTGCCGGGCTCGTGCCGAAACGCCAGCAGGCTCGGCGAGGGACACTGTTTCCACCAGATACTGCTCGAGAAAGGATGACCGGGTGCGCGATCTGCAAGGGGTGCATCTTCTGATCGTCGAAGACGAATGGATGGTAGCCGGAGATCTCGCCCGCTATTTCAGCAATATGGGTGCGATCATCCTGGGACCGGCAGCGACGGTCGAACAAGCATCATTGCACACTGAATCGGCCGAGGCTGCCATCCTCGACATCAACCTCAACGGGCGACGTGTCTTTCCGATCGCGGACGAACTGATGCGCCGCGGCGTCCCGTTCGTGTTTTTCAGCGGTGACAGCGATATCGCCATTCCCGAACATCTCCGGCATGCCAGCAACCTGCGAAAATCCTCGGGCAGCGGGGCTGTATTCAACGCCCTTTTCCCGCCGCAAGGCCCGGCTGAGGCGAGCGGCTTTGTGCCAAGTTCGCCGGATGACGTGTTTTCGCTCCTGCCCAAGCTCAGGCTTGCGGCACGTCTGTTGCTGGGGGATGTGGAAGCCTCCGACCGGCTTGTCGAAAGGACGCTCGAGCGAGCGATCCGTGACATCGACCAAAGGCGGATCGGCCAGTCCACCGAAGACTGGCTTAACGCCATCATGCGCGATTTGGCAAAGTCCGGCGGCGCAAGGCTTCTGAACTGAGCCGAACCAGGTTTCCGATTGATCGCCAGCCGGCCCTCGGTCAGCCCTTTTGGTCACGCTCGACGAACTTGTTGAAACGGCTGGTTTGCCCGCCGCCGGTGTTGGCCTGGTAAAGAAAAGCCAGACGGTTCTCATCGAATATCCGAAAGAACTCATCCCATTCGACTGGTTCGAATGCCTCCTCGGGCTCGCCGAAATCGATCCGCAGGATGCCGCCCTCGCCCTTGGTTCGCACCACTGCCGGCCGGCCGTTCCGCTCCTCGGCCCATTTGCGAATCTCCTCGTGATTGGTGGTCGTCTGCGATTGCGACATTGAAATCTCCTTTCAGCCAGCTCTCTCGCCGCGCACGCACCGCGGCAACTGTTGAGCGTCCTAACAGCACACGGCAGGCAATGTTCCAGCACCCGTCGCGTGGTGCGATGCGCCTGCTGTCGAATGAAACCGCCAGGAGAACTTTGTTGATGCCCAGGGAACAAAGCTTTTGCCGAGAAGTTGGGGGCGCCGAGGTCACCAGTCCGAGGAGTTGTCGTGAAACGTATACTGGTCACAGGGGGCTGTGGTTTCATTGGTCGCCACGTCGCACAAGAATTCGCCGATCACGGTTATTCGGTTTGCATCCTAGATGCATTGCTGGATCAGGTGCATGCCGGCGAAGCGGTCAACCTTCCCGCTGGAGCCGAACTGATCAAGGGCGACGTGCGCGATCGCGAAGCCGTCACCAAGGCGCTGAACGGCGTCGACGGGGTGATTCACCTGGCTGCGGAAGTCGGCGTCGGCCAATCCATGTACGAGATCGCCCGCTATGTCGGCGCCAACGATCTCGGCACTGCAACACTGCTCGAGGTGTTGATCAAGCACCCGGTCGAGCGGATCGTCGTCGCGTCCTCGATGAGCGTCTACGGCGAAGGTCTGTACGCCACGCCCGACGGCCGGCGCATCGGCAACGCCCGGCGCAAGGCCAACGACCTCAAAGGCGGACAATGGAATCCCTTGTCTGCGGACGGTGAACCTCTCTCGCCATTGCCGACAGACGAAGAAAAGCCGATCGATCTCGCCTCCATCTATGCATTGACGAAATATGCCCAGGAACGCGCCGTGCTGATCTTCGGCGAAGCCTATGGCGTCGATGCGGTGGCGCTGCGCCTGTTCAACGTTTTCGGCGCCGGACAGGCGCTTTCAAACCCCTATACCGGCGTGCTGGCCAACTTCGCCTCGCGTCTGGCCAACGGCAAGCGGCCGATGATCTTCGAAGATGGCCAGCAGAAGCGCGATTTCGTTCATGTACGTGACGTCGCCCGCGCTTTTCGCCTGGCGCTGGAGCAACGCCAGGCAAAAGGCCACGTCATCAACATCGGAAGCGGCCGGGCTTATGCGATCCGCGATGTCGCGCGCCTGCTGGCCGAGGCCATGGGAACGCCGGACCGCTCGCCCGAGCTGCTCGGCAAAGCGCGTTCCGGTGACATTCGCAACTGCTTCGCCGACATTTCCAAGGCGCGCGAACTGCTGGGTTTCGAACCAGGGCGGCAGTTGGAGAATTCCCTCGGCGACTTCGTTTCCTGGGTGCGCAACACGATTGCCATCGATCGCGGCGCCGACATGAAACGCGAACTCGAAGAACGCGGGCTGGTGTCATGAAGCCGGGTAGGCGCAACCGTCGCGAAGCACCTGTCGCCATCGTCGGCGGCAGCGGGTTCATCGGGTCCAATCTTGCCGACAGCCTGTTGTCGGACGGCGAGCCGGTGCTGGTGATCGACAATCTCAGTCGCGCTGGTGTCGAACAGAACCTTGAATGGTTGTCGCACAAGCATGGAAGCCGCCTCACCGTGGAAACCGTCGATGTGCGCGACGCCAACGCCTTGGCTTCGGCCCTCACGGGGTCGAAAGCCATATTCCACCTGGCCGCGCAGACCGCCGTTACCACCAGCCTGGTTCGGCCGGGCGAGGATTTCGACATTAACCTTAGAGGAACTTTCAACGTCCTGGAGGCGGCGCGACAGAGCGGCGAACGAATCCCGGTGATCTTCGCCAGCACCAACAAGGTGTACGGCAGCCTCCCCGACATTGCGGTTCGCCCGGAGGGCGAGCGCTATGTGCCCTGCGACCCTGCGATCCGCACCGAGGGCATCGGCGAGGGCCGCAGCCTGGACTTTTGCACACCCTATGGCTGCTCCAAAGGCGCGGCCGACCAGTACGTGCTCGACTACGCCAAGTCCTATGGCTTGCCGACGGCGGTCCTGCGGATGAGCTGCATCTACGGCCCGCGCCAGTTCGGAACGGAGGACCAGGGCTGGGTTGCGCACTTCCTGCTTTGCGCGCTTTCGGGGCGGCCGATAACCATTTACGGCGACGGCAGGCAGGTGCGCGACATCCTGCACGTCTCCGATGCAGTTGCAGCCTACAGGGCCGTGCTCGACCGGATCGAGACGATCACGGGCCAGGCGTTCAATCTCGGCGGCGGACCGAAAAATGCGCTCAGCCTGCGCATGCTGTTGAGCGAGATCGGCAGCCTGACGGATCGAGCACTGTCGATCCGCTATGAGGCAGAGCGGACGGGCGACCAGCCCTTCTTCGTCGCCGATACGAGAAAGATGCAAACCACGCTTGGCTGGACGGCGCATGTTTCGTGGCGAGAAGGCATCCGTGACCTCGCCGAATGGTTGCAGCGTCACCGGCTCGAACCCCACGCCGAAGCCGAGAGGTACGTCGCATGAAAATCGCGTTGGTCAACCCATTCTGGACCTACGACGACAGCATCTATTTCGGCTGCCGCCAACCGCATCTACCCTTGGAACTCGGCTACTCGAAAGCCTTGCTCGAACGGGCTGGCCATGAGGTGCTGATGCTGGACGGACAGCTTCAGAAGCTTGACAATTCCAGCCTTTCCGAACGGGTGGCCGAGTTCGCGCCGGCAATGACGGTCGTCACCACCGCGCCGACCTATCTGTTCTGGCGCTGCGCGCCGCCGGAATTGCGCGTGCCGGCCGATTTTCTCAACCGCCTTGCCGGGCGGGGCGGGCGCACCGTCGCGGTCGGGCCGCATGGCTCGGCGACACCGGCGCCAACGCTGCGCAAGCTCGGCGTCGACATCATCGTGCGCGGCGAATGCGAGGAGGTCGTGGCCGACCTTGCACGGCGCGATGATTGGAGTGCGGTGTCGTCAACCGCCTACTTTAGCGAAGCAAGGCTGATCTCGAACGGCGGCGTCCACGCCAGTTCGTTCATCGACCATCCGCCGCTCGAATGGCCATCGGACTGGATCGCCGCGCACGCGCACCACCATCACAGGTTCGACGACCACCAGGTGGGGTTCGGCGCGGAAGTCGAGGCGTCGCGCGGCTGCCCTTACAATTGCAGCTTCTGCGCCAAGATGGATTTCCGCGATGCCTATCGCCGCCGAAATCACGAGGCGGTCGTGACGGAAATAGACCGGCTGATCGCCCAAGGTGTCGGCTATATCTACTTCATCGACGAGATTTTCCTGCCGCAGAAAGCCTTGCTGGAGGCACTGGTCGACCGTGATGTGAAATTCGGCGTACAGACCCGCATCGACCTGTGGAAGCCCGAACTGCTGGAATTGCTTGGCGCGGCCGGTTGCGTGTCAATCGAAGCGGGCCTCGAAAGCCTGACAGTGGAGGGCCGGGCCATGCTGGCCAAGCGCTGCCGCCTGGGCACGGAGGAACTCGCCGCGCTGCTCGTAGATGCAAGACGCCATGTTCCGTTCGTCCAGGCCAATCTGATCGGCGTGGTCGAAGATGACCCTGCCCTGGTCGACTACTGGCGAAACCACCTGATCGACAACGGCGTATGGGCCAATGAGCCGGTACCTCTCTATCCCTACCCGAGTTCGCCGAGCTATCGCGAGCTTTGGGGCGAGCCCGATGACATCGCGTGGGAGCGCGCGCATGAACACTATCTCGCCTCGTTCCAAAAATTCAGCGACATCCAGGAGAAGCGCCCGCGTCCGCTGGCGGAACTGGAGGCGACATGTTGCGGACACTGACCCCGCGTTCGCGGCGCATCCTGATGACGGTCGATGCCGTGGGCGGCGTGTGGCGGTACGCGCTTGATCTGGCGCGGGAATTCGTGGACGGCGGGGACAGCGTTTTGCTCGCCGGTCTCGGTCCGGAACCATCCACGCGACAGGCCGAAGAAGCACGGTCCTTGGCGACACTGACCTGGCTGAACACGCCGCCGGATTGGATGACCCGCAATGCCAGCGACCTCGATGCGTTGCCGGGGGAGCTGCATGCGCCCATTCGTGACCACGCCATCGACCTCGTTCATCTCAATGCGCCGACGCAGGCAGTGGGGCTCGATGCGCCCTGCCCTGTCGTGGTGGTCTCGCATTCCTGCGTGGTCACATGGTTCCATGCCGTCAAGGGACAGGCGGTGGACAGTGCATGGGACTGGCAGAAGCAGCGCAACAGGCGCGGCTTCGACAGGGCCGACGCCGTCATCGCGCCGAGCCACAGCCACGCCGGCATGCTCGAAACCTGCTATGGACAAATCGCGCGTCTCAATGTCGTCGCCAACGGCGCCCGCCCGGTTGCGAAAGCCGAAAAACGTCAACCGCTCGTCTTCGCCGCCGCCCGCTGGTGGGACGAAGCCAAGAACGCGATGGTTATCGACCAGGCCGCGTCGATAACGCAATGGCCCGTCTTTGCAGCCGGTTCCACGCAAGGTCCGGACGGCCAGCGCGCCGGCTTCAGCCATGCCGTCGCTCTCGGAGCGCTACCGCATGATGAGATGCGCTCCCTGATGGCGCGCGCCGGAATCTTCGTGTCGCCATCGCTCTACGAGCCGTTCGGCCTGGCGACGCTGGAAGCGGCCATGTCGGCGACGCCGCTGGTTCTATCCGACATCGCCACCTACCGCGAGTTATGGGACGGGGCCGCGTTATTCTACGACGCGCGCGATCCGCATGATCTCGCCGCCTGCATCAACCGTCTCTCCGCGGATGCGCAGCACAGGCGGGAGCTCGGACGGGCAGCCCTGCGCCGGAGCCGCAGGTTTTCGTTGGCGAGGCAGGCAGCGGCCATGCGCGACGTCTACGACAAAGCGGCCCTAGCGATGGCGGAGCGCTGATCATGCGCTTTCTGTTCTATACCCATTCGGTCGTTTCCGACTGGAACCACGGCAACGCACATTTCGTGCGCGGCGTCATGCGGGAGCTGGTCGCACGCCAGCATCAGGCGATCGCGCTGGAGCCGGCGGACGGCTGGAGCCGCTCGAATCTGCTGGCCGAGAAGGGCTCCTTCGCCATCGAGCGCTTCAGGAACGATTTCCCCGAGCTGATGCCGGTGACCTACGATGCCGGCTTCGACCACGAGGCCTGGATCGCCGATGCGGACGTGGTGGTCGTCCATGAATGGACCGAGCCGGACCTCGTCGCGCGCCTTGGTCGCGCCAGGGCCAACGGCGGCAACTTTATCCTCCTGTTTCACGACACCCACCACCGCGCCGTGTCGGCGACCGAGGCGATCTCGGCGCTCCGGCTGGAGCATTACGACGGCGTCCTCGCCTTTGGCGAAGCCCTGCGCGAGAGCTACCTGCGCGCCGGGTGGGGCAAACGCGTCTTCACCTGGCACGAGGCGGCTGACGACCGCCTGTTCAGACCGCATCCTGAGATCCGCCCGACCTCCGATCTGATCTGGATTGGAAACTGGGGCGACGACGAGCGTACCGCGGAGCTCAAGGAATTTCTGATCGAGCCGGTGCACGAACTCGGCCTCGATGCCACCGTTCATGGCGTGCGCTACCCCAGGCAGGCGCTCGCCGATCTCGCAGCCGCCGGCCTGCGCCATGAAGGCTGGATCGCCAATGCCGACGTGCCGAAGGCGTTCGCAGCGCATCGTGTCACGGTGCATGTTCCGCGCCGCCCCTATCGGGAAGGCCTGCCCGGCATTCCGACCATCCGCGTGTTCGAGGCGCTCGCCTGCGGCATTCCGCTGATTTCGGCCCCGTGGTCCGACACCGAGCAACTGTTCAGGCCAGGCGTCGATTTCCTGTTCGCGGACAATGGCTCCCAGATGCGGCGACACCTCCGGGCCGTACTCGGCGACGCGGATTTCGCTGCCTCCCTGGCGGCGTCTGGTCTCGAGACCATCCGCCTGCGGCACACATGCCGGCACCGCGTGGACGAGTTGTTCGGCGTGCTCGCCGAATGCGGACCTCAACACATCACCAATCCGACCGCCGCAAAGGAAGCTGCTGAATGAAGATCGCTTTTTATGGATCGAGCCTGTTGTCGTCCTACTGGAACGGCGCCGCTACCTATTACCGTGGGTTGCTCAAGGCGCTTTCCCAACTCGGCTACGAAATCACCTTCTATGAACCTGACGTCTATGACCGCCGGAACAACCGCGACATCGAGGCGCCGGATTGGTGCGCCGTCGTCGTGTACGACGCGACCCAGCACGCGCTGATGCAGGTGGCGGCGTGCGCCGCCGAGGCGGATATCGTCGTCAAGGCGAGCGGCGTCGGTTTCGAGGATGAGGCGCTGCTGCGCGCCGTGCTCGATCACGCGCGTCCTGACGCGCTCGTCGTGTTCTGGGACGTGGATGCTCCAGCGACGCTCGGCCAATTGCGCGATGAACCGGACCATCCGCTGCATGCCGCGCTGCGGCAAATCGATCTTGTGTTGACCTATGGCGGCGGCGACCCCGTGGTCTGGGCCTATCGCGCCATGGGAGCGAAGGAATGCGTGCCGATCTACAATGCGCTCGATCCTGAAACGCATTATCCAGTCGCCAGTCAGGCGCGTTTTGCTTGCGACCTCGCTTTCCTCGGAAACCGGCTGCCGGACCGTGAGGCGCGCGTCGAGGCGTTTTTTCTCGATCCGGCCAGCCGTTTGCAGGAGCAGCGTTTCCTGCTTGGCGGATCGGGCTGGGGCGACAAGCCGCTTCCCGCCAATGTCGGTTGGCTCGGCCACGTCGGCACCCGTGACCACAACGCCTTCAACGTCACCCCGAAGGCCGTGTTGAACATCAGCCGCGACAGCATGGCCGCAAACGGCTTTTCGCCCGCCACCCGGGTTTTCGAGGCGGCGGGCGCCGGTGCCTGCCTCATCACGGATGCGTGGCTGGGCGTCGAACTGTTCCTGAAACCCGGCGAGGAGATCCTGGTCGCGCGCGACGGCGGCGATGTCGCCGAAATCATGCGCACCTTGACCCCCAATCGGGCAAAGGCGATCGGCGCGTCCGCGCTGCGCCGCGTCCGCGGTGAACATACCTACGCCATGAGAGCGGCCGTGACCGATACGGTCTTGAGGCAGCACTTCGAGCGCGGGACCGTGGAGGCGGCGTAATGACCAAGCGGCTCAACATCGTCTTTCTCGGCCTGTCCCTCTCCTCGTCCTGGGGAAACGGCCACGCCACGACATTTCGAGGCCTGCTGAAAGGCCTGCATGAACTCGGTCACCGCGTGACCTTCCTGGAGCGCAACGTGCCGTGGTATGCCAATCACCGCGACTTGCGCGATCCCGATTTCTGCACTCTGCGCTACTACGAAACGACGCAGGAGTTGCAACAGGACTGGGCACGATGCCTGCAACAGGCCGATGTCGTGGTCGTCGGGTCCTTCGTTCCGGAGGGGCGCGCGGTCATCGACATTGCCGTGGCGCTCTGCAAAGGGGCGCTCTGCTTTTATGACATCGACACGCCGGTGACCCTGGCAAAGCTTTCGACGGATGAATGCGACTATCTTAGTCGGCGGCAGATTCCGTATTTCGATGTCTATTTCTCCTTCACCGGCGGGCCGACGCTTGGCCGACTGGCGCAGGATTTCGGTGCGCGCCGTGCCGAACCGCTCTACTGTTCGGTCGATCCGCAACGGCATCACCGAACCGCCGACCCAGTCGGCTGGGACCTCGGTTATCTCGGCACCTACAGCACCGACCGGCAGGCAACGCTCAACGCGCTGTTGCTCGAGCCCGCACGGCGCATGCCGGAGCGCCGTTTCGTCGTCGCCGGCTCGCAATATCCGTCCGACATCGTCTGGCCTGAGAATGTCGAACGAATCGAACATTTGCCGCCGGCCGACCATGCCGCATTCTATAGCCGCCAGCGCTACACGCTGAACGTCACGCGCAGATCGATGATCGCCGCCGGATGGTCGCCCAGCGTACGGCTTTTCGAGGCTGCCGCTTGCGGCACGCCGATTATCAGCGATCGCTGGCCGGGTCTCGACAGCTTCTTTCCTGCTTCGGCGATCCGCACGGCCGACAAGGCGGATGACATCGTCGATATCCTGCTCAGGGAATCCGAGCGCGCCCGGCTCGCCATGGCCGGCCGGGCGCGCGAACTCGTGCTGGCAGCACATACCGGTGCGGCCAGGGCCCGCGAATTCGTGTCGCTGCTGACACGACCGAGAGCGGCGATGATCGATCTCGATATCGGAACCGCAGCATGACTGAAAGACAGGAGAAAACAGCGATGCGGCAAACAAGAAAAGCGCGAAGGGCGAAGACAGTGCTTGTCGCCGGCGGCGCGGGTTTCCTCGGCTCGCATCTTTGCGAAACGTTGTTCCGCAACGGCTGGCGTGTGATCTGCGTCGACAATTTCCTTACCGGCCGCATGGACAACATCGTCTCGATCATGGACCAGCCGCGCTTCCGGCTGATCGAGCAGGATATCTGCCGGCCGCTGAACCTCGGCGAGCCGGTCGATCGCGTTTTCAACCTGGCATGCGCTGCTTCGCCGCCGCGCTACCAGGCCGATCCGATACACACGACACGCACCTGCGTCATCGGAACGCTCAACCTGCTCGAACTCGCCGCTCGCAACAATGCGCGATTCCTGCAGGCGTCGACAAGCGAAGTTTATGGCGACCCGGAACAACATCCGCAACGGGAAGACTATGTTGGCCATGTAAACTTCACC
The DNA here is from genome assembly GCF_006442405.1 of Mesorhizobium sp. B2-2-3. Classification (NCBI taxonomy): domain Bacteria; kingdom Pseudomonadati; phylum Pseudomonadota; class Alphaproteobacteria; order Hyphomicrobiales; family Phyllobacteriaceae; genus Mesorhizobium; species Mesorhizobium sp. B2-2-3. Next base: position 315,131 of record NZ_VFWC01000005.1, on the reverse strand, counting down.
GGCCCGCGTGCCTGCTACGACGAAGGCAAGCGCACCGCCGAAACGCTTTGCTTCGATTATTTGAGAGCGGCAAAAGCCGATATTCGCGTGGCTCGCATCTTCAATACCTACGGTCCCAGGATGGACCCCGCCGACGGCCGCATCGTCTCGAACCTGATCATGCAGGCGCTTGAGAAGCGCTCGATGACGATATTCGGCGATGGGTTGCAGACAAGGTCCTTCTGCTACGTCTCCGATCTGATCGACGGTATGATACGCCTGATGGATCTCGATCCCAATCCCGGAAAACCCGTCAACCTGGGCAATCCCGGAGAATTCACCATCATGCGACTGGCATCCATGGTGAGAGACATGACCGGAACCAAGTCGGATCTGAAATTCCTGCCCTTGCCGCAAGACGATCCCCGCCGCAGGCAGCCCGACATCTCGCGTGCAAAGGCGCTGCTCGGCTGGACGCCGAAAGTGCCCCTCAGGCAAGGGCTGATGCAGACGATCGGATACTTCTCCAATCTCGAAACCAGCGAGATCGACGGCCGGATGACAGCTATTGCGACAAACGCAAGATCGGGCAGGTTGCAGGACCTTCCGGCCTGAAGCCAGGCCGCCGCAGCCACGTGCTCCGGCATGACCGCGCAAGCACGCTTATGCCTCCTGCCGCACTTTTGCGGATTGCGCGGAACATCCTGGCAAGCTCGGGGTTTGACGATGAGACCCCGCTATGGAGAACGGACCTGTGCAACCCAAACGATCCGCAAAGGATATCGAGCAGATTGCGGAAAGAGAGACGGCTGCCTTTCTGCGACGGGCCTCCATCACCTATCTCGAGTGCTGCGTCAGCCTGATGATGACGCATCTGCAGCGCGAGGAAGTGGCCACCATTCTCGAACGCGAAGCGGACATGCTGCGAAGACTGGACTGATCGTCACGGCCCGGACCTCTCCAGGAACCGTAGCAGCCCTTTCTTGTACCGCGTTGCCGCAGCTACCAGCCTCGGCTTCTCCGGGCCATGCTCGGATCGGGCAGCAACGTTCCAGAGTCCCAATTGAAACGCCAGGTAGCAAGGTTCGAGATAGTCAATGAGGCCGGTATCGATATTGAGCCGCTCCCCGGCTTCCATGCGGTGGACCAACGTCGCTAGCTCGCTGTCGGAAAATCCATGTTCGACGCGAGCGCCGGCAATGTCCCATTCTATGGGCTGGCAGCCGATCAAATCATGCCCGCGGCAGTGATCGACGGCATCCGTCTTGATCAACATCCCGTCGGCAGAAACGAGAAACTCCCACGGGTGAAGCCTTCCGTCGATCTCGACCCGTGGCAGCGCTTGCGCAGGGGCACGCTTCGAGAACCAGTTCCGCAGCTCCGCCGCGCGCCGCTCACCCAGGGCTTCGGCGCCATTGTGGACGGCCATCTCAGCGAGTTCCGGCAATCCAGCACCCAGTTCCGGAGTTCTGAGATTGGCCGCACGCCAAGCGAGATAGCGTGCGAGCTCCGCGACAAGCCTGTCTCTGGACAGGCTTGCCTGATCCATTGTCTTTCCCTCGATCCACCGTTCAACCAGAAAACCGTGGCAAAGCCCGACGATCTGCGGTCCGAAGCCGGCTTCGTGCAGCATCTCCGCGGTTTGCATCTTGCGCTGCCCGGTTTGACCGAGGCCGGCAAATTTGACGAGCCACCGATCGCGTCCCGCGGACGCCAGGAATTTTCGCCGCTCGATGCCGCGTTGACTCGGCGGCCAGAGCCTCTCCTCGGCGTAGTGGAGGTTTCGCCACTCTCCAGCGGATATTTCGGTCAGGGCCAATTGCGGGCTGCCGGCAGCCTCCGCCACCCAATCGCGTAGCGTCGGCATTTGCGCGCCGCCCGGGAAGGTGCGTTCGAAGGCCCGCGCCACATGTTTGCGGCAACCCGACCATGTCTCACGAACCTCCTTAGAGGCTTCGGCACCCGGGCCGCCGGAATGGCTGGGGAACAGGTGAATGCGATCCCTATCGATGCCCAGCCGCCGCAGCCATGCGACGACGGCATGCATCGAACTGCCCGACAGGCCGGGGCCCTCGTCGACGACAGCGAAGCAAGCCGAGGGCTTGTCCCTCCAGGCGCTGATCAATTCCGGGTCGGCGTTGACATACCTGCGGAAAGGATGGCCGATCGGGCGCACGCTGATGGGTACCGGCGCGTCGATCGCCGCGGCGACCAGGGCGGCAAGCCCGAGGCCAATGCTGCGGATGCCGATGACGCATGTATTCGCGTCGAGGCCTGATGCCCGCGCCGCGCCGAGATAGCTTTCAGGATAGAGCGCATAATGCGCGTATCCCTCGGCCGTGCCGGTAAGAACCTTGCCCCGGCAGTCGAGCGCGGCCAGCATATGCCTCAGCATGGGATCGACGGCGCCGGTCACTGTGAAGCCGCTTCGCCAGGACCTCGCCACTTCCGCCGCAAGGCCGACCAGCAGCTTGGCACCTTGCCGCTGCCTCGGCGAAGGGGTGTCCCCTCCGCGGACCTCGAACTCGACATCGGCCAGTGCCTGGACCAGTTCCGAGACCTTGACGAACAACCCTACCAGCGCAGCGTGGCGTTGAATGCCGCAGGGCCTGCAATCGAGGCTTTCAGCCATTTCGCTTGCAGCCTCGCGAAGCTGTCGCGCGTCTTCCGTTCGTTTGTGGTCGCCGTAGACGATCATCCACCGATTCCAAGCTCGCCGTGCGCCAACGCCGCATGCGCGGCTTTGATCCATCCTGCCGCGCGCAATTTTTCCACATGCCAAGGAACATTCCGGCAAGCTGACGGTTCGGGCCCAGGAACTTACCTTGGACAGCACAGGACGGCAATTTCGTGGGATCGAAGAAAGTTCGTGTCGGTATCGTCGGTGTAGGCAATTGCGCATCCTCCCTGGTGCAAGGCCTTTCCTATTACCGAGACGCAAAAGGCAACGAGCCGATCCCCGGGCTGATGCACGCCGATCTCGGCGGGTACCACGTCGATGACATCGAGGTCGTCTGTGCGTTCGACGTCGCCAAGGGCAAGGTCGGGTGCGACGTGGCCGAAGCGATCTACAGCGCCCCGAACAACACGTTCCGTTTTGCCGATGCGGTTGCAACCGGGGTTCGCGTGGAGCGTGGCCCCACGTTGGACGGCATCGGCAAATATCTGCGCACGGAAATCGAGGAAGCGCCGGAGCCGGTTGCCAATGTCAGCGAAATCCTGCGGAACAGCGGTGCCGATGTGCTCGTCTCGTACCTGCCGGTGGGGTCGGAGGAAGCGACGCGCTTTTATGCCGAATGCGCCCTCGAGGCCGGCTGCGCCTTCGTCAACTGCATACCGGTTTTCATCGCGTCACGGCCCGAATGGCGCCTGCGTTTCGAGGAACGCGGGCTGCCGCTGGTCGGCGACGATATCAAGAGCCAGGTCGGCGCGACAATCGTGCATCGGTTGCTGGCCAATCTCTTCCGCGAGCGCGGCGTCCGCATCGACCGCACTTATCAGTTGAACTTCGGCGGCAACACCGATTTCCTCAACATGCTGGAACGCGAGCGGCTGGAATCGAAGAAGATCTCGAAGACGCAGTCCGTGACCAGCCAGTTCGATGTTCCCCTGGAGCCGGGCAACATTCATGTCGGCCCCAGTGACCATGTGCCATGGCTCACCGATCGCAAATGGGCCTACATCCGGGTTGAAGGCACGACCTTCGGTGGAGTGCCGCTCAACGCCGAACTCAAGCTGGAAGTCTGGGATTCGCCCAATTCGGCCGGCGTGGTCATCGACGCCGTGCGCTGCGCCAAGCTGGCGCTTGACCGCGGCATCGCCGGCGCGCTGACCGGTCCGTGCAGCTATTTCATGAAGTCTCCGCCTGAGCAGTTCACCGATGCCGAAGCTCGGCAGCGCACGCTCGCATTCATCACAGGCAGGGACGAGCCTATGCTCGATGCCGCGGAATGACGACGACCTTCTTCCTGATCCGGCACGCGGCACACGACAATGTCGGCTCCTATCTGGCCGGACGGATGGGCGGAGTTCGCCTTGGCGAATCCGGCAGGGCTCAGGCGGCGCATCTTGGCCGCCGCATGGCCCGCGAGCCGATTGCCGCTATCTGGTGCAGCCCACGCGAGCGCACGCAGGAAACCGCCAAGCCGATCGCGACTGCCTGTAATGTCGGCGAAATCGCGATCTGCGCCGAACTCGACGAGATCGACTTCGGCATCTGGTCGGGAAAGACGTTCGAGGAGCTGAACGGCGATGCCGGCTGGCAGGCGTGGAACAGCCGGCGGCAGGAAGCAAGCACCCCAAGCGGCGAAACCATGCTGGATGTCCAACAGCGTATCGTCTCGCTGATGGATCAGGCTCGCGAGCGGCATCAGAATCAATGCGTCGCGCTGATCAGCCATGCCGACGTGATCAAGGCAGCCATCTGCCATGTGCTTGGTCTGCCCGTCGGCGACAGTTTTCGCTTCGATATCGACCCCGCCTCAATCACGACGATCGTGTCCGGAGACTGGGGAGCAAAGCTCATCCGTCTGAACGAACTTGCCTGACGAGGACTTGCCGGATGCAGATGGTCATTTTCGGTCTCACCGTCACGTCTTCATGGGGAAACGGCCACGCCACCCTGTGGCGTGGCCTGATCCGCGCGCTGGCCCGGCACGGCTGGTCCATCACCTTTTTCGAGCGCAACACCCCCTACTATGCCGGTGCGCGGGACCTCGATCAACTGGATGGCGGCAATATCGTGCTCTACCCCGACTGGGAGGACATCCGGAGGGTCGCGGAGCAGACGATCAAGCAATCCGACGTCGTCATCATTACCTCCTACTGTCCCGACGCCGTGGACGCTTCGCGCCTGGCGCAGCAGGCATGCCGCGGGCTGCGCGTCTTTTACGACTTGGACACTCCGGTCACTCTGGCGCGCCTCGATCAAGGTGAACGCCCACCCTATTTCGGGCCCGAGGGCCTTGCCGATTTCGATCTCGTCCTGAGTTACACGGGCGGCTCGGCAATCGATGCACTCAAGTCGGTCCTCGGTGCACGCCACGTGGTGCCGCTCTATGGCCATGTCGATCCCGACCAACACCGGCCGGCAGTACCTAGGCCGGAATTTGCGGGCGATCTGTCCTATCTCGGGACCTATGCGGCAGATCGCCAGGCCGGCGTCGAGAAACTGCTGGTCCGTCCGGCCGCACTCCTGCCTGACCACCGCTTCATCATCGGCGGTGCACAATATCCACAGGAATTCCCGTGGAGCGACAACATCTTCTTCGTCAGGCATCTTCCGCCGGCAGATCATCCAGCCTTCTTTTCATCGTCCCGCCTGACGCTGAATGTGACGCGCGAGGCGATGGCGCAAAAGGGGTGGTGCCCTTCGGGCCGGCTGTTCGAAGCAGCGGCATGCGGCGTGCCGATCGTCACCGACACCTGGCCGGGCCTCAGCAGTTTCTTCGAACCCGGTAGCGAGATCCTGCTGGCGTACGACACAGACGACGTGATCGCGGCGCTCAAACTGCCATCGCACGAGCTCGATGCAATTCGAAGCCGTGCGCGTGAACGGGTTCTGGACGAACACACATCCACGCGGCGCGCGGCGGAACTGGATCGCATCCTGAACGAAGCCTTGCAGAGGTCGGCCGGCGAACCGATGAAGGAAGCAGTCTGATGTTGGGCATCGTGCCCGCTGCCGGACGCGGCAGCCGCATTCAACCGCTCGGCTTCTCGAAAGAGCTGCTGCCGGTCGGGAGCCGGATCGATGGACAGACAGAGCGCCCATGTGCCGTAAGCGAGTACCTGGTGCGGCGGATGGTGCGCGCCGGCGTCGACAAGGTCTGTTTCATCATCGGATCGGGTAAATCCGACATTCTCGAATACTATGCCGCGGGCTACGGAGCGGCGACCGCTCTGTTCGTGGTACAACCCAACCCTGTTGGCCTTTGCGACGCCATCTTCCGGGCAGCACCCCTCGTCGCACCGGACGAGACGGTGTTGATCGGGCTTCCCGATACGATCTGGTTTCCCGAAGACGGCTTCTGCCGTCTGCCGGACGACCGGCTGTCATTCCTGCTCTTCCCGGTGGATCGGCCGGAATTCTTCGATGCCGTGGTTCTCGACGAGGAGGGCCGGGTGCGGGAAATCCAGGTCAAGCGGCAGGACGCGGCGACGAACTGGATATGGGGCGCGTTCAAGATGCCGGGCCATGTCCTGCACCAGCTCGCGGCACTCTGGCGCGAGCGGGATTGCTATGACGAATATATCGGCACGTTGATCAACGCCTACCTGACGGCGGGCGGTCAGGCGTATGGGGTGAAGGCAGGGGCCGCCTACGTCGATGTCGGCACTTTCAACGGTTATCGCGCGGCCCTTCGGCTGCTCGACGACGATGCTGCGTCCAAACAGCACCGGCCCACGATGATCGCGCCTACGGCACATTCGCATGCCGTTCCGGGCGAAGGAGCTTAGCCATGCTGCATTCCCATGCTGAAATCCAACGCCGTATCGATGCCCTCGGCCCATGGTTCCACAACATGGAACTGGCCGGCGTCGAAACTGCTCCGGACCATTTTCTCGGTAACTACCCGCTGGTCAAATGGCGCAAGTTCGCCTATGCCATTCCAGCCGACCTGTCCGGCAAGTCCGTGCTCGATATCGGCTGCAATGCCGGTTTCTATTCCATCGAAATGAAACGGCGCGGCGCCGGTCGCGTCCTCGGCATCGATTTCGACGAGGCCTATCTGGCACAGGCGCGCTTTGCCGCCGAGATCGCGGACTGCGACATCGAGTTCCAGAAGCTTTCGGTTTATGACGTCGGCGCCCTGCGCGAGACATTCGACATCGTGCTGTTCATGGGGGTTCTTTACCACCTGCGCCATCCCCTGCTCGCGCTCGACCTGATCCGCGGGCATGTCGCCGGCGACCTGATGATCTTCCAGTCCATGCAACGCGGCAGCGCCGATCTGCCTGCGCTTGAGCAGAATTATCATTTCTGGACGCACGACCTGTTCGAGCGGCCGGAATTTCCGAAACTGCATTTCATCGAACATCGATATGCCGACGATCCGACCAATTGGTGGATTCCCAACCGCGCCTGCACCGAAGCGATGTTGCGCAGCGCCGGCTTCGAGATTTTTTTGCACCCCGAGCAGGAGGTTTATTTTTGCCGTTCCGCCGGCGATCCGGCCGGCGGCGGCGCCGTCTACCCGTCGAAAGGACAGATCCATGATTGAAGCCGCGATGATCTGGAACGAGCCCAACAACAAATCGCATTGGGATCCCGAGCTCGACCCCGATTGGAGCCGCTTCGCCGCCATGGCAATGTTGTCGGCGGATGCGATAGCGTCCGAGAACCCGGCCCTGACCAAGGTGCTCGGCGGCATCTCTCCGATCGACCCCGGCTTCGTCACGCGCATGAAGGAACTCAGATTGCTGGACCACGTCGATGCCGTCGCGGTGCATGGCTTTCCGCTCGACTGGAACCTGTGGCAGATCCAGGAATGGCCACAGAAGATCGGTGAGATCGCGGCCGTCACCGATCTCCCGATCTGGGTCAGCGAAGTTGGCGTGTCGACCTTCGGCGCCGACGAGATCCAGGTCTGGGGCCTCAGGCGCACCGCTGAATTGCTGCTCGGCAACGCTCCGCGCATCCAGTGGTATAGCCTTTATGATCTCCCGCGCGAATGGGAAGCAACAACGCGCCATCGCGAAGCGGAAGGCTCTTCCTACTATCGTCACTTCCATATGGGGCTGCTGCGCCAGGACGGCACGCCAAAACCGGCACTGGAGGAATTCCTGCGCCATACGCCGGAGATGGGGCTGGTGCAGTGGTTTCATTTCGAGGACCCGCGGCTGGACGACGCCGTCGCCTGGATGAAGCGGCTCGGGGTCACCAATATGCGGACCGGACTTTCCTGGGCCGACAGTTTCAGGCCGAATGCATTGAACTGGTTCGACCGACAGATGGAAGCGCTCGCCGATTTCGACGTGACCGTCACCTTCTGCTTCACGCCAGAGCATCGCGGGATGATGCCTCACCACACCAGTCCGCCGCTGGTGCCGGAGGAATTCGCCGAATTCTGTGCAACCATGATCCGCCGCTACTCGCCCGGCGTGGCTTCCACGTCGAAGCGGCGAGCCTCGGCAGCGTGAGGCTCCCATGCATCAACCGTCGGCAACCCTGGGCGAATTCGCGGCCCTGTTGACGGGCAGTGACGCAGCACATGGCTCCGCCCTCATGGTCGTCGTCGCGCATCCGGACGACGAGACAATCGGCATCGGCGGGCATCTTGCCGGACTGCGGTCATGCCGCATCGTCCATGTCACGGACGGAGCACCACGCGATCTTGCCGACGCGCAAGCGCATGGTTTCGAGACATGGCAGGACTATGCCGATGCCCGCCGTGCGGAACTGACGGAAGCCTTGGCCGCGGCCGGCATATCGCCATCGGGCCTGACCGCTCTTGGCTATCCCGACAAGGAGGCTGCGGCGAATCTCGTGGCGCTCGCGCAGGAACTCGCCTGCCTTGTTTGCGAACCCGACATCCGCTTCGTCTGCACACATCCTTTCGAGGGAGGCCATCCCGACCACGACGCGACCGCTTTTGCCGTTCACGCGGCCTGCCATCTTCTGCGCCGTGACCGCCGGCCCGTGCCCACCATCATCGAAATGGCCTTTTATTCGGCTGGCCCGGACGGCCCGGTATTTCAGGATTTCGCCAGCGGCACCGGCAGTGATTGCATAGAGGTCTGCCTGACCGAAGCGGCCTTTCAGCAAAAGCAGCGCATGCTGGCCAGCCACCTGACGCAGCAGCGGACGCTGGCGCCGTTCTCGACCCGCACCGAGCGTTTCCGGCTGGCGCCGACCTATGATTTCCTGAAGCTGCCCAACGATGGCAGGCTCTACTATGAATCGCTGCCGCTGGGTTTCGAGCCCGGCACCTGGCTGCATGCAAGCGCCCGTGCTCACGAGGCGCTCCGGCTCGACCAGCCATGACGCTCACAGTGCTCAATGTTGCCTATCCTCTCGCGCCGGTGGGACCGAACGCCGTTGGCGGCGCCGAGCAGGTGCTGTCAATGCTCGATCAGGCCCTGACCCGCGCCGGTCACCGGTCCATCGTCATCGGCTGCCAGGGTTCCAGTGCAAGCGGCATTCTGGTGGAAACGCCCGCCGAAGCCGGCGTGCTCGACCGGTCAGCAAAAAACCGGGCACAGGAGTCCCATCGCGCCGCGATCGCCGCTGCCCGCGCCCAATGGCCGATCGACGTGGTTCACCTGCATGGCATCGACTTCGACGCCTACCTGCCTGCCGACGGTCCGACCCTGGTGACGCTTCACCTGCCGCTCGACTGGTACCCGGCCGGGGCGCTGCGCCCAGGGCGCGACGATCTCTGGCTTCACGCCGTCTCGTCAGCCCAGCAAAGAACCGCACCGCCGGACGCAAGCTTGGTTGCCCCGATCCCGAATGGTGTCGATATCGACGCGCTGAACCAGCCGCGGCCCAGGGGCGACTTCGCCGTCGTGCTCAGCCGCATCTGCCCGGAAAAGGGCATACACCTGGCATTGGATGCCGCCAGGCAGGCTGATGTGCCGCTGGTCATCGGCGGGCGGGTCTATCCTTACGAGACGCATACCCAGTACTTTCGCGATGAGGTCGAACCTCGCCTCGATCGTCGGCGCTGCTTCCTTGGTCCGCTCGGCTTCGCCGCCAAGCGGCGCTTGCTCAATGCAGCACGCTGCCTAGTCGTTCCGAGCCTCGCCGCCGAGACCAGTTCGCTGGTCGCGATGGAAGCACTCGCCTGCGGCACACCGGTGATCGCCTTTCCAAATGGTGCGCTTCCCGAAGTGGTCGAGCACGGCAAGACCGGCTTTATCGTCAACAATGTCGACGAGATGGCGCAAGCAATTGTCGCGGCACCCAGCCTTGATGCCGAGACGTGCCGAAGCGAGGCGCGCCGGCGGTTTTCGCTCGAGCGCATGGTCTCGTCCTACATGAGCGCCTATCTGGCGCTGGCCCGGCTCGGCGCCGACCGCAGGCGTCTCGCCGCGGTACGGTGAAAGAGCAGATGCTGCGCAGCGAGATCATCGGCGATCCAGAGCAATTGCATGCGCTGGCGCCGCACTGGTGGAACCTGTGGGAGCAGAGTTCGTCGGCGACGCCCTTTCAATGTCCCGCCTGGCTGCTGCCGTGGTGGCGCACATTCGCTCCGGGGGAGCTGGCAACGGTCGCCATCTGGCGCGGCAACGATCTGGTGGGCCTGGCGCCGCTCTATCTCGAACATGGCACGGAAGGCTCGAAACTGCTTCCGATCGGCATTTCCCTCAGCGACTATCTGGACGTGCTGTGTGTGCCCGGCAGCGAGGCCCAGGTCGCCACTGCCCTTGCAGAGAAGATACTCTCGATCGAGTGGTCGCAGTGGATCCTGCCGGATCTGCCGCAAGGCAGTGCCGGTCTGGCGATCGAACATCCCGAATTGAAAGCCGATGGACTGGTCGGCCACGCCGTTTGTCCCGTGCTTGCCACCGACGGCGATGAAACGCTGGCGGGCTGCGTCCCTGCCCGGCGCAGACGCCAGTTGCGCCGGGCGCGCCGCGCCGCATCCAGACGCGGCTGGGTCGAGTTGTCGCCGGTACGAGGCGATCCTCAACTGTTCCTCGACCACCTGATAGGCCTGCACGGCGCGCGCTGGGCCGGAAACGGAGGCGGCGTGCTGGCCGACCTCGCCGTCGAGCAATTCCACAGGTGCTCGCTTCCCCTGCTCGACGCTCGAGATCTGACCCGACGCTGGGTGCTCGCCATCGACGGCAAGCCAATCGGCGTCTACTACGGATTTCACCATCGCGGCCGTGCCTATGCCTATCTTGGCGGTTTCGATCCTGCCTATGCCGAGGAAAGTCCAGGCGCGATCCTGGTCGGCCACGCAATCGCCGAATCGATCCGCGAAGGTGCGCGCGAGTTCGACTTCCTGCGCGGCCAGGAGCCGTACAAATATGGCTGGGGCGCTGGCGACAGGTGGACGATGCGAAGGACTTGGACGCGGAAATGAGACCATGGTTTCGATGGAACCAACATCCGTGCGCCGCCGGATAGCGGTCAGGCTGGCGGTCGAGGACTGTATGGCGGACGCTGTCAGTGCCGAGGCCGTCATCGCCAGGCTGGCGCTGCATCTCCACCCAGGCATCGGGGCAGTCGAATTGGCGGAGATCGTGGCGGAGATCGATCCGGTCGATACTCGAGACAGGGAAAGGCTCCAGCAGATAGCCGGGCTGCTTCGCCGCGGATCGGAGGTTTTTGCCACGTTGCAGAAAACGGGTTCTGCCGTTCGTCACGAACGTGACGACGACGAGACGGATGCAGATGTCGTGACGCGGCTGGCCTCGGGCTTTGATGCCGCGGCAGCGATTTCCCGGGTGGCGAGTGTCCAGTTGGCTTCCCTTGGCGATGAGGAAAGGCTGGCAGCCACGACCGACGAAATCGTTGCATGGCTGACAGCGCAAGACTTCACCGGCGCTGGACGCAGCATTCTGGACATCGGTTGCGGCATCGGGCGTTTCGAACGCGCGCTGTCGGCGTCCTGTGGGCGGGTCGTCGGTATCGACATATCGTCGAGGATGATATCGATCGCCCGTGAGCAATGCGCAGCGCTTGGCAATGTAGAGTTGCGGCGGACCTCAGGCCTGGATCTGGCGGAGTTCGGCGACGCGAGTTTCGACTGCGTTCTGGCGGTCGACAGTTTCCCCTATCTGGTGCTAGCCGGCGTGGCGGAGCGGCATTTCGGCGAAATTGCGCGCGTCCTCAAAAGGCCGGGCAGGCTGGCCTTGCTGAACTACTCATATCGCGAATCACTGTTTTTGGACCGCTCCGATATATGTCGCCTGGCGCAACGTCACGGATTGCAGGTCGTCATCGATGGCGAAAAGCCGTTTCGGCTGTGGGACGGCGACGCCTTCCTGCTTGCCGGCGTGACGGAACATTACCAGCCAATGCCAGTTCGGGCGTCGAACACAGCGACGCTGAAGAGCGGCGCCAATTCGAAGGAGGACAGCATGGCATCCGGCAGCAAGAAACATATCGGCCGTGGCAGCCACGGCAAAGGGGCCGGCGCCGGAGCAATGACCGAACTGGCCAAGGACAAGATCGAAGAGAATGCCGTTTTATCCAACAGGGACAAGAAGCAGCACAGCGAGGAACGCGGCCTGGACGGCAATCAGATCAAGTCCGATCAATATCAGGATCATGCCGCAAATCGATTGCCGAAGGACTGAAAGCGCCGCAGTGGATCTGTGACCTCGGCAATCGAGAGTGGAAGAAAAACCTGTGCAAGGGCTGCCGGCAACGGTTTCGGCACCGGGCATCTCCTTGTAATGGCGGTTGCTTGTCATCACAATAGGATGACGGACTGCCATCCATCCAGCCAGGGAATACGATGTCTCGTTCGAGCGATGATAGAATGGACCCGCGCGCAGGAATGGCGATGGATCAGGAGATTGCCTCTCTGCTGATCGCGATCGAGCAGGAAAAGGTTCCTGATCGCTTGACCAGACTGGCGATCGAACTGCAAAACGCGCTCCTTGCGAAACGCCGGCGCGACATAAAGAACTGACTATCTTCGGCTGTCGGCATCGATATCGATCTGCCCGTCCGACAGATGATTTCGTCTTTCCATCAGCGTCTGCAGCGAACTCTCCCCCAGGAACTCAAGAACGGCGGCGCGGGCACGGTTGAGCCGGCTTTTGACCGTTCCCACCGCACAGCCACATATCTCGGCCGTCTCCTCATAGCTGACACCTAGGACGCCGATCAGCATCAGCACCTCGCGCTGGTGTTCAGGGAGCCTCTGGATGGCGCCGTGAACTTCCTTGCTCTGAACGGTCCATTCCTGTGTGGCTTCCGAAATCGGCCTCGAGGACGCGCAGTCGAGCAGGCCAGGCGCTTCCCTGGCCGCGACCTTGACCCGGGTGTAGTAGGTGTTGCGCATGATCGTGAAGAGCCACGACTTCATGCGCGTGCCGGGTTCGAACTTGTCGATGTTGGCAAGGCCCTTCGTCAACGTTTCCTGCACCAGATCGTCGGCATCGTCGGGGATACGGCAGAAGGTGCGCGCGAAAGCCCGTAGCGCGGGTATCAGGTCAACGATGGAAACTTCATGGGTTTCCTGGTCGGCCAAAAGATAGCCTTCGCCTGACAATGGTCCAGCTCCCAGAAAGAAGTATGAATGCAGACCCCAGCTAAATGCATGGACGTTTGTATCGTTCCGGGCGTTGAAGACAACTCTCCAGAAAATTCTGATGCGGCCGAACGATCCTGCTGCGGCCGCGCCCCCCTTGCGCGCCGTCCACCAGCGTGTTCGCGCTGGCTTAGGATAGGCGCGACGCGCCGTTGTGCGGGAACAAAGCCATGCACCGGCAGTTCGGCGCCTTGAGCCAAGTCAGCCCACGGGCGTCAATCGAGGAAAAAATCATGGCCAAATCCGCACACCGTTCAGTTCCCAAATCGGCGCCTATGCACGATCAGAATGCCGCGCGCGGAAATGGCGGCGAATTGCACCAGATCGCGGAAGCCGACACGCCTGTTCTCACGACTGCCCTGGGAACGCCTGTCTCCGACGACCAGAACACATTGCGGATTGGCGAGCGCGGACCGTCTCTGATCGAGGACTCCCACTTTCGCGACAAGATCTTCCACTTCGATCACGAACGCATCCCGGAAAGGGTGGTGCATGCCCGTGGTTACGGCGCTCATGGCTATTTCGAGACTTATGAATCGCTGGCCAAATACACGCGTGCCGACATTTTCCAGCGCGCCGGCGAAAAGACGCCTGCCTTCGTGCGGTTCTCGACGGTTGCCGGCAACAAGGGCTCGTTCGACCTCGCCCGAGACGTGCGCGGCTTTGCCGTCAAGCTCTACACCAAAGAAGGCAATTGGGACCTCGTCGGCAACAATATTCCCGTGTTCTTCATCCAGGACGCCATCAAATTTCCGGACCTCATCCATGCTGCCAAGCAGGAGCCAGACCGGGCTTTCCCGCAGGCCCAGACCGCACATGACAATTTCTGGGATTTCATCAGCCTGATGCCGGAATCGATGCACATGGTCATGTGGATCATGTCGGATCGAGCGATACCGCGCTCCTTCCGTTTCATGCAAGGCTTTGGCGTCCATACGTTCCGCCTCGTCAATGCCGACGACGAATCCACATTCGTCAAATTCATCTGGAAGCCGAAACTCGGCATGCAGTCGGTGATCTGGAACGAAGCGGTCAAGATCAATGGCGCCGATCCCGACTTCCACCGCCGCGACCTGTGGGAAGCGATCCAGTCAGGAAACTTCCCGGAATGGGAGCTGACGGTGCAATTGTTCGACCAGGATTTTGCCGACAGCTTCGACTTCGACATCTTGGACGCCACGAAGATCATACCTGAAGAGATCATCGAGCCAATCCCGGTCGGGCGGCTGGTGCTCGACCGCATGCCGGAGAATTTCTTCGCCGAGACCGAGCAGGTTGCATTCATGACCCAGAACGTGCCGCCCGGGATCGACTTCTCCAACGACCCGCTTCTGCAGGGCCGCAACTTCTCCTATCTCGACACCCAGTTGAAGCGGCTGGGCAGCCCGAACTTCACCCATATTCCGATCAACGCTCCGAAATGCCCCTTCGCACATTTTCAGCAGGACGGGCACATGGCCATGCACAACCCGGTCGGCCGCGCCAACTATGAGCCGAATTCGTGGGGCTCGGGTCCCCGCGAGGATCCGCAACGCGGCTTCCGCTCTTTCGCCGACGCCGAAGAGGGGCAGAAGGTGCGTCTGCGGGCGGAGAGCTTCGCCGACCACTACAGCCAGGCGCGGCAATTCTTCAACAGCCAGACAGCGCCGGAGCAACGCCATATCGCCATGGCGCTGACATTCGAATTGAGCAAGGTGCAGGCACCGGCGATCCGCGAACGCATGGTGGCGCATCTGCTGAACATAGACGAAACGCTGGCGACTCAAGTCGCCGACAAGCTTGGCATTCGAAACATGCCCGACCCCGCCGAGGCCGCCGTCCCGCCGCGCGACGACCTGCCGCCGTCTCCGGCTCTCAGCATTATCGAGAACGGCCCCGACAGTTTCAAAGGCCGCAAGGTCGGCGTCTTGCTGAGCGACGGGGCCGACACGGCCCTTTTCGAACAACTTCGCTCGGCCATCGAAACGGAAGGCGCGGTCATGGAGGTGATAGCGCCCAAGGTGGGCGGCGTCGAGGCCGCAGACGGCACCCACATCGAAGCCAGACACATGATCGACGGCGGTCCGTCGGTCCTGTTCGACGCCGTGGTACTGCTCCTGTCCGAGCCGGGCGCCGAGTTGTTGGTCAAGGAGGCAGCCGCGAAGGACTTCGTGTCGGATGCCTTTGCGCATTGCAAATTCATCGGCTTCACACCGGGAGCCGCGCCTCTCCTGGCCAAGGCAGGCGTCGCAGCCGATGCCGATGAGGGATTGATGCGGCTGGACTCCGCAGCCTCCGCCAACACATTCGTGCAGGCTTGCCGCAAGCTGCGGCTGTGGGCCCGGGAAGCGGCCGTCAAGCTGTGACGCTATCGACCGGCACGGATTCCCGTCCGTGAGCGGCGGTTCGGCCAGCGGGATTACAGTCGGTGCGGGCTAGGGGCGGTCTTGCTCCTTGGCCTCCCGCTGTTTTCTCAGCACTTCGTCGGTTCCGACCAGCTTCTTGGCTCCGCCTGGAATGGAGGTGGACACCACCGCTGGCGGGTCGCTTGCGGGAAAAGAATCTTCCAGACCGGCCTGCAGCTGATCCTCCAGCGTTTGCGGCTCTTCCGAGCGGCCGGGGGTTCTGCGGTCCTCTATCTTTTCCAGCGGTTGCTTCTTATCCGGCGATTCGTTCGCGTTCCTGATCCAGGCATAAAGCTGTTCGATCGCGAATTCCTTGATTGCCTCGAAATCGGCTCGATCGTCCTTGGTCGCCTCGATCTGATCGACCATGGCTTTCTCGAACCGGGCAAGGCTATCACCCCCGCAGGCCCGGGAAAGACGCAACAATGCCTCATGCAGCATCATCGGGGCGAAACGAGCCGAAGCCTCGAGTCTCAGTTGCTCTAAATGCTCTTGAGTGGCGGCTTGGAGCTTTGACATGGACAGCCCTTTCTCTCACACGCATTTCAACGAGAGTTGACCGTGGATGTTCCACTGCGCCTGAACGTCCTTTCCGCGCCGGCGAACTACATGAACCAGGTCGCCACCAGTCCCGCGGACGCCGCAAAGACCGCTATGGTCGTCACGCCACCCAGAATGTTGGTGGCCCTGCTGTTGACCTTGTCGCCCATGATCTTGCGATTGTTGGTCATGATGAGCATGAGAAACAGCAGAGGTGGCGTTGAAAAACCCTGCACGATGCCGGACCAGACCAAGGCTTTCATCGGGTTGAAGCCAAAGAAATTGAGAACGACCGCCACCAAGGTGATCACTCCCGTCGCGATGTAGAATTTGGGCGCGTGCCGGGGCTTGGCGTTCAGGCCATTCTTCCACCCCATGGCCTGGGCGAAATCGAAAGCGGCGCCGGCCGTCATGACCGGCACCGCCAGGAAACCGACGCCGATCACCCCGGCCGCAAAGAGAATTCCCGCCGCGTCGCCCGCAAGCGGCCGCAGCGCTTCGGCCGCCTGCGCTGCCGTTTCGATCTGGGTATGCCCCGCCTCGTACAGCGTCGATCCGGTCGAAAGGATGATGAAATACATGATCAGGTTGGAAAAGATCATGCCGATCAGGATATCGCGCCGGGACCGGCGGAGTTCACCCTCGGTGGCTCCCTTGCGCTCTTCGAGGCTCGTCCTGCCCTTGGCGATCTCCTCCTCCACCTCCTGATTGGACTGCCAGGTGTAGAGGTAGGCGGACAGCGTCGTGCCGATGATGGCGACGATGATGGACAGATATTCGCGGCTGAACTCGATTTTCGGCAGCAAGGTGCCGCGCAGCACCGAGACCACATCCGGCTTGGCGAGCACAGCGGAGACCACATAGGCGAGCAGGGCCAGTGCCAACCATCGGAATATGTTGCGGATTAGCTTGTAGGATCCGAACATCTGCAAGGCAAAAATAATCATCGCGACACCGATGACGACCGAGTTTGAAGGCAGCGGAACGAACAGCACGACAGCCGCCGACATCGCGCCAAGGTCGGCGGCTGCCTCGATCGTGTTGCCGATCAGCACGCCCACCAGCACGGACCACAGCAGCCAACGCGGATAGAAATCGGAAATGACCTTGAAAAGACCACGGCCCGACACCTGGCCAAGTTTGGACGAGAGATAGACGACGATGTACATCATCGGGAGAGTGACAGGAGCCGTCCACAAAAGGTCGGGCCCGAACCGGGCTCCGGCACTCGCATAGGTGCCAATGGCCGAGCAATCGTCGTCAGCCGCCCCAGTGATCAGTCCGAGCCCGAGAGCGCGTGTGATGCCGCCGTCTTTTCGCTCTCCCTCGCTTCGGCCGGCATCGTCAGCTGCTCCACTCATGGGAGATGCGTGTCCAACGAGACCACACGGGAAAAAATCATGTCGATTGTTCCGACCAAGTGCCGATGCCGAGATTGAGGTTCGAACCTCCGGTCAAGCTTTTTGTTCCTGTGGAAGCCAACCGCCAATGAAACGCAGCGCCCGGCTTGGCCGTTGATGCGGCTGGAGCCGCATCGCCTTGAAGATCGACATGGAATATGCCTGGGGCCGACGGTCGAAAAGAGTGTGGTGAGGCTCTTCACCCGCACCTTCCCCTCGCCGGCCTGATCTATGGCGGGGCGGCGCTGCTCATGGCGACCCTCTGGATCCGGGAAAGCGGAAGGCGGCAGGCCCGACACGACCTGCGTGCCGTCTGACACCGAAGAATCGAAACAAAAAGCCAACCGCGGGGCGATCCACAGCCGCTGTCAGGCGGAACCTCGTCCCGGTAATTGCGTCTCTTCGCTGATCTGCTTCCGCAGCTCCTCACGCGCGCGTTCCACCTGGCCCTCGCCCGCGGATTGCGAGGCGCTGCGCCCCGACCGATCCAGCCTGTCCAACTCGTGCTCGACCGTTTGGCGAGAGCCCTCCGCCGGATCCTCTTCCGGATGGCTGTCCGCAGCCTGTTCCTGCCGCGTCTCTTCCCTGCCTCGGCGGTCGGTGCGCGTCGCGTCCTGGCTGCGATCGTCCTTGCCTGCGACGCTTCGATTTCCGCCGGCCGTTTTGTGTGTGTTGCTCATGGCTAGTTCCTAAGCTTTCGCGGCGTGGAACCGTCCGATGCGCGTCCCGCGCCTTTGCCTGGAGAAACGGACATATCCGCCATTTGGTTGCGCTCCCGGCGGGCAAGCATCGGCCCGGCGCCAATCGCATGGCGGAGAAAAGCCGGCCATCGTTGCCAAGCATCCTTTTACAGCGATTCGCGTTATCGCCTTGGCATCCATGGGGATTTCACATGGCAAGATGCACGGGCCCGTCCATCCGCCTGCGGCAACGGCGGCAATGGCCCATTGCGTCCGCCTTTGCACGTCCAGCTCGAAGCACGTCCGGCAGCCGTCTTCCAGGCGTCCTGAAATGGCTCGGCCTCGCGTCTACAGTGGTCTCGGCACCGGTCCTGAGCGGGTGCAGCGGCTGGCAATCCGCACTCCACGCACATGGTGCGAATGCCCGTGCGATTCTCGATCTCATCTGGTCTTTTGGCGCGGTGGCGACCATCACCTGGCTGCTCGTCATGCTGGCCCTGGCAATGGCGCTCTTCCATCAGCGCCGGGCACAAGCAGGACCCCCGCCGCTGGTCATCGACAGCCATCAGGAGCACAGGTATAGCCGCGCGGTCGGAAGCGCCGTCGCGGCGACCGTGCTGGTTCTCGCCGCGCTGACGATAACGAGCTTCTTCGCCGGCAAATCCATTGCCTCGCTGGGCGGAAAGGAGAGGCTCACCATCCGCATCACAGGGCATCAATGGTGGTGGGAAATACGCTATCCCAACGATGATCGGTCGCGCATGATTGTCACGGCGAACGAGATCCATCTTCCCGTCGGCGAACGGGTAAAGGTGGAACTCGATTCGACCGATGTCATTCACAGCTTCTGGGTGCCAAGCCTCGCCGGTAAAAGGGACCTCATTCCGGGCCGGCCGAGCGAGATCACCCTCATTGCCGACAGGCCTGGTATCTATCGCGGCCAGTGCGCCGAGTTCTGCGGCTACCAGCATGCTCACATGGCCGTCACCGTCATCGCGGAAAGCCGCGAAGCGTTCGAGGCATGGCGGTCCAGACAAGACGCCGCCGCCATCGCGCCTGCCAGCGAGGAGGAACGCCGCGGCCAGCGGGCTTTTCTTTCCACCGGTTGCGCGCTCTGCCACACGATAAGGGGGACGCCGGCCAAGGGAGCGGTCGGGCCCGACCTTACCCATCTCGCAAACCGGCGTGAATTGGCCGCCGACACGCTGGCCATGACACCCGGCGCGCTCGCCGCGTGGATCGCCGATCCGCAATCCATAAAACCCGGCGCGAAGATGCCGCGCATTGCTCTCAGCGCCGACGATCTTCGTGCGGTCGTCGCCTATCTTGGAAGTCTTGAATGAGTGGCGTTGCCGGGAAGACGGCTAGGCGAAAACAGGAAGCGGCCCTGAAAGGCATCCGCGACACCGGGCTCGACGAGGCAAGACTGCACGACTATCTGGCGCATGCCTGGCGGACGCCGAACGGCCTCTATGGTTGGCTGGTCACGGTCGACCACAAGCTGATCGCCCGGCGCTATATGGTGACGGCCTTCCTGTTCCTCGCCCTTGCAGGCCTGTCGGCACTTGCCATGCGGTTCCAGCTTGCCACGCCGGAGGCACGCCATATCGGCCCCGATCTCTACAACCAGCTCTTCACCATGCATGGCACGACGATGATGTTCCTGTTCGCCGTACCGGTCATGGAAGCGTTCGCCATCTACCTGGTGCCGCTGATGATCGGCACCCGAAACGTCGCCTTCCCGCGGCTCAACGCCTTCAGCTACTGGGTCTATCTCTCCGGTGGGTTGATGATCTGGATCGCCTTCGCTTTCGACACCGGCGCGGATGCCGGCTGGTTTTCCTACGTGCCGCTCGCCGGACCTGAATATGGGATCGGCAAGCGCCCCGATTTCTGGGCGCAGATGGTGACCTACACCGAAGTGTCCGCACTCGCGGTCGCCGTCGAGATCATCGCGACTGTGTTCAAGCAGCGCGCCCCTGGCATGTCGCTCGATCGCATCCCGCTCTATGTCTGGTCAGTCCTCGTCATGGCTTTCATCATATTGTTCGCCATGCCCGCGGTGATGGTGTCGAGCACCATGCTGATCCTCGACCGGCTGGTCGGCACCAGGTTCTTCGACCCGGTGGCGGGGGGCGACGCACTGCTCTGGCAGCACCTGTTCTGGTTCTTCGGCCACCCGGAGGTCTATATCATCTTCATTCCCGCGACCGGCTTCGTCTCGGCTATCCTGCCGAGCTTCGTGCGCCGTCCGGTCTTCGGCTATCTCGGGATCGTGCTGTCGCTGATCGCGATCGGCTTTCTTTCCTTCGGCCTGTGGGTGCACCATATGTTCGCCACGGGCCTGCCGCAGCTCGGCGAAAGCTTCTTCACCGCCTCCTCGATGATGATCGCCATTCCGAGCGGCATCCAGATCTTCTGCTGGATCGCGACGATCTGGGGCGGCCGGCCGATTTTTGCCACGCCGCTGCTTTTCGTGCTCGGCTTCATTTTCACCTTCGTGATTGGCGGGCTGACCGGAGTCATGGTCGCCTCGGTGCCGCTCGACCTGCAGGTGCACGACACTTATTTCGTCGTCGCGCATTTCCACTATGTGCTGGTCGGCGGCGCCGTCTTCCCCCTGCTCGGCGCCGTCTACTACTGGTTTCCCAAGATCACTGGCCGCATGCTGTCCGAAAGGCTCGGCCGCTGGAATTTCTGGCTTGTCTTCATCGGCTTCAATCTCACCTTCTTCCCGATGCACATCCTTGGCTTGCAAGGCATGCCGCGGCGCGTCTACACCTATCCGCCGGCGAGCGGCTGGGGCGGCACGAACCTGTTCATCAGCATCTCGTCGCTGGTGGTGTTCGCCGGCTTCGCGCTTCTCGTCCTGAACATGCTGCTCAGCCTTCGCAACGGTCGCCTCGCGGGAGACAATCCCTGGGGGGCGAGCACACTGGAATGGGCAACGACGTCACCGCCGGCTTCCTACGATTTTTCGCGCCTGCCAGTGGTGACCCATCGCGAGCCGCTCTGGGCCGAACCCGACATACTCCCGGTGGTCGAGGGCCTGCGCGTCGATGCGCGCGAAGTGCTTGCCGGCACGGTCGCCGATGCGGTGCCGCAACTGCGCGTGCCATCGGCCGACAATTCGATCTGGCCGCTGCTCTCGGCCATCGCCGTGGGTGGCGCGTTTCTGGGCTCAATATACACGCCATGGGCGGTGGTCTGGGGCGCGATACCGGTCTCGATCGGCTTTATCTGCTGGTTCTGGCCGAAAGGCGAGCCGGAGGACGAAGAATGAGACACTGGCCAACCGTCGACGTCAGCCACCTGCCCACCTATGATTTTGGATCGGCAAGCCCGATCTGGTGGGGAACGGTGGCCTTCATCACCCTTGAAGCAACCGGTTTTGCCCTGGCGATCGGCACCTATTTCTACCTGGCTGTGCAGGCGCGGCATTGGCCGATCGGAGCGCCAGCACCCGACCTCCTGCCGGGCACGGCAATATTGATCATTCTGCTTGCCAGCGCCGTCCCCAACCGCCTGATCGATCTTTGGGCGCGGCGGCAGGACCTTGTGAAGGTGCGCATCGGCATCGTCGTCATGTCGATCGCCGGAATTCTTCCCCTGATCGTGCGCATCTGGGAATTTCCCGCGCTCCGGATCTCCTGGGACCAGAACGCCTACGGGTCGATCGTCTGGTTCCTGCTCGGCCTGCACACGACACACCTCCTCACCGATGTCGGGGACACGATCGTGCTCGCCGTTCTCATGTTCACCAAGAAAGGCAACACCGGACGCCACTTCAGCGACGTGTCGGACAATGCCTTCTACTGGGACTTCGTGGTCGTCTCATGGGTCGTGCTCTATCTCGTAATCTACTGGGTTCCGAGGATGTAACATGCAGGCGATCCGCACGGGCGTTTCCTGGGCAGGCATGGCCACCGGACCAACGGCGTGGGCGATATCGCTGCAGCTCGACTATTCAATCGCATATTGGCAATGCGACGCCGGGTTTCGGCCCACTGTTCTGTTCTCGCTGACAGGCGCCGCCGTCGCGGCGCTGGGCGTCCTGTCGTCATGGCGCGCCGTTCATGATCCAGGGCACGGCACGAGCCCGCCCCTGAAGGCGCGCACGCGCGCGTTTCTGGCCAGGACTTCGGTAGGCATCGGGGCCCTGTTCACGCTCGTCATGCTGGCGCAAATGGCGGCCGGATTGATCTTCAGCGGATGCGAACTGTGACTGTGCAGCGGAGCCGGCGAGCGGTCATCCGCCATGGGCAGTGTTTGCGGTGGCCTGCTGCGAGCGTTCCGTTCCTCGCCGTTCTCCTACGTGTAGTCGCGGCCGTCATGGCGTCGCTGGCGCCTGGCACGCCGCTGCGGGCGAACGAGATCCAGAAAGGCGAATATCTTGCCCGAGCCGCCGATTGCGTCGGCTGCCACACGTCCAATCCGAGCCGGCCTTTCGCCGGAGGCTATCGGGTGCCGACGCCGTTCGGCGATGTCTATTCCACCAACATCACACCGGACCTCGACACAGGCATCGGGCGCTATTCCGCCGACGAATTCGTGCGAGCCGTGCAGAAAGGCGTCAGACGCGACGGGGCCGATCTCTATCCCGCCATGCCATATGACAGCTTCGTCGGGATGAACCGCGAGGATGTGCTCGCGATCCGAGCCTACCTGCTCACGACCGCGCCGATTTCTCAGCCGCCGCCGCCAAACATACTGCCCTTTCCATTTAACCAGCGCTGGACGCTCTGGTTGTGGAAACTTGCCAACCTCCACGCCGGCGGCTTCGGACCAGATCCAAGCCGAACCGGCGCATGGAACAGGGGCGCCTACCTGGTGGAGGTGCTTGGCCACTGCGGCGCCTGCCACACTCCAAGGAATACGACGTTCGGCATGGATGAAGATCGCAAGCTTGCCGGCGGCAGCGCCGGTATCTGGCAGGCGTTCAACATCAGCGGCGACAAGATCGCGGGCATAGGCGGCTGGAGCGATGAGGAGCTGTTTCGGTTTCTCAAGACCGGCGCCATGCCTGGAAAGGCATATGCGGGCGGTCCGATGGCGGAAACGGTCATGAACAGTCTGCAATATCTTTCGGACGACGACATTCATGCCATCGTCGCCTATCTCAGGACCGTGCCCGCCCAATCGGGAGACGAGAAGCGGCCGCGCTTCGCGTGGACCAATCCGCCCGCAGCCGCCCGCGATGCCGGGACGAAGACCAGCGTGGAGGGCAGCGGGGTCGCGGTGGGCGACGATCTCTACCGGTCGCTCTGCTCGGGATGTCATGGCCTGAATGGAGGCGGATCGGCGGATGGCACCTATCCATCACTGACCAACAACAGCACTCTCGGCGTAACCTCGCCTGAGAATGTCGTCATGACCATCCTTGAAGGCGTCAAGGCAGGCGGCGTCGCGGGCCGCAAATCGATGGCGGCCTTTGACGGCTGGCTGGACGACGGCCAGGTGGCGGCCCTTGCAAACTATGTGACAGCGCGCTTCGGAAACCCGCAAGTCAGCGTCACGGCAGCCGATGTGCGCCAGATGCGGGCAGGCTCGACGACAGAGCAGACGGTGCTGGTTCTGGCGGCCCAGGCGCTGGTGGCGGGCGGCATCGTATTTGCGCTTGGTCTGGCGCTTCTGCTCGCCAGACGCCTTCGCCTGAGAATGCACCAGAAGCATCTCACATTCATGCATAGGGACGGGCGATGAGACGGCGTGCCGAAGCGTGGCGTATCCGTTCGGCGTTTCCGGGATGAACTGCTTCAGTTTGGCATCTCGACCGAGCCCTTCTGAGAGGAACTCCCGGCAGCGCCGCGAGGGGCGCGAAAGACGTCCGCCAGCCAATCGATGAACACCCTGATCCGCGAAGACAGATGGCGGCTCTGGGGATAGAGCACGGATACGGGTATCGGCGGGGGTGGAAAAGTTTCCAGTACCGGAACCAACTGTCCGGCGGCGATCTGATGCTCTACGCGATAACGCGGGACCTGTATCAACCCGAGCCCGGCGACGCCGGAGGCCGTGTAGATTTCGGCGCCCCGGACGACGATATCGTAGGGTAGTGGAACCTCCCTTGCCGCGCCGTCCATCTCGAATTCCAGCGGGTACGGCTGCCCTGTCGCGGAGGCGGTATAGGCAACCATGTGATGGCCGCCGAGATCATCCGGTGTCGAAGGGACGCCGTAACGTTCAAGATAGGCTGGGCTCGCCAGGGTGAGTTGCTCGAATGCGGTTATTCGGCGACCGATCAGAGACGAGTCGGACAGCTCGCCGGCTCGCACGACGCAATCGACGCCTTCAGTGATGAGGTCGACCATCCGGTCGCCTTCGCTGAGGCTGAGCGAGATGCCGGGATAGCGCGTGATGAACTCGGGCAAGGCGGGCATGACGAAAAACCGCGCGATGGTCCCCTGCATATCCACACGAAGCGGACCCTTGGGTTCAGCATTCCTGAAGACGCTCTCCACCTCATCCAGGTCCGCAAGGAGCCGGATGCAGCGTTCATGGTAGAGTGCGCCATCGAGCGTCGGCCTCACATTTCGGGTTGTCCGTTCGAGGAGCCGAACGCCGAGATCCGCTTCCAGGCGCTGAATCGCATGGGTGGCGGTGGGCCGCGGAACCTGCAGGTCCCGCGCGGCCTGAGCAAAGCTCCCACGCTCGACTATCCTGACGAAGAGCCGCATGACGTCGATGCGATCCATGACCATCTCGTAGTTGATTGTTATGGTTTTTGAAATGGTGATGTTGAAATCGGCCTTCTAGTGCTGGTTTTAAAAACGGCTACTTTCAAACCATTCAAGTCGTCAGATCAATCAACCAACGGGAGTGAAGATCATGCCCTTCGTCAATTTCAAGGTCCCCGAGGCGGCGTTGAGCCGGGCCCAGAAAGAAGAGATCATCCATCGAACCACGACGATGCTCGTGGAATATTTCTCCGAGGCCGCTCGGCCGCATACCATGGTCCTGATCGAGGAGGTCAAGGACGGCGGTTACGCCCGCGCCGACGAGGTCTTCGTGATCCCGCAGGAATATCGAGCGAAGGATTGATGTCGGCAACAACACGGCAAAGGAACAACGACAATGACCACCTCAACGAACAAAGTTGCGATCGTCACGGGAGCGTCTCGTGGCATTGGAGCGGCCATCGCCCGCCGGCTGGCGAGCGACGGCCTCACGGTCGTCGTCAACTATGCAGGCAGCGCCAAAGCGGCCGCCAAGCTGGTGGACGAGATCGAAAAGGCCGGCGGTCGGGCCACCTCCTTCCAGGCCGATGTCAGCGACCCCCAAGCCGTGAGACGGATGTTCGATTCCGCCGAAGCGGCCCATGGCGGCGTCGACGTGCTGGTGAACAATGCCGGCATCATGAAGCTCGCGCCGGTCGCTCAATTTGATGATGCGACCTTCGATCAGACCATCGCGATCAATCTCAAGGGCACGTTCAACGGCCTTCGCGAGGCGGCGAGGCGCCTGCGCGACGGCGGCCGCATCGTGAACTTCTCGACCAGCGTCGTCGGACTCTACCAGCCGACCTATGGCGTTTATGCGGCCACCAAGGCCGCGGTCGAAGCGCTCACCCACATTCTGGCGAAGGAGTTGGGATCCCGCGCCATCACGGTCAACGCGGTTGCGCCGGGGCCGGTGGCCACCGAGCTTTTTCTCGAAGGCAAGGATCAGGCTACGCTCGATCGTATCAAACAGATGAACCCGCTCGGCCGTCTGGGCGAGGTCGACGACATCGCGCGCGTCGTCTCCCTGCTGGTTGGACCGGACAGCGGCTGGATCAACGGCCAGATCGTCCGAGCGAATGGCGGGGTCATCTGAGGAATAGGATCATGAAGCAAGTCCGGCTCGGATAGGGGAAGGCTTTCCGTGAACGGGCTGCCTCGGACGGAGGTCGACAAGAGCGGCCTGATGGTCGCATGCCAAAGGAACCCGATCGCGCCGTCCTCGTTGGGCAGGGATGCAGACCCACGCGCGCTTCATCATGCCGTCAACCGCGGCCACAAATGCTCGACATCGCCTTTCTGGAGGAAGGCGCGAAGCATGACACAGCGGCTTTGCTGCTGCACGGCTGGCCTGACGACGCTACCACCTGGGTTTCTGTCGCCGAGAGATTGTCCAGGGCCGGAATTCGCACCATCGCACCATGGCTGAGAGTTTCGGTCCGACCCGCTTCCTGTCGGATTCCTCGACAAGTCTCTGGATACGGAGGACGAGATGATTGCGAACTGGACTCTGCCTGAACGCTTCATCTACCGCGGTCATGCGATCGCCTGGGGCACGCTCGGCGAGGGACAGGCTGCGATCCTCCTGCACGGCTCGCCATTTTCCTCGCTAGTGTGGCGGCGAATTGCACCGTGGCTCGCGCGGCACCGTCGGGTTTTCTATTATGATTTGCTGGGTTTCGGGCAGTCCGACAAGCCGGACGCCGACGTCCTGCATGGTCTTCAGAATGGACTTTTCGCGGCGCTGGTAAAGCACTGGGGTATAGAGCGCCCGGACGTCGTCGCGCATGACTTTGGCGGGTCTGCCGCGCTGCGCGCCCATCTCATGGACGGCATCGACTACAGCAGCCTGATGCTGATCGATCCTGTCGCAATCAGCCCGCAGGGATCCGCGCTGGTGCAGGCGGCCAAGGTGCACCAAGACGTTTTTGCCGGTCTACCAGCCTATATCCATGAAGCCGTCCTGCGCGCGTATATCGGTGCCGCAGCGAAGCACAAATTGCGCGAAGAGGAGATGCGGCTTTACCTCCAGCCTTGGCTTAGCGAGGAGGGCAAGAAGGCGTTCTGGCGCCAGGTGGCGCAGATGGACGACAAGTACAGCGAAGAGGTCGAGGACCGCTACGGTGAAATCCGCTGCCCCGTGAGCATTCTTTGGGGCGCCGAGGATGAATTTATCCCGTTGAAAGATGGTGAAGAACTCGCGCGGCGCATCCCAAACGCTCCATTCATTGTCGTACCGGATGCGAAGCATCTTGTTCAGGAGGACGCGCCAGAGGCTATCACCGCAGCCGTTCTCGACTTCTGGCACCGGGACGGCGCGCGTCACGATGCAGCGCGGACGCCGCCGTTTTCCGAGCCTCGAAGAACGGCCCGGGCAGGCCCGCAGGCCGGAGCGAATAGATGAGCTGAAGCGTATCGGCGATGTCTGTGACTTGACGGTCGATGATCGATCGCACCGCCGTCGCCACGCAGGGCCTGCGAAGAGTGCGCTCGCTGTCAGCATTCGCATCCAGGAAGGGGCCGTCTGCACTGGCCCGCTTTGGTAATTTAGAATGTGTCGACCAAGGGACGAACGAAGCGCTCGAAATCCTTGTCGAGCGGCCAGAGCGGGCGCGGCGCGTGGATATAGGGGCGCCGCTCTGCCCGCGGCGTTGCCAGCGCGCCTGCATCGCAGACGATGACCTTGCCCGATATCGGCTCGAATGCCGCCCGGAAATGCTGCATCGATTTCAGGACCAACACGCGGCGAGCCGTCGGTTCTATCCCGAAAGCGCGCAATTGCTGAAGGTCGACCATCTGCTGCGCTTCTGAAACGACCAGGACTTCGATCCCGTCGACGTCGATTACGGCGGTGGGGCCGAAACTATGGGTGAGCCCGCCCTGAATCGGTCCGTCGCCGACATAGGCGCCGTCCGAAAGCCTAGTCAGCACACCCGTCACCGTCAGCGGGCCGCCGCCGAAGTTGGCGTCGCCCTTGCCGCCAATCGTCACCGTCACGGTTTCGCCTTGCCGGTGACGGTGCAATTCATTTGCCGCTTGAGGATCGATCATCGGCGCGAGTACCGCACCCTTTACTCCCGCATCAAGCAGGCCCTTCAACAGCGCGGTCGAGTCGCCGTAGGAACCGGCGCCGGGATTGTCGGCGTAATCGGCGATAACAAGCGGTTTGTCGCCGCGCCAGGCATGCGCCTCGGCAGCAGCCTCGTCGACCTCGATGAAAACATTGCGCTTCTTGGTCCGGCCCTGCCAGATCCTGTCCGCAAGTTCCTCTGTCACACGCATGGCGGCTGGCTTGGCGCCGGGATCACGGCTGTCATAGGTTGCGAGCACGGTGGGACCGACGCAGGACACGTCGGCGCCCGTGAAGGCTGCATTGACGGAAACCGCGAGCAAGCCCTCGGCCTCGGCCTCGCGGGCGCGGTCATAAAGGGCCAGCGTCTCGGGAATGTCGGTGCGGCCGGAATTCGCTTCGTCCAGCATCGGCACATGCGCCCTGACAGTCCGGGGCGCGATTTCACCTTTCATTGCGCGATCCAGGATACGGGCGGCATGCGCGCCGATTTTGCGCATGTCCACATGCGGATAGGTCTTGTAGGAAACAAGGATCTGCGCGTCCCGAACCATGTCTTCGGACACCATCGCATGAAGGTCGAGCGTTACCGCAACAGGAATGTCCGCTCCAAGTTCGGCCCGCAGAAGGCCCAGCAGATACCCTTCACCGTCATGGCAAAACTCCGGCACCATCGAGCCATGAAGTCCAAGAAGCACTCCATCGAGGCGGCCCTTGTTCGAACGCGCTGCCTCCAGGATAATACCGGCGATGTGGTCATAGGCGGCTTTCGTCACCCGCCCCCCGGGCACGGCATGTGCCGAAATCGCGTGGATCACGTTCCAGCCCGCCGGTTCCGCCACATCCATGAACCCAGCAAGTTCGGTGTTGGCGTTGCGGCGGGCGCGGATCGCTTCGTCGCCAAGGAGAAGCGTGTCCACCTGAAACTGCGGCAAGTCGGTGCGGAAGCGCGAGAACGTATTGCTCTCGTGCATGAATTCGCAGGTAA
This sequence comes from Mesorhizobium sp. B2-2-3, assembly GCF_006442405.1. Lineage (NCBI taxonomy): Bacteria > Pseudomonadati > Pseudomonadota > Alphaproteobacteria > Hyphomicrobiales > Phyllobacteriaceae > Mesorhizobium > Mesorhizobium sp. B2-2-3. The sequence continues at coordinate 286,154 of NZ_VFWC01000005.1, read as the reverse complement.
GGACGGTGAAGGTCATCGGCAATTCCTATTGCGCGAGGCGGACGCGATGACCGCGGCCGATCTCGACAAGCTCGCTTGGCTCGTGTTCTTCGTCGGGATCCGGACGGCGCGAAATGTCGGGCGAAAAGCGGGCGGCGTCTGGAACGAAGGCGGCATCCGGCAAGGTGCGTGCCCCGGTCAGGATCGCGTCGGGATCGGGAACCGAACCGATCAGGCGACGCGTGTAGGGATGCGTCGGGCGACTAAAAATCGAATGCCAGTCACCCTCTTCCACCACGCGGCCGAAATACATGACGGCAACCCTGTCGCTGACATGCTCGACCACGCTCAGATCGTGGGAGATCATGATGTAGCTCAAGCCCAGCGTTTCCTGCAGGTCCATCAGCAGGTTGATGATCTGCGCCTGGATGGACACGTCCAATGCCGACACCGGCTCGTCCAGCACCAGGATCTTCGGATCAAGCATCAACGCCCGCGCGATGCCGATCCGCTGGCGCTGCCCACCGGAGAATTCATGCGGATAACGGTCGGCGTGATCGGGCGTCAGGCCGACGCGGGTCAGCATCTCGGCGACGCGGTGGCTGGCCTCGCTTCCCTTGGCAATTCCATGCAGGGAAAGCTGCGAGGACAGCATGCGGCCGATGGTCTGGCGCGGATTCAGCGACGCATACGGGTCCTGAAACACCATCTGAGCGATGCGCGCGCGCTCCTTGCGGGCGGGAGCGCCAGGGCCTGTCAACGGCTTGCCCTGGAACAGGATTCTTCCCGAAGTCGGCTCCTGCAGACCCATCACGGTCAGCGCGGTGGTGGATTTTCCGCAGCCGGATTCACCGACGATGGACAGGCACTCTCCGTCGTTCAGGGTCAGATTCACGCCCTGAACGGCACGAAGCGTCCGCTTTGGCCCCAACAGCGAGCGACGCGGCAGCGGGAAATGGACGTTGAGGTCGCGGATTTCCAGAAGAGGCTGGTTCATGCGGTCGCCTCCAGACCAAGGCCGCGCGGCGTGGTCAGCGTCGGTGCGTCGCGTCCACGCTCCTCGCTGCCCACGACCTGGTCCAGTTCGGTCAGGCGGGCGCGTCCAACCAGCGTTCGCGACCCCAGGCGAGGGCGTGCCGCGAGCAGGCCTCGGGTATAGGGATGCAGCGGATTTTCGAACAGAGCCTTGGTGTCCTGCTCCTCGACGAGCCGCCCCCGGTCCATGACCCCGACGCGCCGGCACATATTGGCGATCACGCCCAAATCGTGACTGACCAGCAGCACGGCCGTTCCTTCAGCCGTGCAAAGCTCGGCAAGCAATTCCAGGACGCCTGCCTGGACCGTCACATCAAGTGCGGTGGTCGGCTCGTCCGCAATCAGCAGGTCGGGACGGCAGGCCAGTGCAATGGCGACCATGACGCGCTGGCGCATCCCTCCCGACAGTTGATGAGGGTAGGACAGGGCGCGTTCCTCGGGCGCCGGCACACGAACGCTTTCCAGCGCCTCGACGGCTTTCCTGCGCGCATCCGACCACCCGAAGCCCCTGTGAACGACGAACATTTCCGCGATCTGACGGCCAATCGCCATCAGCGGATTGAGCGCCGTCATGGGCTCTTGAAACACCATCGCCATACGGTCGCCGCGCAGACGGCGCCTGGCACGGCCGCCAAGCTTCAACACGTCCTGGCTCCGGAAGAAGATCGAGCCGCCGGTCACCTCCAGCGGGCGCTTAAGCAACCCCATCACCGAAAGGCCGGTGATGCTTTTGCCCGAACCAGATTCGCCGACAAGTCCGTAAGTTTCCCCAGGCAGGATATCGAAAGACACGCCGTGAAGGATTTCGTTCCGCTTGCCGACGCCGATGCGCAAGTCGCGGATGGACAGAACAGGATCGGGAAGAACGCCGCTCATGCCTGCCTGATCCTCATATGCGGATCCAGCATGTCGCGCAGCCCGTCACCGAGCAGATTGAAGCCAAGGACCGTGGCGAAGATTGCGAGGCCGGGGAACAGCGAGGCCCAGGGGGCGGTGCGGATCAGTTCGCGCGCATCGGTCAGCATGTTGCCCCAGCTCGGCTGCGGCGGCCGGATGCCGACGCCGAGGAAAGACAGTGCAGCTTCCGCCAGAACCGCGCCGCCGATGCCAAGCGTCGCGATGACCAGCACCGGACCGACGATATTCGGCAGTATCTGCGTGCGCATGATATTGGCGTCGCTGAAGCCGGCCGCCCTGGCGGCCTGCACGAAGCCCTGATTCTTGAGCGACAAGGTGGAGCTGCGGGCGATGCGGCAGGTCCAGGACCAGTTGGTCAGGCCCAATGCGATCAGGAGGCTTGGCAAGCCGGGTCCCAACACCGCCATGATGGCGAGCGCGAACACCAGGGATGGGATCGCCAGCATGACGTTGGTCAGCCCGTTCACCAGGTCGTCCCACCAGCCTCCGAAATAACCGGCCGAAACCCCAAGTGCCATGCCGATGCACGAGTTGATCAACTGCGAAACGAGGCCGACGGTCAGCGACACCCTGGCGCCGTAGAGGATACGGGAAAAGACGTCGCGACCCTGCCCGTCCGTGCCCAAAAGATGGTCCCAGCTCGGCGGCATTTCAGAATTCATCAGGTCGGCGTCGAATATCGGGTTGTACGGGGCAATCCAGCCGGCGCTGACCGCTGCGGCGACCACGAGCAACGCCAGCGCCAGGCCAAGGGCGAAATTGAAACGCAACCGCATGGATCAGGCCACCTTGATGCGCGGGTCGATCATGGCATAGGCGATATCGACCAGCATGTTGATGACAAGGAACCACAACACGATCACGATGACCGTACCCTGAACCACGGGAATGTCGCGTGCCGACACGCTGTCGACCAGAAGCGACCCGATCCCTGGCCAGGAAAACAGTTTCTCGATCACGATCGCCTGCCCCATCAGCGAACCGATCTGAAGGCCAAGCGTGGTCAGGATCAACACCAGCACGTTGCGGGTGACGTGACTGCGCACCAGACGCGGTTCGGTCAACCCTTTGGCTCGCGCCGTTCGCACGAAATCCGCGTTCATCACGTCCAGAACGCCAGCGCGGGTGGTTCGCGCCAAGAGCGCCATCGGCGATACGCCGAGCGCGATGGCAGGCAATATGATGTAGCGGATGCCGCCGGGCTGGTAGCCGAAGCTCGGCAGCAGACCGAGCTGCAGCGCAAAGACGTACATTAGCAGCAAGCCTAGCCAGAATTCGGGAACCGACAGGCCGGAAACCGCCAGCATCATCGTGCCGGTGTCCAAAACGCTGCCGGGCTTCAGCGCGGCCAGAAATCCCAGAGGAATACCGACTGCCGCGGCAAAGCCCATCGCCGCCAGCGCCAGTTTGATCGAAGGCCAGAGCCGCGGCTCGATCACGTTCCACACCGGTTCGCGGGTGCGGTAGGAAATTCCAAGGTCGAAATGCGCCAGCCCCCACAGATAGTCCCACAGGCGGACCGGCAGAGGCTTGTCCAGCCCGAACTGCTCGTTCAGATGCGCCATCACATCGGCATTCGTGGCGTTGCGCCCCTCCGACATCAGGCTCGATATGAAGCTGCCGGGGACGACGCTGAATATCACGAAAATGATCAGCACGACCGCCAGCAGGGTCGGGATCATCTGCAGCGTGCGACGAAAGATGAAGCGCGACATCCGCGAATCCTGCCTTTCAACAACTGGGCGCCATGCGGCGGGCGAGGAGTGGGCGCCATGCGGTGGGCGGGGCCGTACAAACCGGTCCCGCCCGCCAGCCATGCCATCGCGCTACTTGCGTGACGCGGGTGCGCTGTCGTCGATCCAGATGTCCTCGTAATCCTGGATAGCCAGTTCCGCGCCGTTCGGCTTCAGCCCGTGGACCCATGGCTGGTAGGCCATGACGGCCTTGTTGTAATTGAAGAACCAGACCGGAGCCTCGTCCTGCAGCAGGTTGTTGGCTTGCCTCAGAAGATCGTTCTGTTTGGCCGGATCGGTTTCGTTGCCTGCCTGCTCGATCAGCTTGTCGAAGTCGGCATTGTTGAACTTGACGTAGTTGCAGGCGGTTTGCGATGTCTTCGAATAGAAGCAGTTCAGATATTTCAGCGGATCCGGGCCCGACGAGTTCGACCAGATAAAGGCATCAAAATTGTCGGACAGGATCTTGTCGGACAGGACCGAGCTTTCCACCGGGTCGGTCGTCACGGTGACACCCACCTTGGCCAGCATCGGGATGATCGCCTCGACGATCGGCAGGCCCCAGCTTTCGTTCGAGGTCGCGGTGACCGAGAACTTCAGACCGGTCTCGAACCCTGCCTCCTTCAGCAGTTCCTTGGCCTTTTCCGGATCATAGGCATAGGGCTTGGCGTCCTTGTCGAAGGCCGGCGATGAAATCGGCAGCCAGGAGACCGCGGGATAAGCCTTGTTCTTCAAGAGCTTCTCGACAATCAGGTCCTTGTTGATCGCATAATTGATCGCCTGCCGGACGCGCTTGTCCTTGAATGCCTCGACCTTCGGATTGAAGCCGATATTGCGGGTGTAGACTTCGGCCACCTCAAGGATGTGATCCTTCAGCGCCGGATCCTGGCTGTAGGCCTCATACTGCACAGGGCCGAGAACGTTGGTATCGATCTCCGCGTTGCGGAAGGCGACGTCGCGAGCCGAAGCTTCGCCCATCAGCATGATGTCGAGCTTGTCGAGATGCGGCTTGCCCTTCTCATAGTAGCCGTCGAACTTCTCCAGTTCGACCTTCGAGCCCGCGACGTAGTTGGCGAGCTTGAACGGGCCAAGGCCGTTCGGCTTGGAGGCGAGCTGATCCTCCGGATAGTCCTTGGAGTAGATCGGCGCATAGTTGGACATCAGGTTCCAGCCCGGATCGGCCAGGTTGATGAAGGTGATTTCGATGGTCCTGTCGTCGATCTTCTTCAACCCGGAAATATGATCGGCCTTGCCTGCCTGAAATTCGGCGACGCCGGCGATCTGCAACATCTGCTCGGCGCCCGGCAGGGCCTTCTTGGGATCGGCCAGACGGTTGTAGGACCAGATCACGTCATCGGCGTCGAGCTTGTCGCCATTGTGAAAGGTCGCTTCCCGGAGCTTGTAGGTATAGGTCTTGCCATCCGCCGACTTCTCTACCGTTTCGGCGAGGTCGAGCTCAGGCTTGCCGCTTTCCGGGTTCCATTTGTAGAGGGAGCGGTTGATCGCTTTGGCCACGATCTCGTCTTGCGTATGCGGTGTCGCCGTGATGTCCAGCGATGTGATGGAGTTGCCATAGGGCGCGGTGAACACCAATTTCCCCCCATCCTTCGGTGTGGCGTCCTGCGCCAGCGCGGCGGTCGCCGTTCCAAGCGCAAGCGCCGCGATCAAGCCAAGTCTGTTCAACATCCCTCAATTCCTCCCTGTGGTTCGTTGGTGATTTCCTGTCAGAGACGGGCCCAGCCGGCATTCCGCCTCAACTTCCTTCATGGACGATGCGCCCATCCAGAATTGTCATCTCACAGCGCGTTTCACGCAGGATTGTCTCCGGTGTGGCCGTCAGGAGGTCGTTGGAGAACACGGCGATGTCCGCGAGCATTCCAGGCTCCAGCCGGCCCTTCACCATTTCCGCGCCCTGGGAGTAGGCACCATGTTCGGTATAGGCGCGCAACGCCTGCTCGGGCGTCAGTATCTCGGAAGCGTCCATTACCGTGCCCTTGTGCGTCTTGCGCGTCAGCATGGCGTAGAGGTCCGGGAAGGGATTGGGCGAACAGACCGGCGAGTCGCTGCCGGTGGACGGCTTCATGCCGAGGCGATCCCAGGTTCCGATCGGATAGGAGCGCAACCCGCGCTCCGGCCCGAGAACAGAGACGTAGGCGTCGCCGAAATCATAGATGAAGGCCTGCTGCGGCGCAGGCAGGATGCCTGCCTTCAACATCCGCTGATTGATGGCATCATCGGCATAGCCGCAATGCTCGATCCGGTGCCGGTGCTTGTGATCCGGCCTGGCGGCGCGCACACGTTCATAAGCGCGCACGAGCTGGTCGATGGCGGCATCGCCAATGCCATGGCAGACCATGGTGTAGCCCATTGCGGTGTAGCGGTCGACCAGTTCGAACAATTGAGCGTCTGGCAGCATCCGGACACCGAAATTGTCAGGCTGGTCAATATATGGCTGGCGCATCCAGGCCGTGCGTCCGCCGGCCGAGCCGTCCGTGAATATCTTTACGCCGCCTATGCGGAACATGTCGCTGCCGACCCCGGTAACGAGACCCGCGGCATGGCAAGGCTCGACGATGGACGAACCGGGGTCGCCCAGAAGTGTTGCCCAGACCCGTACCGGGAGCCGGCCGCTGCGCTCGGCCTCATGATAAGCCTCGATCTCGGTCATACCGTCGATCTGGCCAGTGGCCGCGTCCATGCAGGACGTCATGCCGAACCGCAGGAGGTCACGGCCCCCCGCTTCGATAGCATCGAGTATCTCGGCGAAAGAGGGTGTCGGCTGGACGTCGTAGACGAGGTTCTGGGCGTTCTCAGCCAGCATTCCGGTCAGTTGCCCGGCCTCGCGCCCAATGACGCCACCATCCGGATCGGGCGTGTCGATATCGATTCCCGCCAGCGCCAGCGCCAGCGAATTCACGACAGTGACATGGCCGCAGGCGCGCGTGACCGAAACGGGATGATCCGGCAGGGCGGCGTCCAGCTCCTTCACGGTCGGCATCAGTGCGTCCGGATATCGGGTCTGGTCAAAACCGCGCGCGGTCACCCATGCGCCTTTGGGCGTTTCGGCGGCCCGTGCCTGCAACGCAGCCATCAGCGCGCCGCGGGTCGGCGCGGCATCGGGCGTCGCATCGACCTTGCCACGCAGGAGCCCCGTCGAGATCAGATGCAGGTGCGCATCGTTCAAACCGGGCATTGCGAAGCGCCCGGCCAGATCCACGACCCTCGTGCCCTTTCCGATCAGGGGCTTGATATCGGCGTTGGAGCCACTGGCCACGACTTGGTTGCCCAAGACCGCAATCGCCTCCGCGATCGGATTTCCGTAACCGGTCCAAATCTTGCCGCCATGCAAAACGAGATCGGCTTGGTTCTGCGAATTCATGCTGCCTTTTCTTCTCCCCGGCGTTCACGGACGTCGCCGACATAGATTTGACTTTGAGTGGCATTCCGTTTCGTGTGCGGTCAGATTCTTCTCCCGCGCTCGACGTCACGTTCCCCTGCCACCGGCTCCAGTTGCCAGCTTTTTCGTTTTGCAGACGTTGGGGCGTCGGCGATCACAAGGCCAATTCGGTTTTCGCAATCAAGCATGCAAAATTTGCATAACATTGCAATTATAATGAAATATGCTCCCATTGCGGCTGGATCAATGCTCGAACGCAGTGGAGGAGAGGCCGCGTGGAAATCAAATGGCTCGAAGATTTCGTGACGCTTGCAGAAACCTCGAGCTTTTCGCGGGCAGCCGAAATCCGCAATGTCACCCAGTCGGCCTTCAGTCGGCGCATCAAGCAGCTTGAGACGTGGCTCGGAGCACCGCTCATCAGTCGTGCCACCATGCCGGCCGAACTGACATCGGCCGGACGCAATTTTCTTCCGATGGCGCAAGACGCCATCAGGATGTTCTATTCGGTGCGCGAGTCTCTGCGCCCGCCTGCGGAACAGGGGCTTGTACGCTTTGCGGCCCTTCACACATTGACCATCACGTTCTTTCCGGTTTGGCTGCGGGAGGTGCAGCGGAACACTCGCACCTTCGGCACATCCTTCATGGCTGACAGGGGTGGCATCGAGGCGAATCTGGCTGCACTGACCGATGGCGAAACCGACTTCTTCCTGACCTATGCGCACCGTGAAGTGCCGTTTCACCTGGATCGCGACAAGTTTTCTCATCTGGCTATCGGATCGGATCGGCTCATCCCGGTCGCGGCGCCGGAACTGCGCTTCGACAAGTCGACCGTGCCCGCGGCGGGCATTCTGGACAGTCCGGAAACGGCAAAGCGAGCTTTGCCCTATCTGGGCTATGGTTACAGCTCTTTCTTTGGTGTCGCCCTCGGAAAACTGTTCTCGAAGCACTCGCCGTTCCGGCGTCAGACAGTGCATGAAAGCACAATAAGCGCCGGACTCAAGGAACTTGCGCTGACCGGCGCGGGCATCTGCTGGCTGCCAGAAAGCCTCGTCGAGAACGACATCTCCAATGGAGCCCTTGTCATCTGTTCGAATGACAGCACATGGACGCTCGATCTCGAGATACGATTGTATCGCAGCTCGGAGAAGACGCGAAGCACCATGGTAGAGGCTCTTTGGCAATCATCCAAGGCGCTGGCGCAAACGTTGAAGCCCGCCGCGCCAGCCGCGGGCACGGCGACCTTCAGCTCTTCATGAAGCGGAAGGCGCGCAGCACCTCGAAATAGTCGTTCGATGCAAAGGCGACGGCACGTGGCCCGTGCCGGCGCACTCCGGGATACCAGGAGGCGCGATAGGCATCGACGGGGTTGCTGAATTCGATGATGATCTCGACCCTTTCCGGCATTGACGGCAAAGCTTGCCGCGCCCTGTCGCGCAACGCCCTTTCAACGCCCTCGCATATTGCGCCGCGCGCCGCCGCAGGCGCCAGGGAGATGGTGGCCGCGCCGATGCCTTTGAGGGTTTCGACAGTGGCTATCCCCGGGACGAGGGCTCTGGCGTCGGCGCAAATGCCTTCGTCGCCGGAAAGAAATACCGAGCGCACGCCATAGCGCGCGGCGCACAACGCATTCAATGTGAATTCGGACGCTGTTTCGCCATTCAGGATCAGCCGCGATATTCGCAATGTCGATGTGTGTGCAAGCGGGTTGTCCTCGACGCCGGCCTTGGAATGGTAGCCGGCATAAAGCGCGGCATCGAAGCTTTCATCGATCCCGAACATCATTGCGTCCGGATGTCCCGACCAGCCCCTCACGATGCGCGCGAAAGGCGGCATGCGTTCGAGAATAAGGTTGCGCCCGCTGTCATGCGCATCCTTGATCATGATTTCGGTGGCGCCAGCGGCTCGCGCTCCTTCGCAGGCGGCCAGGACCTCCCCGGTCATCAGTTCGCGGAATTCCCTGTGGTCGGCATGCGTTCTTTCCGCCTCGTCCCAGGATTGAATGCCCGCGGTGCCTTCGATATCGGCCGAAATGAAAATCTTCATGCTCAAAGGGGCTCCTTCAGCCAGTCGGTCAACGCCGGAATCCTGCGTCTATTTCGTCCAACCACGCCTTGCGCGGCGCACAGGGCGTTCAGAACGGCCTCGACCGTGGTTTCCACAACCGCTTCGAAAACGAGGTCGATGTATCTGTCATCGACACGCGAAATCGAAATGAACGGTGAAGGCGAGACGTGCGGCAGAGGATCGGCGGTCGTGAAGGCGATGGCGATATCGCCACTGCCGTGTCCCCAATACGAACCGAGGCGGGCAATGCCGGCGCCGGCCCGGCTGGCGGCACGGTTCAATTGCCGGTCGTCAAGAGGAATATCCGTGCCGAGAATGATGATGATCGACCCGCTTTCAGGCTCGCCGAGCCCTTTGGGATCGGCTCTGCGGCCATCCGGGAGGACAAGATCCCCTGCCCTGCCGAAGTTGGACAACACCAGAGCGCCAAGCGTGAAGGCGCGAGACCCGATCTCGACAGACCTGGACGCGCTGCCGATACCCGCCTTGAAGCCAAACGACGTCATTCCGGTGCCGGCGCCGATGCTGCCCTGTTCGACCGGACCGGCGCTCGCGGCATCCAGCGCCGCTTCGGCGTCATGCCGGGTGACCGCCATTGCCTGAATATCATTGATGCCGCCGTCGTTGCATTCGCAAACGACGGGGTTGACCGTGCTGGTCTTGCGCCCGATCTCCGGGTTGGCGGCAATGGCACGCTTGATCAGCGCCTCCGCACATGGTGCGACCGAGAACGTGTTGGTCAGAAGGATCGGCGTTTCGATCGTGCACAGTTCGGACAATTGCATGAGCCCGACGGACTTGCCGAAACCGTTGATGATATCGACCGCCGCCCTGACCTTGGATCTGAACAGGTCGCCGCCATGGGGCAAGACGGCGGTGACGCCTGTCGCAAGTCCGTCGGCGATGATCGTCTTATGGCCGACCAGGACACCCGGCACGTCCGTGATCGCATTGTTCGGGCCGGGCGGCAGCCGCCCCATGCAAAGGCCTAAACGCCGTGCCGCGCCCATTTTCACATCCCACTCATCAAGCAAGGGCCGCTCTTCCGGCCGCATGCCCGTTCATCTCTGCAAAAGCTGTCTGGACGTAAATTTCCTGCAGGCGGCGTGTCAATGGACCAGGTTGGCCGTTTCCGATCCTGTGGCCGGCAATACGGATGACGGGGGTGACCAGGCTGGAGGCGGAGGTCAGGAACGCTTCCGCCGCCGAAAACGCCTCCTCTGGCGAGAACGCACGCTCTTCAAACAAAATGCCCTGGTCTTCACATAGACGCGCCACTGCTCGCCGCGTACAGCCGGGCAGGATGGCTTGAGAATTGGCGCGAGTAATGACACGGCCGTCGTGCGTAACGATGAAAGCCGTCGCCGATGCGCCCTCGGTCACCTGTCCACCCTCGACAAACCAGACATCATCGAAGCCTTTCTCGCTTGCAGCATGCTTTGCCAGAACCTGCCCCAGCAGCATGACAGTCTTTATGTCGCGCCGCGCCCAGCGCGGATCAGGCGCCAGGTCGACGGCGACGCCTTCGGCCTGAGCCTTGGTTCCTACGAGTTTGCGGGCGCTTGTGAAGGCGACCATGGTCGGCTCAAGATCATCGGGAAACAGGAAATTGCGCTTGGCTTCGCCGCGCGAAATCTGGAGATAGACCGTTCCTTCATCCAATCCGTTGAGCGAGATCAGTTCCAATTGAATGGCTTCTATCTCAGGCAGCGTCACGGGCATGGGAATACATATCTCGGCAAGCGACCGCTGGAGACGATTGAGATGGAAATCATTGTCTATCAGCCTGCCGCCCATCACGGCGGTCACCTCGTAGACCGCGTCTGCAAAGAGGAACCCCCGATCGAAGAGACCGATGCGCGCCTCGTCTTCGGGCATGTAACGCCGATTGCAATAGACTTGCGCCACTTTGGCCATCCTCGATCCCAGCATCAACTGACTGCTCGATAAATGCCAAGGCAGGTCGGCAAAGACCAATTCAAAAAATGCAATTCGGTATGCCGATACCGTCAAAGCGCAACGGGCACTCTCTGCGACGGCCGCATGATTCACGCCACGAGACGGCGCAGGTCGCTGAATGGTTTCCTTTAATCCCGCGGAGCCGGACGGGGGCTTGGACGACGCATCGTTGACCTCCCGATATTGACAGGTCGCGGCCATCGATTTAAGTTCGCGTTAGTGGCCACTAACGCGAACTACTGGACAGCGCTCGGAGATCCGACAAGGCGCACGATCTTCGAACTGCTGGTCGAACAGCCCTGTTCGGTCAGCGGACTTGCTCGTGCCCTGCCTGTAACCCGGCCGGCCGTCTCTCAGCACTTGAAGATACTCAAGGCTGCCGGGCTTGTGGCCGACACGCGCTCGGGCAAAGAACGCATATACCGTATCGATCAGGATGGGCTGGCAGGCCTGCGCGCGGAAATCGACCAGTTCTGGAGCAAGACCCTGGCGGGCTACAAATTAGCCGTCGAGTATCCAAAAAAGGACCAAGCATGAGTAAGGACCCTGCACTCGCGCCCGTAAGGCATTTCGTCGTTGTCGAGGCATCCATTGCGCGTGCCTTCAAGGTTTTCACCGAGGATTTCGGGAGATTCAAACCTCGAGAGCACAATCTTCTTGCCGTTCCGATCGCAGAAACGATCTTCGAACCCCGGGTCGGAGGGCACATTTACGACCGAGGTGTGGATGGCAGCGAGTGCCGCTGGGCTCGTGTGTTGGCCTACGATCCGCCCAGCCGGCTGGTTCTGAGCTGGGACATCAGCCCTCGGTGGCAGATCGAGACCGACCCGAACAAGACGAGCGAATGGGAGGTCCGGTTCACGGCCGAGACCGAGAACAGAACCCGAGTTGAGATCGAGCACCGGCATTTCGAGCGCCATGGGGAAGGCTGGGTAGGCGTGAGGGGTGCAGTTGATAGCGATCAGGGCTGGCCGCTCTACCTGCAACGGTTCCACGACTTGTTCAACCATCGGACAGCCTGACAACCGCGTTGCAGTTCATGGGGTATGACTCGCAAGCACCGTATCGCCCACTGAGATTCCAGGAGCAGAGACAATATGGAAGTCTATTGGTTAAGCATCCTCGGCGTGCTTACGCTTTGTTTGCTGTCGGTGGTGTTGGCAGTCTATTCCGGTTCGTCCAAGGGATTTGCAGGGGTGCTTTCAGGACCGGTAGTCCCGGCGGACGACCACAACCCGCTCTACAGGATCGACCGCGTCCACATGAACTCGGTTGAGGCGCTGGCGCCCTTTGTCGTGCCCGCGGTGCTGGCGATGATGGTTGGTGTTGGACCGACCACATTGGCGACGCTTGTGGGGCTGCACCTGGCGATACGCCTGATTCATCTGGGAATCTACCTACGTGGCGGAAACGCCGCAAAGGGAGGCAGTGTCAGGACGGTTCTGTACGTTTCGGGAGCGCTGGTTACGCTTGCCCTTATTCTTGTGACTGGATGGGCAGCACTCCATTGACGCGTTATCGGCAGTTATCGGAGGCTACATCCGTTATAGTCCGCGTCCGGCATCCCCGTTCGGCAACAGCGCCACCGTCTCGGCCCAGGCAACTTTCGGGACCATTATGCGGTTTTTTTCAAAAAGTGCCCTAGCCGCTCCAACCAAGGCATTTTTTCGTTGCAGCCGATCGGCATTCTCCCACCCCCATCGGTCCCGCTGTTATGTGTTATTTTTGCTACATGTCGCTGCTCATGACTGGGAAAACCCATTTAGAGTCGCCTAAATTAATATTCGCTCACGTATTTTCTGAATATATCGGGTAATTCGGCAATGGTGGGCCTGGGGTTGGCCCGCTTATGCGCCTTGAGGAAGGCGTTGGGGAAACGGGTGGGCTAAATGAATAGAACTGGCATGTCGGCCATAGGCAAGCGCCTTGGTCTTTTGATGGCGGCTACGATGCTGACTTGCGGGGGGGCGAACGCCCTCACGCTCAAGGAGGCCGTGGCGGTAGCGGTCGAATCCAATCCGGAGATCGGCCAGGCGATAGAAAATCGCGAAGCGATCGAGTTCGAATTGCGTCAGGCAAAGGGCCTCTATTTGCCCAGCGTCGACCTGCAGGCGTCGGCTGGCGCTCGCCGTCTCGACAATTCGTCACGGCGCGCACTCTCGATAGAGGACGACGCGCTTTATCCGGCAGAAACCGACCTGACCGTTTCGCAGACGCTCTATGACAGCGGCGCAAGGCGCGCAGAATTGAACCGCCAGGCCTCCCGCGTCGATGGCGCGTCGTTTCGAGTGCTGGAACGGTCGGAATTCATCGGCCTCTCTGTTGTCCAGGACTACCTCGAATACATGCTCCAGGCTTCGATTGTTGCCGAGGCAAAGAAAAACCTGGGCTTCCATCAAGCAATCCTCCACGACATCCAGGAAGGCATTGCCGGCGGCGGGTTGAACGAAGCCGACCGGCAACAGGCTGAGGAGCGGCTGTTCGCGGCCAAGGCCCGCATGCAGGAAGCGTCGGAGGAACTGGAGGCCGCGCGGATACGGTTTTTCAAGACTGTCGGCAAGCCGCTGACCAATGCAGCGAGGCCGGCTGACGTGTCCGGCACGCTGCCAAGGTCGCTGGACGATGCCTTGGGCCTTGCGCGCGAGAGCAACCCGCGCGTCCACATGGCCAACAGCGATATTGCCGCGGCGGCCTCGCTGGTGGACGCGGCGCGCGCGAAATACGGCCCTTCGATCATTGCCGAAGGCTCTGCCCGGGCGGGCTACGACATTGACGGCGACAATGGAGACGCATCCGATCTGCAGGCACGTCTGGTGTTGCGCTGGAATCTCTATCGGGGCGGCATCGACAAGGCCAATGAGCAGGAGCAGATCCGCCGCACCAGCGAGCAGCGGCTCGCGATGCACCAGGTTCTCCGAGAGATCGAGGAAGCCGTTCGCACGTCATGGGATCGTCGCTTCCGGCAGGCCGATCTGGCCAAGACCCTGAAGCTACAAGCAGTCTCCAACGAAAAGCTGGTCGCGTCCTATCGCGAACAGTTTAAGGTCGGTCAGCGCTCGTTGCTCGACGTGCTCGATGCGCAGAACACGCGATTCAACACCGCGACACTGGCCGACACCGCGTCCTACGCATCCCTTTTCGCGCAATATCGGCTTCTGGCGGCGACCGGGCAGTTGCTGAAAACGATGGACGTCCACCCGCCAAAACAGGCTACGGCATACGCGCGGACCGAGTTCGCCGCGCCGGAAACGGCCGACACCGAAACCTATGCGCGCACGCCCTCGGAACAGAAAAACGACGTGCCGTTCGATATTCTGGCACCGGTCAGGAAAAAATAGGCGGGCCTAAGGATCGATCGAGAGTCCCCGCGGGCGGATCGTGAACCAGCAACCCAACATCCTGTCACCGAAAGAGGCTTTCAAGGCCTGCTTTTCGGCCGTCGCCGCATATCTCGGCCGCCCCAGCGCCGAAACCGTGCTCTTTGCCGGCGTGCCGCTGGCCGAAACGCGCATCGATATCGACGCAATCCGGCATCTTGCCGAGCGCGTCGGCCTTGAAATCACCGAATTCAGCCAGCGCGACTTTGTTCGGGGGCGCATCGACCTCCCCGCGATCGTCTTTCGCGTCAGCCAGCTGCCTGTCGCGCTGCTGGCCGATGGTGAAGCCGGGGAATATTTTACAGCTCCCCAGGAGGACGGGCGCACCACGATCAGCCGGTCGGAGCTGGCCAACAGCTATATCAGCGGCGGTGCGTCCTTCTCCATCACCTACGCCAACGCGACGGAGGCCATGAGCGTCGGCTCGGCGCCGAAAATCGAGCGGCGACATTGGCTGACGGGAACGATGGGGCCGTTCTGGCGCACCTATTCGAAAGTTATCCTGTCGGCGGTGTTCATCAATCTGCTCGCCATCGCCTCGCCGATCTTCACCATGAACGTGTACGACAGGATCCTGCCGAACAAAGCGATATCGACGCTCTGGGTGCTGGCCATCGGCATCGGCGCGGTCATCCTGTTCGACCTGCTGCTAAAGACCTCCCGGGCATCGCTCATCGACTATGCCGGGCGCAAGGCGGATCTGCGCATTTCATACATGCTGTTCGAGAAGGTGCTGAACTCGTCTCTGGCGGCACGGCCGGGCTCGACGGGCGAATACGCAAATCGCGTAACCCAATATGAATTCGTGCGCGAATTCTTCACGTCCAACACCATCAGCGTGTTCATCGACACGGCTTTCGTGTTTGTTTTTCTCCTCGTCATCTATGCGATAGGCGGCTGGCTGGTCATGATACCCGCGCTGGCCTTCGTCGCGTCGGTGATCGTCGGACTGGTCACGCAGCGGCGCATCGGCAAGCGTGTGGCGGCCTCCATGAACGAGGCCTCGCAGCGCCAGGCGCTGCTGGTCGAATCCATTTCCACGCTGGAGACGATCAAGTCGCTGCGCGCCGAAGCCTACCTGTTGCGAAAATGGGGAGAGCATTCCAAAAACGCCTCCAACACCTCCGAGAAGATCAAGCAGCTTTCGGCCGCCGCCGGCAATATAACGCAGGCCATCCAGCAGCTGGTCACCGTCGCGCTGGTGGTGGCCGGCGCCTACGCCTTCTCCGAAGGACATGTCTCCACCGGAGCCATCATCGGCACCGTCATGCTGGCCAGCCGGGCTGTGGCCCCGCTCGGGCAGATCGCCATCACCTTGTCGAGATTGCGCCAGGCCATGCTCTCTTTGCGGATGGTGAATTCGATCATGGCTCAGCCGGAGGATCGTCCGGACACTGTGGGCTTCGTCAACCGGCCCATCCGCAACGGCGCCATGGTGTTCCGGAACGTCGGCTTTACCTATCCCGGCTCCGAGAACGAAGTCCTGACCGGCCTGAATTTCTCCGTGAAGCCGGGGGAGCGGATCGGCATCATCGGCCGCATAGGATCGGGAAAGACGACGATGGGGCGGCTGATCGGCAGGCTTTTCTTGCCGAGTTCCGGCGAACTGCTGCTGGACGGCATCGACATCCGTCAATACCACCCCTCCGAGATTCGGGCCGCCGTCGGCATCGTCGCGCAGGCGAACGATCTGTTTTCAGGCACCATCAAGGAAAATCTTTTGATGGCCTGTCCGGAGGCGACCGATGAGCAGATCGTCGAAGCGGCCAAGGCCGCCGGCGTCGACGATTTCGTCTCCCGCCACCCGCGCGGCTATGACATGAATGTCGGCGAGCGCGGCACCAATCTCTCGGGCGGCCAGAGACAGACGATGGCGATCGCCCGGCTGTTGCTGACGAAACCGAAAGTCGTCTTCCTGGACGAGCCGTCCGGCTCGATGGATCTGGCTTCCGAGCGTCAACTGATCAAGCAGCTCAAAGTGGCTTTCGATCGAAACACCACGCTGATCGTCTCCACGCACCGCTTCAGCATGCTCGAACTTGCCGACCGGCTTATCGTCATCGAGCAAGGCAGGATCGTTGCCGATGGACCAAAGGACCAAGTGATACAGGCGCTGCAGAAAAAAAGCACCTGAAGAACGAAAACTATCAAAGTAT
Source organism: Mesorhizobium sp. B2-2-3 (assembly GCF_006442405.1). Lineage (NCBI taxonomy): Bacteria > Pseudomonadati > Pseudomonadota > Alphaproteobacteria > Hyphomicrobiales > Phyllobacteriaceae > Mesorhizobium > Mesorhizobium sp. B2-2-3. Next base: position 269,536 of record NZ_VFWC01000005.1, on the reverse strand, counting down.
TCAATGCGTTGGGGCCGTGGGAAATGCTTGCAAGGGAAGACCGGCCGCCGCTCTTTGCGTCGGCGTCCATATTTATCATAGGTGCACTCTTCGTGTCTTCCGTTGCTTGGGCGTCCTTTGCCGAGGTGGATGAAATCGCACGCGGCGACGGCAAGGTCATACCTGCTTCCAAAACGCAGATCATCCAGGCCAGCGAGCCGGGCGTCGTCCAGGAAATTGCCGTCAAGATCGGGCAGGTCGTGAAGAAGAACGACCTCATCATCCGCCTCGACAATACGTTCAACACCTCTAGCCTTGGCGAGCAACAGGCCAAGGCACGGGCATTACAGACCCGCATTGCACGGCTGAAGTTCGAGCAGAGCGGCGATCTGCAAGGCGAATTTCCATGTCCGGCCGAAATCCAGAAGGTCGCCCCGGAAATCTGCGACAACGAGCAGAAGCTGCTCGTCGCCCGCCGCGACAACTTCGAAGTCAAGCTGTCGGTTCTCAAGTCGCGCCTCGATCAGCGCGAGAAGGAATTGGACGAGGCGACCGCCAATTCCGATCGCCTCACGAAGAATCTGGTCGTCAGCGACCAGGAGGCAAAGCTGGTCGAAGCCATGGTCAAGAAAGGCCTGATGGCGCGAACCGAGCAACTCCGGGTCGAACGCGAGCAGACCGAGCTCAATGGGCAGCTGACGCTTGCTGGAGAAACCACCAAGAAAGCCAAATCGGCTATCACCGAGGCCCAGCTTCAGGTCGACGAGCTCGGCCTGCAGCTGCAACAGGAGGCGCTGAGCGACCTCACGCAGGCGCTGGCTGACCTCTCGGTGGTCGATGAAACCATTCGCGGCGCGACCGACAAGGTGGCCCGCACCGACATCCGTTCTCCAGTCGACGGTATCGTCAACACGCTTGACATCAATACGGTTGGCGCGTTCGTGCAGCCCGGCGCGGTGGTCGCCGGCATCGTTCCGACTTCGGAGACCTTGCTGGTCGAAGCGCGGGTTTCGCCCCGCGACGTTGCCTTCATCCGGCCGGACCAGGAGGCGCTGATCAAGGTCACCGCCTATGATTTCTCGATCTTCGGCGGCATCGAAGGCAAGGTCTCGAACATCACCGCCGACAGTCTCGTCGACCAGAAGACAGGCGAGCCCTATTATCAGGTGCGCGTCGCGACCGACAGGTCGACGCTGACGCGGGATGGCAAGACCTATTCGATCATCCCGGGCATGATCTGCTCCGTCGACATCAAGACCGGCCGCAAGACGATCCTGACCTACCTGCTGAAACCCATAAACAAGGCACGAGAGGAGGCGATGAGTGAACGATAGCGCCACGCCTCCCGCTGTCCTTGAGCGATTGCTCGTGCCGATGGCTACGGAAGACCTCGGTATGGAGTTCCGGGTTGTCGCGCGCCGCGGCATCCGCCGCGGCATCCGCCTGGAGCGGACGTTCTGGACGTCGCTCAGGCAGATGGCGGAAAGCCGCAAATGCACGATCGGCATGCTTGTCGATGAGATCGCCGAGAGCCAGCCTCCGGCCGGCAATCTGACGTCGGCGATCAGGGTTGCCTGCATTCGTGACTTGACGGAAGAAAACCTGACGTTGAAGAGGCTTGCGTCGATCAGGACGATCACCGCGATACTGGTCGCCTGCCCCTCGCCCGCCTTCGCCCTTTCATCGTCGAAAAAGATCCTGACCTTCAACGCTCCGTTCCAACAATTGGTAAAGCGCCAATTGCCGACGGCGCCGAGCGATGACGGGCGTCAGGATCTCAGGCTGGCGCTCGATCTCAACGTGGCGGACATCTTCGCGCGGCTGGATGCCAATGGCGAGATTCCGGTCGCCAGCGGGTTCGTCATCGGCGCCGGCGAACGCCGATATCGTGGCCAATTGAATGCCGTGCGAGCACCGCTGGTCGGGCAGGACCTGCTGATGGCATTCGTCAGCGGCTAGCAGCAGTTCCAGGAAAAGTGCGAAACGCTTCCCGGGAAAAGCGTGTAGCGCTTTCCGTTGGGAATTGCGCAAAACAAAGAGATAGAGCGGTTCGGCGTTTTCCATAAAAGCCGGCGAACCGCGGTTGCTCACCGACGGGCAAGCGCTCCAGAAGCCGTGTCGGGCTGCAATCCCTCGCCGGGCGCGACGCCTGCAAAACCGCCCTTGATCTCCGCGACCTGCGCGCTGCCCGATCTCGAACCATGGATCCAGGCTCGGTCCGTGCTGAAGGAATAAAGCGGCACATAATCGGGGAGATCGCTGTCGCGCAGCACGGTGTTGTTGAGGCTGTCGAGAATGAACACGCCACTTGCCGTGCTTACCGACAGGACCGCATGGAAGAATCCCCGCCTGCGATCCTGGAGAACAACCAACGCCATGCTTTGCGCGGGGATGCCGGCCCTCAGCAGCGCCGTCATCTTCAGTATGACGAAATCCTCGCAGTCGCCGGCGCGCTTATCGAGCACCTCGGTGGGCTTTGCCCAGTAATCGAGCTTGCCATAGATGACGCTGTCCTTCCTGTAGGCGATCAGGTGATTGATGCCGCTGTTGACGAATGAAAGTTTCTCGCTGAACCCTTTGCCCTGTGCCGACGAGATCAGCCTGGCAAAAGCCGCACTCTTCTGCTCGCAGGCACTGCCCGCCGAGCAGCCGACAATTGCCTGGTAGACCGGTGCCCACCGCGCGGCGACGGGAAAGTTATGCATGGACAACGCGACCGAGCCGAACACGCCGGGGATAATCGTTGCCGTCTTGATGGGATCAATTCCGACATTCGCAGGCGCCGGCGCAACGCCCGCTTGGGCATCGTCGATCGTGTAACTCATGGAAACCAGGTCGGGCTGGTATCCTACCGCCGGTCGCCAAGGCTGGAATCTTTCCAGGGAAACGCCGCCCAGGCTGGGCGGCATCCGCACGTCTTCAACAAGCCCGCCGACCGAAGCGGTGCCCTCTAAATGGACGCTCGCGAGCGATGGCTGCGGCAGGCCTGCGAGGCTGATCGTCAGCAAGAGTAGCTTGAGGCCGGCTGTTCCCGGCGCGGTTTTTTCTTTTTTCATAACGCCCACCTTTTGACTGTGGACGGTACCGATCTTGTCTCAAATTATTGCCAATGAAGGTAGATAATGGCGACGAAACTTGTTTCCACTATTTTTCGTAAAATTTTATTTGAATTTATACTTCTATTTACCATGCAACAGGGGGCGAGGCCTCATCCGCACTGGCACCTATCGACTTATATAACAGAATATATGCTCCCAGTTTACCACGCGTAAAAAATGCCATTGTAGGCATATAATGGTATATAAAGTAGATTGACGGACGGTTGCAAAGTAATGGCTGCCGCTGTCTCTTTCGGGGAAATGCCGGAGGGGTACAAGCAATGACCATCAATAACGAATTGGACGCCGTTTCGGGTTCGTGGGACGAGCATTCCATGGCCAGTGAACGTCACGACCAGACCTCGCCGGCAGAGTTCCAGGTCGCACAGGCGGCTTCGACGCAACAGGCCGCGCCGGCAGCGGCCGAACCAGTGCCGGTCGATGTGGGCAGTGGCGCGCCGGCGGAAGCACCCGCGGAGGCGAAGGCCCAGGCGGCAGCCGCGCCGCACGAATACGTCGCCGACGCCGGCAACGTCGTGAAGCTTCCGGCGAACGTCTCTATCGACAACATCAAGGTCGACGGCCACAATCTCGTGCTCGAACAGGCCGACGGCTCGGTCATCGTGATCAAGGACGGCGCGCTCAACGTGCCGACCTTCGTACTTGGCGACGTCGAGGTGCCGCGCGTCGCCTTGATCGCCGCGCTCGAGGCGAGCCATGTGGATGTCGCCTTCGGCGCCGATGGTTCGATGTCGGCTGGCCCTGGAGGTTCGACCTCGAGCGCCGGTGGAAATTTTGAAATTCCTCCTGGCGGCATCGGCGATGGATTTGATCTTTCGGCGCTCTTGCCGCCGACCGATCTGCAGTTCGGGCAGGCCGAGAGGCGGGAACTGTTCCTTCCCAATGCGAACCCGGAATTTGGCGATCTCACCGTCCGCGTGTCGGAAGAAGGGCTTTCCGGCGCAAACCCGGACGGCGATCCCGGCTCACCCTTCGACGAATCGAATCTTTCGGTGATCAACGGCAGCTTCGGCGCTACGGATCCCAATGGCGATCCGCTGACCTACGGCCTCGGAGTGCCTGCCACGACGCTTACCTCGCACGGCACCGACGTCGTGTGGGAACTGGTCGATTCGACGCATCTCGTCGGCAGGGTCGGATCGGACGTTGTGATCAGCGTCACCATCACGGATGCGAGCACGGGAACCTTCCAGATCGCCCTGCTCGGTCCCCTCGACCACCCGCTGGCCGGCTTCGAGGATGACCTCTCCATCGTCGTCCCGGTTACCGTGCAGGACCCGTTCGGCGGCTCGGCAACGGCCAACATGACCGTGATCGTCGAGGACGACAGCCCTGCCCTGACGGTGGGCAACACGGCAGCCAGTTCCGCGGTGCTCGATGAAAGCAACGCCGGTTCGCCGGCTGGCTTTCCGATCGATGTGACGAGCGCCAACCCGATTATTTCCGTTGCATCCAATTTCGGTGCCGACGGCGCCGCCGCCGGCGGCGGCATCGCCTATGCGCTGGGCCTGACCGGCAATGTCGCATCGCTCGATTCGGGCCTGAAGACGGCCATTGGCGATTTTGCGATCACGCTGCTGCAGACCAATGCGACGACGGTCACCGGCACTTATCAGAACGGCGGCACCCACACCGCCTTTACCATCGTCATCAACGGCAATGGCACGCTTACGGTCACCCAATACGCTCCGCTGGAGCACACTGTCGATGGATCGAGCGCTGCTGCCCATGACGACGTGCTGACCCTCTCGGGCAAGATCACAGCCTCGGTGACCGTCACCGACTTCGATGGCGACAGCGCATTCGGCGGTGCCCAGATCGGCGGCGCGATCCAGTTCCACGACGATGGACCTTTGGTGACAGTCGTCGCCGACGCCGGCGCCGTGGTCTCACTCGACGAAACGCAGGCCTTGAGCATGGCGGCTGCGATCAACACAGGAACCATCGTCAAGGGCGATGATCCCGATATCGGCGGTACCGGGGCGATCACCTCCGGCACCAGCAACGGCGCCCTGGTCAATGTGACGGCGCTGTTCGGCGGCGACGGCCCGGCGGCAAGCACCGCCACCGTCTATCAGCTGAGCGTCACGAACGCCGTTTCCGGCCTGACCGTCACCGACGGCTCAACGATCACCTTGCAGACGCTTGCGAACGGAGTGGTTGTCGGAGTCGTGCAGGGCGGCGCGTTCAAGGGCGAGGCCGCGTTCGCGCTGTCGATCGATCCGGCCACCGGCAAGGTGACCGTCGAGCAATATCTGTCGCTCCACCATTCCGACACCGGTAATCCCGACGACACGGTTGCACTCACCGCCGGCTCGCTGGCCGTGAAGGTCACGGTCACGGATAGCGATGGCGACTCCGCCAGCGCCAGCGCCGACGTGTCGGGCCAGATCAGTTTCGACGACGACGGGCCGAAGGTGACGGCTGTCGCCGCCACCGGCGTTACGGTAGCGCTTGACGAGACGGCGACCACGAGCACCCCGGCTGGGATCGACACTGGTACGGTCACCAAGGGCGAGGATCCCGATGTCGGCGGCACCGGCGCGATCGCGCACGGCACCAGCGACAGTGCCTTCGTCAACATCACGGCGCTGTTCGGCGCCGACGGTCCGGCCGTTTCGGGCAGCACCGTCTATGCGCTAAGCGTCACCAATGCGGTCTCCGGCCTTGCTGTCACCGACGGCTCGCTGATCACCTTGCAGACGCTGGCCAACGGCGTCGTGGTCGGCGTCGTCCAGGGCGGCATGTTCGATGGCGATGCGGCGTTCGCGCTGTCGATCGATCCGGCCACCGGCAAGGTGACCGTCGAGCAATATCTGTCGCTTCATCATTCGGACGCCTCCAATCCGGACGACACGGTGGTGCTGGACCTGCATTCGGTCGCAGTGAGCGTGACCGTCACGGATGGCGACGGCGACACCGCCAGCGCCAGCGCCGATGTCTCGGGCCAGATCAGCTTCGACGACGATGGTCCGAGCCTGACCATCTCGCAGCCGAACGGTGCCTTGAACGGCCTGTTCCTGGACGGCTTCGTCCCCAATGGCGACGCCTGGGGTGCGGGCAGCGGCACCACGACCGGTCCCGCCGGCGCCTGGACCGTCACGGCCTCGCCTTACGAGGGCGCCAGCAGCATCGAATTGCAGAAGGTCGGTGACGGCTATCGCGGTGCAGACAGCCCGACCAACAGCGTTATGGTCGACCTCGAGGCCAGCCCCGGCAACATCCAGATCTCGCAGACCATGCTGCTCAGCGCCGGCGAATACCGCATCTCCTTCGAGATCGGCGCCGCCAACGACACCAGCCTCCCACACAGCGCCAAGCTCGAAGTGCTGTGGAACGGCGTCTCGGTCGGAACCTATGATCCCACGTCGGGCGTCATGCAGACCATCGCCATCGACGTCACGGCGACGGCCGGCGACAACTCACTGACGTTCCGTGAAATCGGCGAAAAGGGCGACAATACCGGCACCTTCCTTGCCAACATCAAGGTGGGCGACATCATCGTTATCGACGAGACCGCAGGTGTCGATGCCGATTCCGACGACACCACTAATCAGGCCGTCAAGGACCTGTTTATCGGCGTCAATGCCGGGACCGATCCCGACATGCCGCTGCACCAATATGCGCAAGGCAGCGGCGGCGTCGTGAACGCCACGGCGCTGTTCGGCGCCGACGGACCGGCAGCGAAAGCCTCGCTCGTCTATGCGCTCACCCTTGCCAGCAATACGGGCGTGGATTCCGGCCTGAAGACCACCGATGGCCACGCAATCTCGCTGTTCAACGACGGCAACGGCCACATCATCGGCGTCTATGACGCCAACAACAACGGCATCACCGCCACCGACAAGGTCGCCTTCGCCCTGCATGTCGATGCCGCCACCGGCCAGGTCGCGGTTGCGCAATACGTCTCGCTCCAGCATCCCGACACCCACAGCAACGACGAGGGCATCGCGCTCGGCGCCGGCTCGGTCTCGGTCACCGTGACGGCGACCGATGGCGACGGCGACCACGTCACACAAAGCGCCGACATCTCTCAGACTGTCGTCTTCGAGGACGACGGGCCGAAGGTCCTGAGCGGCCATGCCGCACCGGTGACGATCGACGAGGACGACATATTCAGCCCCTGGTCGCAGGGTACCTCGCCCTATGACGGATCCGGCGACGGTTCGGGCACGGAGTTCCCGCTGGGTGCGGCGATCGCATCCGGCTCGCTGAACGGGCTTGTCGACTTCGGCGCCGACGGCCCGGCCGCCGGCGGCGGTTTCGGCTTCACCGGCACGGCGGCCGCAGACCTGACGGCGATCGGGCTGTCGTCGAAGGGCGCCGAGCTGAGCTGGATGGTCCAGGGCAACACGCTGGTCGGCTTTGCCGACAGCAACCACAACGGCGCTTACAACCCGTTTGGCGACCGCACCGTGATGACGGTGACGCTGAACGCCTCGAGCGGCGCCTTTGTGGTACGCCAGTTCGACCAGCTCGACCATGTCGCGCCGCCGGCCGGAACATCGGACCAGAACACCGCGCTGCAGACGCATCTGGGCGGCGGCAGCGTGGCCGGCATCGACCTCGGCTCGGTGTTCCAGGCCAAGGACGGCGACGGCGATACGGTGACGCTGACCGGCAAGGCGACGGTCACCGTGGTCGACGACGTGCCGCAGGTGTTCATCACCGCGACCGGCGTGTCGGTCGTGCATGACGAGACGGCGGGCAACCAGAACGACGACACCAGCAGCGCCTCGGTCGCGCACCAGTTCGATTCGCTTGGACTGGGCACGGCAAGCCTGGGCTATGCGCATGGCAACCTGCCGGTGGTGCTGTTCGGCTCGCTGCCCGGCACGGACGAGCCGCGCGCGGCCGTGCTCAGCCTTTCGGTTGCAGAGCCGGGCACCGATTCGGGCCTGAAGACGACCGACGGGCACGAGATCTCGCTGTTCAAGGAAGGCAATCTGATCGTCGGCCGCGTCGACAACGCGAACGGTACGGCCAATCCCGGCGGCGCCATTGCCTTCGCGGTCTCGGTCGACCAGACCGGCCATATCTCGACGGCACAGTATCTGTCGCTGCAGCATCCGCTGGCCGGCAACGGTTCGGGCGGCTCCTATGACGAGCCGGTCAACCTGTCGGGCAAGATCAATGCGGTGGTCACCGTCACCGACTTCGACGGCGACACAGTCAGCCAGTCGCTCGCCATCGGCGCCAAGATCGTCTTCGACGACGACGGGCCGAAGGTCCTGAGCGGCCATGCCGCGCCGGTGACGATCGACGAGGACGACATTGCCAGCCTGCTGTCGCAGGGAACCTCGCCCTATGACGGGTCCGGCGACGGTTCGGGCACGGAGTTCCCGCTGGGTGCGGCGATCGCATCCGGCTCGCTGAACGGGCTTGTCGACTTCGGCGCCGACGGCCCGGCCGCCGGCGGCGGTTTCGGCTTCACCGGCACGGCGGCCGCAGACCTGACGGCCATCGGGCTGTCGTCGAAGGGCGTCGAGCTGAGCTGGGCGGTCCAGGGCAACACGCTGGTCGGCTTTGTCGACAGCAACCACAACGGCGCTTACAACGGGCTTAGCGACCGCACCGTGATGACGGTGACGCTGAATGCCTCGAGCGGCGCCTTCGTGGTGCGCCAGTTCGACCAGCTCGACCATGTCGCGCCGCCGGCCGGAACATCGGACCAGAACACCGCGCTGCAGACGCATCTGGGCGGCGGCAGCGTGGCCGGCATCGACCTCGGCTCGGTGTTCCAGGCCAAGGACGGCGACGGCGATACGGTGACGCTGACCGGCAAGGCGACGGTCACCGTGGTCGACGACGTGCCGCAGGTGTTCATCACCGCGACCGGCGTGTCGGTCGTGCATGACGAGACGGCGGGCAACCAGAACGACGACACCAGCAGCGCCTCGGTCGCACATCAGTTCGATTCGCTTGGACTGGGCCCGGCAAGCCTGGGCTATGCGCATGGCAACCATGCGGTGGTGCTGTTCGGCTCGCTGCCCGGCACGGACGAGCCGCGCGCGGCCGTGCTCAGCCTTGCGGTTGCAGAGCCAGGCACCGATTCGGGCCTGAAGACGACCGACGGGCACGAGATCTCGCTGTTCAAGCAAGGCAATCTGATCGTCGGCCGCGTCGACAACGCGAACGGTACGGCCAATCCCGGCGGCGCCATTGCCTTCGCGGTCTCGGTCGACCAGACCGGCCATATCTCGACGGCACAGTATCTGTCGCTGCAGCATCCGCTGGCCGGCAACGGTTCGGGCGATTCTTATAATGAGCCGGTCAACCTGTCCGGCAAGATCAATGCGGTGGTCACGGTCACCGACTTCGACGGCGACACAGTCAGCCAGTCGCTCGCCATCGGCGCCAAGATCATCTTCGAGGACGACGGGCCGAAGGTGACGGCTGTCGCCGCCAGCGGCGTTACGGTAGCGCTTGACGAGACGGCGACCGCGAGCACCCCGGCTGGGATCGACGCTGGTACGGTCACCAAGGGCGAGGATCCCGATGTCGGCGGCACCGGCGCGATCGCGCACGGCACCAGCGACAGTGCCTTCGTCAACATCACGGCGCTGTTCGGCGCCGACGGTCCGGCCGTTTCGGGCAGCACCGTCTATGCGCTAAGCGTCACCAATGCGGTCTCCGGCCTTGCCGTCACCGACGGCTCGCTGATCACCTTGCAGACGCTGGCCAACGGCGTCGTGGTCGGCGTCGTGCAGGGCGGAACGTTCAATGGCGATGCGGCGTTCGCGCTGTCGATCGATCCGGCCACCGGCAAGGTGACCGTCGAGCAATATCTGTCGCTTCATCATTCGGACGCCTCCAATCCGGACGACACGGTGGTGCTGGACCTGCATTCGGTCGCAGTGAGCGTGACCGTCACGGATGGCGACGGCGACACCGCCAGTGCCAGCGCCGATGTCTCGGGCCAGATCAGCTTCGACGACGATGGTCCGAGCCTGACCATCTCGCAGCCGAACGGTGCCTTGAACGGCCTGTTCCTGGACGGCTTCGTCCCCAATGGCGACGCCTGGGGTGCGGGCAGCGGCACCACGACCGGTCCCGCCGGCGCCTGGACCGTCACGGCCTCGCCTTACGAGGGCGCCAGCAGCATCGAATTGCAGAAGGTCGGTGACGGCTATCGCGGTGCAGACAGCCCGACCAACAGCGTTATGGTCGACCTCGAGGCCAGCCCCGGCAACATCCAGATCTCGCAGACGCTGCATGGCCTCAGCGCCGGCGAATACCGCATCTCCTTCGAGATCGGCGCCGCCAACGACACCAGCCTCCTACACAGCGCCAAGCTCGAAGTGCTGTGGAACGGCGTCTCGGTCGGAACCTACGATCCCACGTCGGGCGTCATGCAGACCATCGCCATCGACGTCACGGCGACGGCCGGCGACAACTCACTGACGTTCCGTGAAATCGGCGAAGCAGGCGACAACACCGGCACCTTCCTTGCCAACATCAAGGTCGGCGACATCATCGTTATCGACGAGACCGCAGGTGTCGATGCCGATTCCGACGACACCACCGATCCTGCCGTGGCGGCCCTGTTTGCCGGCGTCAATGCCGGGACCGATCCCGACATGCCGCTGCACCAATATGCGCAAGGCAGCGGCGGCGTCGTGAACACCACGGCGCTGTTCGGCGCCGACGGACCGGCAGCGAAAGCTTCGCTCGTCTATGCGCTCACCCTTGCCAGCAATACGGGCGTGGATTCCGGCCTGAAGACCACCGATGGCCACGCAATCTCGCTGTTCAACGACGGCAACGGCCACATCATCGGCGTCTATGACGCCAACAACAACGGCGTTACCGCCACCGACAAGGTCGCCTTCGCGCTGCATGTCGATGCCGCCACCGGCCAGGTCGCGGTTGCGCAATACGTCTCGCTCCAGCATCCCGACACCAGCAGCAACGACGAGGGCATCGCGCTCGGCGCCGGCTCGGTCTCGGTCACCGTCACGGCGACCGATGGCGACGGCGACCACGTCACACAAAGCGCCGACATCTCTCAGACCGTCGTCTTCGAGGATGACGGGCCGAAGGCGGTCGGAACCGCCTCGATCACGGCGAATGTCGACGAAGACGGGCTTGCCGGGCACAACCCAGATGCCGGCAGGCCGGGTGAGACGGGAGCGATCGGCCTTTCCGCGACCGTCACGGGCGCTGCCGGCGCGCTGACCGCGCTCGTCGACTTCGGCGCCGACGGCCCGGGCGCCCAGGCGTTTCATCTTGCCTCGACGGCCGTGCCGGCGGATTCCGGCCTTACGTCGCAGGGCGCGCATGTGCTCATCGTATCCGATGGGAGCACCTTGCATGGTTATGCCGAGGCAGGAAACGGCGCCGGCTTCTCGACCGGCGACCGCGAGATCTTCCAGCTGACCGTGGGGGCCAACGGCTCCTACGTCTTCACGCTCAAGGATCAGATCGATCATCCGGCGCTGGACGGCCAGGCCGGAGACAATGGCGAAAACCAGCTGACGAGCCCGATCGATCTTTCCTCGTATATCGTCGCGACCGACGGTGACGGCGACTCCATCTCCCTTGGCGCCGGGACCTTCCTGATCCAGGTCCTCGACGACATTCCGGTGCAGACCAGCGCCACCGTCTCCGGCAATGTCGGCGAGGACGCGCTTTTGCTGGCGAACTCGAATGGTCATTCCGTCGGCAATCCCGACGGAGATGGCCTCGGCACGGTCGCGACCGGTTCGCTGAGCTCGCTGGTCTCCGCCGGGGCGGACGAACCCGGTTCCTTCTCGCTGATCCAGAACCCCGCTGGCTTGCCGGCGGCGACATCGAAGGGCGAGGCGATCGTCTACCACGTCGACGGCACGGTGCTGACCGGCTATGTCGAGAGCGGAACACCCGGCCTCGATGCGGGCGACCGCAAAGTCTTCACCCTCGATGTCCAGCCGAACGGCACCTACACCTTCACCTTGCTGGACCAGATCGACCACCTGCCGAACTCCCCCGCCAACGATGACAACCAGAAGCTGGTGCTCGACTTCACACATGCGCTCCAGTTCACCGACGCCGACGGCGACACGATCGCGATCACCGGCGAGACGACGACCACGACAGCCACAACAGGCATGAGCCTGCATTCCGGCCATTATGGCACCTATACCGTGGGCGGCGTTACGTTCGACGGACTAACGTTCAATGGAGCCTTGGCTCACGATTTCAACAATGGCGCCGGGAGCGATTCCTTCAACGTTTCGGATCAGGGCGTCGGCATCGGCGACAATCATATCCATGACAATGAGGGCTTCATCTTCTCGCGGCCCGGCACCGACGCGGTGAGCTTCACCATCAACGGCAACGGTTCGGGCACAATTTCCTGGGAAGCCTACAATGGCGCCGGCGTGCCGGTTTCCGGCAGCTCCGGTTTCCAGATAGGAACGATGACTGTGCCGGCCAACGGCTCAGTCGTCACGATCGACCCGGCGGGCACGTTCGACCATCTGGTGATCCGCTTCGATCTCGACAGCGGCGACAAGATCCGTGCCGACGATTTCCTCTATACATCGACCACGACCACCAGCGGCGGCGTCTTCACCATCGGCATCGAGGACGACATTCCGGTGGCGCTGAACGGCAGCGCCACCCTTCCGACCATTTATGAAGACTCCCTGACGACGGGGCTGTCCACTGGCAATCCCGACGGTGGCAGCCAGCCGAGTTCGATCACGTTCGGGGCATCGGCATTCGCATCCCTGGTGTCGATCGGCGCCGACGATGACGCGACTTTCTCCTTCAACGTTGCCACGAACAAGACATCGGTGGGCGTGTCGTCCGGAGGCTCGGCGGTTCATTTCGAGGTGGGCGTCGATGCCGTCTCGGGCGTGTCGGACGATGGCCGCACGGTGTTCACGATCAAAGACAACGATGACGGCACGTTCACCTTCACGCTGCTCGACCAGGTCGACCACGCGCTGGGTTCCGGCGAGGCCGGGACGCTGGCAATCGACATCGGCTCGCTGTTCAAGGCGACCGACTTCGATGGCGACAGCGTCAACCTCACCGGCACGTTGAATGTCGTGGTGCAGAACGACACGCCGCTCGCGACGACGGCGACGGCTTCGATCATGGTCCGAGAGGACAACCTTAACATGGCCGTCGGTGACGGCGACTTGTCGACCGGCATCACCAACGGGCCAACGGACACGATGTCCACCCACTCCGACGAGGCGACCTTCACCAGCGCGCAGCTGCAGCTGCTGGTCAAGCCAGGCGCCGACGATCCGGCGGTCTTCGTCCTGAACGCCTCCCCGACGGGCGACGTGTTTACCGTGAACGGCGAGGTCGTCACGTCGCATGGCGAGAATGTACGGCTTGGGGCAGGCCCTGCCGGCAGCGTCGTCGGATATGTCGACGGCGGCGCCCATGATTCCGTTTACACGGCCGGCGTCGACCGCGTGGTCTTTACGCTCACCGACAATGGCGGCGGCAGTTTCAAGTTCGATCTCCAGGACCATCTCGACCATAATATTTTCGGTGCGTCGGGGGCTGGCGACGACAAGACGTTGACGCTCGACCTGACCGACGCCTTCAGCGCACGGGATTTCGATGGCGATGTCGCCCCGCTTGGCAACCACGCCATCCAGGTCGTGGTCGAGAACGATGTTCCGGTCGTCGGAACCTCCGCGGTCCAGCTCGACGAGGATGGTTTTGCCGGCGGCAACCTTGGCGGGCCGGCCGATTTCGATCCGGCGACCAGCGGCCCGATCGCGGTCGTTGCCAACCTCAACGTCAATTTCGGCGCGGACGGCGCTGGCATCACGGCGTTCCTGCCCGCCAGCATCACCTTGCCGGCGGCGGGCGAGTTCACGCTGGGCACGGTATCGGCGACCAGCGTGTTCATCCAGCAGCACGGCGTCGACGTGCTGGAGATCGATCTGATCAATGCGGCAACGGGCTCCTACAAGGTGACGCAGTTGCATGCGATCGACCATCCGGCCGCGGGCACCGAAGACAATCTCCAGTTCACCATCGGCTACCAGGCGACGGATTTCGACGGTGACACCGCGACAGGTTCGTTCACCATCAATGTCAACGACGACACGCCGACGATCGTAGCGCCGGGGGCCACCGTTGCGGAAAGCACCGCGGCGAGCTTCTCAAATACATTCACCCCCGCCTCCGCGACCGGCTCGCTGGGCATCTCCTGGGGAGCCGACAACGCCAATCCCGATACCGGCACGCATGACCGCTCAGTCGCCTTCAGCCCGTTGCTGACGGGCGTCCAGGCTGGCCTGACGTCCAATGGCGATGCCATCACCTACACTCTGTCCAGCAACGACACCGTGCTGACGGCGACCGCCACGCACAACTCGGTCATCCGCACCATCTTCACCGTGTCGATCAACGATCAGACGAACGGCAACTATTCGTTCAACCTGCAAGACAATATCGACCATCCGGCTGGAGCCGACCACAATGGCAAGGCCCTGTCCTTCGGCTTCAACGCGACGGATTCGGATGGCGACAGCACGTCGTCCGCCTTCATCGTGCATGTCACCGACGACATTCCGGTCGTCACCAGCCCTGCGGGTACGGGCAATGTGTCGGAGAGCCTGCTGCCCCTGGTACAGCCGACATCCGGCGATCTCAACATCGACTGGAATGCGGACGACAAGGGATCGAGCCATCTCGAATTCGCGCGCGGTCCCGGCAACACTCTCATGGCGCCCGAAGAGCTGACCTCGGGCGGCGTTTCGCTGGACTACGCAGTCCGTCTTGCCGCCAACGGCGTCGATGAGGAACTCGTCGCCTTCAAGCAAGGCGACACCGTATCCAATCCCGTCTTCATGGTGACCCTGAACGGCGTGGGCACGCCGACCTTTGTCTTCACCCTCTGGCAGCCGCTTGACCACGACCACACCGGCGGCAGCGACGCCTCGCTGCCGCTCGGCTTCACCATCAAGGCCGTCGACGGCGACGGCGACTCCGTCACCCAGAGCTTTACGGTCAATGTCGCGGACGACGTGCCGACGGCGTCGATGAACGCACAGGTTCAGCTTGACGACGACGCGCTTGGCGGCATTGCCGGCGGCACTGGCGATGTCGATCCCGACACTGCCAACGTGATGGGAACGCTGGCGCACACTTATGGCGCCGACGGCGCCGGCTCGACGCTGCTGTCGGGCGCCGGCCTGCCGACCTCGTCGGCAGTGAATGGCGACTTCATCCAGACGCTCAACAATGCCGGGACGCTGCTGACGATCAGCCAGATCCAGAACGGCGCCGCGGTGGCGGTGGTGTCGGTATCGCTGTCGGACACGACGGCTGGCGCCTACACGGTGACCCAGCTGCATCCGATCGACCATCCGACGGGCGGCAACGAGAACGATGTGGCATTCACGGTCGGCTACACGACCACCGACCATGACGGCGACACGGTACCCGGTTCGCTGACGATCAACGTCGACGACGACACGCCGGTGGCGCAGAACTATACGGGAGAGACCTTCGTCGAGGGCAGCGCAGCGCACGACATTGGCGACGCGGTGACGCTGCTGGGCATCGGCGCGGGCGCCGACGGCCTGCAGGGCACGCTGCAAGGCCTGGTCTTCGCCAACCAGGGCACGACCGGCGGAACGCTGTCGATCGACGGCGCCGGCCACCTGATCTACACCGCACCGGCGCACCTGACGAGCGTCACGACGGTGACCGAGACGTTCAGCTACACGGTGAGCGACAAGGACGGCGACACCGTCACGAGGCAGGTGACGTTCGGGGTCTCCGACAGCGGCATCACCAATGTGGCGGCCTCGCAGAACCTGACCGTCGACGAGGACGACATCGTCGGGGCCGGCGGCAACGCGGGAGGTCCGGGCGACGATGCGCCGGTGACGGGCGGCCACATCTCCTACACGCTGGGCGCCGATGCCTTGAGCTCGGTGGCGCTGTCGGTCGCCAGCACCGGATTGACCAAGCTCGACGGGACATCGGTCTCGACCAGCTGGGACGCCGCCAGCCACACGCTGACCGGCTACGGCAGCAGCGCCGCGGACGTGGTGTTCACCATCACGCTGAGCAACATCACGGCAACCGGCGCGGACTATACCGTGGCCCTCAACCAGCCGGTCTCGCATCCGGTTCATGACGATGTCTCCACCGGCGCGACGGAAACCGCCTTCGAGGACAATCTCGGCTTCATCGTCACTGCCACGGTGACCGACGCCGACAACAGCACCGGAACCACCAGCTTCACCGTCGCCATCGACGACGATACGCCGGTAGCCAATGCGGACACCTGGGCTTCGACCGTGACCGGCGCCACGATCCTGACCGGCCTGCTGAGCAATGATGCGTTCGGTGCTGATGGCATCGCTATCCAAGGCCAAATCACCACCACAAATGGTGCACACGGCACGGTCGCCTATAACAACGATGGAACCTTCACCTATACCCCGACGGGCGTCTATGTCGGAACAGACTCCTTCACCTACACGATCAAGGACGGCGATGGCGACACGTCGACCGCAACGGTAACGCTCAACGTGCAGACCAACACGGTTCCGTCGGGCGGCGGCACTGTGTCGCTGACATTGAGCGAGGCCGCGCTCGACACCACGCTGGACGGCACAGCGCCCGCCGACCTCCACGCCAGTGCCGTGACCGGCACGAATCCCGGCAGCCGCGGCGAAACCGCTCAGGCAAACACCGGCATCACCTTCACCACATCAGGCGAATCGATCATGGTCGCCTTCGCCGACCCGGTCGGTCCAAGCTGGGCTGCGCCGACGGTTTCCGGCCTGGCTTCCGGTTACTCGATCAGCTGGGCAAAAGTTGGCGACGAACTTGTCGGCACGCTGATGCACGGTGTCACTGGTCTCGGTCCGGCAGTCTATCTGGCGCTCTCCAATACAAGTGCGGGCGCCAACAGCTCCCTCACGCCGGTGGTGACCGCAACACTGACCGACCAGCTTCAGCACGCTGCGGGCTCCGGCGACATCACGATCAACGGGCTTGAGGTGGTGGCAATCGATACCAGCGGTGATCATGTTTCCGGCATGGTCAACTTGACGGTGGTGGACGACGCTCCGCTGCCGTTCGTTCCGGACACGATCTTCGCCGAAGATGTGGCGCATGTGTCCCCAGTTGTTGGCAATTTGAATTATGCTGACAGGGTGGGAGCCGATGGCGTCGGAGATGTAGTCTTCAAGGTGCTTGAGACGTCACCCGTGACCGACCTGGCAGGCCAGAGCATATTCTTCAATGGAGAGCAGGTATTTTACCACGTCGTGGACCCGCATACGATTGAAGGACGGACATCAGTCGCCAATGGGAACGATCTGGCGTTCACAGCAACGTTAGACCCACTTAACGGCACGTGGTCGTTCACCCCGGCAGGAACGCTCTACGCCGGAAATCCTCTGAACACAGCGAACGTTGCTCCATCAGGGGGCAACGATCAGGTAATCGCATTCAACTTCCCTGGCGCCCAAGATCTCCTCGTGACTGCGAACGGCGCCAATACGGTAAACACTTCTACAAACAACTTTGGCGTAGGCGGCGGCCAGAGTATCGCCGGAGGAGAAACCGTCCGATTCGACTTTGTAACCAATGCGTCGACCAGCGGCACTACAAAGACATTTGATACCTACTATGAAGTCTCAAGCTTCACTACGAGCATAACAAAGACCAACAAGGAGCCGATCATGACCATCCGCGCGGTAAACGCGGACGGTGATGCCAATTTTGTTGGTGATGGAGGTGACACGACAGCCGCAGGTATCCTGGTTTTTGTTACCAATGCCGGCGGCTCACTTACGCCCACTGTCACGTATGTTGGGGGGATTGCGAGGGTTACCGGATTAGAAGAAGGAGATATCATCAAGGTTGTCGCTACGACCGATGCATTCAGCGCTATCGAATTCACAGGAGTGGACAATCCTGCGACATCCCAAAGCGATAATTTCAAACTTGGTCCGGCTCAGTTCACGACAACCAACGAAGCCTCCCCGTTCAACGTTGCCATTCCTGTTCTCGGCACCGATGGCGACGGCGATTCGATTGCCGGCACCGTCAACGCAAGTCTGTCACCGGATCCAGCGACATTGGAAGGAACGAGCGGTGGAGATGCCCTTGTCGCGACCACTATCGTCCATAATCTCTTCGGCTTCGATGGCAATGATACGCTTACCGGCCTTGATGGTCACTCAAGCCTTTTGGCCGGAGGGCGCGGAGACGACATTCTCCATGGCGGTTCGGGCGCAGACCAGTTGAATGGCGGCTCGGGCGCGGACCAGTTGTATGGTAGCGGCGGCAATGACACCCTAGTCGGCGGCGCCGGCGCCGACACGATGACAGGCGGCGCTGGCGCTGACACCTTCACAATTGGAATCGGGGATTCGTCTCCGACTATAGGCGGCTCAGGCGATGCCGGCACGATCTCCGGCTATGACATCATCATGGATTTCGTCGCCGGCACCGACAAGCTGACCCTGCCGGGGGCGCTGATGGCTGCGACCGGCGGCAATGTCGATGGCGGGAATTCGACGTTGACGATTGGCGGCGACACGGTTCAGTCCCATTCGGTCACGAACGGCATTGCCACGTTCTTCGGGACGGACACCTTTGCAAACCCGTTGACGGTCAACTCGACCGCAAGTTTGGCGGCGGCTGTCCAGTATCTGACGCTGACGGATATCGGGAACGCCGGGGCGACACTCGCCTTCACCGCAACCATCGCGGCGGTTAGCCATACATTTGTCTACACCCAGGCTGGTGCGGATGCGGGCGTGGGAACTCTCGTCGATCTTCAGGGCATCACCATATCGAACCTGAACACCCTGATCGGAGGGTCGGTCGATCCGATCATCCTCGACCTGAACCATGACAGCTTTGCCTTCTCCGATGTCAATCATGGCGTCCAGTTCGACATCAATGGCGATGGGGCGAAGGATCAGGTCGCCTGGAACACCTCGAATGACGGCATGCTGGCGGTCGATCTCAACCATGACGGCAAGATCGACGACGGCACGGAACTGTTCACGCCGAGCTTCGGCGGCGGCAAGTTCGCCAGCGGGGCGGCGGCACTCGCCTCGCTCGATGGCAATCATGACGGCGTCATCGATCACAATGACGCCGCCTTCGACAGCCTGCTGATCTGGAAGGACGCCAATACCAACGGCGCCAGCGATGCCGGGGAATTGTCGCACCTCGCGGATAACGGTATCGTCTCGATCAGCACGGCGGCCAGCCCCGCCGTGGGCGAAATCGACGGGCAGACCGTGACAGGCAACGGCACGTTCCAGATGGCCGACGGCACCACCGGCAACTATGTCGAGGTCGAACTCGACACCTCGCTCGGTGCCCCCGCACAGCCGACCGTCGCCTCCGACGGCACGAAGACCTTCGCCATCGGCTCTCTCGAGGTGACCGACCTGATCGCCGACTTCCATGACGGGGCCAAGGGCGACCAGATCGATCTTACGGCATTGCTGAAGGGCCTGGCCGGCGTCACCGATCTCGAAGCCGGCGGCTTCGTGGAGATCGCGCAGTCCTCCGCCAATGCGGCGAACGCCGAGGTCAAGGTCGACACCAATGGCGGCGGCGACAACTATCACACGGTGGCGGTGCTGGAGAACTATACGTTCCACAGTGCCGCCGAAGCGGTCAAAATACTCTATGACGACAGCCATGGTACCAAGCAGGACGTAGCCTAAGGGGCGAAAGGAACGGGGTGAGCAACATGAACAGAATCTTGCGGGTGGCTTTCGGGGCCGGGCTGCTGTCGATCTTGTCGACGGGCCTCAATGCCGCCGACATCATCGAAGGACCCACGGGCGATTATTGCGGTGTCGTCGGCACCTCCAACCTGGTGCTGAACGACAACATCGTCGATCTCAGGGATCAGGTGGTGAAGCTGATGGACGAGTCGGTCGCCGTCGCCAACAGCTCGGAGTGGATCAATTCGTCCCGGCCGGTTTTCGTCTGGGCCTCGGAAGCCAAGGTCGCCTGCGGCATGGCTTACGGCTATCTCAAGACGAACTACAAGGACGAGGACACGCTCAACAAATGCGAGTGTCTCCACGATCGCATGGTTGAGTACATGCACTGACCGGATAGGCAACCTGCGCCTGTTGGCCACCATGGCAGCGGACGGATCAACTCCTGAAGGCGATCGCCGTGGCCGGCATTGGCCAAGTCGTCACGCTGGCTTGCGCCGACCGGCTGGAGCAGCCTCCCATGGCACAACGTCGTCCGGCTCGGCGCAGCCGATCCATTGTGACGCAACCGCAGTGTGGCATGCGACAGACATTCAAGGCGTTCGCGAGCTATCAGCCGACCGCGCCGTTGCCGATGGCGACGTTCGGCGTTTCCGCGTTTTCGTCGGACCGCGATACCTTCTCAGGGCAAGCGCGACAGATCGGGGCGCTGAGGGCTCGGCTCTTCGGCGGCTGAAGAAAAACAGGACGGCACGACCAGTTCGCCGTAACATGCGTCGGAGACCAGACCGGGAATAATAAACCGGCGGTGAACAGGGTGGGACAATCATGGAAGCTGGCCGACGGGTCCGTGGGCTGAAGATTTGGGCAACCGCCTTGGCGCTCGCCGCGGTATTGTCGGGCTGCCAGTCGAAGGAGGGCGTTACCGAAGCGCTCGATCCGGCGGCGATTGCCGCGCCTGCCGGGCAGGATGGCGCCGAGGGCGCCGGCCCGGCCCAGGCAACGCAGTCGCTGGGTACCGGTTCGACGAAAATTACCATGCTGCTGCCATTATCCGCCCCGGGAACGGCGGGGCAAAATGGCCGCAAGATGCTCGATGGCGCCAAGCTCGCGATGACCGATATCGGCAATGGGTTGCTTACGCTGACCGTGGAGGACACCAACGGGGACAACGCACAGGCCGGCAAATTGGCGCTGCAGGCCCTGACGACCGGCACGAAAGTCGTCATCGGGCCGACCGAACTGCCGGCAGCCCAGCATATCGCCACATTGTCGGGATCGAAGCGGCCGCCCGTGCTGGCGCTTGCCGACAATTTCGCGGGCGGCGCCGGTGTTTATGCCGTGCGCCTCAGCGAAGCGGACAGTGCGGCGGCGGGCGCCGCGGGCATCGCCGCAAAAGGCGGAAAAAAATTCGTATTGTTTGTCGCGGGTGGCTCGAATGCCAGCACGGTCGAGAAGCGGGTCGCCAACAGTCTCAGCATCTATGGCGCGACGCTCGCCGTCACCGTTCCATATTCGGCCGGCGACAGCGCCGCCAAGGCGGTCGACGAAATGGCCTCGCTCGTGGACACTCCCGACGCTGTCATCATTGCCAGCGGCGATGCCAGCCCCTCGCCTATCCTTGCCGCCCTCAAATCAAAGGGCATTGCGGGCAAGGCGACCTCCGTCGTCGGAACCAGCCGTTGGCTGGAGCATCCTATGGAACCATCGTTCGATGGAGCCTATATCGCAACGCTCGATCCGGGCGAAACCGGGCCGATCGCCGACCGCTTCAGGACGACATACAATTATCCCGCCGACGTCAACGTAGCCTACGCTTATGATATGGTTGCGCTGACTGCCGGAATTGCCAGCGCGGTCGGACCTGACGGTTTCAGCAAACAGGTGCTCGAAAATCCGAGCGGATTTCGCGGATCGACCGGCCTGTTCCGCTTTCGCGCCGATGGATCCAGCCAAAGATCGATGCCATTCTATCGGATAGAAAAGGGTGCGCTCAAACTGGTTGCCAAATCGACCTCAGGGTTCTGACCGTCCGGTAACGAACGCTGTGCTGGCCCGCCTGGTCATTACGGTCGGAGGCCTCGAGCTGCTGTTCGGGATTGCCCTGATCATGCATGCCGGAGCCTTGCTTGCGACCGACAGGCCTGCCCTTGGGACTCGTGTCGAGAATGCCGGGCAACCAGCCCGGTCGCAGACGACTGTTCTCGACGGAAGATGGCGAGAAGCGCGCAGGGTTGCCGAGGGCATTGTCGCGCTGCCGTCGATTGACCTGCCCGAGATCGAGCGGATCGAAGCCCGGCCGCCGCTCGGCGACCTCGGCCTCGCCGTGCCCCCTAAAACGCCCATGCCAGATGACTGGCGCGAAACCCTGCTCTTCCGGCCAATGGCAACGTCATCGGCGACTTTCGAATCCATGGGACGCAAAGTGGCCGTCAGTGGCGTGGCCAGCATAGAACCGGAAGCCACCTGCTCGTTTCACGATGTCCGCTGGTCCTGCGGCCAGCGCGCACGCGCCGCCCTCAATTCCTGGCTGCGTGGACGCGCGCTGAAGTGCTTCATGCCGCCGGAGATCGAACGTTTTGCCATTGCCGCGCCGTGTAGCCTTGGCAAGCAGGATGTCGGCGCCTGGCTTGTGTCCAACGGCTGGGCGATCGCGCTGCCCACCGGCATCTATGGCAAGGCGCAAGCAGTCGCCGAGGACGCGGAGGTGGGAGTTTTCGGCCCGCCGCGATAGGCGAAATCGATTCACGATTCGCACATCGATCAAATTGTATGGTTTGCCGCAACTGAAATTGCGCATGCCGGCGCTATGCTCGCCGATCTGACAGGAGATTGGTAATGGCACAAGCCGAAACGACCGCCACCGAGCCGGTATGGAAGGGTGTCGCGTGGCTCGCCTTCCTGGGGACCGTTGGCAGCCTTGCCCTCTCAGTGGGCCTCAATTATCTGCTGTTGTTCAGCGATGTCTTGACGCCGTTCGGGCGCAGCATGGTCACTGCGGTGCTGCTGCCTCTGATCATCGGTCTGCCGCTTTTCGTATTGATCGGCTTGAAGCAGGCCCAGATCCGCGGCTACCGGCGGGAGCTCAACAGGGCCGAGACCTATGACAGGGTGACAGGCTGCCTGAACGGCCCGGTTTTCACCTCGATGGTCGAGCGGCGCGCGGCCAGGCCGTCAGCGCCAGGGCCGCGCGCCGGCGCCTTCCTGGTGATTCATGCCGAACACCTTCGCTCCATAAATCTTCGCTACGGTCCAGATTGGGGCGATGAGGCCTTGCGGCTCGTCGCCTCGGCCATTCAGTCTGCGGTCCGCAAGGAGGATATGGTAGGTCGCATAGGAACATCGATGTTCGGGGTCTTTCTTTCAGGTACGACCGAAGCGGAGGCCGCGGAAATTGGCGAGCGCATTCGGGCAAGCGTCGCACAGGTCTATTTCGCTCCCAAGGGGACCGAGGACGTTCTGGCGATCAGCCTTGGAAGCACCGTGTTTGAAACCGAGCTTGCATTCGAGGACATGTTTCGCTCAGCGGAAGCGCAATTATCCGCCCGCGCACCTGCCGAAACGCGCCCTGCAGGTCTCCAATAGCCCGGTGTAACGTGACCGAAGCCAATACCTGGCGGCAAATCGACGTTTGGACACATTTCTAAAGCTCAGCGAGCAGGGCCGCTCGACAGGCACAAGCATTTGATCGATCTCGTTGCCGGAAACCTCATCGGCGCGGAAAGAGAACCTCGCCCATTCCAAGCACCGCGTTGTCACCGCCATATTTATGTGGTGCGCTCCCCAGCAGCGGCCGTTTCAAAATGCCTTCTGCGATCAGATGACGATCGATGACGGTGGCAAAAACGCTCTCCGGCGCGCCACACTCGACGAAGCTCGGTGACAGATGTCCTGGCGCGCGATCAAGAAGGATCGAACCGCGACGCATCAGGTAGCCGGGCATTTCACCGATGCCACCGGCTACCACCAGCGTGCCTGCGATCATGCGGCTGCCGGCATAGTCGCCCGAGCCTTTCAGCACCGAGATCAGACCGCGCCGCATCCGATCCGCGGCGAAGGCGCCCGCCCTGCCCCTGACGATCAGCACGCCGCCATTCATGCCGGCCAGTTCGCCGACGAGCGGCGCACCAAGGTGATCGCCGGCATTACCTGTTATCTCCAGCCTGCCGCCGCGCATGCCAGAGCCGGCGTGCGGCCCCGCATTGCCTTCGATCGTCAGCTTGCCGCTGCGCATGGCGCGCCCGGCCTGCGCGCCAGCATTGCCGATCACGCGAACCGATCCACCTCCCATGCCTTGCGCCACCCGGTCGAGGCGCGTGCTTCCACCTTCGAACACGATGCTTAGCGGATCGCTGCCGGCGAGGCGAAAAATGTCGCCCACCTTCGATCCGTGCTTCGACATGCCGATCCGGATTTTTTCGATATCCCGTCTTTCGCTCCCAGCAAGCCGCTCCGGCGTCAGCGGCGACAGGTCGAGGCGCTCAGGCGGTTCGGCAACAAGAGTGAAGGTCAGCGCCTTCATGGCAACATATCCTTCAGCGAATAGATGAACTTACCGAGCTTGCCGCCGTAATTGCCGGCGCCGATGCGAACCGCGCCTTTCTTCGGTCCGATCTGGATGACGGCCTTGATGCCGGCCTTCATCGCCGCGGCAACGGCATCATTGGTCTCACCATCAATGACGATTTCCAGGACGGCGTTGATGTCGGGGCCGAGCTCACTGGCAACCACACCGCGCAGTGTCGGCGCGTAGGCTTCGTTGGCCGAGGCGATCATGCCCTTGTATTTGCCACCTATCTTGGAACCCGAACGGGCGATGCCGCCCGGGAACGGCACGATGGCACCGGGCACCATTCCGATCGCGGCGACCGCGGCCTCGGCCGCGACCAATGCGTTGGCGCTGCTTTCGGCCATGACAAAGAAATTGCCGCCGCCGACGGCTTCCTTCGTCAGTCCGGTTGTTGCCTCGCAGAGGAATTCACCATCCATGACGGGAATGCGCCAGAAATGCCTGTCGCCGATCTTCTTGGAGATTTGCCAGCCGTCGCCGAAATAACGCAGTGCCGAACCGAGCTTGAGCTTAGCGCTGCCCTCCAGCCCGGCAAAGCAGGCGGAGCCCGGCGAAGTCAAAACACACTGCCCGACGCGATTGAGCAGTTGCTTCTGCAATTCATCGGTTCCCATCGCGAAGATCATCACGCGGCAGCCGGGCCGGCCATCCGGGGTGGCTGACGGCGGCAGGTCGGCATCGATTGCCGCTTCGCAGCCGCAACCGATTACCGAGGTGGCGAAGCCGGTCATCGTGATCGCCGCCTGCCGTGCCCATTTCCGGTTCGGCGCGGTGATGATGATGGCGGTTGCCCGCATCCCAAAGGCTTCGGCAAAAGTATCGTCGATCGTTACGCCATTTACGCTCACGTTCGGCATGGCACCTCGCCGAATGGCTGTTCACGCGCAATCGCGGAATCCGGGAAATTGAACCAATCTAAGGACAGGCCGTAGCGCTGCTGGTGATAGTCCTCCAGACGCCGCACCATCGCCTTGTCCACAGGTGGATTAAGCCTGAGGGCCTTGCCCCAGCGGTAATGGATGATCTCCCCGTCCTGCACGACGAGATCGCCATCCTTGAAAACATATGCCGCCTGTCCGAGCATTTTCGCGATACTTTCGTTCCTGCGATAGACAGCAATATCGGCTATCGCGCCGGCGCCGAGATGGCCTCGATCCGTCAACCCAAGCAGCCTGGCCGGCGCTGCGCGCGTCATGATGGCTATTTCCTCGAACGTGTATTCGCGGTCGATTGCGGACAGGGTAGAGTGCGCTAAGGCGGATCGTGAAAGTCCAGCGGCCATTTCGGTGCGTGCTTCCCGCCTCATCAGCAGCTCGAACAGAGCCGGATAAGCGGTAAAGGGTGCACCGTTGGGGTGATCGGTGGTGAAGAACACACGCCAGGGATCGTCGATCAGGAGAAAAAGCTCGAGCCCGATCGCCCACTGCATCGTGCCATAAAAGTCCTTGCCATAGCTGTAGGGCACGATGCCGCCGCCATTGCCATCCCCGTCATGAATGACGGTCTTTTTCGGATGTGCGCTGCCCCGCGCCGAGAACTGCCGCATGACGTCGGAGGAGACCGTGACCGTCTGACCGAACATCACCTGACCGATATCGATGGTGACTTCCGGCGTCGTGTTGATAAGCTCGGCAAGCCGCGCGGCAGCGGAGGAAAATCTTCGCTTTCCTTCCGTGCCATAGCCATAGAACTGGAGGTGGGCGAGGTGCAGCGGCTGCCCATCCGCCGCCGCAATCGTCGCGGCCGCCGTGTCCGCAGATCCGGGAATGCCCAGATTGTTGCAATGGACATGCAAAGGATGCGGCAGGCCAAGATTGTCGACGGCGGCCTGCAGCGTCTTGACGATGTTGCGCGAGCTGACGCCGTAGGAAGGCACCACATCGTCCAGCGCGAACGTGCGTGCGTTTTCCTTGAAGGCGGCCGCTGCACCGGCATTGATCACCTTGACCCCGAGCGCTCGCGTCGAGGCGACCGTCCAGGCGACATAGTCCTCGATCATTTGAGGTGTGGCGGCGTCACGGATCATTGACAGCAGGAAGTCGTCGTTGCCGAGAATGGCGAGCGTCGCCTTGTCGATGATCGGGATGTCGGCCAGCTCGAGATGGGTGTGGAGTGCAGATCCCGGCGACATCGCCGGTTCGACGACCGTCGTGAAGCCCATCTTGGCGTAGAGACAGCCGGTCTGGAAGGTCGACCAGCCGGCATTGGAGAGCGGCGTGGTCGCCGGTCGGGCCTGATGGGCGGCATGCTGTTCGGGCAAGAGAAGCCGCGCGGTATTCACGTTACCGCCGCCAATGTGGGAGTGGATGTCGATGGCGCCCGCCATCACGATGCAGCCGGCGGCTTCGATGGTCCGGTCGGCCACCCCCTCAGCCGGCGCCGCGACGATCTTGCCGTCCTTGATCCACAGGTCGCCCTTGCCGAGACGGCTGTTGACGGGGTCGACGATGTCGCCGTTGGCAATTTTCGTCAGCATGGCAATGCCTCGGCGAAAACCCGACTGGCGACCAGGCGAATGATCGTCGCGGCGGAGGGCAATTTCGAAGCAGCGCGGGTATCAGTCGACTTCAGCGAGCCGGTACGGCTGGAATAGACAACCGCATCGTGATCGACTCCAGCTTCGCCAATGGCGATGGTGACCGCGGCGCCTGTGACCGGCTCTTCCGTTTTAGCCAGCGCAATCAGTGCCATGCGTCCCCTTTTTCTCGGGAGTTGGGCAACCGTGGCGGAGATCCGCAGGTGCAGGTCGGCTTCGCCGGCGGCGATCATGCGCGCCACATCGTAACGCCAGGGATCGAATTCCGGGAAGCCCCGCGCAAAGCCCGTGCGCAATGGAAAACCTGTCATCCAGGTCGAGGCGAGCACGCTTCCCCACCCGTTTTCGCTCGCGGGCAGATGAAGACCAGATGCACGTGATTTGCGATTGAGATCGGCGATCAGCCCCTGCAGCATCTCCAACGCCAACCCATCGGTCGCATGGCCTGAAAACAGGAACACGGGAAAATGCGCAGCCGCCAGAGCCTTGGCGAAATCGTTGAAGTTCGACACCGGTCGCGATGTTTGCCGCCCCTTGTACTGCGCCCTCAGCGCCGCCAGCGTGGCGCCGAGGCTAGCCTGGCCACAGGAAAGGAGCGTTGCCTTGCGCCCGTTTTTCAACGGCGGCGCGGACACCCCGTTCGATCCCACCAGGAAGAACTCGCGCTCAATCCCGGTCGAGAGATCGGGCCTGGTCGAGAGATCGGGAACCGTGCCAGCGAGTTCGGTAACAAGATCATGATGGGTTTGTGCGAGTTCGCCCACGATCACCACGATATCGGCACGCCGGCGCGTCTCCCCAGGGGCGACGGTCATCGCGCCCCTGTCGGTAAAAAGCATGGTCTCTCGGGCAAGTGCCGCGCCGTCGGTGTGATCGTATGCCGCGCCAAGCCGCTCGGCCAGCGCGATCGCCGCCCTCGTGCCGTGTATGTCCGTATCAAAGCTGAAAACCGGGCACCGGCTTGACGATAACAGCGACGCGGCATGCGCAGCCGCGCGCTCGACCAGCGCTTCCCGGTTGCCTATCCAAGCAACCGCCATTCGCTACACTACTTTCTGGTGCCGGCCCGATCCTAGACGAAACTGGATTGGCCGTGAACCCCGCTTGCCAGCAGATTAACGAATGTTTTCATACGCTATCAACAAACTCCGACCGCGCTTAATCATATTTGATGTAAGCGAAGCGTTGATCGGTCGCCGGAGTTCCCTCCAGCGCTCCGCCTTCCTTGGCCGGCTGCCACTGGACAACGTCCTCGATCTTTCTCGCCAACTCGAAGTCCTTGTCGGTGATACCCTTCGCCGCGTGATTCATCAGGCGTACCTCGACCCAGGCATAGGAAGCGGTGATATCGGGATGGTGCCACGCCGCCTCGGCGAGATGGCCAACCGTGTTGATGACCATCAGCGTCGACTTCCAGCTGTGGGTCTTGTATTTGCGCCGGATCCAGCCGTTTTCGTAGCGCCATTTCGGCAGCTCTTTCTCAAGCCGGTCGGCAATCTCGGCATCCGAATAGACCTTCTCCTTGACCGTTTCGCTCATCTCGACCTCCCCTAATTGCTCGGTCCGTCAACACGACAGGCCAAGCAGAAACATGAATGCACTCTCTTTGGCTTGCTCCCTCGACGAAAACAGTTATCATCGTGTCGGGCACCTAAACTTCCATGATGCATCCATGATGCACCCATCGGGGGGCAGATGTCGAATTTTGTTACCGTACGAGTGCCCGCTCGCCTTCACCTTGGCTTCCTCGATCTCAATGGCGATGCCGGACGTCGCTTTGGCAGCGTTGGGCTTCCGTTGAGTGAACCCGAAACCGTTGTCACCCTGTCGCGGTCCGGCGAGACCATAGTCGAAGGTTCCGAGAGCGTTCGCGCCGGTGAGCACTTGTCGACGCTCCGCAGGCATCTCGGCATTCGCGGCCAGCACCATTTGGTGATCGAACAGTCGATCCCGAGTCACGCCGGCCTTGGGTCCGGCACGCAGATCGCCCTTGCCGTCGCCTCGGCACTGCGAACGCTCCACAACCTGCCTCTCGATGTCGCCGGCGACGCGACCCTGCTCGAACGAGGCGGCCGATCTGGAATCGGCATCGCAAGTTTCGAAGACGGCGGCGTGATTGTCGACGCGGGCAAGGACGAGCGTGGCGGACCGCCTCCGGTCGTGGCGCGGCTGCCGTTTCCCGAAGAATGGCGCGTCATCCTCATCCTCGACCATGCCGGGCATGGACTGCATGGCGAGGCAGAGGTCGCGGCGTTCCGTTCACTGCCACCCTTCCCGACGGCGGGCAGCGGCGAGATCTGCCGGAGGGTACTGATGGGTATCATGCCGGCCTTGGTCGAGCGCGATCTTGCGGCATTCGGCGCTGCCGTCACCGCGATACAGATGCTGATCGGCAGCCATTTCGCTCCGGCGCAGGGCGGTGTGTTCACCTCAAAGCGGGTCGAGATGGTCGCTCACCGTCTCAATAAAGCGGGCGCCGTCGGGATCGGCCAGAGTTCCTGGGGACCCACAGGGTTTGCCTTCGCGCCGTCGCATGACGCCGCGCTCAAATTCGTCGGCGCGGTTCAGAAGACAGCCGTTGAAGACGGCCTTCAGATCAAGATCGTCAAAGGCAGGAACTCCGGCGCGAAGATCAGTTCGACCGGACTCGGTCTCGTCGGCAGCTGACGCTTCAGATTCCAAGCAGAAAGGCGAGAAATGGCCCGCAAACATATCCTGCATATGCTGACGCCGTTGAAGCACATGAGCCCGTTCGACGTGAACATGGCGCTCGACGCTGGCTTCGACAGCGTGGTCCCCTATGTCGATGTCGACCTTGGTGAGGTGACAGGCCTGGTTCAGGACGCGATCTTTTCGCGCCCGCCGGATGCGGGTGTCGATACCGGCATCTTTATCGGGGGGAAGGATGCTTCGTTGGCGCTCGACATGTTCGATGCCGCGAAGAAGGCGATGGTGCCGCCTTTCCAGGTTTCGGTATTTGCCGACCCCGCCGGCTCGTTCACCACGGCCGCGGCGATGGTGGCCAAGGTCGAAAAGGCGTTGGAGAAGAAATTCGAGCGCGGGCTGAAGGACACGAGGGTGGCTGTTTTCGGCGCCACCGGCGTGGTTGGCTTCTGCACCGCCGTCATCGCGGCAAGGGAGGGCGCCCGCGTCACGCTTGTCGGCCATGACGGCATCGAAAGGGTGAAGCAGATCGCTGCCGAGATCAAAAGCCGATTCAAGATCGGTGTCGATGCGGCTGACGGATCGAGCGATGCCCGGAAAGCCGATCTGGTCGAAGCAAGTGAGGTCATATTGGCTTGTGCGAAAGCCGGCGTCCAGGTGGTTTCAAAGGCCCAGTTGAGAGGAAGCGGCTTGCTTATCGCCGCCGACGTCAACGCGGTCCCGCCCGCAGGCATCGAAGGATTGGCCGCCAATGCCAATGGCGACCCGCTAGAAGCGGCAAAGGTCGTCGGGATTGGCCCGCTTGCCATCGGCAACGTCAAATATAAGGTCGAGTCTGGCCTTTTCAAAAGAATGATCGAATCCGAAAAAACGATCGCGCTCGATTTCCAGGAAGCGTTTTCCCTTGCACGCGAGATTGCCAAATAGCGCCAGATCTCTGCTGATCGCGGCGATTTCAGGCCGGGCATTGGCCATGGCTGCGCGGCGTGCGGGCTATCGTCCGTTGGTCGCTGATTTCTTCTGCGATACCGATACGATTGCGCTGGCAGAACGAACGACCAAGCTGCCGGGCAACCTACAGGACGGCATCGACGGCGAGCGCATCATCGAGACGCTTCGGGACCTGGTCGGCGAAGACCAGCCGGTCGCCGTCGTCCTGGGCTCGGGTTTTGAGCGGATGACGGAGACTGTCGACGCCGTCGCTCGCCATTTTCCGCTTGCCGGCAATCGCGGCGCGGCGATCAGCAGGATCAAGGACCCGCAATTGCTGGCCGCGGATTGTGCCGAACTCGGCATCCCACATCCGGAATTCCGGTGGGATCGACCGCCTGAGCCAGACAGCTGGGTGGCCAAGACCGTGGGCGGCGCCGGGGGTGGGCATATCAGACAGGCGGCCGGAGAAAGCCAGACCACCGGCCGCTATTTCCAGCGTTTCGTCGCCGGACGCAGCATCTCGGCCCTGTTCGTCGGCGACGGCCAGGCCGCGCGCATCGTCGGCTTCAGCCAACAATGGACTTCCCCCGTCTCCACGGCGCCCTACCGCTATGGCGGGGCCGTGCGGCTGAGACGCTTCGACCGCAGGCAGGCGGCGGTCATCGGCGGCTGGCTTTCAGCCCTGACGCGCCGTGCCGGCCTGGTTGGATTGTGCAGCGCCGATCTCATTCGCGGATCGGATGGCTACAAGCTCATCGAGATCAATCCGCGGCCAGGCGCCACGCTGGACATTTTTGACGAGGCCGACGCGCCGCTGATCGAAGCACATCTGCGAGCTGCAACCGGCGGAACTTACCGTTTGCCACGCTTCGTCGATTCGATGGCTTCAATGGTGACCTACGCCGCGACGCCAATCGCGCGGTTTCCGTCGATTGCGTGGCCCGAATGGACCGCTGACCATCAGTCGCCCGGCACCCCTCTGATTGCCGGCGACCCCGTCTGCACCATCTTCGCGCGCGGTCCGAACGCCGATTTGACCAGGCGGCTCATCAAGGGGCAAGCCCGCCGGTTGCAACTCCAATGGGAAGGAGACCGGACATGAAAGACGGTTCGGCATTCCTGAACGACAATGCACAGCGCATCGCTGACGGCATGATCAGCGACGCCGAACGGCTGCGGATCGCCGCTTCCAAGGGAACCTTGGGCGAGCTCCTTATCGATGTCGGCGCCAAGGCGCCCGGCAGCGTCGAGGCCGGGCTGCGCATGGCGGAGGCGGCGATGGGCGGTCTCGGCAGCGTGTCGGTGTTTATGGACCGCACGGAGCGGAAATGGCCGTTCACCGTCGAGGTGCGCTCGTCGCAGCCGGTACTAGCCTGCCTAGGCAGTCAATATGCGGGCTGGAACCTGTCTGCCCAGGACTATTTCGCCATGGGATCGGGACCGGCGCGGGCACTCGCCCGCGTCGAACCCCTGTTCGACGCGCTTTCCTATCGAGACACCGCATCGTCCGCCGTGCTTATCCTGGAGACTGCCAAACCGCCTCCCCCAGCAATCGTCGAGAAAGTGAGCAAGGCAACCGGACTGGCAACCGACAAGCTCACCTTCCTCTACGCGCCGACGCAAAGCCTTGCCGGCAGCCTGCAGATCGTTGCGCGCGCGCTCGAGGTTGCCCTGCACAAGGCCAACGATCTCAAATTTCCGCTGGAGAACGTTGTCGACGGCATCGGAGCGGCGCCAATCCCCGCTCCCCACCCGGATTTCCTGACCGCCATGGGCAGAACGAACGATGCCATCATCTATGGCGGCAGCGTCCAGCTCTTCGTAAAAGGGTCGGCAAAAGAGGCCAGCAACCTCGCGGAGAAACTTCCGAGCCGCGCCTCACGGGACTACGGTCAACCCTTTGCCGAGATCTTCAAGCGGTTCAAGGGGGATTTCTATGCCATCGATCCACTGTTGTTCAGCCCGGCCGAAGTGATCGTGACGGCGATCGAAACCGGCGATACGTTTCGCGCTGGCCGGCGTGATCCAAAGATGCTCGAACGGAGCCTCGGTTAGCATGGCGGCACAAAGAGACCCGTCCGTCATCCGCCACATCCGAGGCACCACATGATCCCTCGCATCCTGATCGTCAGCGACAATTCGGACACCGGCTCAAGTGGCCTCGCGGCAAGGCTTGGTCGACGGGGCGCTATTGTTGCAACCGTGCCGCTGGCGGCGATCGCGTTCGACACCGGCAGCCCGGGCGGACTTTCGATCCCCGGTTTCGGCGGTGCGCTGCCCGATGCCGTGCTCGTCCGTTCGATCGCCGCAGGATCGTTCGAAGCGATCACCCGGCGCCTCGGGGTACTGCACGCGCTGAGCCGGCTGTCGGTTCCCGTGTGGAATTCGGCGCAGGCGGTCGAACGCTGCGTCGACAAGTCGATGACGACTTTCCTCTTGAAAAATGCTGGCCTGCCAACGCCACCGACATTCGCCGTCGAAGGACTTGCCGCCGCCAAGGAGATCGCGGCGCAGGAGCTTCGGGAGGGACCGCTGGTGCTGAAACCATTGTTCGGGGCGCAAGGCCGCGGGATAAGGCTGATCCGTACGCTCTCCGACCTTCCCGCCGCAGACGAGGTGAACAGCGTCTACTATCTCCAGCACTATGTGTCGCGCGCCGGCCCGCCCTTCCGGGATTTCCGCGTTTTTGTCTGCGCCGGCGAAACAGTCGCGATGATGAGCCGCAGCAGCGACGACTGGATCACGAACGTCAACCGGGGTGGCGTGCCGGAGCCGGTTTCGGGACCTGGCAAGGCTGAGCTGGCATCGCTGGCTGTCGCCGCGTCAGCCGCCGTCGGCGCGGATTTCGCCGGCGTGGACATCGTGCGAGCCGACGATGGCAGCTTGTTCGTACTCGAGGTGAACAGCATGCCCGCCTGGTCAGGACTGCAATCGGTGGTCGCTGTGAACATCGCCGAAGCGATCGCCGATGCCCTGCTGAAATTCCTGGCCGACCGCACCGAAGCGACCGCCGCGCCGCGGCCCTTCCGTTTCACCGCGCCGGCGAATTCGTAACGGAGCGGCAGGATGGCGTTATCGCGTGAACGCCTCCGGGCTAGCTACAAGGATGCCTGCCGGATGGAGATCGAAGCTCTGAAGCCGGGCAACGTCCACCTGTTCGCCGACGGACACGGCATGTCCGCCGCCCAGTTCATGATGAGTGCCGAGGTTTCGTCCGAGCCGCTGACCGATCCTCGCCTCTCGGTCGGGCAGCGCATGCTGGAGGCGGTGCGTGCGACACGCCTGGCGGTAGCAACCAACACCAATCTCGGCATCGTCCTCCTGGCGGGGCCTCTGATAGGCGCCGCCGAAATGAGGAGTGGCAGCTTGCAGGACAATCTCGACTCGCTGCTGCGCGCGTTGAGCATGGACGATACCAGGGCAGTGTTCGAGGCGATCGCCATGGCAGCGCCAGGCGGCCTGGGAGATGCCGCGAATGATGTGCGGCAGGAGCCGAAGGTTCATCTCTTGGAAGCAATGCGGGAGGCTGCCGACCGCGATATGATCGCCCGCCAGTATGACACCTGTTTCGGCGACGTGTTCGGGGTAGGGCTGGCCGCGCTGGTAGGGGCGCTAGCTCGCGGAGAAAGCGGCATGTGGCCGACCGTGTTCGCCTATATGGCGTTTCTCGCAGGCTTCCCCGACAGTCACGTGGTGCGCAATCACGGAATTGAAGTCGCAAATCAGGTGCGACAGGACGCTCTTTCCGTTCAGGCGACGCTCCATGCCAACGGCGACGAGCCGTCACGCATTCGCCTGCTCATGGAGTTCGACCGCCGGCTGAAGGCGGACAAAGTAAACCCCGGCACCTCGGCCGATCTGACCGTGGCTACTCTTTTAGTCCACACTCTAGGCACTCGCTTGCATAATCGCGGCGTTGGTGCTTGACTTCCAAAAGCGGGAGCTGTGCTTCCGCGGCTATCTAGCCAACCGGTCCGGGCAATCCGGGCGCTGCCAACAAGGATAGCTGTCCATCGAGCGCCTGCTCGGTTGCAGCGTCCGTGGACATCATAATTGTGTCTTGGAGGAAATTGGCATGGCAAAAATCTCGAAGGTAATGGTCGGTGAATCGCTGGTCGGGGACGGCAACGAAGTCGCGCATGTCGACCTGCTCATCGGGCCGCGAGGGAGCGCAGTCGAAACGGCATTTTGCAACGCGCTCACCAACAACAAGGACGGTTTTACCTCGCTTTTGGCGGTGATCGCGCCCAATCTTCAATGCAAGCCCAATACGGTGATGTTCAACAAGGTCACGATCAAGGGCGCCAAGCAGGCTGTACAGATGTTCGGCCCGGCGCAGCACGCCGTTGCAAAGGCAGTGCAGGACAGCGTCGCGGACGGGACAATTCCGGCAAACGAAGCGGACGACGTGTTCATTTGCGTTGGCGTATTCATCCATTGGGACGCGGCCGACGACGCCAAGATCCAGAAATACAACTACGAGGCGACAAAGGAGGCCATCCAGCGCGCTATCGCAGGAACCCCGACCGCCGCCGAAGCCACCGCTCAGCGCGACAACGTCAAGCATCCGTTCGCGGCCTAGACAAGAGACAGCCCCGCACAGGAAAAGCCATCTTCCGAAACGGATGGTCTGTTGCGCCGGCTGAAAAGGGTTCTGGGCTTTTGAAGCGACACTCCCGAAGGGCGCCCGCCTTTCGGGGGTGAGGAGCAACTGTGATCAGGCGCCGAACGACGCCAGGTGACTAGGTGTGAGCGTGGCGTTGTGCAGTGAGGTTGCGACCAGCGCTGCGGCGATGCCCATCGCTGACAATGCGTGGATATCGTTGTCATCGCGGACGCCGCCGGCCGCGATGACCGCGCGACTTCCCGCCTTGGCCTTGACCTCCTCCAGCCGCCTGAAGTCCGGGCCGGCGGCCGCACCGACTTTGGCCAGCGTCATGACGATCACCTTTTGCGGCCAAAGCTCGGGCTCAGCGAGAAGAGAACGCGGTCCGCAAAAATCATCGCCAAGGAAATCAAGGGACAGGATGAGATCGGGATGATCGCGAAAATGCCGGAGCAGCACATCGTCCTGCTGCGATTCGGAGCCCAACACGGGGTGCACCGAACGTTCAGCAAGCGCCGCCGAAAGTGTTTTCCTGTCTGCTACGCCGGCATCGACCCAGAGCTCAGGCGGCTGCGTCATCGCCCTCAGCCGGGCAAGTGCGTCGCTGTTTGGAGTACCGCCTCCGATGGCGTCCAGATCGGCGATGTAGAAGGTCGAAAAGGGATAAAGCGTGCGCAACCCTTCGGCGACGGCGAGGACATCGGAACTTCGGCTGAGCGGGGTAACGATCGGCCGGTAGCGATCGCGTTTTCCTTGCTGGGCGCGAACGACCTCGCCGCCTTTCAAGTCGAGAACCGGAATGATGCGCAACGTTTTTCTCGCCGACCAACTGCTGTCATGAAAGCTTGAAGTGTGGAAAAAAGAAAGAGCATCATTGCGGGCTTCGACATTGGCGGCGCGCATCTGAAGGTGACGCGCGCGCAAGGCGGCCGCATCGTCGGCGCGGTAACGATCGCCACACCGCTCTGGCAAGGGTTGCACAGCCTGACCTCGGCCCTCGACGAAACAGCTCCGATCTATGCGGAAGCCGATCTCAACGCGTTCACCATGACGGGCGAACTATCGGACATCTTTGCGTCCCGCGATATCGGCGTGACGACGCTGCTGGGTCAGATTTCCAATCGTTTTCCCACAGGCGAAAAGCTGATCTATGCCGGATCATCCGGCTTTGTCGAGGTCGAGCAGGCAGCGCGGCTGAGCACTGATGTCGCCTCCGCCAACTGGCACGCGACAGCCTCTTTGGTGGCAAAACTGGCCGGCGATGCCCTGTTTGTCGATATGGGCTCCACCACCACCGACATTATCGCCATAAAGGACGGCGCCGTCGTCAATGAGGGCTACACCGATGCCGGACGGCTTCTGACTGGTGAATTGGTCTATACCGGTTTCACCAGGACATTCCTGTTCGGTGTAGCCTCGTCTGCTCCGGTCCATCGAAGGCTGACGCCATTGATGAACGAGTATTTCGCCTCGATCGCCGACGCGCACCGGATCCTGGGCGTGCTCGATGAGGAGGACGACATGCACCCTTCCGCCGACGGCAAGGAAAAGACCGTCCACGGCTCAATCGCGCGACTGGCGCGCATGGTCGGGCGCGACGCCGCTGAACTTTCGCCGCCGGAATGGGGTGAAGTCGCACGCTGGTTCAGCGAGCAGCAATTGCGGAAAATCCACGACGCAGCATCCCTGGTTGCCTGGGGTCTTGCTCAAGATGTTCCGATCGTCGGCGCCGGAACGGGCCGCTGGCAGATCAGGCGGCTGGCCGAGCGCATGGAACGTCGCTTTGTCGATTTCGCCGACATCGTCCCCGCCCATGACGCTGTTCGCGGCGAGGCCAGCCGCGCCGCACCAGCATCGGCGGTGGCGCTGCTGGCTGGATATCGATCACAAGCAGCGTAGCGGCGCTCGCGCCGTCATGCTCACGCGTCCCCGCTGCTGGACCCTTTGGCGGCCAGGTGATCGCTGACACGCTGCATCAGCCAACCCCAGGCTTCCCATTCGTCGGCGCCGGCTGTCTTTTCGATAGAGATCGAAAGATACGCGATCTCGGCCTCGATCTTGTCGCGGGATAGCATGCCGAGCCGGCTGACCAGGATGGCCAGTTCCAGAACAGCCGCCTTGGCGCGGTTCAGGCCGGTGAAGGGCGCATGCATTTCCTCTCGAACCACGCGGCAGAAATGGCGAGGGCGCACGCCATCATCGTCAACGCTCTCGACTTCGAGAACCGAATGCGCCAGCGCGGTCGCCAACCGGGGAACCAGAAAATCTTCGACGGGAACGGTCGGCCAGTCCTTGCGCCCGGTCAGGCATCCAGCGAAGACGCGCACGTCGTCGGTGTAGTTGGCGATGGCGAACGGCACCGCCGCCAGATTGTCGAGCGTAACCGAGGGACGAAACGGTGCGATGACCCAGCCGTCTTTTTCGGAGATTATGCCGATCGGTGCGATATGGATCTTTCCTGTCCTGTCGACAGTGGTGATGATTGTCTCGCGAATGTAAGGCACCTAGCCCTCCTTCTTCGCGCGAAGCGTCTCGCCCGGTTCGGCAAGACGGGTACGGTCGGTTTCGAGAGCCGGTGCGGCAACGCCCCATGCGAGCGGCTCGTCCTGAACATAGCGCTTGCCGAGGCGCCACGCGATCTCGGCTTTCGTCAGTTCCGCGCCCAGATAAAAAGCATGTGCACCGTCGGTCTCCACGCCAAGGCCGGCGAAGAATTCGAACGCATCCGTGGCAACCGCGTGCCCTTTGCCATTGAAAATATGAATGCCGTCCTCCGCTGCCGCGATACGGTAGTTGGCGTCGCGCACCTCGGCCGCCAATGCAGCGATATCATCGGTCGAGGCCGTGAAAGGCTTGCGATCGTGGATCTGCAGCAAGCCTGGGTGATAGCTTCGCGGCAGTGCACCGTCATTGCGGGCGGCAAACATCACGCGGCGGGCAATGTCGTGCTCCTCGATCGTCCGTACCGTGTGCGGGCTGACATGCACGGCTAACACGTTTCGAACCCCGAGTTCCGAGCAGAGGCCCGTTAGAACAGCCGTAACGCCGGAACTGTCGGCATCGGTAAGTTCGGTGAGATTGCCGGTGCCCATCAGCAATTCGATCTCCGGCCAGCGGCGGCGCGCCTCGATGAAGCGGCCGAGCGATTGGGCGAAGCCGAAGTGGATCGGATCCAACACGGGATCGGCGATAAAGGAAATGCCAGCCCTTTGCGCCGCATCGATAGCGCGGCCAAGCGAATCCAGATCGCCAGGGGCGGAAGGGATCAACACCGCCGTAGCCCCATGGCCGAAGACTAACGGCAGCGTGTTCTCGTCGAGGCTGAGAAGATAGTCCGCACCGGCGCGCGCACCGATCGACAGTTCGTCCGCGCTGGCCGAATCGACGCTGACCTGAAATCCTTGTGCCTTGAGCTCGCGCACAGCCTCCGACAGCAACGGAAATGGCGTTTCAGGCAGGCAGCCAAGATCGATGACATCGGCGCCGGCCGCAGCTAGCGTCCCCGCCCGCAGCGTGAGCGCTTCGATCGACAGCATTGGCGCATCGACGATCTCGGCGAAGATGCGCATATCGTGACGCGTAAGATCCGGCGGCTCGCCGACACGGCCGAGAAAGGCCGGCAGGTCCGCGATCTCGTCAGGACCGCGCGCAAAGGGCACGCCGAAATGGTTCGACAATTGCTCGATATCGCCGCGATAGCGCCCTGGCAGGATAAAGCGGTCAACGGCGTTGGGCGCGATGAGACGCCGCTTTATGATGTCTTCGGTCATCAGTGCGGCGACCTTGACACCTATGTCGACCACCTCCCACGAAAACTCCGTCTCGCCCAGACCGGATAGCAGCTTTTCCAACCGTGCCCTGGCCAGATGTCCCGTGAGAAAGACCAGCCGCTCAGCCATGGCCGGACAGCTCGGCCCGGCGTTGCTGAACCGCCGCGTTGAGGTCCGCGAGCGACTCGACGACCTGGGTTCGTTCGAACCCCTTCAGCCGCTCGGTGTTTTCCAGGTCAATCCTGCGCGGATAGACTTTGACCAGGCCATGCGGCGCCATGGTTTCGAGTTCGGGTGCGGTGTCGCAGGCAAAGACGATGATCGGCACGCGGCACTTTCCGGCTTGCGCAAAGACGTTGGTGGCAAGCGTATCGGATATACCCCAGACGCATTTGGCAACCGTGTTGGACGAGGCAGGCGCCACCACGACCGTGTGGTAGACGCCGTGGTAAAATTCGCCGACGGGAATGGCGCTCGCCGTCTTGTCGTGCAGCACGCGCGTCGTCTCCGGAAAATCGAGTTTGAGCTTGTACATGCGCAGCACTTCATTGGCGGCTTTCGACACGAAGACATCGCAATGTTCGAGTTGGCGAACAAGTGCGAAGCTCTCCGTGAAAAAATGCCCGGACCCCGTCAAAACCCACGCCCAGCGCGGCACGTGCAGCTTCACCATCGGCTATCCTGCCTTCTTTGCCGAGCGGGTCGAAGCCACAATCCCGATGCCGGGCAGCTTGCCCGATGCGAGTAGCGCGCCCGCCTCGGCGGCATCCTTCGGACCGGCGAGACGGAAATCGATGCCGTCGGGCAGCATGGCGGCAAAGCCTGGGTCGACAATGCCCCTGGCCTTCAGGCTGTCAGGGGTATCGTTGTCGAAGAATGCATCGGTCTGCTTGATAAGCAACAGCGCGTTCGCGCCAAGCTTCCCGCCAAGCCAGGCAGCCAGGGAATCGGAGGTAATGTCCCAAGAGGCCGGAAGGTCCGGTGCCGGCAACGCAAGTGACGACGGCAGCCACACCGGAACCTTGCCTTCGTCCAATGCTCGCACAATCTCCTCCAGCGATCGTGCCGGCGTCAGTCTTTCGTCCCGATCGAGGATGATTTGGCCGAACTGCTCCATGGCGAGGATCGCCATGGCATGTGCGGCGGTGTCGGAAAAATCCATGCGGGTCTGCGTCTCGCGCACCTGATCGGCAAACAGGCCGCCGCCGGGCACGATGACGATCGGTAACCTGGAACCCGCCAGCGCCGCGATCCAGCTCGTCATTTCCGCCGCATGGGCAGTGCTGCCGCCAAGCTTGACGACGGCCCGCCCGAGGACGTCGGAGCCTTGCTGGCGCGGCCGGGAAACACTACCTCGGTCTTTTCGGCCGGCAGAGCCGGAGGCGACACCGCGTCCTGCCGATTGGCGCTTGCGTTCGATCTCGACGCCGACACCGCCAGGCCCGAGCTCGAGTTTTTCCACCCTTACCGTGACGCGCACGACGCGCTGGTTCTCCAGAACGTGCGCCGCCACTTGCTCGGCCAAAGCCTCGCTGAGCTGAATGTGCCCCCGCGCGACGATGGTGCGAATGCCGTCCATGATGATGTCATAGGAGAACACATGGCGCATGTCCTCGGGATGGTCGGTGACTTGCAGCACGTCGGCGATCACATCAAAGCGCACCTTTTGAGTATGACCATGCTCGAAGCTGTAGGCACCGATCTGGACCGGCAGAACAAAATCCCGCACGAAAATCCTGTCCGTGCCCAGTGTCGGATCGGTGCCCGGCGAATAGCCTCTCGCTGCCAACAGGCGATAGTCGATGCTCGATTTACCGCCCGTCCCAGGCTCTGCCGGGACCAATTCGCGAATCTGCGAGACCGCCTCGGCGCTGATTGAACCCGAGCGGCCGGCATGGCCACACAGCGCGCCGCGAAAGCCGAGGAAATCGGGAGCGAAAGGCAATAGACGTGGAATATCCGGGGCTTCGAGCGATCCGCTCAGGCCAACCATCAGACCGAGCGACTTGGCTCGATCGACGAATCCCGGAATCCGCTCCGGTGGCAAATGGTCGAGCAGCCGGCCCTTTCCCTTCTGCGCGGTATCAACCATCACGCCGTGGAAGCGGTGCCTGCCGAATACCGGCAGGAGCTCGAAGTCCGGCGCCATATCGGCAAAGAGCACAGCGATCAACTTCGTTCGCGCGGCGAGCGGTTCGAGCGCCTCCGCGCAGGCAGGGATGTGAGCCGATGGGAAAAACCCGATCTTGACATAATCGACGCCGGTCGCCGCGATCTCTTCAGCCTTGGCGCGGATCGTTTCGGGTTCCATCGGCAGGTCGCCGCAGACCGCGCTGACCGGAGCCCGACCAGCGATGAACGAAATCGTTCGGCGGATGGTTTCCGTGGGTACCGCGCCCAACGCTCCCGCCTTCGGATCCTTCAGATCGACGATGTCGGCGCCGCCCGAAAGAACGATCTCCGCCTCTTCGATGCCGGTGACGCTGGCCAGCATTCTGGTCATTTGAACAGTTTCTCCAGTTTGGAGGACAAGATTTCGTCCGCTCGATTCTCACGCACGTCGCGGATGACATAGCTGCGAACGACCTCGAAATCGAAGATGGCAATCTTTTCAGCCGCCATCGCATGTTTGTCAAAAAGACAGCGAGCCAGGGCAGACGCGAAAAGTCGTCCGATAGGGTTTGATAAATTTTGCGGGTCGGCTAAGTTGACCATGGGCACCTGGACTTGGCGCTGCTCCGACACCCGTCGGACCTCAGCGCAAGAATGGGTAATTACTATCGATGACGAGCGCGGTGCCGGGCACTCTCGCCGCCTTTTTGTGCTTTTTTTCCCTGACCGTCAACGCTCCGGGCGCGATAGCCCAGGAAGCTGTGGCGAAGCCGGAAAAAAAGGTCACTGAAATCAAGATAGGGTATTTGCGGGCCTACGCGCCGCAATTGACGCTTTCCATGCTCGACCTGCCGCCGCGTGACGAAGGTGTCGCCGGCGCTACTGTGGCAATCGGCGATAACAACACGACCGGAAAGTTCACCGACCAGAAATTCAGCCTCGACGTGACCGAGATCGAACCCGAAGCCGACGCGGTCCAGGCATTCGAGGACCTGATCGCCAAAGGTGACCACTATGTCGTCGCAGACCTCTCGGCCAAACAATTGCTGTCGATCGCCGATATAGCCCGCGACAAGGGCGTGCTGATCTTCAACATCGGTGCCACCGACGATAGCCTGCGCGAGGAGGACTGCCGCATCAATGTTTTTCATATCGCGCCGACGCGCAGCATGCTTGCCGATGCGCTGGCGCAGTATCTCATGGTGAAGAAGTGGCCGAATTGGGTGCTGCTCTACGGCTCGCATGAGCAGGACCATCTCTACGCCGACGCGTTGCGCCGCGCGGCAACCCGTTTCGGCGGCCAGATCGTCGCCGAGAAGGAATTCAAGGACACCGGCACGGCCAGGCGTACCGACACCGGCGCCACGCAGATACAGCAGCAGATTTCCGTATTCACGCAGGATCTGCCGGAGCACGACATTGTGCTTGTCGCCGACGAAAGCCAGGTGTTTGGCACCTACGTGCCCTACCGCACCTGGACGCCGCGGCTGGTCGCCGGCACGGCCGGGCTTGTTGCATCGTCGTGGCATCCCGCCAGCGAGCAATGGGGCGGCATCCAGATGCAGAGCCGCTTCCTGAAGACGACGGGCCGGCGGATGCTTTCCAAGGACATGTCGGCGTGGACAGCAGTGCGTGCCGTCGGCGAAGCCACCACGCGCACCAAAGGCGACGATGCCAAAAAGATCAGTGACTACATCCGGTCGGGCGATTTCTCGGTTGCCGCCTTCAAGGGACAGAAGCTCACCTTCCGCAAATGGAACCTCCAGCTTCGCCAGCCGATCCTGCTTGGCGACACCAAGTCGGTCGTGTCGACATCACCGCAGGAGGGCTATCTCCACCAATTCTCCGAACTCGATACGCTTGGTATCGATCAGCCGGAAACGAAATGCGTTCTCAAGTAGGGCCAAAGGGGAGGAATTTGCGTGCAGACACGAGCTTGTGCATTCGCCATTCTCGCGGCCGGCCTCACGGCCAGCCCGGCATCGGCCTATACGGCCTACGTTTCCAACGAGAAGGACAACACGATGACGGTCGTCGACACGGCCACCATGCAAGTGGTGAAGACCGTCGAGGTCGGCCAGAGGCCACGCGGCATCACCATCTCGCATGACGGCAAATTCGTTTATCTTTGCGCCAGTGACGACGACACGGTCGAAATCATCGACACCGCGACGCTGCAAATCGTCGGCACGCTGCCATCTGGCCCCGATCCCGAATTGTTCGTGCTCTCGCCTGACGGCAAGACGCTCTATGTCGCCAATGAGGACGACAACCTCGTCACCGCCATCGACGTCGAGAGCAAGCAGGTCATGGCCGAGATTCCAGTCGGCGTGGAACCGGAAGGCATGGGTATCAGCCCTGATGGCAAGATCATGGTCAACACCTCGGAAACCACCAGCATGGCGCATTTCATCGACACTGGCACCCACGATGTAACCGATAACGTACTGGTCGACACGCGCCCGCGCTTTGCCGAATTCAAGCCGGACGGCTCGCAGGTCTGGGTCAGCGCCGAGGTCGGCGGCACCGTCAGCGTCATCGATAACGCCAAACGCGAAGTGGTGAAGAAGATCCAGTTCGCGATTCAGGGATTGCGGGCTGAGACCATCCAGCCGGT
Organism: Mesorhizobium sp. B2-2-3; assembly: GCF_006442405.1. NCBI lineage: Bacteria > Pseudomonadati > Pseudomonadota > Alphaproteobacteria > Hyphomicrobiales > Phyllobacteriaceae > Mesorhizobium > Mesorhizobium sp. B2-2-3. The sequence continues at coordinate 225,954 of NZ_VFWC01000005.1, read as the reverse complement.
AGGCATCGCCATCAGCGCCGACGGCAAGAAAGCCTATGTCGCGCTCGGCCCGGCGAACCATGTCGCCGTGGTCAATACCGACACCTACGAGGTCGAGAAATACATCCTCGTCGGCCAACGCGTCTGGCACCTGGCCTTCACACCCGACCAGAAAACGCTGATCACCACGAATGGCAACTCCAACGACATCACGTTCATCGATACGGCGACCGACGAGCCGGTCCAATCGCTCACCGTGGGCCAGCAGCCTTGGGGTGTGGCCATTTCGCCCAAATAGCAGACATTGATCATGGGGAGGATCGCGACATGAAATTTCGCCATAGGTTTATCTTCTCCGCGCTCGCCGGATTTGTGCTTGCTCCGATCGGCGCAAGCGCGGATGACGCAACGCCAAAACCCTCGCGTGCCAGCAAGAACCTGCCGGAATTGATTATCGGCTCGGCCGATTCCACCTATGCCGTCAATCAGAAGGATTTCGAACTGATCGCCGGTCAAGGCTATCGGTGGAAGATCACCTCCAAGGGCGGTTTCGAATACAAGTTCGTGACCGACCTGTTCCGCAATGTGTGGATGGACCAGATCGTCATCGACGATCTGGAGGTGCATATGGACGGCGGACCGGCCTGGCTGGAATTCGACGACGCGGGAACAATCCAGGTGCAATTCCACACAGTTCGCCCGGGCGAATATACCTGGTCGGTTCCCGACCTCGCCGACAAGGGCCTGAAGGGCAAGATCACGATCAAGTGAGACCAAAGGCAATCAGGCGCGCTAGATAGCAGTGCGTCCTGCCAACGCGTCCTGAAGGAGCGATCCGGGCATGCAGCATGTGAGGACAAGCGGACCGGGAGACGAGGCGGCGGCGCTCGACGTCAGTGCCGTCAGCCACTCCTATGGACCGAAGCGGGCACTCAACGAGGTCTCGTTCTCGATCTTGCCGGCGACGTTCACCGTCCTGCTCGGCCTCAACGGGGCCGGCAAGACAACGCTGTTCTCCCTGATCAGCCACCTCTATGACACGCGTCACGGGTCGATCCGCATCTTCGGCCACGACATCCGCAGCGCTTCGGGCGAAGCGCTCAGACGGGTCGGCATCGTGTTCCAGGCGCGCACGCTCGACCTCGATCTCAGCGTCTATCAGAATCTTTCCTACCATGCCTCGCTGCATGGCATTGGCGGACGCGAAGCCCGGCAGCGCATCGCCGCGCTGCTTGACACAGTCGACATGCAGGGCCGCCAGCATGACAAGGCACGCAGCCTCTCCGGCGGTCAGATGCGGCGCATCGAGATCGCCCGGGCGCTGCTTCACCGACCTTCCCTGCTCCTGCTTGACGAAGCGACCGTCGGCCTCGACATCGAGTCGCGTGCTGGCATCCTCGCCACCATCCGCAAGCTCGTCGAAACCGATGGTATCGGCGTGCTCTGGGCCACGCATCTGATCGATGAAGTCGACGATACCGATCATGTCGTCGTGCTGCGGCGGGGTGACCTGGTCGCCAGGGGCAAGGTGTCGGATGTCGTCCAGGCAAATGGAGGAAATTCCATTCGCGATGCCTTTTCGAAGCTCAGCCGCATCGACGCGGCAGGCATGGCGGAGACATCGTCATGAGCGCTCCTGCGATGCCCGGAAAAGTTGTCGGCATCAAACCGGTAGGGTCTGAACCATTCGGCCTCCGCCACTATCTCATTTGCCTGAAAGGCATCGTCCTGCGCGAGTGCCTGCGCTTCCTGCACCAACGCGAACGGTTCATTTCCTCACTGGTGCGGCCGCTCGTCTGGCTGTTCATCTTCGCCGCCGGCTTCCGCCAGGTGCTCGGCGTGTCGATCATCCCTCCTTACAAGACCTATGTGCTCTACGAGGTCTACATCACTCCGGGTCTGTGCGGCATGATCCTGCTGTTTTCCGGCATGCAGTCTTCACTGTCGATGGTCTACGACCGCGAGATGGGCAACATGCGCATCCTGCTGGTCAGCCCATTTCCGCGCTGGTTCCTGCTGGTGTCGAAGATGTTGGCCGGCGTGGCCGTATCGATCGTGCAAGTCTACGCATTTCTGATCGTCGCCTGGTTGTGGGGCGTCAGGGCGCCGCCGCTCGGCTATCTCTACGTGCTGCCGGCGCTGTTCCTGTCGGGCATGATGCTTTGCGCGCTCGGCATGCTTTTGTCGTCCATGATCAAGCAGCTCGAAAACTTCGCCGGCATCATGAACTTCGTCATCTTTCCAGGCTATTTCGCGTCGCCGGCGCTGTATCCTTTGTGGCGTATCCAGGAGGCAAGCCCCCTGCTCTACAAGATCTGCCTCGCCAATCCGTTCACCTATGCCGTCGAACTGATCCGCTTCGCCTTCTATGGGCAGATCGACTGGCTGTCGCTGTGCGTCGTCGCCGGTTGCACGCTGTTGTTTCTGGGCGGCGCCATCATTGCATACGATCCTTCGCGCGGCCTGATGACCCGCAAACAGGACACGGGAGGAAACGGCTGATGGCGCGAATGAGACTTGTCCACACCCTGGTGCTGATCGCCATGCTTGTCCCGATGGACGCCAGGGCGGCAAACACCGATCCCGACTGGCCTTGCATGCAGCGCAAGGTGCCGCAGCTCTCGCTCGGCCAGATCTGGAATGGGCCGGAGCTTCCCCCGGCGGCGAAGGATTGGTCGAAGGATTCGGGCGTCTCCGCGCTGGTCGAGGCGGTGGCGGCCCGACGGACGCCGATTGCCGAAGCCCAGAAGGAGATCAAGGACTTCGTGGCTTCTCTGCCGGCGGAGCAGGTCGCACCAAAGATGGCGATGCTGGTGCAGGGAATGTTCGATCACATGGACGCCGAGCGTTCGCACGTGATTTCTGGCATTTCCCGCTATGCCCACAAACAGCTCGAAATGGCGGCTGAATTGCGCAAGGAAGCATCCGACGTCGACGCCCTACGTGCCAAAGCCGACGCCGATCCGGACGAAGTCGAACGGCGAACCGACCAGTTGAATTTCGCGACGCGCATTTTCAACGAACGTGTCCAGTCGCTGACCTATGTCTGCGACGTGCCGACGGTAATCGAGCAGCGGCTCTATCAATTGTCCAGGACCGTCTCGGAAACGCTCGGTCAGAAGAAATAGACCTTCAGTCGACCTCGCGACGGATTTAACGTCCCTTAGGCCATCGACACGTCCGGCGTCTCGCTCTGGTCGATCTCCGAGCGCCGTGCGGCGGCCCATCCCGCTCAGGAATCGGGATAAAGCTTACCGAACAGGGGCAGATACATCGCGCCCTTGCGCATCAGGAAATCGTTGAACGTAGCCATGGCCGGCGAGATTGCGTGATCGGTTCGTATCACCGAGAACCATTGTCGGCGGATCGGCATGCCGACAACGTCGAGGATGACGAGCCGGCCAGCTTCCGTTTCCGCGGCGATGGTGTGGGCAGAAATGAAGGCGATGCCCAGACCAGCCATCACCGCCTGCTTGATCGTTTCGTTCGAGCCCATCTCGACACCGAGTTCGTCGATGCGGCCAGGCACGTCGCTCAGGAATATTTCCAGCGAGATGCGGGTTCCGGAGCCGGGCTCGCGAATAAGGAAATGCTCCTCGGCAATGCGCTCTTTGGAGATATCGCGCGCCGCCGCCAGCGGGTGTTCGGGCGGCGCGATGATGACCAGCGGGTGATCGCCGAAGACCGAAGCACGCACCGGTACCTCTTTCGCCGGGCGCCCCATCAGCGCGATGTCGATGTCGTGATTCTTGAGGTTGTTGATTGTCTGGGCACGATTGCCGATGGCAAGCCGCATGTCGATGTCGGGATGTTCCTTCATGAACGCAGCCATCAACCGCGGCGCGAAATACTTGGCGGTGGAAACGACGCCGAGCCTCAAGCTACCCGTACGAACGCCCTTGATGGCGTCGATCTTGTCTTCGAGCAGACCGAGATGCTCCTCGATAGCTTGCGCTGCCTCAACGACGGCCAAACCTGCGGCAGTGGGACGCATGCCGTCCGACGTCCGGTCGAACAGAGCCAGTTGGAATTCTTCCTCCATTTGCCGCAACTGAATTGTCAGTGCTGAAGGAGACAGACCTAACGCCTTGGCCGCACTCACAATTTTTCCGTGCCTGATGATGGCCTGGATGGTCTTGAAATGCTTGAGCGTGAGGTTTCTCATGTCTCATACTAAATTATTTTTAGTACCAACGTAAAGTTATTGAATTTTACTTATCAAGTGTCGTTTGTTTTCATTCCCCCGATCCAGCCGATCCGAGGAGACGCGGCTGGATCGGGAGGTTACGATGCCAGCGGCAACGCTCGACGCTTTTCTGAACTCCTATCTCGGCCAGCCGGACGAACTTCGCTCCGCGGTCGTAACGACTGTCCGTCAGCTGACACAGGCCGCCAGCAAGATCCGCAATACCATCAATCAAGGTGTGCTCGGCGCCGCCTTTGCCGGGACCCGTGGCGCCAACGCCGACGGCGATGTCCAGAAGGATCTCGACGTCTTCTCCGACGACATCTTCCTCGACGCCATGCGCCACGCTCCGGTCGCGCTCTACGCTTCCGAGGAGCTGGAGCAGCCGGTCCTGCTCGACAGGCAAGCACCACTCGCCATTGCCATCGACCCGCTCGACGGCTCTTCCAACATCGACACCAACGTGTCGATCGGAACGATCTTCTCGCTCCTGCCCGCAACTGGCGCGCCGGATGCCGATCCGGCCGCCTCTTTTTTGCAGGCGGGCGTGAATCAGCTAGGCGCCGGTTTCTTCATCTATGGGCCGCAGTTGGCGCTCGTCCTGTCGCTCGGCAGCGGTACGCATATCTTCGTCCTGTCGGCCAGGCTCGGCACCTTCGTCCAGGCATACGAGAGCCGGATCATTCCGCAACGCACCCAGGAGTTCGCCATCAACGCCGCCAACTACCGGCACTGGGACGAGGCCGTGCGGCTCTATGTCGACGACTGCCTGGAGGGCACCGAAGGACCGCGAGAGAAGGATTTCAACATGCGCTGGATCGCCTCCCTGGTCGCCGACTGCTACCGCATATTGATGCGCGGCGGCGTGTTTCTCTACCCCGGCGACCGGCGCAAGGGCTACGGTCAGGGACGGCTGCGCCTGGTCTACGAGGCCAACCCGATTGCCTATCTCATAGAACAGGCTGCCGGTGCGGCCACCGATACGATCAACCGCATCCTGGACATCGAACCCGACAGCCTGCACCAGCGCGTGCCGATGGTCTTCGGGTCGGCGCGGGAGGTCGCGCGCGTCACCCGCTACCACACCGAGCCGAGCAACATCGGCGAACGAGCGCCGCTGTTCAGCCGCCGTGGCCTCTTCAGAGCCTGAGCAGCACCATGTCAGCCAAGCACCCCATCATCACCATCACCGGCTCGTCGGGCGCCGGCACCACTTCGGTCAAGCGTATCTTCGAGCTGATCTTCCGGCGCGAGAACATCGAGGCCGCGTTCATCGAAGGCGACGCATTCCACCGCTACGACCGCGCCGCGATGAAGGCAAAGGTGGCCGAAGAGGAGAAGGCCGGCAATCCGAACTTCACCCACTTCCATGCCGCGGCCAACGAACTCGGGATTCTCGAAGAGGTGTTCGCGGAATACGGCCGCCGGGGATCCGGAAGAACCCGCACCTACATCCATGACGAGGAAGAGGAAAAGCAGTACGGCACGCCACCGGGAAGCTTTACCGAATGGCGCGAGTTCGGTCCCAGCGACCTGCTCTTCTACGAGGGGCTGCACGGCTGTGTCGTCACCGACACGATCAATTTGGCGAAGCATGCGGATCTCAAGATCGGCGTCGTGCCGGTCATCAATCTCGAATGGATCCAGAAGATCCATCGCGATCGTTCGACACGCGGCTATTCCACCGAGGCGGTGATGGACGTGATCCTGCGCCGGATGCCCGACTATGTCCGCTACATTGTCCCGCAATTCTCGCAGACCGCCATCAATTTCCAGCGCGTGCCGATTGTCGATACGTCCAACCCCTTCATCGCGCGCTGGATTCCGACGCCTGACGAATCGATGCTGGTTATCCGCTTCGCCAATCCACGCGGCATCGATTTTCCCTATCTGCTGTCGATGATCCACGACTCGTTCATGTCGCGGCCAAATTCCATCGTGGTGCCAGGCAACAAGCTCGACCTTGCCATGCAGCTGATCCTGACGCCGCTCATCCTGCAATTGATCGAACGCAAGAGCCGTGTGTCGTGAGGAGGACGCCATGACCAGCCAAACAGCACTAAAGCCTGCCGCCACCGCCGTCGTCTCGGAGCTCGACATGGCGAACGCCATTCGCGTGCTGGCGATGGACAGCGTCCAAAAAGCGAATTCGGGACACCCCGGCATGCCGATGGGCATGGCCGATGTCGCAACGGTGCTGTTCAACCGCTTCATCAATATCGATCCTTCCAGGCCGGGCTGGCCCGACCGTGACCGTTTCGTGCTTTCAGCCGGCCATGGCTCGATGCTGCAATACGCGCTGCACTATCTGCTCGGCTATGAAGACATGCAGATCGAGGAGTTGCAGCGGTTTCGGCAACTGGGCAGCCGCACGGCCGGACATCCCGAATATGGCCACGCGCTTGGTGTCGAGACCACCACCGGCCCGCTCGGACAAGGCATTTCCACGGCGGTCGGAATGGCGCTGGCGGAGCGCATGCTTGCTGCCCGCTACGGTGCCGATCTGGTCAACCATCATACCTATGTGATTGCAGGCGACGGCTGCCTGCAGGAAGGCATCAGCCACGAGGCGATCGACCTCGCCGGCCACCTGAAGCTTTCCCGCCTGATCGTGTTCTGGGACGACAATGCGATCTCCATTGACGGGCCAACCTCCCTGTCCACGTCGATGGACCAGCCGGCGCGCTTCAAAGCCGCCGGCTGGGATGTCCAAACGGTCTCCGGCCACGACATGGAAGCTGTCGCCGCGGCTATCGAGGCGGCGCGGCAGTCGGATCGACCGTCGCTGATTGCCTGCCGCACTGTAATTGGCAAGGGTTCCCCCAATCTCGGCGGTTCGGAGAAGACGCATGGCGCGCCGCTGGGCGAAGCAGAGATCGCCGCGACCCGCGAGAACATCGGCTGGACCTTCGCGCCGTTCGAGGTGCCTGACGACGTGCTTTTCGCCTGGCGCGAAATTGCCGGCCGCGGCGAAGCGATGCGGGGCGCCTGGGAGCAGCGGCTTGCCGCCTCGCCGCAGCGAGAGGCCTTCGAGAACGCGGTCGCCGCCAGACTGCCCGACGCGGTCTTCGAAGCGCTCGATGCCTTTCGGCGAGGGCATGTCGAGAAGGCAACCAAGGTGGCAACGCGAAAAGCTTCCGAAATGGCGCTGGAGGTCATCAACGGCGCCACGGAATTGACCGTCGGCGGCTCGGCCGATCTGACGCACTCGAATCTGACGATCACCAAGGGCATGAACCGCATTGCGCCGAGCGACTATGCCGGCCGCTATATTCACTACGGCATTCGTGAACACGGCATGGCCGCCGCCATGAACGGCATCGCACTGCATGGAGGCTTCGTGCCCTATGGCGGTACGTTCCTCTGCTTCGCGGACTATGCGCGTGGTGCGATACGGCTCTCATCGCTCATGGGCCAGCGCGTCATCTACGTGATGACGCATGATTCCATCGGCCTCGGCGAGGATGGCCCGACGCATCAGCCGGTCGAGCACCTGGCGATGCTGCGTGCCACGCCGAACCTCAATGTCTTTCGCCCAGCGGATATCATCGAAACGGCGGAATGCTGGGAACTTGCGCTGAAGAGCAGGGATCGGCCGAGCGTGCTGGTGCTGTCGCGCCAGAACCTGCCGATGCTGCGTGAGGCGCACAGCGACGCGAACCGCTCCAGCCAGGGCGCATACATCCTGCGCGAGCCAGCCAGGCACCGCGCCGTCACCCTGATCGCAACCGGCTCGGAGGTCGAGATCGCGGTTGCCGCCGCCGAAAGGCTGGAGACCGAGCATGGCGTCGCCGCCGCGGTCGTCTCGATGCCATGCTGGGAGCTTTTCGAGGAGCAGGAAAGCGCCACCCGCAAGGCCGTTCTCGGCTCCGCGCCGCGCGTCGCGGTCGAAGCGGCGGCCCGGCTGGGCTGGGACCGCTGGGTCGGCGAGACGGGCGCTGTCGTCGGCATGGCCGGTTTCGGCGCCAGCGCCCCTGCCCCCGATCTGTACCGGCATTTCAACATAAGGTCCGAAGCGGTTGCCGCGGCCGCGCTGAAGCTCATCATCTAGGAGGACCCACAATGGCCCGCATCACCCTTCGCCAGCTTCTCGACCATGCCGCCGAGCACGGCTACGGCGTCCCTGCATTCAACATCAACAACATGGAACAGGGCCTCGCAATCATGGAAGCGGCCAAAGCCTGCGACGCGCCTGTCATCATCCAGGCCTCACGTGGGGCCCGGTCCTACGCCAACGACGTCATGCTGGCCAAAATGATGGAGGCATTGACTGAAATGCATCCGACCATTCCGCTGTGCATCCATCAGGACCACGGCAACGACGAGGCCACCTGCCTTTCCGCGATCCGCCACGGCTTCACCTCGGTGATGATGGACGGATCCCTGATGGCAGATGCCAAGACGCCGGCAAGCTATGCCTACAACGTCGCCGTAACCGAACGAGTCACACGCATGGCGCATTGGGTCGGGGCTTCCGTCGAAGGCGAACTGGGCGTGCTCGGATCGCTGGAAACCGGCCAGGGCGAGGCCGAGGATGGCCACGGCGCCGAGGGCGCGCTCTCCCACGACCAACTCTTGACCGATCCCGATCAGGCGGTCGACTTCGTGGCCGCAACCCAGGTGGACGCGCTGGCGATCGCCTGCGGCACCTCGCACGGCGCTTACAAATTTACCCGCAAGCCGGACGGCGACATACTGGCCATGCAGGTGATCGAGGCGATCCACGAGAAGCTGCCCAACACGCATCTGGTCATGCATGGCTCTTCCTCCGTGCCACAGGAACTGCAGGACATCATCAACAAATATGGCGGCGAGATGCCCCAGACCTTTGGCGTCCCGGTGGAGGAGATCGAGCGCGGCATCCGCTACGGCGTGCGCAAGGTCAACATCGACACCGATTGCCGCATGGCCATGGCCGGGCAGTTCCGCCGCGTCGCGACGGAGAATCCGCGCGAGTTCGATCCCCGAAAATTCCTGAAGCCCGCCATGGACGCCTTGCACGATCTTTGCCGAGACCGCTTCGAGCGTTTCGGCACGGCGTCCAACGCCTCGAAGATCAAGGTCATCGCCATGGACGAGATGGCCAAACGCTATGCCGCGGGAAAACTCGCGCCCCATATCGCAACCGCGAAAGCCGCCTGAGCAACAAACAGGAGACCTGTCATGAACAAGATCGATATGCTGCCAGCGGGTACGCTCAAGGAAGGCAAGGAACGCTACAAGTCAGGGGTCATCCCTTACAAGAAGATGGGCTACTGGGAGCCGGACTACAGGCCCAAGGAGACCGATCTGATCGCGATGTTCCGGATCACGCCGCAACCCGGCGTCGACCACGAGGAGGCAGCGGCCGCCATCGCCGGTGAATCCTCAACCGCGACTTGGACCGTGGTGTGGACCGACAGGCTGACAGCCTGCGAGCTCTACCGCGCCAAGGCGTTCAGATCCGAGCCGGTTCCAAACACCGGTCCCGGCACCAAGACCGAGCAACAGTACTTCGCCTACATCGCCTACGACCTCGACCTGTTCGAGCCGGGCTCGATCGCCAACCTGACCGCATCGATCATCGGCAACGTGTTCGGCTTCAAGGCGGTCAAGGCGCTGCGACTGGAAGACATGCGTATCCCGGTCGCGTATCTCAAAACCTTCCAGGGACCCGCAACCGGCATCGTGGTGGAGCGTGAGCGGCTCGACAAGTTTGGCCGTCCGCTGCTCGGCGCGACGACGAAGCCGAAGCTCGGCCTGTCAGGCCGCAACTATGGCCGCGTCGTTTACGAGGCGCTGAAGGGCGGCCTCGACTTCGTCAAGGACGACGAGAACATCAACTCGCAGCCCTTCATGCACTGGCGCGACCGCTTCCTCTACTGCATGGAGGCGGTGAACAAGGCTTCAGCTGCCACCGGCGAGGTCAAGGGCCATTATCTCAACGTCACCGCCGGCACGATGGAGGAGATGTATGAGCGCGCCGAATTCGCCAAGCAGCTTGGCTCCTGTATCATCATGATCGATCTCGTCATCGGCTACACGGCGATCCAGTCGATGGCCAAGTGGGCACGCCGCAACGACATGATCCTGCACCTGCACCGCGCCGGCAATTCGACCTATTCGCGCCAGAAGAACCACGGCATGAATTTTCGCGTTATCTGCAAATGGATGCGCATGGCCGGCGTCGACCATATCCACGCCGGCACTGTGGTCGGCAAGCTGGAAGGCGACCCGCTCATGATCAAGGGGTTTTATGACACGCTGCGCGAGGAACGCACGCCGCAGAACCTCGAAACCGGGCTGTTCTTCGATCAGGACTGGGCCTCGCTCAACAAGGTGATGCCCGTCGCCTCGGGCGGTATCCATGCCGGCCAGATGCACCAGTTGATCCATTATCTCGGCGAGGACGTCATCTTGCAGTTCGGTGGCGGCACGATCGGCCATCCCGACGGCATCCAGGCAGGCGCGACGGCCAATCGCGTTGCATTGGAAGCGATGATCCTGGCCCGCAACGAGGGACGCGATTATTTGCGCGAAGGAACCAAAATCCTCGAACAGGCGGCCAAATGGTGCACCCCGCTGAAGGCTGCCCTGGAGACCTGGAAGGATGTCACCTTCAACTATGAATCGACCGACACGGCCGACTTCGTGCCAACCGCAACGCCCAGCTTCTAGAAGAAAGGAACCGTCGCCATGATGACCAATCCGGGAAACAAGGTCACGCAGGGACAGTTCTCGTTCCTGCCCGACCTGACCGATGAGCAGATTTCGGCGCAGATCAAATATGCGCTGAAGAACCACTGGGCCGTCAGCGTCGAGTACACGGACGATCCGCATCCGCGAAACACCTATTGGGAAATGTACGGCAACCCGATGTTCGATTTGAGAGACCCGGCGGGCATCCTGCTCGAAGTCAACGCTTGCCGGAAAGCCTGTCCGAACATGTATGTCCGGGTAACCGCCTTCGATTCGACCAAGGGATGGGAAGCGCCGCGCATGTCGTTCATCGTCAACCGGCCACTCAGCGAACCCGGGTTCCGGCTGCTGCGCCAGGAGCGTGACGGCCGCAGCCAGGGCTATTCGATCGTGCCTTATGCCACCGACAGGCCCGAGGGCGAGCGGAGCTAGCTGAGCCATGCTGGACACGATAGCCAAAGGCGCAGCCGCGCAGGACGAATTGGTTGATCTGCAGGCCGAGTTCGAAGCGTCCAACATCGACGAGGTGATGGATAAGCTTGACCGCGAACTCGTTGGACTGAAGCCGATCAAGAACCGCATCCGCGAGATCGCGGCCCTTCTCCTGGTCGACCGGCTTCGCCGCAAGTTCGGACTGACCTCGGGCGCACCGACACTGCATATGAACTTTACGGGAAACCCCGGCACGGGCAAGACCACCGTGGCGCTGAGGATGGCCGAAATCCTGCATCGACTCGGCTATGTCCGCGAAGGCCACCTGGTCGCGGTGACGCGCGACGATCTCGTCGGCCAGTATGTGGGCCACACCGCACCCAAGACGCGCGACGTGATCAAGCGTGCCATGGGCGGCGTGCTTTTCATCGACGAGGCCTATTACCTCTACAAGCCCGAGAACGAACGCGACTACGGCCAGGAATCGATCGAGATCCTGCTGCAATGCATGGAAAATAATCGTGACGACCTGGTCGTGATCCTTGCCGGCTACAAGAACAAGATGGATCGTTTCTTCGACAGCAATCCCGGCATGCGTTCGCGCATCGCTCACCACCTCGATTTTCCCGACTACGGCGTCAGTGAGCTGAAATCGATCGCCGAGATCATGCTAGCGGAGCAGAATTATCGCCTCAGCGAGGCGGCCGCCCAGGCCCTCGAAGAGTATCTTCCGATCCGAATGAGGCTGCCGCATTTCTCCAACGCGCGCTCGGTGCGCAATGGGCTGGACCGGGCGCGGCTTCGCCAGGCCAATCGGCTTTTCGCATCGCGAAGCCGTGCCCTGACCAAGGCAGACCTTATTACCATCGAGGAATCCGATATCCGCGGCAGCCGCGTATTCGCGGAAGGGAAGCTCGAAGGCGAACCGGAGACGAAGACGCGCTGAGGGCGAAGCCGGCTGGCGGGCGGCGACCCGACACGGAAGACAGAAATTGGAGACGACGACCATGGTCACCAGGACAATCATCGCGCCCTCCGTGCTTTCCGCGGATTTCTCGCGGCTCGGCGACGAGGTCGAAGCTGTCGTTCAGGCGGGCGCCGACTGGATCCATCTCGACGTGATGGACGGGCATTTCGTGCCCAACATCACCTTCGGTCCGCCGGTCATCAAGGCGATCCGTGGTCGAACGGACAAGATCTTCGACTGCCATCTGATGATCGCGCCGGCCGACCCCTATCTGGCCGCCTTCGCCGATGCCGGTTGCGACATCATCACGGTGCATGCCGAGACTGGACCGCATCTCGACCGCTCATTGCAGGCGATCAGGAATCTTGGCAAGAAGGCCGGGGTGTCGCTCAATCCGTCGACGCCGGAGAGTGTCATCGAGTATGTGCTCGACCGGCTCGATCTGGTGCTGCTGATGACGGTCAATCCAGGCTTCGGCGGCCAGGCTTTCATTTCAGCGGTCGTCGAGAAAGTCAGACGGATCAAGGCTTTGGTTGGCCATCGCCCGATTGACATCGAGATCGACGGCGGAGTCACGGCCGAGACCGCCCCGCTGGTCACCGCGGCTGGCGCCAACGTACTGGTCGCCGGTTCGGCTGTATTCAAGGGAGGCACCGAGGCAGCCTATCGTGCCAATATCGGCGCCATCAGACAGGCGGCCGATGGCGCGATCCGGAAAGCCGCGTAAACCGTTGTCGGGGAGACGAACATGGCTGCGGTCCCACCTGTATGCGATTTCGGCTGGCCCGCCATCGATGCCGTTTTGCCCGGCGTCGACGGCACGTCGCATTCCATCTTCGGTCACGCCGGCCCGAATGGCCTGGTCGTGGCCTTCATCTGCAATCACTGCCCTTATGTGAAGGCCGTGATCTCTCGCATCGTGCGCGACGCCAATGACCTCAAGGCCGAAGGTATCGGCTTCGTCGCCATCAACTCCAACGATGCCGACACCTACCCGGACGATTCCTTCGACCACATGAAGCGCTTCGCCGTGACGAACGGCTTCAGCTTCCCTTACCTGCACGACGAGGCCCAGACTGTAGCGCGCGACTACTCAGCGGTGTGCACTCCCGATTTCTTCGGGTTCAACAGCGAACTGAGACTGCAATATCGCGGCCGGCTGGACGCGTCGCGACGCGAATCCGGACCGCTCGGGCTGCGACGCGATCTGTTCGAGGCGATGAAGCAGGTTGCTCGAACCGGCGATGGTCCGTTCGACCAGATCGCCTCGATCGGCTGCTCGATCAAGTGGAAGGATGCTGCATGAATGTCGGCGCAGGTAGGTCGCTTCGACCGCCGAAGGCGATCCTGTTCGACCTCGACGGCACACTGGTCGATTCGGCGCCTGATATAGCGGCCGCCGTCAACGAGTTGCTGGCCAGCCGCGATCTGCCGCCGTTGCGCCTGGACCAGGTCAAGGCCATGATCGGTGGCGGCGTCAGGAAATTGATCGAGCGGGCCTTCGCGGCGTCGGGAGCGCCGCTCGTCGGCAACGCGCTCGATGAGGCCAACCGCGTCATGGCGCCGATCTACAGCCGACATCTGACCGGCCTGACAAGACTGATGCCTGGCGTCAGGGAGGTTCTCACACACTTCTACGCGAAGGGAATGGCCATGGGCGTCGCGACCAACAAACCGCAGTTGGCGACTCGCGAGATCCTGCTGCATTTCGGACTGACGGAATATTTCCGTGCGATCATTGGCGGAGACGCGGTGACATGCCTGAAACCCGCGCCCGATGCTCTGCTGCTGGCGCTCGCCCAGCTTGGAGTCGACCCCTGTGACGCGCTGCTGGTCGGAGACAGTGGTGCCGATGCAGGCGCCGCGCGCGCCGCCGGCATGCCCGTCATTCTGCTGCGCGGCGGATACACCCATTTTCCGGTTGAAGAGCTTGGCGCCGACCAGGTTTGCGACAGCCTTTTCGACCTGCCTGCGGCGATGCAGGGGCTGCAAGCCGGTGCTTGATCGGGGCGAACGCCGGCCGGACGCAAGTTCGAACGGCCGGCGGCGCCGCTATTTCGAGAATTGCTTCAAATAGGCGATGACGTTGGCGATGTCTTGGTCCTGCTTGAGGCCGACGAACGCCATCTTCGTTCCTTTGACCATGGCCTTGGGATCGCGAAGGTAAGTCGTCAGCGTGGGTTCGTCCCATTTGACGCCGGACTTGCCTGCCGCGACCATCGCTTGGGAGTAACTGAACCCCGGGTGTGTGCCAGCCGTCCGGCCGATGACGCCGTTCAACGACGGGCCGACCTTGTTCTTGTCCTGGTCGGCGACATGGCAGACCTTGCATTTGGCGAAGACCTTCTCACCCGCCGCGGCATCCTGTGCCTGGGATTGGCTTGTGATGAAGGACACAGCAAACACGACTGCGAAAAATGCGATTGCGCGCATGGCATTTCCTCATGGATCGTCTGGGTGCCCTGGACGATTTTGCGCATGCCGATCTTTCATCCATTGACATGCACCTTACGCGGTGGAGTGGAGTATCCGCTTTCCCTTTGTGAAGCGGCGCCGCGCGAATCGAAAAGCTAGTTGGCGTGGGGTGAAAGTCAATCGTATAAAGGTATAGAGGCTTGGGTACCCAGGGTACCGGTATTCGTCTTTGTTGACGGCTATCGGGCGAATGCGTAGCTTCAAGACATCCGGTTTCTCCACTGGCACCTCGGGAATCCGGCAACTGGCGATTTTGTCCAGGCTCCTCATTGGGCCGGACCAGTCGAGACAGGCGTCCCGGAGCGCAAGAGGTGCTAAATGGATATGGTCGATCTCATATTAACGGTGTGCCTCAGCACCAATCCGGGCAATTGCCGAGACGAACACCTCTATTTCGAGAGCCGCGGCTCTCTGCTCCAATGCATGTTCCTTGCACCCAGCGAGATCGCGAAATGGTCTCAGGAACACCCGGCCCTCAAGGTCATGCGCTGGAAATGCGCCTTTCCGAGCAAGGAACGAGCGATCTGATTGACGTCCTGGAGCCCAGGGAGGAGGTGTCATGATGATTTCACGGCGCAACACGCTGCGTCTGGCGGTTCTCGGCACAGTCGCTGCTCTTGCCGCAAGGCCTGTCTTTGCAGCAGCCAGGATTCGCGTCGGTGTCCTGAAGTTTGGAACCGTGAGTTGGGAACTCGACACGTTGAGGCAACACAAATTCGATGTGGCGAACGGGATCGATCTGGAGATCATCGATTTCGCCGGGGAGGACGCGACCAACGTCGCCTTGCTGGCCGGTGCGATCGACATGATCGTCTCCGACTGGTTGTGGGTCTCGCGCCAACGGTCGGAAGGCGGCGACCTCACATTAGCCCCCTATTCGACCGCCGTGGGGGCGATCATGGTGAAGGAGGGGTCGCCGATCCGGACGGTCGCCGACCTCAAGCACAGGAAGATCGGCGTCGCCGGCGGCCCGCTGGACAAGAGCTGGCTCCTGATACAGGCTCTGACCAGACGCGACTACGGGATCGACCTGTTGGCAACCAGCGACATCATCTTTGGCGCGCCACCGCTGATTTCGGAAAAGGCCATGCAGGGCGAACTCGATGCGGTGCTGAATTTCTGGCATTTCTGCGCCCGTCTCGAGGCCAACGGCTTTCGTCGATTGATGGGCGTGAACGATGCGACGCGTGAGCTCGGCGCCTTGGGACCTGTGTCGGCACTCGGTTACGTCTTCCACGACCAATGGGCGAACGAGAACCCGGATGCCACCAGGGGCTTCGTCAGGGCCTCCGCGCAAGCCAAGGACCTGCTGGCCAGATCCGACGAGGAGTGGCTGCGCCTGGCGCCGATCATTCGCGCGGAAGGCAAAGAACTGGAAAAACTGCGCGACCGCTACCGCCAAGGCATCCCCAGGCGGGCGGTCGCCGAGGAAGCGGCCGACGCCGGCAGGCTCTATCACGTGCTGGCGGCGATCGGTGGCGCGAAGCTGGTCGGCAGCGCGCCCGAGATGGCGCCCGGCACATTCTGGCAGGACCGCACGGAATGACCGCACCGGAAACCAGCAACGGCACGCGAGGTGCCCCGACGAGCATGTCCGGGCGATCCAGCTTGGCGACAACGCTGATGCCCGCGCTGACCGTGGCGGTTTCCTTGCTCGGGCTTTGCCTGCTGTGGAGCCTTGCGGCGAGTGTCTGGCGGAGCCGTGCCCTCCCGGGGCCGGGACAGGTCTGGCAGGTGCTCCTCAGGGAGGCTGCGAGCGGCGACCTCTTCTATCATCTCGGCGCGACCCTCGGCCGGGTCGCCGCGGCCTATATCGTCGCGATGATCATAGGATCGGTCATCGGCGTTCTGCTCGGCAGCTATCGTCGCGCCGACCGCTTTTTCAACCCATGGGTAATTCTGTTCCTCAACATCCCGGCGCTGGTGGTCATCGTCCTCGGCTACATATGGTTCGGCCTCAACGAGGCGGCGGCGATCGGCGCGGTGGCGGTGAACAAAATCCCGAATGTCGTGGTGACGATGCGTGAGGGCGCCAGGGCGCTTGATCCGAGCTACGCCGAAATGGCCACTGTCTATCGCTTCGGTCCTCTCGATCGCATCCGCCACATCCTGCTGCCGCAATTGCAACCCTATCTTGCCGCCGCGTCACGATCCGGCATCGCCCTCATCTGGAAGATCGTCCTGGTCGTCGAACTGCTCGGCCGGTCGAACGGCGTCGGCTTCCAGATCCATCTCTATTTCCAGCTCTTCGACGTCGCCGCCATTCTTGCCTACACACTGGCTTTCGTGGCGGTGATGCTCGTCATCGAACTTCTTTTGGTGCAACCCGTTGAACGACATGCAACCCGTTGGCGCCGTCGTCCCGCTTAGGGTCGATATCGCTGAAAAGACTTTCAGGTCCGCGCAAGGCGTCTCGATCACGGCGCTTCAGGACCTTTCCTTCGAGGTCCGGCAAGGCGAATTCGCCTGCTTGCTGGGACCGTCGGGCTGCGGCAAGACCACGACACTGCGTATCCTGCTTGGATTGGACAAGGATTTTTCCGGATCCTTCCAGTTGCCGCAGGGAGGCTCCAACCGCATTGCGGCCGTGTTCCAGGAGCCGATCTTGCTGCCGTGGCGAACGGTGGAGCAGAATGTCAGGCTGGCCTTGCCGAAAAGCTTGAGAACGAAGAATCTTGACGGGCTCTTTGAAACTCTCGGCCTCGCCGGCATGCGTTCTCTCTATCCTGCGGAACTGTCGCTCGGCCTTGCGCGCAGGGCAGCACTTGCCAGGGCCTTCGCTACCGAGCCGGCGATGCTTGTCCTGGACGAACCCTTTGTCTCGCTCGACCACCAGACCGCCGAGCGGCTTCGTCACCTGCTTCTGTCGGTATGGTCGGCACGACCCACGACCGCCTTGATGATAACGCACGATCTACGCGAGGCGCTGATGCTGTCGGATCGCATCATCGTGCTCGCGCCGCGACCAGCACATGTGCTCGGCGTGTTCGACGTGCGGTTGCCTCGGCAACATCGCAATTCACAGGTGATGAGCGACCTTCTGCGGTCGTTCCGGCAAAGGTTCCCGGGCGTCACCTGAACGCCCTGATGGCGAATGCATATCGGAGGACCCCATGTCGATTGATCGGCTACGACGCAGGGTTGTGAGTGGGTTTGCCTGCACCGCCGTCAGTGCTGCCTTGCTGCCGTGCTGCCTCGGACGAGCCGCCTTGGCCGCGGCCGGCGGCCTGCGGTTCTCGGTCCGCCAAATCGCCGACGGCGTCTTCGCCTTCCAGGGCGTGGATGAATTGATGACTACAACCAACGACGGTGCGATCTGCAATCTGGGGGTCGTCGTCGGCACCGATGCAGTTGCCGTCGTCGACAGTGGCGGCAGCCTGACCGAGGCGCACGCCTTGCTCGCCGCGATCGGAAAGATAACCGCAAAACCGGTTCGCTTCCTGATCAACACCCACATGCATCCCGATCACATTTTCGGCAATGCGGCATTCCGGGAGATCGGCGCGACCATTGTTGGCCATCGCAATTTGCCGCGTGCCCTCGAGGCGCGTGGTGCGTTCTATCTGCACAATTATCGCGAACAGGTCGGCGAAGCGCTTATGAACGGAGTCGAGATCGTTTCGCCGGCGATGCTGGTCGATGATCGCCTGGAACTCGACCTCGGCGGGCGCATGCTCGAACTGCGGGCATGGAAGGCTGCGCACACCGATAACGACCTGACCGTCTTCGACCCCGAGACCAGCACGCTCTTTGCCGGCGATCTCGTGTTCATGGGCTCCTTGCCGACGCTCGACGGATCGCTGCTTGGCTGGCTCCGCCAGATGGATGCGCTCGCCGCGATCGGCGCCGCGCGCGTCGTTCCGGGTCATGGTCCGGTATCGGCCGACTGGCCGCAGGCGCTGGCAGGAGAACGGCGCTATTTCGAGATTCTGGCGCGCGATATCCGCAAGGCGATCGCCGACGGGACGCCGCTCCGAGAGGCCGTCAAAACCGCCGCCGGAAGCGAACGGGGCAAATGGCACCTGTTCGACGACTACAATGAGCGCAACGCAACGGCTGCTTTTGCTGAACTCGAATGGGAATAGACCACACCGACATGCGCCAGAGATCATGAAGTGGGGCGATTTGCCAACGCGTCGTCAAAGGCATATTCTAAACGCCAGCCTGGGCACCACCTCTGTTGCATTGGTGGAGGCATCGAAAATGCAAAATCACGCTTACGCGAGCAGGCAGTTCGCCTTGTCGCTTGCACCATTCTTGGCCGCAATCATCTTGACCATCGGTACGCTGTTCGGCGTCTCCTCAGCCGCCAACGCACAGCAAACAACGGCTTCTTCGGAGAAGATCTGGGAAGACTTGAAAGGCGACGTGTTCGGCGACCGAGCTATTCTGGTCGATACCGGCGTGGTCAGGATCGAAGCGCCAAAGCGGGCGCAAGATGCCGCCATCGTGCCTGTCGACATCTATGTTGACCCAGCCAAGGCGCCGGACGGCATCAAATCCGTGACCTTGATCATCGACGCCAATCCTGCGCCGGTGGCGGCAACGTTCCAGATCGGCAAGGACGCCGGGGTGACACATCTGTCGACACGCGTGCGCGTCAACGATTATTCCTATTTGCGTGCCATAGCGGAGACTCAAGGCGGCCAACTCCACATGGCTCAGACCTTCGTCAAGGCGTCAGGCGGCTGCTCCGCCCCTGCGGTCAAGAACCAGGACGAGGCCATGGCGACGATGGGGCAGATGAAGTTGCGCCAGTTCCCACCCCAAGAGACGATGAGCAAGGCAGAGGAGTTGCAGTTGATGATCCGCCACCCGAACAATTCGGGCCTGCAGCGGGATCCGTTGACCCAGTATTTCATTCCCGCGCATTTTGTTCAGAAGCTGTCGATCTCGCAGGCCGGCCGGCCGATCCTCTCGATGGAAGGTGGAATATCGATTTCGGAAGACCCTAATTTCCGATTCGATTTCACGGCGCACGGCAATGGTGAAATCCAGGTCGAAGCGATCGACACGGATGGCAAGGTATTCCGCAATCAATGGCCGCTGGAGAAAACGGGGCTCTGAAGTCTCGAAATACGGTATGCCGCGCTGCCACCGCGATGGGCACGCTTGATCTTTAGAAGCAACGCACGTCGGCTTCCGACTGCGCACGCTTCAGCTCTGTACGGGCTGCCTTCGCCGGTGCGCTTTCCCGAAACAGCCCCGCGTTTTCCCCCGTCGTCAAAGACATGCTCTTGAAGGTCTCGGCCGTCTCATAGTGGTCGTAGGGAAGGATCGAGGCGATGACGTCGATCGAGCAGGAACAGCTTTCCAGCGCCTGACGCGTCTGGCCGTTCGTTCGCATGCAGCCGAGCACGTAGTCGACAACCGTTACTGTGGGATAGTCTCCCGCAGCACCTGCCGGGTTTGCGATGGCCAGTGTCGCGGTGAAGAGCAGCGGCAAGGTCGAGAATCCAACATATCTGATCATGAGAAACCTCCGGTTGGTCCGGGTTCGATGCGCCCGGACGAGATCGGCGTGCCAGTTGGCAACGCGCCGTAAAGCCAGTCAAGCACCCATGGGTTCCGTATACGACCAAAGGAGGAAAGGGCTGTCCACGAGCGATAGCTATGGATGACGACTTGATCACCGGCTCCGCGCCCAGGCTCCTACGACCGCTTCGCATCTCGCTCAATACCGGGCAACGGCGAGACTTTTTACATGCCATCCAAGATGGGCAGTGATAAACATTAGCAAATAACCCTGGTGTATATTAAAATCAAAAGATCGCCCGTAAGACTATCTTAATACCGTTCTCGGTCTCCACGGAGGCGTAAAACACTTCATATTAAGTTTGTAGTTCTGTTCATTTCTACATATTGCAGTGCATCATTTAGAATATTGCGGTGCAACAATGCACTAGGCCTTTTTTGCTTGCCTAGCCTTTTGGGATGACATAGCCTTTCCCTGTTTCCGGCTTCAAGGGCGTCACCGTCATTAGGGAGCGGCGACAGTCTTTCGTAGGCCAAAGTGAGGTGGGCAGTAACGGTGCCCTCTGCACATCTGGCTTAGGTCGTGACACGCTGCCGGAAATATTTCCCCCCCGTGAATCGCTTGGGCGAGCCCTTGTGGGCCTGACAGTCGATTCATCACTGTGAACCCCGGGAGGAATTCGGATGCGTGTACTTACGAAAGCTACGTATATTCTAACCACTGCGGCGTTTCTGTCGCTCGGCGCGGCCTATACGGCGTCGGCCAACGAGGATCTTGCAAAGCTCGCTTCGGATGCGAAGAACTGGGCGATGCAGACGGGTGACTACGCCAACACCCGCTATTCCAAACTCAACCAGATTACTGCGGATAATGTGAAGAACCTGCAGGTCAAATGGACCTTTTCCACCGGCGTGCTGCGCGGGCATGAGGGTGGACCGCTGATCATCGGCGATGTGATGTATGTCCATACGCCCTTCCCAAACAATGTCTTTGCGCTCGACCTCAAGAATGACGGGAAGATCCTCTGGAAATACGAGCCCAAGCAGGATCCGAATGTCATTCCGATCATGTGTTGCGATACGGTCAATCGCGGTGTTGCCTATGGTGACGGCAAGATCATTCTCAATCAGGCCGACACCACGGTCGTCGCCCTCGATGCAAAGACCGGCAAGGTCGTCTGGTCGGTCAAGAATGGCGACATGACCGACGGCGGCAAAGGCGAATCCGGCACGGCTGCCCCCGTCGTGGTCAAGGATAAGGTACTCATCGGCGTGTCCGGCGCCGAATTCGGCGTTCGCGGCTGGCTGGCCGCCTACAATCTGAAAGACGGCAAACTTGCCTGGAAAGCCTATTCGGAAGGTCCCGACGCCGACACCCTGATCGATCCCGAGAAAACCACCCAGCTGGGCAAGCCGGTAGGCAAGGATTCCGGCACCAACACCTGGGAAGGCGAGCAATGGAAGACAGGCGGCGGCACGACATGGGGATGGTATTCCTATGATCCCAAGCTGAACCTGGTCTACTACGGCACCGGCAATCCCTCGACATGGAACCCGGTCCAACGGCCTGGCGACAACCGCTGGTCAATGACGATCATGGCCCGCGATGCCGATACCGGTGTTGCCAAATGGCTCTACCAGATGACCCCGCATGACGAATGGGACTATGACGGCATCAACGAGATGATCCTCGTCGACGGCATGGAGGTCAATGGCGCCAAACACGACGTGCTGGTGCATTTCGATCGTAATGGTTTCGCCTACACCATGGATCGCGCCACCGGCGAGCTTCTCGTCGCCAAGAAATACGATCCAGCGGTGAACTGGGCGACGGAAGTCGTCATGGACCCAAAGAGCGAACAGTATGGTCGCCCGCAGGTCGTGGCGAAATATTCGACCCAGCAGAACGGCGAAGACACCAACTCGACGGGTATTTGCCCGGCGGCGCTTGGAACGAAGGATCAACAGCCAGCTGCCTATTCGCCGAAAACCGGCCTGTTCTATGTTCCGACCAACCATGTCTGCATGGACTATGAGCCGTACAAGGTAAGCTACACCGCCGGTCAGCCTTATGTTGGCGCCACAGTGTCGATGTACCCGGCACCTGGCGGCGAGGGCAGCATGGGCAACTTCATTGCCTGGGATGCGGCCAAGGGCGAGATCGTCTGGTCGAAGCCTGAGAAGTTCTCCGTGTGGTCGGGCGCGTTGGCGACAGATGGCGACGTCGTCTTCTACGGCACGCTCGAAGGCTACATCAAGGCGGTCGATAAGGACGGCAAGGAACTTTACAAGTTCAAGACCCCGTCCGGCATCATCGGCAACATCACCACGTACGAGCATGACGGCAAGCAGTACATCGCCGTTCTGTCCGGCGTCGGTGGGTGGGCAGGTATCGGTCTGGCAGGCGGTCTGCTTTCGCCTGACAACGCTGCTGCCTGGCATGGCGCCGTCGATCAGGGCCGTGCGCAAGGCGATCAGTCCGCGGTCGTTGGTACCGCTGGTCTGGGTGCCGTCGGCGGCTACGCGGCACTTGCCGACTATACGACGCTGGGCGGTCAGCTCACCGTCTTCGGTCTCCCGGACTGACGGGCGGGGAACCTTAAGCACGCCTCAGGTCTTGTTGGACCGGAGGTTTGAAAAACGAGAGCCCGGATCATCCGAAACCATGGCCGGGCTCTCGATGCGGTTGCACCCCCGACACACCGATCAATGCCGGCCACGGCAGCAAAACCGTGTCCACGGCAAATGAAGGAAGCGTTTGAATGTCCGTTCGCATTGTAATTTCGGCTTTCGTCCTGGCTCTGCTGCCTCTGGCAAGCTCAGGCGTGGCGTGGGCCGAGGACAGCATGGAAAAAGCCAAGGCGGTGAAGCAAGAAGGCGGCAAGTATTTGGATGCGGATGGAAATCCGACCTACAAGATCGAGAACGGAACCGTCGACTGGTACACGTTCAGCGGCTACCGCCGGTATCACTCCGATTGCCATGTCTGTCACGGACAGGATGCGACAGGTTCGAGCTACGCGCCGGCCCTGGTCAACAGCTTGAAAACCATGGACTACGCCACGTTCCTCTCGATCGTCGCCGAGGGCCGCAAGAATGTCGGCGGCGGCAAGGAAAACGTCATGCCTGCCTTTGGCGACAACAAGAACGTCTATTGCTACCTGGACGATCTCTATGTCTACCTGCGCGCGCGCGCCGATGGTGCGGCGCCACGCGGCAGGCCGCCCAAGCACGAAGACAAGCCGCAGGCGGCGAAGGATGCCGAAGCATCCTGCATGGGCGGATGACATGAACGGCTGCGGTGCATTGAAGCTGCGCGTCGTTCTGCCGATTCTAGGCGCGCTGGCCTTGTTGCCATCGAACGCGCAGGCGCAAGGCGCCGGCCTCGGCGCGGCGGGAGAACTGGTCGATCCCGACATTCTGCGCGTCTGCGCCGATCCTTCGAATATGCCCTTCACCGACAAGAGCGGCGAAGGCTTCGAAAACAAACTTGCCGAACTGGTAGCCGCGAAAACCGGACGGAAGTCCGTCGCCTATACCTGGTTTCCACTTGTCACCGGCTTCGTTCGCAACACGCTGGGGGCCAACCGATGCGACATCATCATGGGCTATGCCCAAGGCGATGAACTGGTGCAGAACACCAACGCCTATTATCGCTCCACCTATGTGCTGGTCTACCCGAAAGGCAACGATATGGAGGGCGTCGAAACGATCGAGGATCCCAAACTCACGGGCAAGACGATCGGGGTTGTCGAGCGCACGCCGCCAACCGCCAACATGGCCGCCAACAAGCTTCTGCGGACCGCCAAGATCTATCCGCTTGCGGTGGATACGCGTGTCACCCCCTCCATGGGGGAGGTCATGATCAAGGACATGCTGGCCCACAAGATCGACGCGGCGGTCCTGTGGGGACCGATGGCAGGCTACTATGCCAAGCAACTTGGAGCCGATGTGGCGATTGTTCCGCTGGTAAAGGAAAAAACCGGCTCGCGCATGTCCTACCGCATCACCATGGGCGTACGTCCGTCCGACCAGGAATGGAAGCGGACGCTCAACCGGGTGATCAGGGAAAACCAGGCGGAGATCAACAGGCTCCTGCTGAGTTACAACGTGCCGCTGATCGACGAACACGACAAACCGATCACCCAATGAAGGGAAGGGAGACTGTTTTTTTGCTGGTCGCTGCGAGCCTTATGGGTCTGGCCGAACCGACGCGGGCTGGCGAGATCGCCGAACCCAACGGGTACCGGATGGACGACTATCGGGCGCCGGTGCCGCCGACGCTGCAAGGCGCCAGGGTGGTGACGACGGCGGAAGCTGAAGCGCTGTGGCGAGCGAAGAAAGCTGTCTTCTTCGACGTGATGCCGAACACGCCCAAGCCGACCAATTTGCCGGCAGGAACGATATGGAGAGACAAGGTTAGAAAGGACATTCCAGGCAGTACATGGCTGGCCAACGTGGGATACGGCGCTATTTCGCAAGAGACCACCAGCTATTTTCGCCAAGGCCTCGAAGCCAAGGCCGGCACGGACAAATCGCGAGCGATTCTGTTCTATTGCATGACGAATTGCTGGATGTCCTGGAATGCCGCTAAACGGGCGATCGAGTGGGGCTACAGTTCGGTAATCTGGTATCCACTCGGCGCTGATGGGTGGGAAGGTGCAAATCTTCCGCTGGAGGTGAAAAAACCATATGAAACGAACAATTGAAGAAAGGTTATGCAATTATTCCAGGTAGTTTTGCTTTTCGATTTTTCAAAACCTACTTTTTCATTTGTCCATTTTGAGACGTGATGGACGAGCCATTGCTTTGGTGCCCTGCAATGGTTGGCTAACAACAGGGATCGGTCCCTACGGACTGGTATAAGAGGAGAAATGTCATGAAGAAGAACTGGAAAAAACCGACCATGTGCCAGGTTGCTGCGGGCATGGAAATTTCTCGGTATCTGCCTGCCGAAATTACTCCCAAGAGGTAGGCCGCAGAGGTGCGTGTCCCTGGCAACAGGGGCACGCATCCCCGCAAGGGTTTTGGCGAAAGGTTTTGACGCGTGTAGGGCGCGCGCGGCACTTTTCAGGGCTGCAAATTGCCTGCTGGTCAGAGAAGCCGCGGGGCGGGCATTTTCATGCGTTTGAGGATCATCGGATCGGCGGCAGGCGGCGGCTTTCCGCAATGGAATTGCAATTATCGTCTCAGTCGTGCGGCCCGCTCCGGGATGGCTGGCGTGCATTCACGAACCCAATCAAGTGTCATCGCCTCGGCGGATGGGGTCGGCTGGGTCCTTTTCAATGCCTCACCCGACATTCGCCAGCAGATCGCGGCAACGCCAGAGTTGCAACCTGCGGGCGACGCGCCGCTGCGCTCGACCCCTATCCGCGCGGTGGTGCTGACCAATGCCGATGTCGATCATATCGCCGGACTGCTCAGCCTGCGCGAGCGGCAGCCTTTCGCCATCTATGCAACGGCGCAGGTTCTGGCGACGCTGGAGGCGAATTCGATTTTCAACGTTCTCGATCCGGCGGTCGTGCCGCGGCGCATCCTGCCGACAGCGAAAGAATTGGTCATCTGCGATGCCGAAGGCAGCGAGACCGGCGTGATGATCGAGAGCTTTCCGGTGCCTGGAAAGATAGCACTCTATCTGGAGGACAAAGACCATCCGGATGCCAATTTCAGCTCCGACGCCGGTGACACGATTGGAGTCCGAATTGCGGGTATCGGCAGCCGCGATTCTGTCTTCTACATCCCAGGCTGCGCGCGCATCGATGCGACGCTGCGCGCGCGTCTTTGCGATGCAGCCTGTCTTCTGTTCGACGGCACTGTCTACACCGACGACGAGATGATCGTCGCCGGCGTCGGTCAGAAAACCGGCGCGCGCATGGGGCATCTGGCGATTTCGGGAGACGCGGGTTCGATCGCCAGCCTGGCCGATGTGAGGCTGGGCCGCCGCGTCTTCGTCCATATCAACAACACCAATCCGATCCTTGACGAGAATTCGGCCGAACACGCGGCGGTCAAGGCGGCAGGCTGGGAAGTCGCAGGCGACGGCATGGAGATGGAATTTTGAACGATTTCCGCGATGCGGCCAAAGGCGGCCTGTCCACGAGCGATCTCGAAGCCGTGCTGAGGCAGGTCGGCGCCGAGCGCTACCACAATCATCATCCCTTCCATCACAGGATGACCAGCGGCGCGCTGTCGAAGGCCGAGATGAAGGCCTGGGCGCTGAACCGTTATTGCTACCAGGCTGTCATCCCGCGCAAGGATGCCATGATCCTCGCACATGCCGAGGATCCGGCGTTTCGCGCCGCCTGGCGCAAACGTATCGAAGACCATGATGGCGAGGACGGCTGGAGCGGCGGTATCGCGCGCTGGCTGCATCTGGCAACCTCACTCGGTCTGGACGCCGAGGCCGTGAAAAGCGAAAGGCTGGCACTGCCGGCGACACGGTTCGCCGTGGGGGCCTATCTCTCCTTTTGCACCAACCGGACGCTGTTGGAGGCGGTCGCGTCGTCGCTGACCGAGATGTTCTCACCGCTCATCATCGGCGAGCGCGTACCGGCGATGCTGGCCAAATACGATTATATCACCGAGGATACGCTGGCCTATTTCAAGCAACGGCCCGAACAAGCCTCGCGCGACGCCGACTTCGCCCTCACCTACGTGCTCAGCCATGCTGATACGGCGGAACGCCAGCAGCAGGCAATAGATGCGCTGGTGTTCAAATGCGATATACTCTGGGCCATGCTTGATGCGCTTCAACACGCCTATGGCGAGCCGGGAAACATACCGCCCGGCGCCTTCCGCCCCGAGGCAGCCCCATGAAGCTGCGCGAAAGAGCCTTGGTGTCGCTGCGATCGATACCCTTCCTGCCGAAGCACGTGCGCATACAGTACGATTCCGTGCGGCAGGCGTTCGCCGTGCTTTCACCGGAGAGAATATTCTGGCCGAACGATATCAGCCTCGACATATTGCGGCGCTGCGACGGACGGTCCACGGTCGGCGAAATCATCGCCGGCCTTGCCACGGATTATGAGGCCGAGGAGGAGGCCGTGGCGGCCGACGTCATCGCCTTCCTGCAAGAGTGGTCGGACAAGCTGCTGGTGAAGCTATGAACACGCCCCTCCTCCCTCCTATCGGCATGCTGGCGGAACTGACACATCGCTGCCCGCTGCAATGTCCTTATTGCTCCAACCCGCTCGAATTGCAGAAGGCCAATCGCGAACTCGACACACAGACCTGGCTCAGCCTGTTCTCGGAGGCCGCCGATCTCGGTGTTCTGCAGGTGCATCTGTCAGGCGGTGAGCCGACGCTGCGCCGCGACCTCGAGCAATTGATCGCCGGACTTTCAGCGCGCGGCGTCTATACAAATCTGATTACCGCGGGCGTCGGCATCGCCGAAGGCCGCATCGAAGCATTTGCCGAAGCCGGGCTCGACCATCTGCAATTGAGCTTTCAGGGCGCACGGCCTGAGACCACCGAACGCATCGGCAACCACAAAGGCAGCCACGACAAGAAGCTGGAGACGGCACGCCGCGCGCGAGCTGCCGGCTTGCCTCTCACCATCAACGCGCCGATCCATCGCCATAACATCGAGGAGGTACCGGAGTTCATCGATCTTGCCCTTTCGCTGGACGCGGAGAGGCTCGAGATCGCCAACGTCCAGTACGCTGGCTGGGCTTTGATCAATCGCGATCAGCTGATGCCCGAGCGTGCAGCAGTCGACCGGCAGGCGGAAATCGTCGCGGAAGCACGCGAGCGGCTGGCCGGCATTATCAACATCGATTTCGTAACACCGGATTATTTCGCCATCTACCCCAAACCGTGCATGGGTGGCTGGGCGCGTGACGCGTTCATGGTGGCGCCTGACGGCACCGTGCTGCCGTGCCATGCCGCGCAGACGATCCCGTCGCTCAGCTTCGAGCGTTTCAAACCACACACCCTGTCCTCGATCTGGGCCGATTCGCCGGCGTTCAATGCCTTCCGCGGCACGGACTGGATGCAGGAACCCTGTCGCAGCTGTGAACGGCGCGAGATCGACTGGGGCGGTTGCCGCTGCCAGGCGATGGCGATCGCCGGCGATGCCGCCGCAACGGATCCGGCTTGCGCGAAGTCGCCGATCCACGCGCGCATGGCGATGCTGATCGACGAAGCCAAGCGTACCGCGACAGTTCCTTCGGAGGACGAACCATTCACCTACCGGCGTATCGGCGTCGTGACCGAGCCCGCCTGACAGGTTCTTTCATTCCGCCGTATTCTCGCGCTCGCGCACTGCGTCGGCGAAAGCCAGGGCATCGCGATTGATCCCGACATTGTGCACACGAAAAATCGAAGCACCCTTCAACCGCAGGATGACGCTGGTTGCAGCTGTGCCAACGTCCCGCCCTTCGTCGCTGTCGCCGACCAGGTGATGGGCAAGCCGCTTGCGCGAGGTGCCGACGAGCCATGGAAAACCAAGAGCGCGCAGTTCGCCGAAGCGAGCCATGAGTTCAAGGTTCTCCTCTCCGCTCTTGGCGAAAGCGAAGCCTGGGTCCAGCACGATGCAGTCGTCCGGGATGCCGGCGTTGCGAGCGATCTCCAGCGATCTGTTCAGAAACAGGAACTGGTCGGCGATTACATCGGCCAATTTTTCCCGGTCGCGCCCGGTGTGCATGATGACGAGGCCAGCGCCGGCTTCCGCCGCGACGTGCGCAATGTCGGGCTCGCGCTGCAGGCCATGTACGTCGTTGACGATATGTGCGCCCGCCGCGACCGCGAGACGCGCCGTCTCGGCCCGATAGGTGTCAACCGAAACGATGCAGTCGCCGTCCGACGACAGCGCCTCGATGATCGGGAGGATACGCGATTGTTCCTCAAGCGCCGAAACGCTGCCGGCGCCGGGCCTGGTGGACTCGCCCCCGACATCAATGATCGTCGCGCCCTCGCCGATCATATGCCGTGCCCGTTCGAGTGCCCGCTCCGGCCTATCGCATTCTCCACCGTCGGAAAAGCTGTCCGGCGTAACGTTCAAGATGCCCATCAGTAACGATCTCGCACCAAGATCGAGATACCGTCCATGAGCAAGTTGCCAACGGTTCATCGGGCGAGCGCGGCGAGCATCGACGCCATGCCTCCCTGGTGATCGCTCGGACATAGTCTGCCGGGTGCATTCTCGCGAGGGATGCGGACCTCCGTGCCACGCAATACCGCAGTTGGTGTCGTGGTCATCGTCATTGTGGAATTCGCGTCGTATTCGATCTTTCGGTCGCCCAGGCTATCATAACCCCACAGTGCGAGAAGCGAATATTCGGGCGCCGCAGGGTGTGCGAAAGTCGCCGAGGCAGGAACCCACGGAGACGGCAATGGCAATTTCGATTTTCGGCTGGTGTCGTCAGTTCGGGCCAGAGATTAACGGAGCCATCGCCGCATAGGCGTCTGCCTCAATGAGTATGGACGGATTCACTCATGCGCAATATGTATGAGGATTAAGCCTGCCGTGGCGCTCACATTTTTGCCCGCATCGCTAAGGCAAGTAATGCTCGTTCAATGACGCTGCTAACGCCGCCCGCCTAAGTGTCGATATCAGGGGATCTGGTCAATGACCGACAACAAGTCAGACGTTACCAAGGATTGGCAAGCGACGCAGGGCCAGAAGTCCTCCGCCACGCGTCTTCGTCTTTTCGCCGCACTCTCGTGGATCGTCGCCATTGGCGGCGAAATCTACGGGATTATGCTGCTTCGCCAGAACAAATTCGATCAGGCACACCTGCCGCTGATCATCGGCCTTCTGGTCGGCATCGCGATTTTCGCAATCGCCGGCAACTTGCTGTGGAAGGCGGCGAACAGGCATGATCCGGCCCGTGCATCCGACACGGCCAGGTTCTTCTTCCAAAACCAGCTCGGCGCAATCATCACGCTGATTGCCTTTCTCCCGCTGGTTTTCCTCATCCTCACCGACAAAAACATGGACCCGCGGACCAAGAAGGTTGCCGGCGGCGTCGGCGCTGCGCTGGCCGTGCTCGCGACGGTCATGGGAATCAGCTTCAAACCCCCGTCGGTCGAACAATACACCCAGGATATGAACGCATGCGCAGCCCAGATCAAGTCGGGGCAGCCCACCACTGCCTGTTCGCCCGACGTCGCCGCTCAGGCGCAGGCGATCGCCACGGACACCGCCGCGGTGGCGGCGGCGACGCGAGACGCGAGCCATCCCGCAGGTCAGGACGTCGTCTACTGGATCGCGCCCGAAAACGGAGCCGCGAAGTCCACCGAGCCGCATGTTTTCCACCTCTGCGCAGGCGTGAGTCCGCTAAAGGACAAGACCGTGAATAGTGGCTCCGTGACGGAAGCCTACGCACAGAACGCCGTCCGCATCACGAAGCAGATCGATATGGAACAGAAGCAGTGCGGGTTCACAGCCACAACCAGCACCAACTGAACCTGGCTGCGCTCGATCGCGTCCAGCCGTCGGTCTTGTCGAGAGAATGGCGCGCAAGCGCAGATTCAGTATCGACTCGCCGGAGCAACGCTATTGGGCATGGCTCAGAGCCCTAGCAGTCCGGCATCGCGTTGCTTGCCAACAGTGACGGCCCGATGTCTCGGTCGAGCGTAAAGCGCTCGCAACGCTCGCCGTCGGACTCATCGATGAAGCTCTCGACAGGTTTGAATCCAAGCTTCGCAAATATCCGCACCGAGGCAAAATTGCGCGCCGCCGCTTCGCCCGTCACTCGTTCAAGCGCCAGAGTTTCGAAAGCGTAGCGGAGAACTTCGCGCGCCGCCTCGCTGCCCAGTCCGTGCCCCCAATGCGCACGCGCGAGCACAAATCCCAATGCGGCTGCCTTGGCGTCGGTTGCGCCGAAGGACAGGGTTATTGTCCCGATCGCTTCCGAAACTCCTACTTGATCTATGGACCACTGGATCGCCGTACCGTCAGCGAAACGCTGACGCGAACGGGCGAACCATCGCTCGCCCGCGCTTATGTCGTCGGGAACAGGATCGCCGGCAAGAGAGGCGGATTCGACATCCGTCGCGCGCGCAAACCATGCCGGGATATCCCGTTTTCTCGGCGCCCGAAGCACGAGCCTTGGTGTCGTGAGCTTGGGAAATCGGACAGTTTCCATCGAAGCATTTTCCACCTGAGGCGGCGCCAATGATAGCCGGAAAGCGGCAATCATAAGCAGCCGGCAAGCCCCCCGGAAAGCCGTCGGCAAGGCAGGCCGTCAACCCGCCAGGCGTCGGTCGCGCGATATGGACAGTCCCGCGAGAAG
Organism: Mesorhizobium sp. B2-2-3; assembly: GCF_006442405.1. Lineage (NCBI taxonomy): Bacteria > Pseudomonadati > Pseudomonadota > Alphaproteobacteria > Hyphomicrobiales > Phyllobacteriaceae > Mesorhizobium > Mesorhizobium sp. B2-2-3. Next base: position 194,525 of record NZ_VFWC01000005.1, on the reverse strand, counting down.
CGGAGCGTACGCGGCGAGCCTGCGGGATACGAATTCCGTGAAGAGCCGCACGCGCTTCGTCTTGCGTGTCTCCCCCTGCGTGAGAAGCCAGAGCGTTCCGTACATGTGCAGGTCGGTACCCGGCACCCTCACCAGCAGGGGGTCGGCATCTCCGACGAAGCACGGCAGTGTCGTGATCCCGAGCCCTTGCCGTACCGCAACGATCTGTGCCTCGGCGTCCGTGGTCCTGAATGGAACCCCCGTGGTGCGAACCTCGCCCTCGCGAGCCCAGCCCGGAATTCCATGAATGCTTATGACGATCCACCGGACGGGATCGGGCGCGCCCGCATGCCAGGCGGCGAGTCGATCGCGGGACATATAGACGCCGCCGAACAACTCCGGCCCCTTCAGGCCGTGAAGATTGAGCGGCAGGGTTTTGCGGTCATAGACGACGCGGATCGCCACGTCGGCCTCTCGGTTGGTCAGATTTGCCAGCTCGCCGGACGACAAGACGTCCATCTCGATGTCCGGATGCAGACGCGCGAACTCGGCGAAATCAGGCATGAGCAGGTGTGTCGCAAGGGTCGGAGCCAATGTCACCCGCAGAAGCCCGCGCACGCTCTGGTCGCGCCCGAAGACGCGTGTCTCCAACTGGTGCGACGACGCTTCCATCTGGTTCGCGAGCTCGAGCACCTCCTCGCCCGCAGCCGTCAGGCGGTAGCCCGAAGGCAGCTTTTCGAACATCTGCGCCCCAAGGCGTTCCTCGAGCTGTCCAACGCGTCGCAGCACGGTCGAGTGGTTCACACCGAGGCGCTCGCCGGCGGCCCGCACCGAGCCTCCGCGCGCCACGGCCAGAAAATAGCGAACATCATCCCAGTCGATCATGGCGCGATCCCGCACCGCGCGGTGCGCTTTCCAAAGCCCGTATCCAACGCAGTCGTACAGCAGTGTGGGCAGTTATCATAGCTTATGTCGACGAGCGCGGCCCAATTCCGAACGACGGACACCAATTCGTCGCGGCTGGCGGCAGTCGTCCGACCGGATCGATTTTGCACCACCGATGTGCGCACTTCCGCACTCAAAGCCTGACCCCTGCAGACTTATTTCCAGGCTCTCGGGGTTCTTCCCGAACGATCAAAGGCAGAGCCTGGAAGGAAAAGTCATGGGAAAGCTAAACGGGAAGGTTGCAGTCATCACCGGCGGCGCTACCGGCATCGGCCGCGCCGCGGCAAAGCGCTTCATCGAGGAGGGCGCCTTCGTCTTCATCTTCGGCCGCCGGCAGGAAACGCTCGACGCGGCTCTGGCCGAGCTCGGGCCCAATGCCCGCGCGGTGACGGGCTCGGTCTCGGATGAGGCCGACCTCGACCGACTCTACGCGACGGTAAAGGCCGAGCGCGGAACCCTCGACATCGTCTTCGCCAATGCCGGGGCGGGAAGCCAGCTTGCGCTCGGCGAGATCACTGCCGAGCACATTGACGAAACCTTCGACACCAATGTGAAGGGTACGATCTTCACTGTCCAGAAGGCGCTGCCCCTGATGGGCAAGGGCGGTTCGGTAATCCTGACCGGATCGAGCGCCGGCACCACGGGCGCCGCGGCAATGAGCGCCTACAGCGCGAGCAAGGCGGCAGTGCGCAACCTCGCGCGGACCTGGGCGGAGGACCTGAAGGGCACCGGCATCCGGGTCAACGTGCTATCGCCCGGGGCGACCGCCACCGAACTCGCGAAGGAAGCGCTGGGCGAGGAGGGCCAGAAGGTCTTCGCCGCGATGACGCCGCTCCAGCGAATGGCCGATCCGGCGGAGATCGGCGCCGTCGCCGCCTTTCTCGCGTCGTCGGACAGCAGCTTCATGACCGCCAGCGAGGTCGCCGTCGACGGGGGCCTTGCGCAACTCTGACGCGCCACGCCCGGCCGGCCACTTCCCTCAATTAACCAGCGCCGTTGAGGGCCGGGAATCGACATCAACACGGATCGGAGAAGTACTATGAGTTACGCGATTGTAGGATTCGGTAAAATAGGCCAAGCCCTCGCCCAGGCCTTCGCCCGTAAGAACATCAAGGTGGCCGTCGCGAGCCGGCGGCCGCCCGAGGCATTGGCGCCGCAGGCTCGGGCGATTGGACCCACGGTCATCGCCAAGTCGCTGCGGGATGCGCTCGAGGCCGACACAATTATCTTGGCGGTCCCGTTCTGGGAGCATCGCGAGGTCGCGAAGGCCCTGCCGGACTGGGAACGCAAGACGGTCATCGACGCGATGAACACTTTTGGAGTTCTCCCCGACGAGCTGGACGGTCTCCCGTCCTCGGCCTTCGTCGCGAAGGCGTTCACCGGCGCCAAGCTCGTCAAGGGGTTCAATCACTTGGCTGCGGCCACCCTGGCTGCCGATCCGATCGTCGAGGGCGGCCACCGGGTCGTCTTTCTGTCTGGTGACGACGAGGACGCGACCGCCCCCGTGGCGGCCTTGGCCAAACAACTCGGGTTCGCACCCGTCAAGCTGGGAAAGCTCGACGAGGGTGGCGCGCTTGTGCACGCACGCGGCCGCACTTGGGGCCACCTCATCTTCCAGGATTTGTTCAAGAAGGAGCAGTAGTCGATCTACGACCGCGTGATCGACGCCGAGACCTGGTCGCGCGCTAACTTCTTCGAGCAGCGCGCGACCGAATATTTGAAGACCACAAGGTCGCGAAGGCTGGGGTGGGCCTAACGGCGTATAGGCGCCGTTCGAAGAGCGGGGAGCCGTCAAGCCTGCGCCATGCGGCGGCCGCAATTTGTCGTAGAGCTTTGGGCTGCGGACTGACCGATTGCGCCGGCAGCAATGCCATGCGGCGGCGCAAAAAGGCACTTGGTTGCTGGGCAACGCCCTAAAAGGGCGGAAGTACCGCGGTCAGTCTAATGATCCCTGACCAGCTGCATGAAAGCCTCTATCGGACGTAGCGTTTGGCGAACCTTCAGACACGCCGCAAAGGATTGCGTGAACGGCTTGTGATCCGAGATCGAAAGCGCCGTCAAACGATCGTCCGGAAGGTACTCGGTCCTGGAAACAATGCCGGCGCCAAGGCCGGCTATGGCACGGTCCACGGGCGGGCCTATCGGCGCTTCACGGTTCGGCCACAGCACGATGCCATCATATTGCTTGGCGATCCACGTATCGATCACCTGGCCCATCTTGTTGTCGTCGAACTCGGCGTCGATGACCTCCAGTTCGATATTCGGATGGCGCTTGGCTTCCCAGGCGGCGGTGTCGGCGAGGCTGATCAGCCAGGGATGGTTGAAGCCATGGAAGAGGAGGCCGATGCGATATTTCTTGCTGGCGTCGAGCACCGGACCTTCAGGCAACGGCAGATAATCCGTGAAAGGCGCCTTGATCTGCAGCTTGCTGTAAGGGCCGACGAAGCTGGCGCCCATGCCCGGCTTCCAGACGAATCCGCCGGCGAGGTCCCCGACCGGATAGACGTCGAGATAGTCCCGGAACCGTCCTTTTCGAACAGCGCACTGACGTCGGCATTCGATATGCCCGCCTTGGCTTCGTCGGAGTATTTCTTGATCAGGCCATTGAGAACGGCGTGGACGGAGTCTTCGGCGAAGGCCGGAACTGTCGTCAGCGGTGCAGCAGCGAGAACGGAAAGCGCCGCGGCTGTCTTCAGCAGATGGCGACGTGATAATTTCAGCATTTTAGGTCTCCTCCATATTTGCTTTCAGCCCGGGATATATCCCGACAAGTTCAAGTCACTCCTCCTTCCACCAGGATGTGGACGTAGCCGTCCGACACCTTGGTTTCGTAGGTCTTCAGCCGCTCGGTAACGGGCGGTGAAAGCGGTGTGCCGGTGGGGATGTGGAACAGTCCCTGATGCAAAGGACACTCCACCGTCTGGCCGTCGATATAGCCTTCCGAAAGGAAGGCGTGGGCGTGCGTGCAAATGCCTGAAGTGGCGTAGAACTTGCCGGCAAGATTAAAGATGGCGATACATACCCCCTGGTGCTCGATGCGCGTCGCATCGTCGACAGGAAGACTGTCGGCACGGACCGCCTGGATCCACTGCCTGCTTTCTGGATTAGTCTGCGCGTCCATGCGCCTCCCCATGTCCGTTTGTTTCGTTTATTTTCGTTCTCTTTCCTTCGCTCGCAAATTCATTGTGGGAATAGAGATATCGATGAACCCCATGCCGAGTGATCGACCACAGGCAAGCAATCGCCGAAAATACGGCTGCATGGCAGCCGGACGCGGCGATATGTCAGGCACGGAGATCTATCGGAGGGTTCGAACCGGTCGTGCCCGAGACAATGCGCGAAGCGCCAATCTGGTGATCAGAAACAATGCCCTCACGTCCATCGCGATGCGAACGGCCGGAGGGGCCTGCAATTCGTGCACGGAACGCTCCAAAGGAGCCGGAAACGCGAACTTGGAAGCGGGCTGCCAAGGCAGCATCAAGCCGGCAATTGGCGACGATAGTGACTTGCTAGCTCGCTTCGAGGATGGAAAAATCGTCTGGGGCAGATGTACCAAAACACTGATCCCGTATGCCGAAGATCGTGGACCGTGAATGGCTCTAGCGGTAACCTTCCTTCTTCGCCCGAACGCTTCCTCGGAGATGGAGTCAGCGGGAAGCGTCATCAGAAACGTCCGTAGTCGATCACGCTGCTCTGGCTGCGCGAGCTTGCGATCGAGATATTCCACCCGCTGTTCTTCGAGCTTGGCCAGCCGCGCCTGCTCGGCACGCCGCTGGCGGGCAATCTCCACGAGCCGTGCCCGCTCGTGGGTGAAGCGGAACACGCTTGTTCGTTCAGATCGCGGCGAGCGCGATCTTTCGCAAATCGTCGGCGTAGAGTTCCGGCGTTTCCCAGGCCGGAAAATGCCCGCCACGCGGAAAGACGGTGTAACTCTGCACATTGTAGAGCCGCTCGGCCCGCTCGCGCGGCGCGAGCGCCAGATCATGTGGCCACATCGCGACGGCGGTGGGGACATGCACGAAGTCATCTGCCCGCAGCGGCGGCCGCAGCCGGGCGGCATCGTAATAGTAGCGGACAGACGACCCGATCGTGTTGGTCATCCAGTAGATCATCAGGGTGTCAATCAAGGCTTCGAGGGGCCAGACAGAGAAGACGTCGCCATCGCAGTCCGTCCAGGCCCGGAATTTCTCGACAATCCACGAGGCTAGGCCAACAGGACTGTCGGCAAGCCCAAAGGCGAGAGTTTGTGGCCTCGAGCTCTGGATCGCCTGATAGCCCCCTTCCTCCCGGCTCCACAGTTGGAGGCGCTCGTCATAGTCGATCTCGGCCTTCGACAGGGGCGATGCATCTTCTGGAATCGGCTTCGGCGCGACCGCCGAGACATGGAGAGCCAGCAAACGCGCCGGATACCGAAGCGCTATCCGGGTGGCAAGGCCGGAGCCGATGTCAGTCCCGGCCACGAGGAACCGCCCATAGCCCAGCATCGTCATCAACTTCGGATAGAGGTCGCTGGGCTCCGCCTCGTAGGGCCGGGTTGGCCTGTCCGAGTAGCCGAAGCCGGGCATGGTGGGAATCACGACATCGAATGCCGGCGTTCCCTGGGTAAGCAGCGGTGCTATACGCTGAAACTCCACGAAGCTTGACGGCCAGCCGTTCATCAGCAGTAGCGGGATCGATCCCCTTTGGCCGCTGCGAAAATGCAGAAAGTGTATGCCATGGCCGTCGACCGTCGTCCGGAAATGGGGAAGCTGGTTAAGCCGGTCTCGTCGCTGCGCCCAGTCATAGCCGTCACGCCAGAAATCGATGAACTGGTTGAGGACGCCGCGCTCGGTTCCCATGGTCCAGTCGTCAGTTACCGCGTCGGCCCAACGCGTCCGTGCGAGGCGGCTACGAAGGTCAGCGGCCTGGTCCGCATCATAGGGAATCTGGAAGGGAGTGATCATGATCGATTCCTTGGCTGTAGTGCAGCGGAGGGCTGATGTCGGTGGTTCAGCCGATATCGACGTTCATAGCGAAGTTCCAGGTGCCGGCGCCGTTTTTGGCGAGGCCAATCATCATCAAACCGAGCGCCTCCACCGTCTGGGCCATGTGCAAGCCGCCCACGTCGAGCGGACGCAGCCCGAGACTTTCGAGGAACGTCGAGACGCGCGCTTTCGCCTCCGCATCGTCGGCTGCGATGAACGCGTCGAGCCGTCCACCCTTCGCAAGCACGTGACCAAAGATCGTGTTGAATGCCTTCACAACATGCGCGCCGGCGGGGAGGCCCTTTGCGGTCTCCTGCGCGCCGGAACTGCCGTGGGGCGTGACGAGGCCCGAGAGGTCGGGGGCAACCGGGTTGGCGATGTCGACGATCACCTTGCCATCGAGCGCTTTCCCAAAGTCGGCTACCGCCGCCGCGGCACCGCTGTACGGCACGGCGAGGATGACGATGTCGCCCGCGGGGGCGGCGCCGTATGTCCCGGTGGTCGCTCCGACTCCAAGTTGGTCGACGAGCACCCGCGCCTTGGCGGGGTCGCGGCTGACAACCTCGACGGTATGTCCGGCCTTGGCGGCACGGCCCGCGATCGCGGCGGCCATGGCTCCTGAGCCGATGATGCTGATAGTGCTCATGTGTTGTCTCCTTGTGAGTTGGGTGGACGGATCACGGGATCGCGATACGATCCGCCGGGAAGTAGTGGCCGTTGTCGAGGTCCTCGAGCAGGCCCGGCTGAGCTGGCTCCCAGCCGAGCGTCTGGCGGGTGATGGCGTTGGACGCCGGAAGGTCCAGCGTGACCAAGTTCGCGAGAAAGCCGAAGAAGCCTGGCAACATCAGTACGTCCGCAGGGATGGGCACAGCAGGCATGCCCATACGGCTGCCAATGGCCTCAGCGATCTCGCGGAACCGGATGCCCTCGCCCTCAATCCCGTGCCAATATTTGCCAGCCGGCCCCTTCTCCAGCGCCAGGCGGAACAGGGAGGCCAGGTCGCGGGCATGCACAGCCGGCCAGAGGTTCGCGCCGTCTCCGGGGTAACCGATTACGCCCTTCTCCTTCGCGAGACCGATCAGCAGCTGGAGGAAGCCGGCATCGGTCGTGCTGTGCGCGATGGGAGGAATTCGGACGACCGAAGACCGCACGCCCCGTCCCGCTATGCCGATCACGGCGAGTTCCACGGCGTTGCGAACCCGCAGGGTGCCCTTGTATGCTTCGCCGCCGGGAAGAGCCGGATCTTCCTCGGTGGCTGGCCGGCCCAGGCCTTCCCACCCCGGCGAGCCGATGCTCCCTGAGACGACGAGCGGCTTTCCGGTCCCCGCCAGCGCCTCGCCGTAGGCGAGCATGATCTGGAGCTCCGCGGCTGCCACGGCGTCGATCCCGCCGGAGGGCAGCAGGTCTTGCCGGTGCGCGACGTGGATGACGCCGTCGGACTCCGCCGCCGCGACCTTGAGCCCATCGAGGTCGGTGATATCCCCGCGACGTACCTTGGCGCCGAGTGCCGATACCGCAGTCGCGGACGTGTCCGACCGGGCCAGGCCAATGACCTCATGTCCGGCCGCGATGAGCTCGGGGATGACATACGAACCGATATGGCCGGTCCCGCCAGTAACGAAAACGCGCATGCTGCTGCTCCTTGGGTAATGTGATGCGAGACGTGGTGCCGCGGGCTCAGCCGAGGAGGCTGACGCGGATTGAGAAGTTGGTGTGTTTGACGGAGTGGGTCATGAGGCCCAGCCACAGCATGCAGGCGTGCTCCAGCGTTCGGGCCATAATCAGCCGCCCGGTATCCATCGGACGTAGTCCGAGGCTGTCGATGAACGCCGAGACGCGCGCCTTCGCTTGAGAGTCGTCCCCGGCGATGAACACGTCCAATGGATGGCCCCCGATTGGACCGGCAGCCAAGACCCGGGCGTTCTGGGTGTTGAACGCCTTGACGATAGTGGCATTGGCAGGAGCAACCTTGGCGATCTCCTGCGCGCCGAAACTGTCTTCAGGAGTCAAGAAACCCGTGAAGTCGGATTTGATGGGGTTGGTGATGTCGACAATGAGCTTGCCTGCCAGCTTTTCGCCGTACTGCTTCACCACGTCGAGAACGGCCGAATAGGGAACCGCCAGGATGACAATGTCCCCGACCGGAGCGGCGCCAAAATGTTCCGGTCGTCGCGCCGGCTCCGACCTGCTCGGCCGGCGCCCGCGACTTGGCACTGTCGCGGCTCATCACCTCGACGGTGTGTCCGGCCTTGGCGACAAGGTCGCCGATCGCTGCGGTCATACCGCCTGACCCGATGATGCTGATAGTGCTCATGTTCATTTTCCTTGCGGGGCGGGCAGCGCCTTTGTTGCCATTTGTGCAGACGCACTCTATTTAGTGGTTCACCGATCCGCTTAGTAACTGGATCATCGATCCACATATACGGATCACTGATCCGCTTATCAAGGCATCTCATGCGAGCCGACGCAAAAAAAAATTACAGCCATATCCTCGCGGTCGCGCGTGACGTCGTCGCCGAGCACGGTATCAATGCGTCCATGCGCGATATCGCCCGTCGGGCCGAGGTCGGGTTAGCCACGCTGCTTCGTCATTTCCCGACGCGAGAAGCCCTGTTCGAGGCGCTGCTGTGTACGAATCTGGACGCACTGACTCAGAGGGCAGATGAACTCGAAACCTCGGATTCGCCTGACGAAGCGCTCATCTCCTGGTTCCAGGAGTGGTTGGCGTTCGCCCAAAGCTATAGGGGCGTCGTCGCCATGATGGCCGCCGCCCACACGAATCCGAATTCCGCTCTTTACGCTTCATGCGCAGCGGTGCACTCGGCGAGCGCGCGACTGCTGCTCCGCGCACAGGCCGAAGGCGCGGCGCGGCCCGACATGAATGGGGATGACCTGTTCGCCCTGATGACGGCGCTCGGCTGGGCGGTCGACCAACCCTCATTCGCGCCGCGGGCCGATCATCTCTTTCGCATCATTACGGGCGCCATCCTGGCGAACCCGTCGACCGGATCGGCTTCTGCTGCGCTCGACCGTCAAAACTAAGTATTTCATCATACTGCTGACGAGAGGCGGAGCACTTCATCGTTTGCTTCCAAGCATCACCTCGGCCGCACGCATCGGATAGTGCTCGATCCGATGCGTGCATCGTGTCCCTGCCGGTGGGGACGTCATGTTCATCAGTCAAACTTGACCAGGTCCTTGAAGACCAGCCGGCCCCAGCTGTTCCTGCGCGCCTGCACGAGCAGTCGCCTTCGGAAAGCCCGCCTAGCTTTATCGGCGCAAAGCCGAGATTTTCCGCGAGCGTACCAATCTGCGCCGCGGCGTCTTCATCATCGCTCGCCAGGAATATGACTCTCCTGCCGCCCTTTACGGCCGGATCCTGTCAAGGATGGCAGCGATCAAATGATTGAAACCCTTGACCAGTTTGCACCTGAGAAGGCCTGCTCAATGAACTTGGAAGACGGCTGTCAGAGTTGGGCTAGGCCGCCGTCGACCGCTACCTCGCTGTCATGAAGCTGCTGTCCGATGAGGCGAGGAAGGGTGCCGCCGCCCCGAGCTCTGCCGGATCGCCCATGCGCTGAAACGCAGTCATTGAGCCTTAAGCCTTCCAGCCGTCCTCTCCGAGCGCTTCGGTCGCGAGTTCGGTCGCGATGCAAGCGGGAATAGCTGCAAAGTCCAAGCTGAAACGTAAGTGTACCGCTTCTCAGGCCGCATACGGAACGGCCGGTTTCGGAATCGCCGTGCACACTCCTGACCGACGACAATGGGGCTGCCGGCTTGCGAGTTGAGCCGCCTCTCCTTAGGGCCGCCATCTGTCAGGTTACGATCACCAGAAGGCGCAAGCGAACAGAGTGATTGAAAAGGAACTCGATTCCTGTCGCGAACGAACTCGGTCGCCTCGCGCGCCAATTTGCTGTCCGGGATCTTGATCCTGGAAATCACGTTACCATTCATTATTCTGCTCCATCAATTCTCGAGAACGGCCTGGGGCGTATTCCGAAAGCTGATGGCCATTCGGTTGTAGCTGTTCATCAGGCTGATCGCGATCGTCAGGTCGACGAGCTGCTTTTCATCGAAGACGGCACGCACGGCTTCATAGGCGGCGTCCGGAACCCCGGTCTGTGCAACATTGGTCACGCTCTCGGCCCAGCGAAGCGCGGCGCGCTCTCTCTCGCTGAACAGGCTGCCGCCTTCCTGCCAGGCTTGCACCAGCGCGATCTTCTCGATCTTCACGCCCTTCTTGACGAGGTCACGCGTGTGCATGTCAAGGCAATAGGCGCAGTTGTTGATCTGGGAGACCCGCAGATAGACGAGCTCGACCAGTTCGGCAGGCAAGCCGCTCTGGAGAACATAGCCGTAGACGGTGCCGAGCGCCTTGGCGCCGCTCGGGGCGATCTGGTTGTAGTCGAGCCTCTTGGCCATCGTTCCGATCCGTTCAATTGAGGGGAGTAGTGAGGGCCTTGTCGTCGGAATCGACGACGAAGACCGCAAGCAGCTTCGCTGGCCTGGTCTTGCTGGCGTTGCGGCTGACCGAATGGGTTGCGTTGGGCAGCTCCGACCAACTCTCGCCCGCTTTGTAGATGCGGGTCTCGCCATCGTTCACCTTGGACTCGATCTCGCCCGAGACGACATAGGCGAAGATAAAGGCGGACCTGGCATGCCGGTGCGGCTGGGAAGCGGCGCCCGGCGCATAATCGACCTCGACGACGACCATCGATTTGCCGGGGATGTTCGGGATCACCTGCTCGAACTTCGGCGTGACCGTCTCCGATTGGTCGTCCTGCGCCCAGGCCGGCCCGACGATGGCAATCGCGGCGCAGGCGGCGGTGAAAATGGCACGAATTCGCATTGGCATCTCCTTGCCCGTATAGATGCCGGCGAATCGGGCCAGGAAAAAGCACCAAGAACGCAAAAAAATCGTGTACTGAGGCTTCATGAGCAAGCCGCTGGACCTGGATTTGGATCGCGCCGCCAAGACTTCCCTTGCGGAGCAAATTCGCAAGGGCGTGGCCGTCGCAATCGAGGAAGGCGCGCTGGAACCAGGCGCACGGTTGCCCTCATGGCAGGACCTGGCAGCACAGCTGGGCGTCGCGCGCGGCACTGTCCGGACAGCCTATGAGAAGCTCGCGGCCGCCCAGTTGATCGAGGCAACGCCAGCCGAGGGAACGCGCGTCGCAAAGCGCCCCCGCGCCGTCGCGATATCCGAGCCGGTGCCGGACGAAGGCTCCTTCATGCGGATTTATCAGGAGATGACGCAGGGTCCCGGCATCTTCCAGATGGGCATCCCCGCAAGCGATATCTTCCCCGCCACCTTGTTCGCGCGGATGCGCGCGCACGCCATCCGCGCCGAAGCCGCTGCCGCCCCCCTCTACCCCGATCCTCGCGGCGAACTCGAGTTGAGGCGGGAAATCGCTGGCTACCTCGCCGTAGCACGGGGCATCATCTGTCTGCCGTCGCAGGTCATTGTCACTGGAGGTTTCGGTGCGGGGCTCGGCCTGGCGCTATCCGTTCTGAAGCTGGCGGGGGAGACCGCCTGGATCGAGGAGCCCAGTTTCCCATGGACCCGAAAGGGGCTCGAACTCGCCGGTTTGTCTCTCGCTCCGGTCCCGGTCGATTGCAACGGCATCGATCTCGATGACGCACTGTGCCAGCATCCGACCGCGAAGCTTGCCCTGGTCACACCGGGTCAACATGCGCCGCTCGGCTCGACCTTGTCGCTCGAGCGGCGCCTGCGCCTGCTCGAATGGGCAGCTTCGACCCAGGCCTGGGTGATCGAAGACGATTATCTGAGCGAGCTTCAGCTGACCGGCAGGGCCGCGCCGGCGCTCGCGTCGCTCGACCGCGACGGGCGCGTCATTCACATCGGGTCCTTCAGCAAGACAATCAGCCCGACCCTTCGGCTGGGTTTCGTGATCGTGCCGGCCAGCCTCGTATGCGCTTTCGCTGAAGTCGCGGCGTGCTTAGCGCCCGCCCCGGGGCCGGCAGTGCAGCTCGCGACCGCCGAATTCATGCGGGAGGGCCACTATATTCGCCATCTCCGCCGCACGAAGCGGGCCTATGTCGCAAGGCGCGCGACGTTGCTCGAGCAGCTTTGGGCGAATGTGAATGCTGACCAGATTGCAACGCCGGGCCTGGCCGTGCTGCTGAAGCTGCCGAGGGAAATATCGGACATTGCCGTGGCGCGCGAGGTTTCGGCCTTCGGGATGTCCCCCGCACCGCTCTCCGCGTGGTATGCGTCGCCCGCCACTGCCGAATCCGGCCTCTTGCTCGGGGTCGCCACCACGCCGGGCAAGAACCTGGCAAAATCCTGTGATCGGCTCTTCGAGGCGATTAGGCGGATCGACGGCGGACAGCCGATTTGAGACTGCTCCAAGTAAGACGTTGCTAGGCAGCGACACTCGTTGAAACAAGCGACCACTGAACGAGGCCGTCTATGGTAACGCGAATCTTCGCCGGCAGCGCCTTTGTCTGCGGCCACAGGACGCTGATCGGCAGTTCGCCGCCTGACAGGCCCTCCAGGACAATCTGAAGGGCCCCGTCTTGAAGATCGCCTTCCACCATCCATGACGGAAGTTGCGTCAGACCGTGTCCTGCCTTAGCGGCCATTAGCACCGTCTCGAAATCCTGCAGTTCATGCTTGACGGGGACGGCCTGCCGCGCTGTCGAGCCGTCGGGTTGCTTCATCAGCCAGGCGATGCGGTTGCCTTGCCGTCGTCCGACGATGCAATCGTGTCCGGCAAGATCGCTCCAGGATCGCGGAACGCCCCGCCGTGCGAGATAGCCAGGTGCTCCGACTATCACCGTCTGCTGGACCCCAATCTGTCGCGCGACGAGGTCGGTCGAATCCTCAAGATTGCCGATACGCACGGCGAGGTCGATGTTTTCGCCGATCAGGTCGATCCGCCGGTCGGTGAAGCTGACATTGAGGTTCAGCGCCGGATAGCGTTTCGCAACCCCTAACAGTACGGGCATGACGTGCAGTCGACCGAACGCCGTCGGGAGATCGATGCGGACTTCGCCGCCAGGCGTGTCCCGCGCGAGCGCGAGGGCGCTCTCGCCACGCTCAAGTTCGTCGAGTGCCGCGACGCAGTGCTCCAGCCAGGCCTCTCCGGCAGGCGTCAAGGTCAGGCGGCGGGTCGTCCGGTGGAGCAGCTTGGAGCCCAAGCGCGCCTCCAGACGCGACACCGCCCGGCCGATCGCGGACTTGGCCATGCCCATTTCCGCCGCAACCGCGGTGAAACTACCGAGCCGAATAACGGCTACGAATTCGGCGATGCCATCGAAACGCGAGTTCATCCGCCTATTGTAGCTTCAAACGCAATAGTGAGTCCACCAGGCCGGCACTAATCTGCTGAGGAGTATCCCTTTATATCTTCTGGAGCTTTAATTCTCCACAGGAGCCGCCCCATGCCCTCTCTATTCGATTCCTTCGATCTAGGTCCCGTCCACCTCACGAGCCGCATCGTCATGCCGCCGATGACGCGCACCCGCACCTCCGAGGGTGCTCTTCCGACAGATGGCGACCTCCCGAACGAACTGACCGTCAAATATTACGGTCAGCGAGCTAGCGCCGGCCTGATCATCTCCGAAGTCAACGACGTGGATCAGTCCAGCCACGGCTACGCGCGGATTCCCGGGATTCACTCCGAAGCCCAGAAGCAGGCCTGGCGCCCGGTGACCGAAGAGGTTCATCGTCAGGGCGGCACCATCTTCATGCAGCTGTGGCATGTCGGCCGACTGGCGCATTCCTCGCTTCTGCCGAACGGCCAGGCGCCAGTGGGCGTGACCGCGGAACAGGCCGTCGGCTCAGAGGTGTTCGCCCATGGCCCGGACGGCCGGTTGCGCTTCATGGCGGCAGAGACGCCGAGGCCGCTCAGCACCGAGGAAGTGACGGCCATGGTGGGAACCTTCGCCAAAGCCGCCGCCAATGCGCGGGAGGTCGGGTTTGACGGCATCGAGATCCATGCCGCCAACGGCTATCTGATCGAGCAGTTCATGAACTCGGTGCTCAACACCCGCACCGACCGCTACGGCGGCGGCAGCATGGAAGATCGTGCGCGCTTCCTGATGGAAGTCGTCGACGCGGTCGTGGCGGAATTCGGCGCGGGACGCGTGGGGGTTCGCCTCTCACCGTTCGGCAAATATGGTTCAATGCCCGCTGATCCGCTCGTCGAGGAGACGTTCCTGTACATCGTCGAGCAGCTCGGGCGCCGCGGCGTGGCCTATGTCCATCTGCTCTACGAACTGCTGCCCGACGGCAACATGGAATCGGCCACGTTCGAGGCGCGCCATCTCGACCATGACATGCTCGCCAAGGCGCGAGCGTCGTTCCCCGGCGCGTTCATATGGTGCGGCGGCTTCAATGACGTCGAGCGTGCCCAAGCCGCGCTCGCTACCGGGCTGGTGGACCTGATTGCCTATGGCAGGCCGTATATCGCGAACCCGGATCTCGTCGAGCGTCTTCGGAGCGGCTGGCCATTGGCCGTAGCGGACCGGTCCGTCTATTACACCCGCAATGGCGAGGTGGGGTACACGGACTTCCCCACCTATTCGAAGAATGGCGCCGCAAGCAGGGCCGCCTGACACGACGATAGGCCGAGCAGGAGTCCGGCGCAGCGCCACGCACTCCTGCCGGTCGAGACGACCTCCATAGGTTCCGGCGGAGTCGCCCTGTGCCCGCGCAGATCCTGGATCTGGGTGCGCCTGACCGCCCTTCTTTCACGACAGGCAGAAACATCATGACAAAGCGAACATTTCTCGTCACCGGCGCCAGCAAGGGCATCGGCCGCGCGCTCTCGGCGCGGCTCGCCGCCGACGGTCATCACGTTGTCGGCATCGCTCGTGGCGATGATCCAGCGGACGAGCTTGGCGTGAAGGCCATCGCGAAATGGAAGAGCAGCCCGCCTCGAGGCCATTGGCAGGAGGCGGGCGTGAGGATTAAATATTCGCTTGTGCTAATATAAAAATGACATAACGTAATGTCCGGCATCTTGAGGATGCGCAACCGTGGGGGAGTACGATGAGAGTTGCTATATTTTGCGCGGCTATCATGATCGCTGCGACAGGTGGCACCATTGCCAAGGAAAAGAAAGTGGTGGTCGGTGATGCTGCGGCCCTGTGCTCTACGAAGCATTCGACCAAGAAGCCGGTGAGAGATCTGGACTGCGGTTTGACTGGCACGGCCAAAATGCCGGATGGAGCAACCCCGGAAAAGCCGCGCCTCGGATACGACACCGATCCGTGGATGGTCATTGGCTTTTAAAGCTGGCTGCAGATAGCCGCCAACTTGCGGCGTGGCCGATGGTCGCCAGGTACTTGGAATGACACTCGTATCAAATTCCAGTACAACCAAACGAATTACCGCAATCCACCAGCAATCCCCAATTGCCGTGAGCCCATCGGGCGCTTGGCGAATTGGGACGATGGTTTCGCACGACTACCTGCCGACAAAGTAGCTATCTGCGTGCCGATTGTTGCTGATTATCTATGGAATGTTTTACTTTTGTTTTCAGCACCTTACGTCGCGGGTTTCGGCGACGTTTGAGTGGGGGTCAGTAATGATCCGGTGGTGGGCCGAACTCGACGATCCTGCCACGATGCATGACAGGGAACCGCTCGCCAAAATGGGCGACGACGGCAACATGGCATGGTGCACCGGCTTGCATACGATCTGAGGCATCACGTTTGCACTCACAAAAAGCTTGATCTCGGCCCTGCGATATTCATGGATGAGGCGTAGGTGTAATAGTTGTGGTAAGGGAATGACGCTTTCTTTTCATGGAGATTGCGATGAGGGAGAGAACAATTGAAAGCGGCCTCAGCCCGCAAATGCAGGAGGCCATTCCGATAATTCGACGCGTTTTCAGACAACATGCGCCGAGGCGGCTTGAGCTTGAGCTTACTGCTGGAAAAGAGTGGTATAATCATTCCCGCTGGTCCCTGCATCATTCCGGCAATGCGGTTGATATTAGGACGAAAAAGCTGGCGGATCGCGGGACCGGTATGTTGTCAATCCTTTTAGGATACTTTTTGCAGCAGGAGCTTAACTCTGAACTTGGCAAGGCCAAGTATTTAGTCCTGGTGAACGATCAAGGGCCTATGTTTCCGCATATTCACGTTCAGTATAATCCAGGGGCCAGAATGAGCACACCCGGGGACTATGACGGCAAGCGACGGCGAGCGGTCTAGCAGCCCAAAGGAAACTCCTTTGCGTGCTTGGTTGCCTTTTGCACGCAAGCGCGGACAAAAGCCTCGCCGCGCTCTTTGCGCCATGCCGTGGAAGACATCCTTCAATCCACCGCGCGGATGCAAAGCCGTTTGATGCGCCGGTACCATCCGCCCAAATTACTCGAAGAAATAAGTAAAGCCCCCGTCGGAGGCTCCGACGGTCACCTTCGTCATCTTTTCACCGTCAAGCGACCGGTTGAGCACGCCGCGGCTTAATTCCGGCAGAAGCGTGTTGGTTAAGATGGCATCGATCATCCGCCCGCCGGATTCGATTTCCGTGCAGCGTGCCCTGACCAGATCGATGACGCCGTCGCCGATCACCAGTTCCGCGCCACTGGTTGCACGCAGCCGGCGAGCGATCCTGGCGAACTGATGACGGGTGATCGCCTCGATCATCGAATCCGACAGCGGGTAGTAAGGAATGGTTACCACCCGTCCAAGAAACGCCGCCGGAAAAACCTTCAGCAACGGCCGGCGCAAGGCCGTATCCAGATCTTCGAGGCCGGTCCGAACCGTGCCGTTCCTCGTCCGGTCCATGATGACTTCAGAGCCGACGTTCGAGGTGAGCAGGATCAATGTGTTCTTGAAATCGATGCGCCGCCCTTCGCTGTCGTCCATCATGCCCTTGTCGAAAACCTGGAAGAAGATTTCGTGGACGTCCGGATGCGCCTTCTCGACCTCGTCGAGCAGGATCACCGAATAGGGTTTGCGCCGAACCGCCTCTGTCAGGATGCCACCCTTGCCGTAGCCGACATAGCCGGGGGGCGCTCCCTTTAAAGTCGAGACAGTATGCGCCTCCTGAAACTCCGACATGTTGATCGAGATCAGGTTCTGTTCGCCACCATAAAGCGTCTCCGCCAAGGCCAGCGCGGTTTCGGTCTTGCCGACGCCGGAGGGGCCACAAAGCAGGAACACCCCCACCGGCTTTTCCGGCGCGCCGAGCCCGGCGCGGCTGGTCTGCACACGCTTGGCGATCATCTCCATGGCATGCTCTTGGCCAACCACGCGCTCGCACAGAGTGGCCGCGAGCCGGAGGGCTTTTTCGGTCTGGCTCGACAGCATGCGCCCCGTGGGGATGCCGGTCCAGTCCTGGACCACCGCGGCCACGGCATTTCGATCAACCGAGGGCAGGATCAGCGGCGCCTCGCCTTGCGCCTCGGCCAGTTCAGCCATGCGTTCGCGCAACCGGGTAAGATCGGCGACCGGATCAGGTGGAAGTCCATCGGCAACAGCCGTTTTCACTTTGGGATCGGATGCCTTGTCCTTGGGCGTTTGGATCTCAGGCAACTCAGACTCAGAGGCGTTGGCATCCGCTGGCGTTTCCATCGCATCGAGCGGCATACCGTCGCCGCGCAGCCGGGCACGCAATTCGAGTATCTCGGCAACTAAAACTCTTTCGCGGTCCCAACGTTGTTGCGCGGCAGCCAGCGCGACCCCTGTTTCGGCAAGTCCGGTGTCGACCCGTGCCTGCCGTTCGGTCACCTCGATCCCGATCGCCGCCTCACGATCGATGATGCCGTGCTCGACCTCCAGCGCCTGGCGCCGCCGTATGATATCCTCGAGCTCGGCCGGCGTGGCATGCTGCGAGATTGCGACCCGGGCGCAAGCGGTGTCGAGAAGGCTTACCGCCTTGTCGGGTAGTTGCCGCGCCGGGATATAGCGGTGTGACAGGCCCACTGCCGCCTCGATCGCCTCATCCAGTATCTGCACCCGGTGGTGCTGCTCGAGAACTCCGGCCACCCCGCGCAACATGAGAACGGCCACAGCTTCGGAAGGCTCGTCGATCTTTACCACCTGAAACCGACGGGTCAGCGCCGGGTCTTTTTCTATGTGCTGCTTGTATTCAGCCCAGGTCGTTGCCGCGACGGTACGCAGTTCACCGCGTGCCAGCGCCGGCTTCAGGAGATTGGCCGCGTCGCCGGTTCCAGCAGGGCCGCCTGCGCCGATCAAGGTGTGAGCTTCATCGATAAAAAGGATAACCGGTGTTTCGGACGACTGCACCTCGTCGATTACAGCCTTAAGCCGTTTTTCGAACTCGCCCTTTACGCTTGCCCCGGCCTGCATCAAACCGACATCGAGCATGCGCACGCTGACGCCCTGTAGCATCGGTGGTACATCGCCCTGGGCAATACGCAAGGCGAAGCCCTCGACGACCGCGGTCTTGCCTACCCCGGCTTCGCCCGTCAGGATCGGGTTGTTCTGCCGCCGCCGCATCAGGACATCAACGATCTGCCTGATCTCGGGGTCGCGGCCGACGACGGGATCGATCTTGCCGTCGCGGGCGCGCTGGGTCAGGTCGGTGGCGTATTTCGCCAGCGCCGAATCCCCACCCGGAGCCCGCCGTGGCATCTCCGTTGCGGAGACCGTGGTCGAGGTGCCAGCTTCGAGTGAGCCCTCCATGACATCGGCGAACCGCGCGATCACCGCGTCGGCGTCGATCTCGTCGAATACGCCGCTGATCTTCGACAGCAGGCCTTCTAGGACCGGGGTCTTCAGGCAAGCGAGCAGAATATGCGCGCTGCGGACTTCCTCGACGCTGAACTCAAGCGTCGCCAAGTTCCAGGCCTCCTGGATGGCATGAAAGATGTGGTCGGAAAATTCCTCGATCGATGTGGCGCCGTATGGCAGCTTGTCCACGGCGCGGGTCATATCGGCCGTGAGCCGGCTGGCATCCACTCCCGCATCGGCGATGATCATTTGCACGTCCGAGCGATCGGAAAGCACCAGTTGCTCGATGAAGTGGACGAGTTCGACGTAAGGGTTGCCGCGCAGCTTGGCGGTGTCCGCGGCTGCCTTGAAGGCGCGCACGCCGACAGGATTGAGCTTGCCGACCAGTTCCTTACGCTTGAAGCTCTGTGACGACCGGCGCTGTTCCATCGAACCTGCTCCTGCAATCTGCCAGTCGATAACCTGCCACATAAGCCGTCGCTTGACAAAGCGCCCGATGGACGGCGTCGCCAAGGCCGTTCGCGGGGCCGTCAGCCTTTGGAAGCCCAGACCACTGGCGGCAGAAGAATTTCGCGCATCCATGTGGTGCATTTTACCGACTGGGTTCGGCAGTCTCGCCAAGCCATCCCATAGCGAACACGCGGTGGTCAGCTTTCGTTAGTTTTTAAGCAGCGGCTTTAATTGGCGTACGGCACGTCAGTGTGGTAACCTTGGGTCAGGTGCCGTTGAGGGCCGGTCGCTGGGGGTCTGTGTGATTGATGTCGCACTTTGGCTTACTCCGCTCGACGGTGAAAATCCGTCAGGGGAGGATTTGCGCAACGACCCGGCCTTCCATGAGCTGGAGCGACTGACGGAACAGCAGAAGAAAGTCGAGTTCCAAGGCAGCAAAAACACTGAAGTCGACGTTCCGATAGACTGGCCTACCGTGCTTACCAGGGCTGAAGAGCTGCGGTCTCACGGCCGGGACCTGCGCCTTCTCGTCATTGTTACGCGTGGACTGGCCAACGAGCATCGGTTGGCCGGCCTGGCTGCCGGCCTGACCCTCATCGCGCAAACCGTCGATCAGCATTGGACGACCATGCATCCGGCCCTGCGGTCCAGTGCCACGCCGCGCGAAGCAGCCTTGCGCCGCATCAATGCGCTTACCGACCTTCAGAACAGCCAGGACGGTCTACTCAAAGATTTGCGGAAAATGACATTCTTTGCGCCGCGCGCCATTGGGCCGATCCTGGGCGCGGATCTGGAGAAGGGTTCGCTTGACGAGCGGGTCATGCTGCAGGAGGCTGCTTCGGGACTGAATGCGGCCGAGAAGGCGAAGCTGGCAAGCGAGCACAGCCAACTGGTGAACCGGGTGCGCAGCGCATGCGCGGCGCTGATTGATCAGGCCGGGCCAGAAATGACGTTGCTCATAGCCGACGCCCGCGCCGCGATCGCCGCTCTCGAGAGCGCCGAAGCCGCCTTTAACTCCCGCCTCGAAGGCGCTGGCGCCACGCTTCCCGAGTTAAAGCGGTTTCTGCAGCGTCTGCTGACGACCCTCGAACGAAACGCGACCGGTGCCACTGCCGCGAACGGCCTCGCAAAGCCGGTCGCGACGCCAGCAGAACCGGCAGCACGTGTTCGCAACGGCGATGGAGCCGATACGATGGCAAGCGTGGCAAGCTACGCAGAATCCGGCGACAGCGGCCTGCCCGACCGGATCTCCTCGCGCGACGACGTCGTCAAATGCCTCGATCTCGTCGTCGCCTTCTATGACAGCACCGAACCGTCCAGCCCGATCCCGCACCTGGCACGGCGCGTGCGCCGAATGGTGCATATGGATTTCGTTGAACTGATGGAAGATCTCGCCCCGTCGGGACTGAAGGAATTTCGGCTTCTTGCCGGCGTTCCCGATGTCAAGAAGACGGCACAGAAAGATGAAAGGTAAGACACATGCCAGCCGAAAGCAAAGCCAAGGTCATCGAACGAAATCGCGCGCCACGGGTGCAGATCGCCTATGACGTGGAAACCTACGGCAGCCCGACGACGATCGAACTGCCGTTTGTCATGGGCGTGATGGCCGACCTTTCCGGTGCTTCGCAAACCAAGGAAGCGTCAAAGTCGGTTCTGGACCGCTCCTTTGTCGAGACCGACGCGAACCGCTTCCCCAAGTTCATGGAGGCGCTCGGACCCCGCGTCAAAGCGCGGGTGAAGAACACGCTGCCGCAGGCCGAAGGCCAAGAGCGCGACGAGGAACTGGCACTCGATCTCACCTTCACCAAAATGGGCGATTTTGCCCCCGACAAGATCGCCGAGCAGGTTCCGCAACTGGCCGAGATCCTCAAGATGCGTCGTCAACTCGAGGAATTGCTGGGCTTCATGGATGGCCGCGTAGACGCCGAAAAACGTATCGCGCAGTTGCTGAACAACGAGCCACTTCTTGGCAAGATCGCCAGCCAGGCGCTGACTGACGACGACAAGACGGGAGAATAAACCATGGCCGAACAGCAAAAGACCGCCACCCTCGCCGCCGAGGCCGAAGCCATAGACCTTGGAGAATTCAGTGGGCTCCTCGAGAAGGATTTCAAGGTCAAGAAAGACGACAGCGAGAAGCTGCAGCAACTCGTGCGCAATCTCGCGCTCGCAGCGCAGTCCCGTTCCGACACCACAACCATCTCGTCCAATGCCATCAAGTCGATCAAGTCGCTGATCGCCGGTATCGACAAGATGCTGACGGCTCAGGTCAACGAGATCCTGCACGCGCCGGAAGTGCGCGAAATGGAAGGCACATGGCGCGGCCTGTGGTACCTCGTCAACAACACCGAGACCGACCAGAAGCTTAAAATCCGGGTGATGAACATCTCCAAGGAGCAGCTGGCCGACACGCTCGAAGACTACGAAGGCCAGATGTGGGATCAGAGTCCGATCTTCAAGAAAGTCTACACAGACGAATATTCGATGCTTGGCGGCGAGCCGATCGGCTGCGTGATTGGCGCCTACGAATTTTCCAACCACCCGCGCGACGTCGGTCTGCTACGCAACATCTCCGGCATCTGCGCTTCTGCGCATACGCCTTTTATCGCGGCCGCCTCGCCTCGACTGTTTCGTATGGATAGCTGGCAGGAATTGCCGAACCCTCAGGATCTACAGCAGATCGTTTCCAACCCGGCCTATGCCTCCTGGCAGTCGCTGCGCGAAAGCGAGGATGCTCGCTACATTGGGCTGACCATGCCTCGCGTCCTGGCCCGGCTGCCATATGGCACGGACACCGTTCCGGTGAAGGGCTTCACCTTCGAGGAAGAGGTGCAGGGCGATCACAACAAGTATGTCTGGATGAACGCCGCCTTCCCGATGGGCGTCAACATCAACCGCAGCCACAAGCTGTTTGGCTGGGGTACCCAGATCCGCGGCGTCGAGAACGGCGGAACGGTGCTTAATTTGCCGGTGCACAGCTTCCCGACCGATGATGGGTCGATAGCGATGAAATGCCCCACGGAAGTCGCCATTGATGACCGGCGTGAGGCGGAACTCGCCAAGCTTGGCCTGATGCCGATCCTGCACCGGAAGAACACGGATCTTGCGGCTTTCATCGGTGCCCATTCGTTACAGGACGACGAAACGCGCGCCGGCCGACTGGTGGACCCCGATGCGCAGTCTAATGAGCGGCTGAGCGCCAACTTGCCCTACTTGTTCCCGGTTTCGCGCTTTGCGCACTATCTCAAAGCCATAGCGCGAGACAAGGTCGGGTCGTTTAAGGAACGCTCCGACATGCAGATCTGGTTGACCGAGTGGATCAACCGCTACGTGCTGGCCAACCCGGCCTTTGCCGACGACAAGGCGCGCGCCAAGCGCCCGCTCGCCGCCGCCGAGGTCCAAGTGGACAGCGTGGAGGGGCGGCCGGGCTACTACAACGCCCGCTTCTATCTGCGCCCGCATTACCAGTTGGAGGGCATCAATGCCTCGCTTCGACTGGTGTCGGAACTGCCGTCCGTTAAGACTTGATTGCAGCAACAACAATCTTTTTTTTGACAATGGTGGAGAGAGACAATGCCAGTAAAGATTGATGGTTTTCTGAAGGTTCCCGATATCAAGGGCCCCAGCACCCGCGACGGCCACGATGATGAGATCGAAATCCATGGCGTCGACTACAAGATGGTCGCACCCTATGACCCGAATTCGCTCTCACGTCGGGGGCGCGTGTCCATGGGCATGATCAAGTTCATCAAACACTACGACAAATCTTCGCCTTATCTCAAGAAAGCCTTGTTCGAGAACAAGGCCCTCGATGAAGTGGTGTTCTCGGCACGTCGGACGATCGATGGCGAGACTAAGGATTATCTGGTCGTCACCCTCACCGACGCCTCGATCATGGAATACGACATGTCGCAGGCCGAGGATGAGGAAGACCTGATCCAGGAAGAGGTCAGCTTCGCCTACAAGAAGATCAAGTTCGTCTATGACGGCAATGATGAAGCCGAAATGGATGTCTATGTCGGCAAGTGAGGGTCGGCGACCCGACGCTGGCAAGCAGCACAGTACCGGCAGCTTGCGGGCAAAAAGCGAGGCCGTCCAGCCGTCGCTTTGGGATCGCCTCGTCAATGACCTGCCTGGTCTGACCTCGGAGATAGACGGGCTGCGCCATGTCTTGCTCGACGAGCTTGGCGCCGACCGTGTCGACGCCCTCGTTGGCGCCAGCGCGCGGGCCATCGACGCTGATGCCGAACTCACAGCCGAGCAAAAACGGCGTCTGCATCGATTGGCCTTTCAGACCCAGCATCGGGTCGAGATCGAAAGTCGCGGCGTTGTGGTGTCAGCCCGCGTGCTCAGAGAAGCAGTGCGGCGTGACGTCGAGGCGCTCTTCAACACCGAGCGCTTCGAGGCCACGCCGCTCCTGTCCGATCTGGAAAATGAACAGGTATCGGACAACCCACCGTCGCTCGCAGATTTCCCGGAGGTGCGCCGGAGCGTGGTCAATTACGGCGTCCCCTCCTTCTCGGGCAGGTCTTCGCGCGACTTTGATCGCGATGTGCTGGCGCGTGAGATCCGTGCGGTGCTCGCCACCTTCGAGCCCCGCCTCAAGGAAAGCGCAACAAAGGTCACAGTGACGCTTGGCGACAAGACCGCCGGCCTCAAGATCGAGATTGACGGTGTGCTGATCATAACCCCGACACCGGAACGCATGCGCCTGCGCACTACGATCAATCTCGATAACGGCGCGGCGCGGACCGAAATCAGGGACGCCTGAGATGGATCGGGTCTTCGTCGAATATTACGAGGAGGAGTTGACCCACATCCGCGGCCTTGCGGCCGAATTTGCCGATATGCATCCAGCGGTCGCGCGCAACCTTTCCCTCGACACGGTCCCCTGTCCGGACCCCTATGTTGAGCGGCTGCTGGATGGCGTGGCTTTCCTCGCGGCGCGCACCCGGCTAAAGGTCGACGCCGAGCGTTCGCGATTTTCGCGCAGTGTGCTCGACGTTCTTTATCCCGATCTGGTCACCCCGGCGCCGGCAACGGCGATGGTGGTGCTCAAACCAGGCCAGCAGGTCCAGACCATGCTCGACGGCCACGTCGTCAGGCGCAACACCCGGCTGGTTTCCAGCCTGCGGCCCGGCCTTTCGACGCGCTGCACTTTCTCGACCGCGCAAGAGACGACCCTGTGGCCGATAGCAATCACTTCGGTCAGCTATTTTCAGGACCGCAGCGCGTTGGCGGCGGCCGGGATGGCCACGGTCGGCGGTGTGCGCGGCGAGGCGGCGCTCCGCATCACGCTGGCCCCGACCGGAAAAGGCAAGCTCCACGAATTGACGCTCGACCGGCTCGATATTTATTTTGCCGGGCGAACCAAGGCGCCGCTGCTATTCGACGCGATCTTCGGCACTTGCTCAAGCGTTGGCGCACGCGCTGAGGGCAAGAGCAACCCGTTGTCGCCCTTGCCAGCGCCCGAAATGGTTGGCATCAGCGACGACGAAGCCTTGATGCCGCGTACCCGCCCGACATTCGAAGGATATCGCCTCCTGCGAGAATACTTCATAATGCCCGAGCGCTTCCACTATGTGCGGGTTTCGGGGCTACAGCCTGTCGTGCGTCGATGCGACGGAGGGCTTGAGATCGTCTTCCAATTCAGGCGTCCGGTGCCAGAGTTGGCCGATCTGACATCGGCCGACTTCGAACTTTTCGCAACGCCGATCATCAATCTTTTCGAACGTGAGTGCAACGTCGTCGAGATCGATGCGCGTAAGACACGCCAGGTTTTGCATGCAGACCGCACGCGGGCGCGCGACTTTGAAATCTATCGGATCATTCGTGTTGAGGACGCCGACACCGAAGGCAACGACGCCGAAATTCCGGAACTGTTCAGCCTGGGGCAGAACAGCGGCAGTGGGTGGGTCTACTCAACCGAGCGGCGCCCTCGGCGCGCGACCGAAGACGAACGGCGCGACGGTCTAACGCGCACGTCATACACCGGCGACGACGTTTTCCTGGCCGTATCGCGACCGCTCGCTAGCCCGGCGTACCGACCTCTGAAGCGTCTCGACGTCGTAGCACTGTGCACCAATCGTGACCTGCCGATCCTCGATGACAATCCCACATTGACGCTTGAGGCCGGCGACCCGGTCGAAATCGTCAGGCTCCTTGGAGCCCTGCGTCCACCGCATCCGGCGATCCCCGCAGCACTGCCCACAGGGGCCGAGGGTGAATCGCGCGCCGACGATCTCGCCTGGCGGCTGGTGGCACAGCTCATGCTTAACTTCCTCAGCCTTGCCAAGGAGGGCCGCGGCGTCGACCCGTTGCATGCGCTTCTCGATATCTATGCCGACCGAGGCGATCCCAGCCTGGCTCGCAATGTACATTCGATCGCCCGCATCGACTCGCGGCCGGTCGTGGAGCGGCTTCAGATCGAGGGGCCGATGTGCTTCGGACGCGGCACCGAGGTTACGTTGCATGTCGATGAATCCATCCTGGCTGGCCAAAGCACTTTGCTGCTTTCGGCTTTGCTGGCGCGGCTGTTCGCCCGATATGCCGGAATAAACGGTTTCGTGCGGACCCGCACGCGGCTGCTGCAGAAGCAGGAGGATGTGCCATGGCCGATGACGCCCGGCAATCGCTCCCTGATCTAGACAAGCCCAGCCCAAACCCCGCTGAAGGTCTGTCCGAAGGGTTCGACTTTTTCGAATTGCTGCGCCGTCTCGAACAGCAAAATGCCGTGTTCGGCCATTCCGGCCGTCCCGACCGTGAGCCGGCAAGGCTTGGCCAGCATGTGCGCCTCGCCTTCTCGGCCAGGGACCTGGTCCATTTCCGCGAAGCCGACAACGGCAAGCCGGCCCGGGTCACGATTGCAAATCTGGGTCTCTTGGGCCCCGAGGGTCCAATGCCGCTGCATCTGACGCGCTGGGTGCTCGACCGGCTGTCGCAGCGGTGGTTCGCCGGGGCCAACGCACAGCTGACCAGCGACACTACTTTCGTCGATTTCGTCAACATTCTGCAGCACCGCATGATCGCCCTTTACTATCGGGCGTGGGCGGATGCGAATCCGGCCGTTCAGGTTGAACGCGCGGTCGGTGGCCGGGTTCGCGCCATGCTTGCGGCCGTGGCCGGTATCGGACTTCCCGGCACCCGAAACATCGATCTCGACATGGTGAAGCTTCGCCAGGCGGCTTCGCTCGCCAGCCAGGTCGAGGGCCCGGAACGACTGACACTGTTCCTGGCGGAAGCCTTCAAGGTGCCGATAAAGATCAAGGAATTCGTCGCCGCCTGGACAATGATACCAGCAGGCCTCCAGACCCGCCTCGCAAAATCCTTTGCTGTGCTCGGTCGGGGGGCGACGATCGGCCCACGCGTTTTCACCCGCCAAAGCAGGATCGAACTGCGGGTCGGCCCTTTAAAGTATGATGATTTCAAGACATTCCTGCCGGGCAGCCAACGGCTCAAACTGTTCCAGCACGCGGTTCGCGACATGGTCGGAGAATCTCTCGATGTCGATCTGCGTATCGTGCTTGCGCGTGAAGCAGTGCCGCCGCCCCGTATTGGAGCGGTGCAGCTCGGCCGAACCGCCTGGCTTGCGCGACCCGCTGAAAGGGGGGATGCTGATGATATGCGGCTGCGCACTATCGTCGGATGGCGGCCGGAAATGGCGGGGGGCGCGGCATGAGTCTGCTGCTAACGCTAGAGCAAGGGCCACGCACCCAGGCGGTGCGGCAAACTCGCCTGGACGAAGGTGAGCTGGTGATCGGCCGCAGCGCCGATGCAGGCTGGCAGATCGATGATCCCGACATGTTCGTTTCACGCGCTCACTGCAAAATCTCTGGCGGGCGAGATGGATATTTCGTCACCGACACATCGAGCAGCGGTTTGTTCATAAACGATTCCGATAGCCCGCTTGGTCCAGGCAAGTCCGCACGCCTTCAAAGCGGCATGCGGCTCAGGCTGGGCGATTACGTCGTCTGTGTCGACCTGCAGATCGCGGCCGCTCAAGCGCCCGCAGTCATCCAGCCGGTACCAGAACGTCTGCCAGCGGCATCGCGGGCGCCGGTAAGCATCGGCCGCGATGACTTCTTTTCCGCCAAGGTCGAAGAAGCGCCGCAACGGCCTCGACCTGCTGATCTGCCGAACCCATTCGAGCAGCCGATCCCAGGGGCGTTCGAGCGCGCGTCCTCCGGCCAGCGCAACTCGCCTGCTTTCGACGACCCGTTCAGCCTCGATCCGGTTTCAACGCCGGTGTCGAAAAACGCCGCCGTTTATGTCGAGCAGGGCGGGGTGGGCAGCCGGGCGGATCCATTCAGCCTCGACCGGCCCCCCCCTCCCAGCCACGGAGCTGAATCCGCAGCGGGAAAGCTGTCCGACTTCAACGATGATTTTGGTTTCGGACCGGTCTCCTCGCCCAGTTCGACAAATAACTCGGCCTCGACCGGCCAGCGCGAGCGCATTGCCCAACGGCCACCATCCGCCAATCCCTGGGATATTCCCGCGCAACCGGCCGATGTCCTGCCTCCAGCGCGCATGGGTGCTGCTTCCAAACCTGCCCGCCCGCCGGCAAGCGCGCAGCCCGCCGAGATGGCGCTCCGCGCCGCCTTCTTGCGCGGCATGGGCGTCGAGGAAGCCGATTTCCCCGGGCGCGACAGCATCGTGGAAATGGAGAAGTTCGGCCGCGAATACCGGCTGATGATGGAAGGGCTGATGCAGCTTCTGCGCAAGCGGGCCGAGGAGAAAGGAAATGCTCGCGTCGCCCAGACAATGGTCGGTGCCTCCGAAGTCAATCCGCTCAAATTTCTGCCGTCGGTCGACGACGCCATCGTGACGCTGATCGCTGAGCGCAGCCCCGGATTTCTCGCCGGGGAGGCGGCAATCGCCGATGCAGTTCGCGATCTCGCGCAACATCACGTGCGCGCTTGGCGAGGCATACAGGCCGCTTTGCGACGGATGATCGATCGTTTCGATCCCGCAGCGATCGAGGACGAGCTGAAATCGAATTCGGCGATCGGCACCCTGCTTTCGGGCGGGCGCGGCGCCAAGCTGTGGGAGCTCTATCAAAAACGCCATCGCGAAATCGCCGAAAGCGCGGAAAAAAGCTTCCTTGGCGAAATCGGCACTGATTTTCGAGATGCATATGAGGAGGAGTAAGCCATGATCGACCGACGTGAATTGATGATTGCCCTGGGCGCGACCGGGCTGGTTGCAGCGTGCCAGAGCGGTCCGCCAAAGCCGTCGGTGATCACCGTCAACGTGACCGGCGGGGCCGGCATGAATCCGGGGCCAGGTGGCGGCGACCGGCCGGTGACGGTTCTCGTGATGCGGTTAAAAAGCACCGGTAAATTCAATTCCGCCGACTATTTTGCGCTGCAGGGGGATGCCGGCAGCGCACTCGCAGGAGATCTTATCGGGTCCGACCAGATCGCCGTCGGGCCCGGAAAATCCGCATCCAAGACCATCACTGTCGAGCCGGACGCGACGGCTCTGGGCTTCGTTGCACTGATCCGCGAACCTGGCGGCAGGAACTGGCGGACAACCAAGTCGGTGTCGCCGGGATCAAAGTTCACCATCAATGTCACGTTGGGCAGCGGCGGCATCTCCGCCTAGCAGCCAAGGTAAGGGAGCTCAATGCAGAGAGTAGCGGCATGAGCGATGCAAACAGGGTGCTATGGTCCGAAGGACTTTTCCTGCGAACCCAGCATTTCCAGCAGCAGGATCGTTTCTTCGAGGCGACGGTGCGCGGCGCGTTGCAGGCCGGACAACTGCATACGTTCGGCTTTCGACAGCTGACGCTGGACCAGGCATTGCTGGAATCCGGCCAGGTCGCGATCCTGTCGGCCCGGGGCATCTTCCCGGATGGGACACCTTTTTCCATTCCGGATTGGATGGACGCGCCGCGACCGCTGCCGGTCACCCCGGAGACGGGCGCAGGGCCGGTGCTGGTCGCCTTGCCGCTGGAGCCTCCCGGTGGTGTCGGCTTCGATCCGGCACACGCCGCCGCCTCTGGAGCGCGATATCACGGGCGGATCGTTTCGGTGCGCGACGCTGTCCAGGGCGGTTCGGATCCTGAAGAAATAGAAATCGCCCGTCCGCAGGCGCTGCTGCTTGCACCTGGCAAGTCGGTTGGTGGCTACACCGCCTTGCCGATAGCCGACCTCAACGGAGTTCGAGCCGATGGCGGCGTCTCTCTGGACGAGAGCTTCCTGCCACCGGCACTGGTTACCGGCGCGGTGGCCTGGTATCGGCAATTGCTTCTGGAAGTTGTCACCGGCCTCGACCAGATCGCCGAGGCGCATGGCAAGATGGTCATGGGCGGGCCTGGGCGCAGCGTCGAAGATCTGTTGATGCTCAATCTCGCCAATGCGGCGCGTCCGCGACTGGCTCACATGCTGGCGCAGGATGTCTTCCATCCGGCCGAGCTTTACCTGGAACTCGCCGGGCTCGCCGGTTCGATGGCAACTTACGGATCGAGCGCGCGGCGGCTGGGCGAGTTGCCCGCTTACGATCACATGGCGCCCGGCCCTGCCTATTCGGCGCTGGCGGACGCGCTGCGCTCGCTCATTCTCAGCCTTCGTTACATCGAGCCGAAATCGCGTGCGCTGCCTGTCATGCGGCACTCGACCAATGTCTGGAAAATTCGCATCGACAACCCAAAGCTGCTGGTGGCCAGCCGCATCGTCATCCGGGTCGGCTCGGAGCTGTCGGAGGATGCCCTGCGCAAGATCTTCGTCAATCAGGCGACCGTCGGCTCGGCCGACGAGTTCGAGGGCCTGTGGAAATCGCGCTTGCCCGGCATTCCGCTAAAACCGCTTCATTCCCAGCCACGCGAAATCCCTTACGACGGCGATCGACTGTGCCTCGAATTGGATCAGAAAAGCGAACACTGGGCCTCGCTGCTCGACGCACCAGGCTTCGTCATCGGTGTTTCGGGCGTGTTGCCAAGCGAGCCGCAGGTGGACTGCTATTCGGTGAACAGGTGAGATCATGAGCCGCGATGATCCTTTCGGACTGTCGGAGGATCGCGAACGCACTCGCATACGATTGAGCGGCGCGCCGATGCCAAGGCCCATGGCGCCACTTTCGCCGGGCGCACTGGTAAAACGCTCTCGCACCCACCCGAACGCGCTTGTCAACGCCTTTGCGCCCTTGCTCGAGTTCGCCCCCGAGCTCGAAAGCGCAATGCCGCCAGACAATCCGGAAGTCTTGCGCACCCGTTTGCTCGAAGAACTGGTTCGGGCACGCGACACGGCTATGTCGACGGGGTCCTCGATGGAGCGAGCCGACCAGGCAGCCTGGGTGGTGGCTGCGTTGCTCGACGATCTGGCCCTGAACACGCCTTGGGGCGGGGCCAGCGCCTGGCCGCGGCAGCCGCTCGTCGTCATGCTGCGCGGCGATGTCGATGCCGGCA
Source organism: Mesorhizobium sp. B2-2-3 (assembly GCF_006442405.1). Taxonomy (NCBI): domain Bacteria; kingdom Pseudomonadati; phylum Pseudomonadota; class Alphaproteobacteria; order Hyphomicrobiales; family Phyllobacteriaceae; genus Mesorhizobium; species Mesorhizobium sp. B2-2-3. The sequence continues at coordinate 164,108 of NZ_VFWC01000005.1, read as the reverse complement.
CGCAATTCTTCACGCGACTCGACGAACTGGAACGACATCCTAACCGGGACCGAGAATTGCTTGAACTGCAGTACCATTGCCTGGCGCTCGGCTTCCGTGGCAAATATCGCGTGCCCGGCCGCTCAGGCGACCGCTCGCTCAATGCGGTTCGCGTGGCGGCGGCCCGCTTCCTGCGCAATGCCGACGCCGAAGGCGCGCCTTTAGCGCCAAACTGGAAAGGTGTCATCGCCTCCGACCAGCCGCAGCGCTTCATCGTGCCGATCTGGGTCATGGCGCTCGGTGCTGCGGTTGCAGCCGCGGCGATCCATATCGGGCTGTCAATGGGACTGAGCAGCCAGGCGGTCGAGCTTTCCGCACTTGTTCGTGCCCTGCCACCGCCTGCCCGCGGCGACATCACCCGCGGGTCGCCCAAAGTCGACGCCCCGCCACCGCAAAAAGTGGATTTTGCGCTGTTGCCGGAATTCCAGGCGGGGGCGCCGGCCGAGCTCAAATCTGCTCTCAGCGGCACCGAGAGTGTTTCACTGGCCAAGCTGATCATCCAGGCCTCCAACCCCGAACTATTCCAGTCATCGCGGCCACAACTGACCGATGGTTTCGAACCCTTGATCGGTTCGATCGCCAAGGTGATCCTCGCCAATCAGGAGCTGATCGGAAACATCACGGTGGTCGGCCATACTGACAGCGTTCCTTTGCAAAAGACCAACCCGCTGTCGACCAACCAGCGCCTATCCGAGGCTCGCGCCCGGACGATTGCCGACATGCTGGTTCAAAACGGAGTGCCGCAGGATCGCGTCCATTCGGAGGGCCGGGCAGCCACCGATCCTGTGGCCAGCGACAGCACGCGCGAGGGGCGAGCCTTGAATCGCCGCGTCGAGGTGCTCGTCGAAAAGAGGCTGTGAGATGTTCATCCTGCGCTTCCTCTGGGCGGTCCTGACATCGCGCTGGCTGTGGACGCTGATCGGCCTGACGCTGCTATCCCTGGTTATCTGGATCTTCGGTCCGATCGTCAGGGTCGGTCCCTACGAGCCCTTCGCCTCCGAAAATGTGCGCATCGTCATCATCGCGCTGCTGGTCATCTTCTGGCTGGTCTGGCTGATCGTTGCCCAGCGTCGGGCGATCCGCGCCAACCGGATGTTCGTGGCCGAGATTGCCGCGCCAGCGGTGGAAAAGCCGCTCAGCCCAGGCGAGGAGAACGTCGCCGCCGTGGGCGCCAAGTTTGCCGAGGTGATGACCGAACTGAGGCGCCGCAAGCTGGGCGGGCGCAAGTTCCTGCGCGAGATGCCATGGTACGTCATCGTCGGGCCGCCGGCGACCGGCAAGACCACCGCCTTGCGGCAGTCCGGACTGAATTTTCCGATCGATCTCACCGACGACTTGCAGGGGGTCGGTGGCACGCGCAACTGCGACTGGTTCTTTTCCGAAAACGCGGTTCTGATCGACACTGCCGGCCGCTATGTCCAGCAGGAGAGCCAGCCGGATGTCGACGCGGCCGAATGGCTCGGTTTCCTCGACCTCTTGAAGAAACATCGCGGCCGCCGTGCGCTGAACGGCGTGATCGTCGCGCTTTCGATCGACGTCCTTTCGGAGGGCGACGAGGCCATCAAGGCGCACGGGCGCAAGATCCGCCGCCGGTTGGCCGAGCTCAACGACCGCCTTGAAATCCGCCTGCCGGTCTATCTGATGCTGACCAAGGCCGACCTGATCAAGGGCTTCGAGCCCTTCTTCGGCGGTCTGTCCACCGCCTCGCGCGAACAGGTGTGGGGGACGACCTTCGCGCTGGATGCGCGCGTCGATGGCAAGACCATCGAACGAGAAATCGCGACGCTGGCGACCGAACTCGAGCGGCGCTTGGTGACGCGCCTGGAGGACGAGGACAAACTCGCCGCCCGTGCCGAAATCTTCAGGTTTCCCGCCCAACTGACAAGCTTGTCCGAACCGATTCAGGTGCTGGTCGAAGCCATGTTCGGCGAAAGCCGGTATGAGGAGGCTGCCTGGCTGCGCGGCCTCTACCTGACATCGGCGACGCAGGAAGGGGCGCCTATCGACCGGCTGACCGCCGCGCTGTCTTCCTCCTTCGGTCTTCCACCGCGGCGCGCCCTGCCCGCATCTCGGGTCGAGAAACGCAGCTTCTTCCTGAAGAACCTCCTCACTGAAGTCATCTTCAAGGAAGCAGGCCTCGGTACATTTGACCCACTGGCGCAACGCCGCCGAGCCTGGATCTGGCGCGGCGCCGCTGCCGCATGCGCTGCGGCGGCGTTGCTGGCAGGCGGCCTGTTCACCTGGTCCTATTTTGACAACCGCCATGCGATCTCGGCGCAGGCAGGCCAGTTCGAAGCGCTGCAAACGCCGCTGACCTCCGCTGCCGCAACCCCGGCATCGGTGGAGCGGCCTGCCATGGACGGCGCGCTCGAGGCGATGGACGCGGTCGCAAATGCCCGGACAGCACCGCCGGGCGCTGCCCACGATCTGCTTGGCCCATCGGCCTCGGCGGAACTGGTCAGGGCACAGGCCGACACTTATGACCACGCCCTCCGCAACGTGCTCGAGCCCCGGATGGTGGCCCTGCTCGAGGCGACGATGTGGCGCCAGATCCGCGATCCCGACTTCATGCTCGGTGCGCTCAAGACCTATCGCATGATGACGGGCCTGTCGCAGATGGATCCAGACTACGCCCAGAACTGGTGGGTGAACAGTCTGCCCGAATTCGCGGCCGCGGCGCCATTTCCGACAGCCGACGCCGAAGAGCATCAGCTTGCCGCGATCCGCCGGATGACGGTCGACGAAAGCTATGTCGCGCCGGACCAGGCCCTGGTTGCCGAAGCTCTGAAAACGGTCTGCACGATTTCGTTGCCGGCGCGTGGCTACAAGCAGTTGTTGGCCGATCCGGCAGTGGCCGGGCTGAAGGAGTGGATACCGGCCAATTTCGCCGGCCCAAACGGCGGCAAGGTGTTTGCACGGCGTTCGGGCAAGACACTACGCGTCGGCATTTCGGGCGCTTTCACCTATTCCGGCTTTCACGACGTCATTCTCGACCGCATCGACGATGTCGCCGCCCAGGCGGCGCTCGATCGTGCGGTTTTCGCCGGCGGTTGCTCGGAAAATGCCGAGACATCCGTCTCGGCGCTGTCCGAGGATATTCTGAAGCTCTACTACGACGACTACATCGCGCAATGGGATAGCTTCCTGCGCGACATGAGGCTTGCACCATTGACCGATCTCAATGTCGCCGGCGAAAACCTGAAAGACCTCTCGAGTGCTGATTCAGCGCTGAAGCGGCTGCTTACGGCGGTCGTCCAGGAGACAGAACTGACCCGTTCCGACGAAGCGCCTGCCGACGACAAGGCGGCAGCCAAGGGCGCTTCGAAACTACTCGGCAAGCTGGGCAAGCTTGGCAAGCTGGCGACATCGGGTGCGAAACTACTTCCCCGCGCCGGATCCGCCAGTGAGGTGGACCTGACCGGCAATCTGGTGGCCGAACATTTCAAACCGCTGAAGAGCACCATCGCAGAGGTCGACGGCCAGCCACCGGCGCTGGATGCTGCCGTTGTCGCACTGACCGCGCTTTCGAACGTCCTGCAAACGGTCACCGCGAACCCCAATCCACAGGATGCCATCAAGAAACAGGGAGGCCTTGCCGAACTGACGGGCGCGGTGGCAAGGCAGGCCCAGATCCTGCCCGATCCCATCAACAGCTGGTTGGGCGGGATAGCCGGCGACACCAGCAATTTGACTCAGAAGGCGGTCACTTCGGAACTCAACGCCATCTGGCGGGCCGACATACTGCCTTTCTGCCAGGCGGCGCTGAACAATCGCTATCCCTTCAGCGAAGCCAGTGCGGTCGACGTCAACGTGCGCGATTTCGCCCGCCTGTTCGGGCCCGCCGGGCTGATCGACGGTTTCATCAACGACCACCTGATCAATTATGTCGACACGACCGGCGAGCCTTGGAAGTGGCGCGCCGATTTCGGCCTCGACCCTTCGGCGCTGGCGGCGTTCGAGCAGGCCAGGCACATCCGCGACGATCTTTTCCCCGGGGGTGCCGGACCGGTGATGAGCTTCACGCTCGAACCGAAGGATCTGTCTCCCAACCTCACGCGCGTCACGCTCAATCTCGATGGCCAGAGCCTCGTCTACTACAACAACGCAACGCGGCCGCAACCGATGACCTGGCCCGGCAAGGACGGCACCGGGGTCATTTCGCTCGCCTTCCAGCCGATCGACGGATCGCCCGAAATCATGCTCAACGAGACCGGCAGCTGGGCATGGCTGAGGATGTTGCGCAGCGGCCGATTCACCGGAACCTCGCTTTCGGATGTCTACAGTCTGCGCCTGGGCACGAAAGGCATGTACGCCGATTTCGAGCTCAAGGCCGCCAGCGTCGAAAACCCCTACAACCTCGAAATGTTCAAGAAGTTCACATGTCCCGCGCAGATATGAACGCGCCCGGCTTCTACGGCAAGATCCCGGCGACGGGGGATTTCGTCACCCGGCGGCTGCCGGGCGATTTTGTGCGCGTCTGGGACCGCTGGCTGGCGCAGCATTTCGTGCCGCTGATCGGTTCGGAATTTTGGCCAAGCACAACCGCGCTGCGCTTCCTGGCCGGCCCGGCTTCCTTCGGTGCGTCGGCAGGCATTATCGTGCAGAGTGCCGACAGGGTTGGCAGACAATTCCCTTTGACCATCGTGGCGCGGCTTGCTGAAGCGCCCGTTCAGCTGGCCGATGCGGAGGCGTGGTTTTCCAGCATCGAAGACGCGGCCATCGCCGGCCAACACGGCGAGCTGACACCCGAAGAACTGGATGCCGCGCTGGGCACCCTGCTGGTACCGCCTGTCGAGCCAAGCGAAGAGGTCATAAGCGGCATGGTGGTGTGGACCGCCCGTTCGGATATTTTCGACATCGATCCGCAATCGCCGCAAGCGACGCTGGAAAAGATCTTTGCGGCCAGTTGAGAGACCAGCTGATGCAGATATTGCCAAGACAGTTGAAGGCCCGCTGTTTCACCACCGCGTAAGGATGCGTGAGTTCAAATGTGGATACTGTCCAACGAGACGCCATTTGCCGCCCAGGAAAGCTGGACGCGTGACGAGCGCGGACATGAGATCTGGCTGATCGCGATCAAGGCGTCGTTCGAGATCGATCCCGACGGCAAGCAGCGACTCCTGAAGGATCAGGCGCCGGTGAATCTGGCGCCCGTTCACGGTGCGGATCCGAACGAGCTTCTCGACGAGACGGATCTTAATCTGGAGAAGAAGCACACCGATATTCTGGTCGAAGGACATGTCTATGCGCCCGGCGGGCGCCCAAGCGTGGAGAGCGCGGCGCGCATAAAAGTCGGCGACGTGGACAAAACCGTCAACGTGCTCGGCGACCGTGTGTTCATGCCTGGCGCGGCTTCGGTGCGGATGAGCCGGGCGGAACCATTCACAAAAATGCCGATTAGCTGGCGCCGGACCTACGGCGGCACGGATATGGAAGCTTCGACGCCGAACTGGGACCAGCGCAATCCGGTCGGCACCGGCTTTGCAGTCGACCCGCAGCGGCTTATCAGCAAAACTGGCCCCAATTTCGAATATCCCGACGCGCCCTATCGCGACCACAGGAGTGGTAAGCCGGCCGGCTTCGGGCCGGTGGCGCGGCACTGGCAGCCGCGTATGAAATACGCCGGAACCTATGGTGAGGAATGGGAGAAAACCCGCGATCCACTTTTGCCCCGTGATTTCAACCGACTGTACTACCAGTGCGCGCCGGAGGACCAGCAAACCAAGACCCCACTCATCGGCTATGAAGATGTGCGGCTCGGCAATTTCACCGCAGACGGCTTCCTGCATTTTCTGCTGCCGCGTATCACCTTCGACATGACCACCAAGTTCTACAATCGCCCGGATCGCAAAAACGGCGAAGCCAACTTCCACACGCTGCGCATCAAGCCTGATCTCAGGCAGTTCTCGATTACGTGGATGTCTACTCTGCCGGTGCCGTTCGACGAAGAGCACCTGAAGATGACAAATCTGCGCATCAGAAAGCGTATCGGCATTTCGCCAACAATCGCGGCGACGGGCGTCTGGCAGGGGGAAGAAGACGATTGACTATCAAAGGAGATACTATTGTCGTCGTGGGTGTAGGAGCGCGCACTCCGTTGGGTTTTGACACGGCCTCAAATGCAGCGGCGGTCCGCGCTGGCATCTCTGTCATTCAGGATCATCCCTATATGATCGACCGGTTCGGCGCGCGGATGAAGGTCACCCGCGATACCGGCATCGAGGTCAATCTGCGGGGGCCCGATCGGGCCGTCGAGATTGCGGTGTCGCCGGCCCTTGATGCGCTACGGCCGTTTTTGGAATCGGGCCACACAGCTAAGGTTATGCTCATCCTCTCCACCGGCGAACCCCGGCCTGGTCAGCCGGATGGCTTCGCCGCGCAGGTCGATACGCGGCTCCGCAAGCGGTTGGCGCATATCTTACTGGAAGGCGGTGGCTCGACCGCGGGCGGCCATGCCGGAGGACTTCTGGCGATTTACCATGCCTGCAAATCCCTGCGAGATGGAAAAGCCAAATTCTGCCTGGCGGGTGGGGTCGATACCTATCTTGAGCCAGAAACACTCGAGTGGTTGGACGAAAACGGGCAGCTTCATTCGGACGGCAACATCTATGGCTTCTGTCCAGGCGAGGCGGCAGGCTTCATCCTGCTGACAACGCTAGCCGTGGCGCGTGCCTACGGGCTTCGCCCGTTGCTGGAAATCGTCGGCTCCTCGATTGCGAGTGAGGAAAACAGGATCAAGACCGAAACGGTGGTATTGGGCGAAGGCCTTGGCGCGGCCTTCCGTTTTCTTTTCCAGGATGCGCCGATCGACCCGGTCGACCGCATCATCTGCGACATGAACGGCGAACGCTATCATGGCAACGAATACGGTTTCGCAGTTATCCGCAATCCCGGTCGCTTCAAGGATGCAGCGGATTTTGAGACGCCAGCCGACTGCTGGGGCGATGTCGGCGCAGCGTCCGGTCCGTTGTTCGTGAGCCTGATAACCGAGGCAGAAGCGCGCGGTTACCAACCTGGCCCGCTGTCGCTCATCTGGGCGAGTTCCGAAAATGGCATACGGGCAGCCACCTTGTTGGGTGGCCCGAGAAGGAGCACCTGATGCCGACCCATATCGTCGTCAACGGCCTCGGCCTAACTTACAAGGGTACAATCGGTATCTCAATCGCCACGATTCCCGATGTCTGCAAGACGCCGACCCCCGGCGGCCCAGTGCCGTTGCCATATCCAAACTTCGCAAACCAGGGGACGCTAAAGGACGGAACGACGACCGTGTTTGCCAAAGGCGGCAAGATGATCGCCGTCAAGGGTTCGCAATATGGCATGACCACTGGTGACGAACCGGGCACGGTTGGCGGCGTCAAGTCCAATACGTTCAAGCAGGCAACAGACTGGATCACCTATTCGTTCGACGTAAAAATGGACGGCAAAAACGCCTGCCGTCACACGGATAAGAAATTTCACAACAACAAAAATGCCGCTGATCTGCAAGGCAATCAGGACGCCGCACTTTCTTACGATCAGGCATTGGGACTCCTTTGCATCATATACGAAGAATGCAAAGCAGTAGCCGGAGCGGAAAAATTTGAGACTTCAGTGGACCCGGCCTCCTTCAATGATCCAAAGTTTGCATTTGGTTCTGACTCGCCCGGTCGGGCGATGAAGCAGAAGTGTGTTGAGCGCGCATTGCGAAAAGACTACCGGAATACGAACTTGATCCCCGAGCAATCATATGATGCTCTCGGCAATCCCGTACCCGGTAGACCACCGGGTTCTCGTAGGCCGGATGTCGTGCGTTTGAGGGGCCCGGGCGGCCCAGTTACCGGCAATATTGATGTCTTTGAGATGAAGTTTCCACCAGACGTTATGGGACCAGGGCAGGAACAGGCATACATGGACATTCAAGGTGGGGGTCCCATTACCATCATTCCTGACGATTGTCCCTAGAACTGTCTTGGAGTTAAAATGAGTGAAGCTAGCTGGGAGAGCCTGCGCCATTGGCAAGAAACCTCCATCCAAGATGACGAAGGGCAAACAGGAATTTGCTTTGGTCTTGCTGTTACAATGTATTTCAACTCCGGTCACACCAAAGAACAACGAATAGCCGCGCTAGAATGCTTTAACGAATACGACGACATGATCGGGAAATTGCTCCGATGGCACTCGGTCGGCGCAGAATCTGGACGAATGAGCCCCGTCACCAAACTACAAAGCCGCGATATGTCACCGTATCTGCTTTCCGCACTATGGGAAACCGACGATGCACGAGACCACGCGTGGGCGTTTTGTTGGCACGGTGGAAAACGACCGTACGATGCCTCACCGATCAAGATCTTCGGGTTGGGCAGCCCCCAAGCTAAAGCCGAACTAAAAGGCTTTCAATCCTTCTTGCAAGTGAGTTTTCCGGTGCTTTGGTTCGACAATAGAGTTGAAGAATTTATCCTCATGATAGAACGTTGGTGCCAGAGGTTACAACCAGCGCATGGTTATGGCGGCATTACGCTGTTGGAGTCTCCTGATTCAGGCCTCGCTCACAAGTTTGCGCCAGACATCGCAGGTTTTGCCAGTCGCTACCCTGGACTGGAGGTGGATGTACCGATAGCACATGAGTTTGCCACTCGAAACGGGATAAAAGGAGGAAACTGGCTAACAGTACTCGCAACCGAATTTGTAGAGAAGCTGGGAGGAATAGGTGAAGTGAGAGAGCATCTAGGAGAGCCTTTTGTCGTTTTGCCATATTCCAAAGGCGCTATAGTCATTGCTGGCTCGACACCTGAAGTTGGTGACCGCAACCGGAATCAAGACACTCCACTTTATCGCAGACTAGCAAACATCCTAAGACCCATTCGGATCTCCCACCATGCGAGGCTTTACACACGCGGTCTCTTTGCCGAGGAGGGACCGTTTGAAGCTTGGCTAGCACGTTTTGACGAATGACGTTGCCGGAACAAGAACATCAACCTATGTTCTTTGCCCACTCCTTTACCCGTTCCGCGACCGGCAGATTAGATGGAGCATCCCCGAAGTGATGCTCGAACGCTTGGCCAACTTGGCTCGGCTCTGTGGTAAACAGGTCGGCCTGCCGGGCCTCTGGGAATAGCTCCAGCAGCGCGCCGCCGGCTGCAACCGCGAGCGCGGGTTGACGCATCTGATGGACAAGCCAATGCAGGATGGTCCGGTCGCCCAGCATGCCGGCGCCACGTACGGCCACCGGCGCCGTCTCTGGAGTCTTAAGAAGCCCACCCATCCAGGCGCGCACGTCCTTGTCAGGTGCCGCCTTGACCGCGGCACGCAACGCCGTCAGTGCGTCGGGTCCGCCGCCGACTGCCACCCTTCGCAATTCAGGGCTGGCCAGGTCCCCTGAGCCGAGTTCATTCAGCGCCCAGGCGGCCCAAAACCGGGTCGGTTCGTCGGTATCGTTTAGGGCGGCTCTCAATTCGTGGGCGAGGTCCGCGCGTTTAAGCTTACCGGCAAGGCGCAGGCTGGCTGCGCGCACGCGCGTATCCGGATCGCGCACAAGTCGCGCCAGCATCTGCTTCGGGTCGACGCCATGCCCGAGGCAGGCCGATAACCCGAGAAATCGCTTGAAGGCATCCGGCGCCCCGATCCAGTCCCGCACCAGTGGGGCGATGGTTACAGGCTTGTGCCACGCCAGCGCGCCAACCAACCCGCATGCGTCGTTCTCGCTTTGACGGCCAAGTTCGACCGCCTCGGCCACGCGGCGGTCGTCGTTCTGCTCAATCGCCATCCATCCGTAGAGGAACAGTTCGCCCTTTTCGGGGAAGTCCTCATACGCCGCCACGATAAACGGCCAGGCGGCCGTTCCTGCGATACGGAGGCCATCCAGGTTGGCTTCCAGCCGCCGGTCAACACCGGCGATCACATGAAGGTCCGGCGGATCCTCCGCCATCAGCGTATCGCGCTGCATCCAGAAGAACGCGGCTTGCTCTGCGTGCTGTCTGACGACATCCGGTACTATGCGCCGCTCCGGCGCGCTTTGCGATTTCGGCTTTCCGGTTGCCGCCAACATCAATTGAGATCGATCGATCCGCCACGGATACGATTGGCGGCGCTCGCCTGGCTGGTGACGTAGGTGCCGCGAATGGTGATGCGACCATCTTTTTCCATGAGGATCGTCGCCTTGCCGCAACGCAATTCGATGCGCTCCTCGCCGATGATGCGAATGCGCTCGCCGTCGCGCACGACCTGGGGCGCAGTTGTCTTGCGCGCTGGCTCGACGATGCGGCCGACGATGAGCGGTTTGACGGGGTCGCCCTCCTGAAAGAGCAAAGCCACCTCTGAGCCGACCATATCGGACGTCAGTGCGGTCAAGCTTCGCGCCGGCAAGGCTGTCTCTTCCGGATTGCCGGGAAATACCACCAGCGGCGATGCGGCATCGTCGAAACCGAGAAAGATGCCGATCACCACACCATCAATGCGTTCGCGAACGTCGCTCATCGCTGCACCCTTAATTCTCGCCGATCTTCGAGCCCTTCATCGTAATGTCGCCGGACGCCTTGATGCTGACAGTGCCGGAACCTTTGACCGAAATGTCCTTGCCTTCAATGCCAATCGTGCCATCTTTCTTCATCATGATCTTGGCCGAGCCGCACTTGATCAGAATCTCGTCGCCTGCGTCTATCACCAGCTTCTTGCCGATTTTGATCGTGCCATTGCCGGTGACCGAAATGGCACTGTCTTTGCCGACGGAAAGCGAATGCGCGCCGGCCACGGATGTGGAATCGTCCTTGCCCACCGAAGCGGTGCGTCCGCCGCCGACCGTCGAGCCTTGATCCTTCGCGATACTCTCGGTATGGCCGCCGCCTATGGACACGCTCTGGTCGGAGGCGATCTGCCAGCTGTCGCTCGCTCCTATGCTGTGGTCCTGCGCTGCCCCAACTGTCACAGACCGTGTCGCGCCAATCGTGTTTGTCTGCGGGCCGCCGACGCTTCGCGTCTCGGATGCTCCGACCGAATCGACACGCGCCGCGCCAACGCTCACCGTCTGTACAATCCCCACTGTCTGAGAATGATTGGCGTCGATGTTTTCCGTCGAGTTCGACACGACATGGATGGTTTCGTTGGCCATGACTGTCAGCGAGCGGTTGGCGCCCACTGTCTCGGTGTCGTTCGAGCCGATGTTGGTGGTCTGGTCGACGCCGATCTTGACCGTCTTGTTGTTGCCGACGTCCTCGTCGAGGTTGTGGCCGACGGAGTGTTTGGCGTCGTGGTCAATGCGGTCGGACTGATCGTGCTGGACCAGCTTTGTGCGGTCATGCTTGATCAGAAGGTTGTGATCCTTCTGCGCCTGGAAATTGACCAGTTCGGAGCCGGCCTTATCCTCGAACATCAGTTCGTTGTAGCCGCCACCGCCTTTGGAAGAATCCGACTTCCAGCCCGATTGTGTGGCGTTGCCAGGCAGGCCGTAGGGCGGCATCTGCGAGGCATTGTAGACCCGGCCGGTGATGATCGGCAGGTCCGGGTCGCCTTCGATGAAGTCGACGATGACCTCCTGGCCGATGCGCGGTATCTGGATGAACCCCCAGCCACTGCCGGCCCAACTCTGCGACACCCGTACGAAACAGGAACTGTTCTGGTCCTTCTTGCCGACGCGGTCCCAATGAAACTGGACCTTCACCCGCGCATATTTGTCGGTGAATATCTCCTCGCCGGATGGACCGACCACCGTCGCCGTCTGCGGGCCGCGCATGATCGGTCGTGGCGTGGTCCGCGGCGGGCGATAGGGCAAGGCTGTCGGCGCCACACCGAGGACCACTTTGAAACTCTCGCTTTCGACGTCGGCCTGGGCTCTATAGCCGGGGTCAAACAGCCTGTATTCGGCGCTGACCACCAGATATTCCTGGTTCTGGTCTTCGCGCGGAAAACCGTCCAGCTTGAACGTGCAGCCGGAATACAAGCCGCGCACGGTGCCGGCCGCGGCGATGCGCTGGTGCAAGGCCTGGATCTCCTCGCGCCGGATCGAAGCCAGGCTGTCGCCCCGGCTTACTTCGAGATGCGCGCCCGGCCGGCGGTAGTTCTCACCCGCGGACAATTTGTGACTGAACGGCTGGGCCGACTTGGCCATAAGGTCGGCGCCCGGCTTCTTGAAATCATAATCGGTGTGGGCATAGGCGCCTGGGCGCACCGAGCTGCCCGGTATCCATTCGGTGATGTATTCGACGTCGCGCCGGGAGCCCTGACCTTCAAAGTTATAGAGCACTTTCTCGTAGCCCGGCGCAGGCTTCAGCTTGCTCATCGCGTCAGCCAGGACAAGCGTATGCTTGCCGTCATCGTGCTCGAAGAAATAGAAGATACCTTCGTGCTCCAGCAGCCGCTGCACAAAGTCCAGATCGGTCTCGTCGTATTGCACGCAATATTCACGCGCCGGATAGGACCCTTGCAGGCGTAGATCGAATTCGGAGATGCCGTATTTCTTGAAGACATCCTTGACGATGTCGACGACGCTCTTGTTCTGGAAAATATAGCAATCTGTGGTGTTGCCGAGAAACCAGAGCCACGGCCTCATGACGGCCTCGTAGTAGGCTAGCCGGTCCTCCATGCGGGTGAGCCGAAACTCCGACACGATTCCACTGAGCCAGCGCTTTGGATCGGATTCACCTTCGATCGAGACAGGCCCGCCCAGCATCTTCAACGGGTCGATATCGGAGTCTGTGCTCACGAACCCGACCGTGTAGGCAAAGCAACGGCTGATCTCATCGCGTCCGACAAGATGCGTGAAGGTCAGCAAGTCGGAGCCAACCGGTGTGCGGACAACGGTGGCACGTTCATTCGGCATGGGTCGAGCCCCCTCCTGGACGCGGCCGCCAATGTGATGGATTTGAAGTTCCCGCTATATCAACGGTGTCATTAGCGGTGTTACGTTCAGGAACTTTCCAAATCCGCCACGCCAGGCCATGTTTAGCCTACCACATGTTTTCCCGCTGACCAAAGAGGACAGGCGGGCGACAGAATCTTATCCGTCGACTCGTCGGCTTGAAACGCCGCTGTCCTGTTTTGCCTGCAAGCTGCTAGAATGTTGGAGTATCGATCAACGATCGACGGCGATCTTGGATGTACATCAGTCTGCGGATCAACAATGTCGACGCCCTGCTCGCTGGCACCTCGACCAGCTACGTGGCGCGTGATAACGGCTTCGAAATCGGGCGCGATGCTTGTGACTGGACCTTGCCCGACCCCGACAAGTTCATCTCGGGTCGGCACTGCGAGGTTCGATACGAGGCGGGCGCGTTCTGGCTGCACGACATCTCGCGCAACGGGACCTTCATCAATGGATCGAGCCAGCGCATGAGCGGCCCGCATCGGCTGGTCGATGGCGACCGGATGCTGATCGGCCGCTATGTCGTCTTAGTATCGGTCGAAGAAGAGCGCGCCACGGCAGACCACCCCAGCCGCGATTCGACACAGCGGGAAACGCCGGTCGCGACAGGCCGGCCGCTGGAATTCGGAGATGGGCCTTTCTTCGAGCCCGCGCAGCAACGGTCCGCACAGCGCAGTTCCGCGCCGACATTCTCGTCGCCTGCCCTGCCCTCAACCAGGGACGAGGTGCTGCGGGAGATCGCGATCGCAGCCGGCATTTCGCCGGAATTGCTTCAATCGCGCGACCCCCATGAAGTTGCCGCCGAAATCGGCGCGGTCTTGCGGGACGTGGTCGAGGAGCTGACCCTGCTGCTGAAAGCACGCGCGGCCGCGAAAATGTTGGCCAAAAGCACACAGCGAACGATGATCAGCGCCGCCGACAACAATCCGATGAAGTTCGTTCCAGGAACCGACGACATCCTGGAAATCATGTTCGCCCGGCGCAGGACCGGCTATCTTGATGCCAGGCGCAGCATCGAAGATGCATTCCGCGATCTCAAGACTCACGAGTTTGCCACTTATACCGCGATGCAAACCGCGCTCTCCCGGCTGCTTGACGACCTGTCGCCCGAGGCGATCGGCAGGAAACTCCCGCCTACCTCGTTTACGAAGAAGAAGAGCCAAGCCTGGGACGTCTATGTCGCGACATGGCGGACCATGGAGGAGGCACATGAAAACGGCATGCTTGATATATTCCTGGCCTATTTCAGCGAGGCCTACGCCAAGGCCGGCAAGCAGAAATAGGAGGTCCCAGGAAGGCACGGCCCCGGGAAACGTATGGCCAAAAAGCATATGGCCAAAAATGCATGGCACGGCAGTCGGCGAAGAAAAGTCTCGCTGACGCCCGGCGTCCGGTTCCAATCGACGATTTCTGAGATTACGATCGCATAAGACAGTTCGCCAAGCGGGTAAGACTCATTGAGCTGAGGGTCTGCGGCAAATGTCATGTCACTGCGTGATAGCATCTTCTAGCCATTGCCACGGCCGGCAGCGGCTGTTTTTCCTTTACCTGGCCGGAAACGGTTCTGCGCCCATCTCACCCCATCGCCGGCGCCCCGCCTGCACGGACGATCTGCGATGAGTTCGAAGGACGACCCCTTCGGCCCGGCGGGCAAGACGGTCATTCGCGCAAATCCGCGGAGCAAGCAAAAATCGACGCTAATTCCCGAGCTGCCCGTCGCGGACAGAGGCCAGTCCTCTCCAATCAAGGATTCGACGGTGTTCGATCCAGGCGGCGGGTGGTCGCCAGGCTGGGCATCCGGAACCGTGATTTATCAAGGTGGCCCCGGCGATGTTGGTGCGCCGACAGGCTCTGCTGGGACTGCGCCGAGGACAGGCATCGAGCAGGAAAGCCTATTCAACGCCGGGAGCGGCATCAAATACGCCGCGGCAAACCCCATTCTCGCCGCGGCGGCACCTTTGCTGATGCTGCTCGGACAGTTCAGGCTCTTGCCCGTTGAAAGACAGGCGGCGCCATTGGCGCAACATGTCACGGAGGCGATTGAGAAATTCGACCGGATAGTTGAGAAGTCAGGCGTTGCCGAAGAGGATGCCCGGATTGCGAAATTCGCCCTCTGCGAAACCGCCGACGATCTCATCGGTAACCTGCCGTGGCCCAGGACTGACGCCTGGGCGCCACACGGGATGCTGCGGCAATTCTTTCACCTCGAGCCCACCGGCACCGGCTTCTACGAAGCGCTGAACAAGATCCTGGCCAGTCCCGAAAAACACTACGATCTGCTCGAACTGATGCATGCCTGCCTGTCGCTGGGTTTCGAAGGCCAGTATCGAGGCGTGACGCGACAAGACAACAATCTCGAACGCGTTCGTCGCGACGTCTACGAGACGCTTCGCTATTTCAGGCCGCGTTCCGGTGGAGACATCTCGCCGCATTGGCAGGGCCTAGCGGCGACGATGGCGCAGTCCTCCGCCCGCCTGCCGCTTTGGGTCGTCGCGGCAGCGGCGACCGCGTTGCTGACAGCGGCGTTCTTCGCATTGCGGGTCTTCATCACCAATGAAGGCGAGGCGGTCGCGGGTGAATTGCTGGCGCTCGACCCATCAACACCAGTCGTCATAGAACGCGCCAGCGTGGCGCCGTTGGCTGAGCCGGCGAAAGTCACCCCACCAGCGGCCACCGCGCAGATTGATCGTATTCGTGCGGCATTGGCCAAGGATCTCGAAGGCGGCGGGCTGACCATCGGCACCAAGGGCGACTTCATCGTCGTGGAGATCAACAATCTCCTGCTGTTCCAGTCCGGCAGGGCCGAGGCGAGGCCGGAATTCCAGCCCATTGCCACCGACATCGCCGCGGCTCTGGAACACGAGCCTGGACCAATCCGGATCGTCGGCCACACGGACAATGTGAAACCACGAAAGTCGAGCGCGTTCAAATCCAATTTCGACCTTTCCGTCGCCCGGGCGAAGGCAGTCGAAGTGTTGATGGCAGTGAAATTCAGCGATCCCTCGCGACTGACGGTCGAGGGTAAAGGCGAGGACGAGCCAATCGCCGACAATGCGACACTGGATGGCCGCGCCAAGAACCGCCGTGTCGATGTGATGATCCCCCGGGAGGAAACACTGTGAGCACGGCCCGCTGGAACCACCCATGACGCGTTGGCTGTTGCGGATATTCAGCGTGATCGCGCTGGCCGGCTTCGTCGCGGCAGTGTGGTTTGCCGGGCCATTGATCCGCTTCGCCGACATCCGGCCGCTCGGACCTGGGTGGCTGCGCGCGACGATCATTGGTGTGATCCTCGCGCTGCTGGCGCTTTTTTACGCGCTGCGTTTCTGGAAAGCGAGGAAGGCGCAAAAAGCGCTCGAAGCCGTCGTTGCGCACAATGCCGACCGCGATGACGATTCTCGGGTGCTCGAAGCGCGGATGAATGAGGCCGTGGCGGCGCTCAAACGGTCGAGCGGCAAGCGCAACTTTCTCTATGAGATCCCCTGGTACGTTGTCATCGGCCCGCCGGGTGCCGGCAAGACGACGGCTCTGGTCAATTCAGGCCTGAATTTTCCGCTTGCCGGTTCGGGGGACGCCCAACCGGTGGCCGGTGTTGGCGGAACACGTGCCTGCGACTGGTGGTTTACCGATCAGGCCGTGCTGATCGACACCGCAGGTCGTTATACGACGCAGGACTCCAATCCCGAGATTGACAAGAAGAGCTGGCTCGCATTCCTGTCACTGCTCAAGAGGTACCGCACCAGACAACCGATAAACGGCGTCATCCTGGCCATCAGCCTTGCCGATGTGATGAGCTTCGATGATCAGCAGCTTGATGCCCACATCGTCGAGATACGCAGCCGCCTGAGAGAAATTCACGAGACGCTGAAGATCCAGTTTCCCGTCTATCTGCTTTTCACCAAGGCCGATCTGGTTTCAGGGTTCACGGATTATTTCGGCGGTTTCGACGAGGCGCGCAGACGCAAGGTATGGGGCACGACATTCCAGACGGCGGAGCGCGATAGGAACATGGCCGCCGCGGCTCCTGCCGAACTCGATGGGCTGGCGGAACGACTCGCGGACGAGATGGCCGACCGCCTCCAGGAAGAGGCTGATCCGGTCACGCGCATCTCCATCTTCGGCTTTCCGGCTCAGTTCGGCGCGCTGAGGGGGCGCATAACCAGTTTTGTCGCCGGTCTATTCGACCCGTCCCGCAGCCAGGTGAACGCCAGCCTGCGTGGACTCTATTTTTCGTCAGGCACGCAAGAGGGAACGCCCATCGATCAGGTGCTGGGCGCAATCGGCCGCAATTTCGGGGGCAATTCCCGCCCGCATCTTTCCGGAACCGGCAAAAGCTTCTTTTTGCATGATCTGCTGACGGACGTCATTTTTGCCGAATCGGGATGGGTTTCGTATGACAAATCAGGTGCGAGGCGGGCGGCGGTGGCCAGATTTGGCGGCCTCGGTACGATAGCGCTGATCGCTGCTGCCGCACTCGGTACGCTCGCTCTGAGCTTCGCGGCCAACCGCTCGCTGATCGCGTCCGCAACGGTTGCTATGGGCCAGTATCGCGCGACGGCGGAAACGCTGCTCAAGGCGGCCACGGTTACCGATGTGGACCTTGAAAACGTCATCGGCCCGCTCGACCAGTTGCGCGACCTGCCGGCCGGGTTCGAAGCCGCTGAGCTAGCGACACCGATCGGGGAGACGTTCGGCCTCAGTCAGCGGGAAAGACTTCTTTCCGCGTCCCGGACCGCTTATCGGAAAGGCCTGGAACGCATGTTGCGCTCGCGCCTGCTGATCCAGGCCGAGCGAACGATCCAAGCCAAGATGGGCGATCCCGCCGCACTCTACGAGCCGTTGAAAATCTACCTCATGCTTGGTGGCAAGGCGCCGAAGGTCGATGACGCGCTGATCGTTTCCTGGATGAAGCAAGATTGGGAACAGAACCGATACCCGGGCGAAAACAACCGCGAGGGACGAGCGCACCTCGAAAAGCACCTGCGCGCCATGCTCGCCTTGGACGACGCCTACGACCCCGTTTTCGAACTGAACCAGCCACTTGTTGAAGCCGCACAACGCTCTCTCGAACGCATGAGCCTTGCCGATCGAGCGACCGCTTTGATCAAGTCGGCGATCTACGCGGCGGCGCTGGATGACTTCTCCGTTTCCCAGCAAGGTGGTCCCGAAGCCCAACTGCTGTTCGAACGTATCGATGGCAGCGAGCTGGCGGACCTTCGTGTTCCCGGTCTCTACACCAGTTCCGGCTTCAACAGGTTCTACCTTGCCCAACTCTCGCGCATTGCGCAGATGCTCGTCGACGAGCAGTGGGTTCTCGGTGGTGGCGGAGAGCAAGGCGACATCGATCAGCAATTGCTCAGGCTCGGCCCCGAACTTCTCGATCGCTACGGCAAGGCGTTCGCCGTCGCGTGGAACAGCGTTCTCGACCAGTTGAAATTCAAGGCGATGCTGACAGACAAGCCGCACTACACCGCGCTTTCAGCCGCTGCCTCCCCCAATTCGCCGATAGAGCGGCTGTTTTCGGCGATCGCCAACGAGACGGCGCTGACACGGGACCCAGGTGACGGTCCTGGCGCCGAGACAGAATCCGCGGCTCAAAACCAGCAACGCAGCGCCGCAGAATTAGCCAAGGGCTTAGCCCGTATCGGCATACACATAGCCAACGGCAAATCGCAAATCCGCGCCGGCGCACAGCCCGCTGACGTACAGAACTTGAATCTGGGCGCGAACATTGAAGCGCGATTCAAATCATTCCAGGTCCTGGTGAACGGGCCCACCGGACATCGCCCGATCGACGCACTAACCCAGAACTTCAGCGACATCTATCAAAGCCTGCGACTGGCCACCGAAGTTCCTTCGCAGGTGGAGCGGCTCAACGGTAATCTGCAGCTACAGATTGCCACCCTTCGCGCCAATGTCTCGCGTCTGCCCAAGCAACTCGGCCGGATGGTCAACACGACGGCAGATGAGTTCGAAGGTAACGTCGCCGAAACCTCGGTGACAAACTTGAACCAGATACTCGACCAGACGGTCACAGCCCCCTGCGAGGCAGCGATCAACGGCCGTTACCCCTTCGACGGGAGCAGCACCGAGGATGTCGCCATGGCCGATTTCGCGAAGCTGTTCGCCCCAGGCGGACTGATGGACCGGTTCTTTGCACAAAATCTGGCCTCGCTGATCGACATGACCGGCCAGGACTGGCGTTGGAAACAGGATACGCGCTTTGGACGCAACTTGTCGAAATCGACCTTGAAGGACTTCCAGTTGGCTGCGGAAATCCGCATTGCCTTTTTTCCATCGGGCGCTTCAGTACCCTCCGTCAGCGTCACCTTTACACCCTTCTCGCTGCATGGCGATGCCGACATGGCCGTACTTGATGTCGATGGCCAGACCGTTCAGAGCAACCAGACCGGAAATGGGCCGAGCACGGTGACTTGGCCGACCGGTACGGCTAGCCCATCCGCGAGCCTCAGCCTGACACCAGAAATGCCAGGGCGCCAGTCCGCCATCACGTTCGAAGGGCCGTGGGCCTTGACGCGGCTTCTGAGCAAGGCGGCTATCACGGGCAACGAGGGCAGCATGCAGGCCCGCTTCGTGATCGGCGGGCGCGACGTCACCTACACGATCCAGACAGGGTCCGGCACCAACCCCTTCCTGCTCCCTGCCCTTTCCGGGTTCAGCTGTCCCAAGGCGTTCTGAGATTGAGATGATCCTGGGCAGTAAGCCGCAGAAGCGCAAAACCAGGCACACACATATTTTAGTTTTCGATACTCTAATGTTTGAGCCTGTGGCAAAGTGGCACGAACGCGCCCGAAGGTGCGCCGCGGAGGACGCTGGGTGAAGCGTTTGGTGGCAAATTGAACAATGTCGCCCTTCCCATTGAAAGCTTCGGCGTGAGCCACAGAGGCTGTGTGCGGGAGCTCAATGAAGACAACTACCTGGTCGAGCCCCAGGCTGGCCTGTGGTTGGTCGCCGACGGGATGGGTGGTCACGACGCCGGAGAAGTCGCTTCAGCCAGTATCGTCAATCATCTGGCAACGATCGGGATTGCCAGCTCCGCACCGGATCTTCGGGCGCGCTTCGAAGACAGGCTGAGCAGGGCTAATGCCGAGATCCGCCGCATCTCCCAGTCTCGCGGGATAACAATCGGCTCAACTTTTGCCGCCCTGCTTGCCATAGACGGGCGGTTCGCCTGCCTCTGGGCTGGTGACAGCCGCGTGTATCTGATCCGCGAGGCCTCGATCTCGCAAATATCGAAGGACCATACCGAGGTTCAGGAACTCATCGATAAAGGCATGCTCACCGAAGCCGAAGCGCTCACCTGGCCGCGCCGCAATGTCATTACGCAGGCAGTCGGCGTCAGCGACGAGATTGTCATCGATTTCCAGCAAGGTGAAATCCTGCCGGGGGACATCTTTGTGCTGAGCACCGATGGCCTGACGGCGCATGTCACCGATGCTGAGATCAAGGCTGCGACAGTGTCCGCGACACCTCAGTCGGCGTGTGAAAACCTGCTGGAAACGGTTCTGGCGCGTGGCGGAACAGACAATGTGACCATCGTGCTTGTCAGGGTCGCGGGCGGATACGACAGCCAGTCGCCCCATCCAGCTGCGTACAAAGCGCGGGGGCGGGGCTGATGAGCGCCGACGACAAGACGCGGATATCGCCAGGCGCGGCCAACACTGCCGTGGGCACGCAACTGAGCGGTATCTACGAACTTGACGAGCGGATCGCATTCGGGGGCATGGGCGAAGTCTACCGGGGCCACAACATCCAGACCGGCGACCACGTCGCGATCAAGATCGTTTTGCCGGAATTCGCGCGCGACCAAACGATCTTGTCCCTGTTTCGCAAAGAGGCAACTATCCTGAACCACCTGTCGCATGACGCGGTCGTGCGTTATCACGTCTTCACGATCGATCCGGGGATCGGTCGTCCCTACCTCGCCATGGAATTCGTCGATGGAGCGTCGTTGTTCGACATCATGCGACGTGGGGCGATGCCGACGGGAGAGGTACGAAAGCTGTGCCATCGCCTCGCCTCCGGTCTAAGCGCCGTGCACCAGGCCGGAGCAATACACCGCGACCTCTCGCCGGATAACATTATTCTGCCGGGGGACCGGGTTGACCGTGCGAAGATCATCGATTTCGGCATCGCACGCTCGGCGACGGTGGGCGGAGAGACCCTGATAGGCGGAAGGTTCGCGGGAAAGTACAACTATGTTTCGCCCGAACAACTCGGGCTCTACAGCGGCGACGTCAGAGAGCAGTCCGACATCTACAGCCTTGGGCTGGTATTGGTCGCCGCCTTGCGCGGCAAGCCGATCGATATGAGCGGCTCGCAGTTCGAAGTCATCGAAAAGCGCCGAACCGTGCCTAATCTCTCCGATATCGATGACGATTTTCGCGGCATTGTCGAAGCCATGCTTCAACCGGATCCGCGAGACCGGCCCGTCAGCATGGCCGAAATCGCCAGGATGACGCGTGATGAAAACGAGGAGACAATCCCGCCGACTTCCCTCACACCCCGCGTTAGGCCGGGTTTGCCGCCGATAGGGCAAGCCGCGGCTCCAGCCAGCAAGAATGAGGTCGAGCGGCACGACGAGGCAGCCGCGACGGGTTCAGGTGGGCCGCGCTTCGTCCAGCATGTGCGGCCCGCGCATTTGTCTGGACCGCCGCGTCCGGGCCCCGTCGGCGCTGCACGTACCGCCACAGCCGAGGCGCCTGGCAAATCCACAAGGACCCGAACGATCGCGCTCTGTGCCTTGGCGGCGCTAGCCGTGGCCTCTGGAGGCGGCCTTTATCTGGGCGGCGTCATGACGCCTGCGACGCCGCCTGTCGGCAAGACGTCGCTTTCCGCGGCAGAGCCAGCAAAGCCCGCGCCCCAAACGTCACAGCCCGCCGCTACGCAGAATGCGGCGAACGCGCCCGAGCCGCCACATGTTGTTCCGCCGGCGCAGCCGAAAACGCAGGCCGGCACACCGCCGGCCGAGGGCAAGCCAGATGCTGTGGCAGCTCAAAGACTGCCGTCGGCCAAGCCTGTCGACATACCTCTACGAACCGAGGCGCCGCCGAAGCCAATCCCGACGAACGCGCCGCCGCCAGGAAGAGCATCGCCGGCAATCCAGCCTGACATGACGGCCAGCGATAGGCAAAAGCCGACTTCCCCCGATACGACCGCTCCAACCCCGCCAGAAGCCGAAACGATCCCAACTCCGCTGCCGGCTGAGACAGAGGTTGTCGAGATCAAAAAGCCCGAACCACAGGCCAGCCCGCCGGCCGCCCCAATCCCGGAACTGAAATCGAATGCAGGTCCAGCGGTGGATGCCAACGGCAACAGCCAGATTTCTGCATTGCCGACAGGCAAGCAGCCGAACCAACGCGTTGTAGCGTTGAACGTGCCCAAACCAGCGATCCCCCCGGCGGTCGACGATATCGCTCAACGCGTCGCCTGGGTTCGCGCCTTCGGCGGCGGCGACTGTTTCTATGCCGCCGTCACATCTGCTACCGACAAGGCCGCCGCAATCGAAGGATTTGGCACGGCCGTCCAGCCATTCGAACGCATGCTCGGCGATTTCCAGGCAAAATTCCATGTCGAGCCAGACATCAGCGTCCGCCTCATTGAGCCAAGCCAATGCGAGGTAACCAATTTTCTGCGCTTTCTGGGACAGACCGCGGCCGACCAGCCGCAGCTTGTTCTCGACCGAACATCTGTGCCGAACGGTACGCCGATTAGCGGTACATTGGTAACGCGCAGAGGGCTCATCTCCAGCGTTCTGCTGATCGACCACAAAGGCATGGTGTTCAATCTCGACGACCGCATCGTCACGGGGTCGGACAAGGCGACCTTCAGGATCCCGATTGGTCTCGGCACGGCCGATAAGGCTGCTGGAAAGTCCGTGCCGCAGATAATACTGGTGATCACGGGCCCTCGCGACATTCAGTCGGCTGCCTTCTCCGATCCCACGCCAGCTTCGGCGCTGTTGCCCAAAATCATCGAGGAAGTCGAGACCGACGGATCTCGGTTCTCAGCCACTGCCAAGTATTTCCGGCTCGGCGGATAGCGTGGGCCTAGCATGGAACGCCGCCGCTGGTGTTTGACCGCTTGGTCTGCCCTGCCCGAAAAGCAGCAGGTCCGGTTCCAGCCCTATCTGCCCCGAGGGCGCGCATGAAACTCGCGATCATTTTGGGCGCTCCCCTCGCCCTGCTGTTGTCCAGCCAAGCGCGAGCCGAGTTCACGGTCTGCAATCAGACACTCGATGTCGTCAATCTCGCCGTCGGCCAGAAGGTCGACAATGCGGACCAGACCGATGGATGGTGGACCATCGGCGCAAACCAATGCGTGAACGTTATCCGGGAGGAACTGACCAACCGCTACGTCTACATCTATGCAACTGACGTGTTTGGTCATGCCATCCTCGCCGGATTGACCGAAATGTGCATCGAACGGCGACGTTTCTCGATCCGCGGCAGTGACGAATGCTGGCAGCGCGGCCACATCACCGCCCGGTTTCTGGAAGTCGACACCCTCGAACAGGTGCGGTGGACCTTCTTCCTGACCGCAAGCAATCCGTGACACACCATATCGACACGAGCTTCAGACAGAAGAAGCAGGCGCGCGCCGCCCTTCGCAGGCGCACGCTATGGCGTAGGTTGATGGTGGGTTTGACCTCGGCTGTGCTGCTTTGCGTGGCCGCCGGTTTTTACCTGACCGCGGACTATTGGTCATTCGGCGACGAAGACGAGGAGTTGCATGCGGTCGAGGGGGCGGACGATGTGCCGGCCGACGCATCCGTCTACGTGCCAGCGCTGATCGATCTGGCGGGGGACCCGATGTGGATCACCCTTGCGCCAGATGCCGGCGCCGCAACCAAAGGCCGAGTGGTCCCGCGTCCGGCAGAACTCGATCAGGCCGACGTTTCTCCCCAGCTCGAAGTCCTGTCAGACGTCATGCTGAGCGCCAGCGAAAAATTCATGACGACGATACCGTCGACGCAGGAGGATTTCGCATTCTTCCAAGCGCAACGAAAAACCGCTGCCGCGCCATCGGGCGATCTGGAGAACGATCTTCAGCCCTCGCCTCCCGCCAGGGAACTTGAAGCGGCTTCCGGTCAGAAAGCCGACAGCGACGATCCCGAAGCCGGATGGGGTGAGACGATCGATGCAGGCGATGCAGCCCTGCCGGCATTCCAGAAGACCGAGATCGAGAACAACACGAGCGTCGTAGCCGTCACCAATGAGTACCAGCGATTCGCGGCGACCGAAGACACGTTCGTAAAGGTTCTCAATGATCGCAGTCTGGACAGCGTAGCGTTGGATGCGCACTTCTCCGCGCAGGATGCCAAGCTGGCAGGCGAGGCCCTGAGCGCGCTTTTCCACCGGGACGGCCTGGCAGCGGGTTACGTCGTTGCGATGCGAGGGTTCAGGCCGACGCGCGACACGAGCGCAATGTCCCTGATGCAGGTTTCGATCTACGCCAAGAACCTGTTCGTCGGCACGCTGACGCGCAACGGCGCGGGCGCCTTCGTGTCGGGTGTTGATCCCTGGGTTCGCGAAGATCTGTTCAACTATTCGGGCGCACAGGAAGAAGGTACGCATAAACGACAGTATCGTCTGCTCGACGCCATCTATTCGACGGCAGCCCGCAACAATGTTCCAACCGGCGTGATCGGCGAGGCGATCATGTATCTTTCGAGAGGACAGGATCTGGACGCCTTTGCAAGCGAGGACCAGCGTCTGGTGATGATCTATTCACAGACGCCCAGGGGCAAGGACGAGGGCGCGGGACGGGTTCTGTATGTGGGCGTGCAGGGGAGCGAGAAAAGCCTCGACTGTTTTGTCTTCCAGCAAAGCGACGGCCAGTTTGCGTGTGTTACAGGTGACGATCAGGTACGCTCGCTGACAGTCACCAACGGCATGGTCACGCCGGTGAATGGCGTCATGACCTCTACCTTCGGACCACGAAAGCACCCCATTCTGGGGACCGTGCGCATCCACAAGGGCGTCGATTGGGCGGCACCCGTCGGCACGCCGATCGCAGCCGCCTTCGATGGCGAGATCACCTTCCAGGGCGATGGGGGAAGCTACGGCAATCTGGTCAAGATTTTGCACAAAAACGGCCGCGAGACGCGTTATGCGCACATGCAGAAATTTGCAATCGAAGCCGGCGTCGGCACCAAGGTCAAGGCAGGCGACGTCATCGGCTATATCGGCACCACCGGATTATCGACCGGCCCTCACCTGCATTTCGAGCTTTACCAAAACGGCGAGGCGATCGACCCCTTGGGCACGGTTACCGCGGTCGCATCGAACGATTCCGCGGTCGAAACGCTCACCGAGCGCATCGTTCACGTCGAAAGTGGCGGTAGTGCTCGCGCCAAGAATCCTAATTCTTCCGCGACGGGCGCCGGCCAGTTCATAACCAAGACCTGGATCAGGATGATGAATACCTACCGCCCGGAGCTTGCACGCACGCTGTCGACCGAGGACCTACTCGCCCTGCGCTACGACGCCACGATCTCGCGAGAGATGGTGCGCAACCTGGCGCGCGAAGGCGAGGCCTACCTGCGCCAGCGCGGCCACCAAATCACGGCCGGCCGGCTCTATCTCTGTCATTTCCTTGGAATGGAAGGCGCGCATCAGGTTCTGTCGGCATCAGGTTCGGCGCAGCTGAGCGCTGTCCTGGGGTCGGCCGTCATCCAGGCCAACCCGTTCCTCACCGGCAAGACAGCCAGCTACGTGGTGGACTGGGCCGAAAGAAAAATGGGCCAGAAGCTGACTCATCTGGCAACCGACGCCGGGTCACAGACAACGACCACCGAAATCCGTCAGACGTCGCCGGAGTTCGAAAAATACAAACAGGCCATCACTGCTCTCATGGGCTCGATCCCAAATACGCTCTGAGCGTCAGGTCTGGCATGAGTTTCTTGCGCAGAAGGGTTCCCCCTCGGTTTGCCGCGCAGTTTCGACGGTTATTGCGTTTTTATCCGCATTTCCACGCGGCGGTTGGCAGGATCGTACGGGTTGGCGTTGCGAGGGTTCTTCTCGCCCATGCCGACGGCGTTGATGCGCGCGGCCTCGACACCGCTGGCCGTCAGGAAAGCTGCCACCGATTTCGCTCTTCGTTGTGACAGACCTTCGTTGTAGCGCAGCGTGCCCGTCGCATCGGTGTAGCCTTCGACGACGAAGTTGAACGTGCTCAGCCGGTTGTCTTTCAAAGCCTTGGCAAACTCTTCGAGCTCAGCGCGCGCGGTTGCGTCGAGTTGGGCCGAATCCAGCCCGAAATTGATCAGCATGTCGAGGTTGGATCTGCCTTCCTGCTGCCCATTGGTGTTGCTCTTGTTGCACTCCTCTTCGGAACCGACACAAATTCCTCGAGATTTGCCAAGATCGGCTGCGCCGGCAAAAAACTTCACGATGTCTTCTGATTTCCGAGCCGGATCGGCGGAAGCATGGTTCGAGAAAAACACGACCGCCAAGACAAAGGCTGAACGACTCCACTGCATAGCGCTCCTCCTGTTTGAGTATCCGATTTTGATCGATCGCGAACATATCAAATTCCAGCGCAATTGTCTGTGGCCAAACGTTGGAGGTGCGATCATCGCGACTGTTTTGGCCGTGGCACGGCTTGAGACTTGACCCGCGCCGTGCCTGAGGCTTGAGTGGCCAAAGTTCCTCGATGAAAGCGCGGCGTTCATGGCCCATGGGCTCCGATTCAAAACGGCACGGGATCTTTTCGCAGCTTGTCCCGCTATCACCAGGGACATGCGCACTCCTCCGACCGAACAGCACTCGATCGCGTTTTGCCGCGACCTCCTCGCCGGGCGCATTCCTGAGGAAGCGATTACATTTTGCGCCTACCTGCTTCCCGAGCGGGCCGCGGTCTGGTGGGCCCACGAATGCCTAAGCCATCTGAGCGACCTCTTCGATGAGACCGATCACCGGTTGCTCGGTCTTGTCCGCGACTGGGTGAGCGAACCCGACAGCCCCCGCCATCGAACAGACGTCAGAGCCGCCGCGGCAAAATCGCCAACAACCCCGGTCGGCTGGATTATCCTAGCTGCGGGATCGCGTGAAGATCGGTCAGCCGTGGCCGCGATGCCGGCACTGGATTTGCAGCCTTCTCCTGCTGCCTATGCAATCAATGCCGGAATTCTGGCCGGTCTGGCACGCGTGGCGCTCGTGGACCGCTTCTCGGTGCTGTCGGCGTTCGTCGAAATCGGTATCCAGATGGCCGAGATCGAGGCCCTCCACCAGTCAACGGATGCATCTTAGGGGCACTCGCCCACAGGACCGGCTCCCACAGAACTGGAGGACGCCCTCCGTCCCGCCTACTTGCAACCGCCTTGAGCCCATTTGGCGAGCGCCACCTTGAAGCGTGTCCCAAGCGGATGCTGCAAGCGCAGAACGGAGACATCGTTGGCGGCGAAATTCTTCGCCTGATCACACAGTCGGGTCTCGTTCCACTCATGGCAGCCGTCGCAGTGCTTGCCCTGCCATACCGAATTGTCGAGGCCCTCCACCGGACTGAAGCGTGGCTCGCCTTTTATGAGCTCCGCAATACTCTTCCCATCGATTTCGGGGTCACCGAAATCGATGGGAACGTCGAAAAAGATCGGGTCGTCAGAGGCGAGTTTTGGGATTTTCTGACGGAGCACATTGAGTGCGAGTTGGGCGTCATTGGCGGAGCTCGACGGATTAGCAGTGGCATTGCGCGTATCCGAGTCGCCTTGCGGTCCGGGAACGCCCGCCTCACCGACGATCAGCGGTGCGTTGAGATCAACCTTGTGCAGGACGACCTCGGTGGTCAGCGAGACGTTGCTCCAGGGGCGCTGCTTGCTAGCGGTTGCCTTGAACACATCGGCGGTAACACGGTTCATAGCCTCAGTGATGGACACATTTGTCTCGCCAATGTGCGCAAGCAACGCCGAGGTGAACGGCGAATGTTTGCCGGATCCGTCGTAGGCGACCTGATTTGGACTGGTGGCGAACGCGACAAGCGTACCGGCACCGCCATTCTCGATCGAGATTTCCGCAAGGCCGCTTTTTGCTCCCCTGACGCCGGCGGTCTTTGCCAGCACCTCGGCTAGAGGATTGTCGCGACAGGCGTCGAGGAAAATAAGCCTTATGCTGGTCTCGCGAGACATCTGTCGCAGAACGAAATCGACAGGCACCGCCTCGAAGTCGAGCGAAGTCTCGTCCTCCAGGGCGGCATCGATCGGAAGAAGATAGTTGCTGCCTGAAACCTGCAAGCCATGGCCCGCATAGAAGAAAAGCGCGATGTCCGCCCCGCGCACCTGCTTTGCGAACTGCGCTATTGTCGTCTGGGTCTGCAACTTGGTCAGATCGAAGCCGGAAACGACTTCAAAACCAAGATCTTTCAGGCTTTCGGCGATGGCTTTGGCGTCGCGCACCGGATTGGCGAGTGCCGGGGCGTGCAGATATTGGGAGTTGCCAAGTACCAGCGCTGTACGGCGCTCGGCATCGGCTGCCGTCAAAGTGAAAAGCAGCGCAACTGCCGCGAGCCCGATTGCGCGCAGAAGGCTACTGCGACGGGCGATCAGATCGAAACCCACCGGGACAACAGATCCTTCCTCAGTTGACGAGCTTGGTGGCGGAAAACTCGATCCGCCGATTGAGCGCCTTGTTCTTCGGCGTGTCGTTGCCGGCGACTGGGCGTTCCTCGCCGTAGCCGGTCGCCGTAATCTGCGTGCGCGGAATGCCCGCTCCAACAATGGCGTCGGCCACTGCCTGGGCCCTGCGCTCCGATAAGCGCTTGTTCTCTGCAACCGGTCCATCGGCATCGGTGTGTCCGGAAACTTCGACCTTTAGGCCTGGGCATTTGCTGACGACACCGACGACCTCAGCGAGGAGCGGGCGGCTTTGGGCATCGAGCCGCGCGCTCGCGGGGCGAAAATAGATCGCCCCGGTACGGGACAGCACCGCAAACCTGTTGAGGCATTCCTCATCGTTGAAGTTGGTCTTCGTCGCATCGGTGGCGACGGGCCCGACCTCGGTGCTTGCCGCAACGGTCTGGGCGGGGGGCGGCTTGCTTCCGTCGGCCGTGAACACGAAATCGAACGACACCGATGCGGTAGGAACAATGTTGGTCACACTGGCCGCCTGTTGGAGTTTGTCGACATTGGGCAATAGACCGAAGTCTTCCACATGCACCGCGACAGGGGCCTCCGAGGCGACCGACACCATGGTGTCGCTGACCATGGTCACCACGACATTGGCCTCAAGATCCTTGTCGACCCCATGCAGGTTGAGACGGAATGGAAGAACCGCCTTCATACGTCGCTTGGTGGCGAGGTCGGCAAATGCCGCCGGATCCACTTTCGCTGTCAGTTCGGCGGTTGGAAACTTGTAGGTCTCAAAGAAGAGGAACCGCATCCGGACATTGCGCAGGTCGACCCCGGTATCGACTGAGTTGAGGTCAAAGGAGACCTTGGCGTCGCCGGTCGAAGTGAGGCTGCCGGAAATATTCCTGATCTTGTTGGTTTCGACGATCGTGTTCTTCTTGACCGACTGATAGGTGAGGACCGAAGCGGTCGGATCGAGCGTCCAGTTTGTCTGCGCGTTCGCCGTTCCCAGTCCGGGCAAAAACAACACGAACAACGAAACGATCAAGCCAAGCGTCTTCGCGGCGACTCTGCTTCTTGACCGTGCTTTGCGCCAGACTCCGAGAACTTCGAACATGGCTCCCCCTGCCTACGACAACAGAACCCCGTATCGACATCACGACCATGCGGTGTCTCCAGAGAGCATAGAGCACTTGCTGCCAATTGGCGAGCATCCCGGTTGGTGTGTTTGGCCAGCCCGCGATCCCGGCATCACGATACCGCACCTTGCCTGAGTGCGGGGGATTCGAAGGTCCTGCTATTCCCATCCCAAAGACGTCAGGAACTCAGCGCGGGCGCGGATGATCCGCGGATCGAGGAACCGCTAGAAAGCTATCTTAAGTCCGAGCTTGGCGCCAACGGTGGAGCTATCCGAGGAGGCCTTACCACGGACTTCGCCGTTGACGGTCGTCAACTCCGAAACTTTCAGGTTGAACCCCGTCGATAGCGCCACGGAAAAATCCGCATCGTCGAAGGCGATCGTCCTGGTACCGATCTCGGTCGTGTTCTTGTAACCGAAACGCTGCTGCAATTCGCCACGCGCATAGGGGCTGAACACCATACCGTTGCTCAGCGTGTAATCGCCATAAATGCCAGGCTCGAACTTGATGGCGCCAAATGAAAGCCGGCTCTTGCCGAACTGATTGCCACCGCTGTCAGTGTAGGGATCGCCGCGGAATGAAACACCAAGCAGGCCGCCACGCAGATCGAAACGGGTGCGTTCGCCCAGCGCGAAGATGTGGCCGACAGATCCCGTGACCGCGTAGCCCTCGGTGTCATAGCTGCCGGTGGTGTCAAGCACCCCGTTCATCACGTCGCTTCGGCCGAAGAAACCGGAGGCCGAGACCAGCGCGTAATTGTAGTCCTTGCGCAACAGCGCGTAGCCGCCGAACAGTCCGGCCTTGTTGTTACCTTCCCCTATGGCATCAAATCCCTGGAAGGCTCCGAGATTGACGTCAGTCGAGGCGTAGCCGGCGAATACACCGATGTTCAGGCCATACTCATTGTCGAACTGGAAATGCTTGGCGGCATTGAAGTCCAGGCTGATGGCGGCCGAAAAATCATTGGCATCGAAGCTCGGGCCCGGGCCATTCAGGCCGCCGCCACTGATGTTATAGCCGTCATGCTCGGTATGAGCGAACTGGCCGGAAGCAAAGACCCCGAAGCTCGAAGAAACCGGTACCATTCCAGATCCGGATGCAGGCGAAAGGTGGAGGTCAGCATCGATCGCGTCGCGGTTTATGCCGTAGAGAGCGTCGAGTGCCACCTCGACCGCGCCCGCGTTGGTCGCGCTGGTCGGCGCCGCCGCAATGCCGAAACTGGCCGGCGTGGCACGCAGGAACAAGCCGCCATTCGGGCCGTTCACGATCTCATAGCTGAAAAGCGAACCCGGCGTGCCGGAAATACTTCCGAGACGGAAGGTGCCGGCAACCGGTCCGCTGGCCGAGACGATGATCGGGATATTGGTCACTTGGGCGAATTGGGGGGTGCCCAGCAGATTGACAATAATGGTGCTGGTGCCGGCAGCCGAAAACGCATTGGCAACGAGTTGATCCGACCGTAGCGTCTGTTGGTTGATGTCGAGGCTGATGGTGGCGCTGTTGAGGGCGAGGCCGCCGAGCATCAACACGTCGTCGGCGACACCGTCCATCATGTTGATCAGGGAATTTGTCGCGATGATCGAACCCGGCATAGTGACGTTGCCGTTGATGAACAGCGTTGAACCGTTACCGAGGTTGAGTTGGTTTATGCCCTGCGTGCCACCGCTGAAGCGAAGGGTCGAATGGTCGGCCGAAAAATTGTCGAAGCCGGCAAAGTTCTGGCTCTTGCCGCCGGCGGCAAGGTCGGTGTCGACGACTGTGCCGTTGGCGCCTGTACCGCTGAATAGCACCCCGTCGCTAAGGATGAGCGGCTCGACGGCGCCGATATGATCGATGGTTAGCGTGTTGGGTCCAAGGCCGGTAATGTCACCCTCGATCGTGCCACCCGACAAATGGACATGTTCGGCGTCGATGCCGCCCTTTATGTCGCCGCCGACGACCGAGACGCTGTCGAAGCCTAGGCCGCCGGTGATGTTGCCACCTGTCGTGGCGCCTATGGTTCCGCCGTTTATGTTGACGGTGTCGTCGCCGTCATTGCCGAATATGCTGCCGCCAATGGTGGCGTTGCCAGCGACCATTATCGTGTCGTTTCCGGCCGCTCCGTCGAGGTCGAGGTCGACCGCGGCACTGCCGCTGACGCTGACCCGGTCATTGCCAGCCCCGGCATCCAGGGCATCAACTGTGCCCCCCGCAATGATGATGGTGTCATTGCCATCGCCCCCGGAGAGAACGCCGACGGTCGGCGCGCTGAAAAAAATTCCCTCCTCGGTAGTGAGGATGCCGATCGATAACAGGTCGTCACCTCTGCCGCCGGTCACATTGCCAACCTGTGTACCGTCGCCGAATATCACGGCGCTGTCGGCACCATCTCCAAGGTCAATGTCCTGAATACTGCCGGCCTGAATGACGACCAGGTCATCCCCGGCCCCGGTATTGAGATTGGCCGCGACGGTTGGGGCGTACGGAACCCCCAAGAAATCCCCATAGAACATCTCAAACCGGTCGTTGCCGCCGAGGAGTTCGATTGTACCGTCCGCCGGCTGTAAGGAGGTCGACCCTCCCGCAGGCAGGCCGCCTACACCGGGTGTTGTCGCCGCTTTATCGGTCAGGAGGCCGCCAAAAATTCTCACGACGTCGTCGCCATTGCCGTCGTAGTCGTTGACGATGACTTCCGACGAGTTCTCGAACCCGCTAAATCGGGTGGTGAATACGCCATCGACGTCCTGAAAATCCCCGGTCGTCGTGCAGTTCACGGTAACCGATGTCGCCTGGAAGGGAGTGCCGCCGCCGTTTGCAGTAGCGGAGCAGGCCGCCGCGCCAGAGACTTGGAACGTGGACGCCGCCGCTAAGGCGAGCAACGAGACTCCCGTCAATTGATAGGCCTCGCGCGACACTCTCATTCGACCCCACCTTACGAGAAATCGATACCGTCACAAATCAAGGCAATTAAATAGATCAACGATCCATCTCATGGGATCGTTGACTGCTTAACCGGCACTGTACGCGTCGCGTTGCTGGGCGGCAATGGTTTGGCGTTCGTTCTCAGGAGACTTTAAGGCTATCTGTGGCGACAAGGACACTATCGTAAACTTAAATGAGCCTGTCAAAAGCAGTGGCCAAACTTCGAAGGCATCTTTAAAGATCAGAATAGGCCGCCGAAACAGTCAGATCTCCCGCATGTGCAATCTTGCGATGGTAGCTTGCCCATATTTCGCCACCACACTGCTCAACCCAGCGGTGACAGAACGAGAAGTCGGTAGGGAGGTCCAGTTCCGGCGTCACAATCTTCGCAAACGGCGTCAGGAAATTCTCGAACTGAGCGGTGTACTTGCTCTTTCTGTAACGAGACCGGTCCACCGTCTCGGGTAACTTCTCGATTATGGCCGTCACGCAGTCGCGGGAGACCAGAAAGATGCCCGTGCCGCATGACGTTACCCGGACAAAGCCTTCTTGCTCTTGCCGAGGTTCGACGACGGTTCCGATGAACTCCAGGCTTTGCGCAAAGGCTTTGTCGAAGGGCAGTGTCGAGAGGGAATGGAGTTTGCGCAGATCGATCCGGCGCCGCGGATACAGGGTGCCGACGACTTGCTTGTCCAGCGCCAGCATCGCCGCGATAAGATCAGGTGAAAAGCCCATGTCACTGTCGATCATCAGAATGTGGCTGCAATCCGGTTTATTGTAGTAGAAATTCGTGAGCAGATAGTTCCGCGAAAATGGAATATCCGTGTACTCGATTTCCGACAGCGTGAAGGCGTAGTTGGACAGGCTCTTATGAGTTAAGGCCGCGAACAAGCTGCGAACGAACACGCTTTTGTAGGCTGCTCCATAAACCGGCAGCGCAAGATTGATCTTGGTCGGCATCTTGTCCTCCACAGTCCAATGACTGATCGCATACAAATCCCTTTTCCCTATCTTTGACAGGATTCTTGGTATAAATTTTGGTGACCTTCGCCGGTATGGGGCAGGCGCTCAGGCTGATTGCGGTTGCGTCGTGGTGCGTTGGGAAGTTGCTGGACCAAGATTGAGGCAGGCCGGAGCGAGCGTGCTGACATGACCCACTGCAACGGACTTCTGTTTCGTGTCCCACTGTTTCTCATTTTCCTGCTTCTTGGCTCAGCTGGTGCTCGCGCCGCGGTCGAGCCGACCGCGGCGCCGCAGCCACGCAACCGGCTAGCGATCGTCATCGGGAATTCGAACTATCAAAGCAGCCGACTTGAGCATCTCCCCAATGCCGCAAATGATGCCGCAAAGCTCTCAGAGAGCTTGAAGCGGCTAAATTTTGAGGTCCTGACGGGCACCGATCTTTCGACCCAAGATTTTTCCAGAATCTTTCGAGAAGCTGATGCAAGGCTGCCTACCGTCAGCGCAGTTTTGATTATCTACGCCGGTCATGGCGTGCAGTTGAACGGCGAAAACTACCTGCTCCCGGTCGATACGCCCGATCCTGAAAGCCTGGAAAAACTCACCGCCACGGCCATCAAGCTGAATGATGTGATCGCGCGGTTCGCGCGCCGCGACCGCCAGACGTTCATATTCCTGGACGCGTGCCGCAACAATCCGCTCGGTGCCGGTGCCGGCAATGGTCTGGCGCAAGTTGAAGTCGGTGAAAACACGTTCGTTGCCTTTGCCACCCAGCCAGGCAATGTCACGGCCGATGGCGGCGGCGAAAACAGCCCGTTCACCATTGCGCTGCTGAAGAATCTCGAGATTCCCGGGCTCAGCATTTCGGATATGATGATCCGCGTCCGCAACGAAACCGAAGCGTTGACGGTTGGCCGTCAAGTGCCGTGGGATCAATCGAACCTGCGTGAGCAGTTCTATTTCACGGAGCAACAGGTACTCGATCCGGGACAGTTGAGCGCAAGCCTTTCACGCATCCTTGCGGACCCCGCGGCAAAGAAGAGATTGCAAGTCGAGCTTGCCTCCAATGACCTGCAGACCGCCGTGCTAATCGTCGGACAGACGTTGCGGTCGGTCGAGATTCCGGCACCGTCCGCCAGTTCACCCGAGCCGGTTGGCACACAGGTCGCCAATCTGTCTCCGACCGAAAGGGTTGAGGACGCTCGCCAAAGCGTCGTCTCCGGTCTCGAAACGCTCATTGTCGGCGCATCCATGGGCGAGGCGGACAAAGACAAGACAGCCGATCTTGCGCGCAACGTTCAGACCGAACTTCGTCGCTTGGGTTGCTACCGGATGCAGATTGATGGAGATTGGGGCACGGGTTCAATCCGTGCTCTCACCGACTACTACAAGAATACCAAGCAAGTCGCGGCGACGACGGAGCCGAGCGTCGGACTGCTGGGCGATCTCTTTTTGCGCTCAGGCAGAATCTGCAAGCAGCCGGTCATCGTGAAGGCCAAGCCGGCTAAGATAGCGTCGGACGCCGCCCCTTCACGAAACGGCTCCGTACGGACGACTGCGAAACGCTCGCAGGCCGCCCCGAGACGTCCCGCGCCTCCCCCACCGGACATCAGTGGCGGCATAGGCATTGGTGGTGTGTTTTAGCGAGCCGGTCAGCAATGGGCCGCGCTCGAGTTCCAGATCAGGTGCTGCAGCCCAACAAGATGATCAAGCGTCACGGTAACGAGCGCCACGCTGGAATTCGAGGCGAAAAGCTGCGCGGATGATGAAACTGTCCCGACCCCGGCCCCTGAGACGGGCGATCATATGCTGGCGTAATTATTCATTCATATTCGGTGGCTCAGTACAAGGTAGATAGCGGGGACTAACATCAACCAGCCCCCCATTCCCAACACTACCAAAATCGCCACGCGCTCGGTTCGCCTGACAAGGTCGGCAATGTTTTCCTCGTTCGTCAAAGAAACAGCGTCCAGTAGCGCAGGCGCATGATCATCGTTGTCATTTGGTTGGTTTGCGTTGCCACTCTCATTGGTTCTCTGGATCGATGTCATTGTCTTTTGCTCACCAAACATACTGGAAATAGAGGGCCCGCCAGCCACCGAAGCGGCTTGCGGGCCCTATCAGCACAGGAAGGGACGTAGCTGTGCCGATCCACAACATGTCAGCCAAGGAATATGC
The DNA here is from genome assembly GCF_006442405.1 of Mesorhizobium sp. B2-2-3. Taxonomy (NCBI): domain Bacteria; kingdom Pseudomonadati; phylum Pseudomonadota; class Alphaproteobacteria; order Hyphomicrobiales; family Phyllobacteriaceae; genus Mesorhizobium; species Mesorhizobium sp. B2-2-3. The sequence goes on along the minus strand of NZ_VFWC01000005.1, from coordinate 128,473 downwards.
CGATCACCAAAAATGTGACGGCTGCGGCGAAAGTTGGCGCGAGCAACCAACGCGCTTGGCCAATGCTTTTATCCATCTGCTTTCTCCTGATTTGGAGAAGCAACTAGCCTAGCCCTAAGCCGTTCCGCCTAGTCTCAAGAGATAAGACCATTGCGTTTTGTGATCGGCCTTTGGTCTGGTCAGGATTCCGACTGAAGCCTGATCGAGGAACGTTCGGCCTGCCGACGTGTTCAGTTGCCTGGCGCACAGAAGACTTGTGCTGTCGCCGGAACAACAGGAGAAAAACCATGAGGATCCCCCTTACCAGCACCGCTGCCGCGCTATTGCTTTTGGCCGGCGTCGGCGCAGTTGCGGCACAGGATGTTGTCATCACACCGGAACAGGACACCGTCGTGCGCAAATACGTGAAGAAGCAACCGCTGGCTTCCGTGAACCTTCTCGGACTTGAGCTGAATGTCGGCACGGCTCTGCCGGACACGGTCGAGCTCCATGAGGTCCCCAATGTCAAATACCGGTATGTGGTGATCGACAACCGCACGGTTTTGGTGGACCCGGGCACCCGCAAGATCGTCAAAGTCTACGACTGAGACCTAGAACGAACCCGACCTCCGCCATAGCTGGCGGCGGGTTGGGTATGTCAAATCGCCATTCGGACAGTTGAGATAAACTCCTGAAGTCGAGACGTCGCAACCCCCTCGTGGCGCGCCTGGTGGATCTCTAGAACACGCGCTCAACTCGACTTGGCACAAGGTACTTACTTCCTGGTGATCCAATCCAGCAAGCCAACTTCGACCTGATCGCACCCGGCGTATTCGAGTACCAGGGTCTTAGCCAGATCGCGCCATCGACATTTGGGCGCGTATGTTCCCAACACCAAATCTTTGAACACTGCCCGGAGAACATCGGCATCGAACGCTGAGATAGCGAAGGGAACCGGGTCTGCATCCCCCAAGCTCGGGAGGTGTCATCGCCGTGGCTTTGGCGCAGGCGTTTCAGAAGCTCGCGTGATGCCGCGAGCACGCGTCGGGAGTGATCAATATCGCGCGGAAATGTGGCGCGACGTGGCAGGAAGGTGGCTTCAATAGCCGCCCGCGCAATGTCTGTATGGGTATCGAGCATCGCTGCCTCCCTTAAGCAGCTATCGGGGCTGCACCTTCTTAGGTGCTGAGCTGCGAATCTCAGTCATCAGCCCTTGCTCTCGGAGCCGAGCTGTCTTCGCATCCCGTGCCGCCCGCTCGACCTCGATCGACTCGCGCGCAACATCCGAGGTGCGCTCTTTTCTCTCGTGCCTTTTTTGTCGGTGAACCGTTGCCTTCTCCGCATCGTCGCCCCGATCTGACGGTCCCGCGGTGTTGTCGCACAGAACGATTGTGGCCAGATGCGGGCGACCTGGGAGGTGTTTCACCTGCCGAGCCAGCAGCCGCTGCCGCTCGGGCTGCGACTGTTTTGCGAACCGTCTAAAAGGTTGGACATCATGGCCAAGCCAATCATCCACTTTGAAATAATAGGGCGTGATCCTGCGAACCTGCGCCGCTTTACGCGGAACTCTTCGGATGGGAATTCGAGATCGGCGGATCGGTCTCGCCGCTTGTTCCCGACGCAACTATGGCTTCCTTGCCCCGCCTCCGGGGCTCAATCGGTAGCAGGGGCGTTGGAGGCGGGAGAAATTTTGATCCGGATGTAGTCCCGCTTCTCGGACGTGGTGCGCTTTTCAGAGCCCCCTTTAGAAACTCAATTTCCAAGGCTTGCCGGCCTACCAGCCGCTCCAGCGCTGCGATCCGCGCCTCATCGTGTCGGCCGCCGCCACGTCTTCGTCGAAGGAGCCGGCCTCGTATTTCTGAACCCAGATGCGGATCAGGTTACGCGGCAGTTCGTGCCGCTTGGCGAGACCATGCAGCGTCTCGCCGGACAGGAACTCCTGCACTACCTGACGTTTGAACTCCATGCTGTGCGTGCGATAAGTCACCATGGGCTTCCATCCTTCGAAAGCCCGGCTTCCAAGTCAATTCTGCTTGTTCATCCTGTCCGGTCCGAGGGGCGCACTCCACACATGGGTCTCATTTAGCCGGTATTTGCATCGTCATGACGCAGAGAAGCTCGAACAGGAGGGTGGCACCGGTTAGCGCGGTGACGCCCGAAGGATCGAGCGGCGGCGAGACTTCGACCAGATCGGCGCCGATGATGTCGACGCCGGCCAGCGCTCGGATCATCTTCTGGGCCTCGCGCGTCGTTATGCCGCCGATCTCAGGGGTGCCGGTGCCGGGGGCAAAAGACGGATCGAGCGCGTCGATGTCGAACGAGACGTAGGTCGGCGCGTCGCCGACGATCGAGCGCGCCTCGGCCATCACCGTGTCCACGCCGCGCTCCATGAATTCCTCGATGAAGATGATCCGGATGCCGGCCTCGCGGGCGAAATCGTAGTTTTCCACATCGGAGATCGCTCCTCGGATGCCGATCTGGACCATGCGCTTGGGATCGAGCAGGCCTTCCTCGACGGCGCGGCGGAACGGGGTGCCGTGATTATAGCGGTTGCCGAAGAACTCGTCATAGGTGTCGGAATGGGCATCGAAGTGAATGAGGCCGGCCGGTTCCTTGGCGATGCCGCGCAGGATGGGCAGCGTGATCAGATGATCGCCGCCGACGACCAGAGACCGGGCGCCGGAGTGGTGGACGTTTTCGAAGAAGGCGCTGATCGTGTCCAGCGAGCCGGGCAGGTCGAGCGGGTTTACAATCACGTCGCCGCAGTCGCCGGCACGAACCTGTTCGAAAGGCGAGACGCCCGTGACATGGTGGACGCGCCGCACCAGGCTGGATTGGTTGCGGATTTCGCGCGGTCCATGGCGCGCGCCCGGCCGGTTGGTGGTGCCGCCGTCGAAGGGGACGCCGATCAGCGCGATGTCGACCTGCTCGGGGGTAGCCATGGGCAGGCGCATGAAGGTTGAAGGGCCGGCAAAACGCGGAACGCTGCCGGAATCGAGTGGCTGGAAATTTGTAATGCTCATGGTCTTGTGTCCTGTTGGCGCATCGGGTCGCTTGACCGCGAGGCGCACTCCGAAGGTGGTGCTATTTCTGTTGGAAGTCGGACCTGTGGGCGTCGCGCCAGGCGTTCTGCTTGCCGGCGCGCTTGGCCGCGAGGCAGAACAGGGCTTCGGCCAGCAGCCGGCCGGCCAGGATGCTGGTGGTGCCGCTGGAAGCATCGAAATCCGGCGATACCTCCACGAGGTCGAACCCAGCAAAGCCGTCGCGGGCCACTATCCTTACGCCGCGAATGATCTCGCGCGAGGTAAGGCCGCCTGGTTCGGGGCTGTTGGTTGCCGGGGCAAAGGCTGGATCGACGCCGTCGATGTCGAGGCTGATATAGAGGCGCGCGCCGTCGGCACTGGCGATGGCGCGTGCGCGTTCGGCAACCGTTTCGATGCCGAGGCGCTCGACTTCCTCCATGGAAAACACGGTGATGCCGAGCTTGCGGTAGAGCGGGGTCCATTCGAGCAGGTTGCGGGGGCCGCGCGCGCCGATGACAACGATGCGGCGGGGGGCCACCTTGTCGAGTTCGGCAATGCGCAGCAGGGGCGAGGCGCGGGTGAGGCGGTCGCCGCCGAAGGATTCGCTGAGATCGAGATGGGTGTCGAAGACGATGAGCCCGACCGGGGTGTCGCCGGCATCGGAGACCGCGCGTACCGCCGGATAGCTGATGCCGTGATCGCCACCGATGGTCAGCGGCACCGCCCCGTTGACCAGCACCGCGGCAAGCCGCGCTTCGAGGCGGGCGTAGCTGGCGGCATTGTCCCCCGGCACTACATCGATGTCGCCGGCATCGGCGACGGTGATATGGGCCAGCATGTCGAGGTCCCAGTCGAAGCTGTAGCTGCCGTAAAGAAGCGAGTATTTGCGGATTTCCTGCGGGGCGCGGCGGGTCGCGCCGCCGCGAAAGGTGGCGATGCCGTCATAGGGCATGCCCACCACCACAGCGTCGGCGGAAAGACCCGCCAGATCGCGCACATAGGGAAATGCCATGAAGGGTGGCACGTCGCCATACATGCGGGGAACACCTGCCGGGCTCAAACCTTCGCTCATGGTACGGTCCTCCGTCTTGTCGTGTCGATTGTGCCGCTGCCCTACTGGCCGGCGGTGGGCTCGCTCTGGAACAGCATGTTGCGCTGTCTCCAAGTGTCGAGGAATTCGCGCAAGCGCGGGCTTTGCGGATCGTTGAACAGTTTGGCGGGCGGGCCCTGCTCGATCACCTTGCCGCGGTCCATGAAGACGACACGGTCGGCGACCTGGGCGGCAAAGCCCATCTCGTGCGTCACCACCACCATGGTAATGCCCTCGACGGCCAGTTGCTTCATGGTGTCGAGAACCTCGCCAACGAGCTGGGGATCGAGCGCCGAGGTCGGTTCGTCGAACAGGATCACATGCGGCTCCATCGCGACCGCCCGGGCGATGCCGACGCGCTGCTGCTGGCCGCCGGAAAGCTGCGAAGGGTAGCGCTCGGCGAAATCCGCGAGGCCGACCTTGGCCAGCGCACGGCGCCCGCTTTCCTTCGCCTTGGCGGCGGGAGCGCGCTTGGAAAGACGCAATCCCAGCGTCACGTTATCCAGCACTGTCATATGCGGCCATAGGTTGAAGTGCTGGAACACCATGCCGACGTTGCGGCGCACGGAATCGATGTTCTGGTCGCTTTCTCGTACCAGTCCTTCGGCACCGCGCTTGTAGCCGAGCAACCGGCCCTCGATCTCGATCTCGCCGCTCGTATATTCCTCGAGGAAGCTCGCGCAACGCAGCAACGTGCTCTTGCCCGACCCCGAGGGTCCGATGATGCAGACGACCTCGGAGAGGTTGATGTCGAGCGAGATCCCGGACAGGGCCGCGAATGTGCCGAAATCCTTGGTCAGATTCCGGATCTTGATGACGGGCTCGGTGGTTTCAGTGGCCATCGTTTATTCCCAAATTGGTGGTTGAGCGCCTAGAACCGCACCCGGCGCTCAACATATTTGCCGAGCTGCGCGACTGCCTCGACCAGCAGCCAGTACAGTAGGGCGGCGGCGAGATAAGGTTCGATGACCGCGTAGGTCTCGTTGACGAATTGCGTCGTGTTCTTGGTCAGCTCGGCAACGGTGATGATGGACAGCACCGCGGATTCCTTGATGAGGATGATGATCTGGTTGACCATCGGTGGCGTGATCATGACCAGCATCTGCGGCAGCTTGATATGGCGGATGATCTGCGTGCCTGAGAGCCCGGCCATGCGCGCCGCCTCGATCTGGCCCTTGGAGATCGACTGGAAACCGGAGCGGAAGATTTCGGCGAAATAGGCGGCACCATAGAAGCCGAGGCCGAAAACACCCACCGCTTCGGCACTCAGCCGGAGGCCTATGCTCGGGCCGCCATAATAGAGCACGAACAGCAGGATCAGGATCGGCAGGCCGCGCATGATCTCGATATAGGCACGAACAGCCCAGCGCAGCGGCGTGAACGGCGTGCTCTCGAGGCAGGCGAGCAACAGGCCGATCGCCAGCCCGAGGGCTGTGGCAAGTGCGCAGATCCAGGCCGTCGTCGCCAGGCCGGCCAGCATCAGCGGCCCGTATTGCACCCATAGGTCGAAGAATTGCGCCATGGCTCAGGCCCTCCGCGCCAGCCGTTGCTCGGCCATGCGGCCGATCAGCGACAGAAGGAAATTGATGACGATATAGATGACGGCGGCGGTGATGTAGATTTCGAACGGGCGATAGGTGGTCGCGACGATCTGCTGGCTTACCCGCATCAGTTCCGTCACCGCGATGACGGAGACCAGCGATGAGTTTTTCAGGATGCTGATAGTCTCATTGACCAGCGACGGGATGACGAGGCGCAATATCTGGGGCACGAGTATATGCTGGCGCCCCGCCCATTTGCGTATGCCTACCATGCGCGCCGCCTCCAGTTGCCCTGGTGGAATGGCCAAAAGTCCGCCGCGAAATATCTCGGCCTGGAAGGCGATCGTGTTCAGGGTCAGCGCGAGGATGGCCGCGAGAATGGGCGCTACATTGATGCCGATGAGCGGCAGCAGATAATAGATAATCAGCAACTGCACGAGGATGGGCGTGCCGCGCCACACGCTTTGATAGATGCGCGAAAAGCAGCGCAGCCACGCCTTCTTCGAGGTGACGCCGAAGCACAGGACGAGGCCGAGCGGCATGCCGAGGATGATGGCGACGCCCGACACCAGGATGGTCATGCCCGCGCCCCAGAGCATGATGGGCAGGTTGTTCTGGATGAGGGCGAACATTGCCAAGTCGTCAGACCTTATGGACTTGAGGTCAGGCTTGCAGCCTGTGCGTTTTTAGGCAGGCGAGGCTGGAAAGCCTCGCCCTTATCCGGGCGTTGGGCGCCGACTCGTCAGCTCTTGGGTTTGGGCAGAGCGTCCGTCGGCAGTTTCATGGTGAAGCCGAACCACTTTTCCTGAAGTTTGGCCATGGTTCCATCGGCGGCAAGCTTGCGGAACTGGTCATCGATGAAGTCGGCAAGCGCCTTGCTGTCGTCGTCCTTGCGGAAGGCCCAGCTGAAATAGGTCGGGTCCCCGAACGTTGTGCGGATGGTTTCGAAGACGTCGCCGCGCTGCGTCTGCAGGTAGAGCAGATTGGGCAGGGAATTCACGACGGCATCCGTGCGCCCGGCAGCGAGATCGGCATAGGCTTCATTGAAGTCGACATAGGTCTGGATGTTGGCGATCGGCGCTAGGCCTTTTGCCTTTAAATTCTCGGAAAAAGCCTCGGTGCCCTTGAGCTGTGCCGAGCCGGCCTGCGTGCCGACATTTTTGCCGCTCAGGTCTTCGGGCGTGTTCAAGGCGGCGTCGCCTTTGCGCTTGACGTAGGAGAACGACGCGTCGGCGATTGGCAGAGACAGCCTGTAGGTATCGTAGCGCTGTTTGTTAACGGTGACGGAGGTTATGATGGCATCGAACTTCTCCGTCTGCAAACCGGGCAGCAAGCCCTGGAACGGCAGGTCGAGCCGGTTCACCTTCACGTCCGGCAGCGCCTTCATGACTTCTTCGAAGAGGTCAACTCCGTAGCCTACGATCTTGCCGTTTTCGACATATTCGAACGGCGGGTAGCGGGCCTCGGACGCGATGGTGATTTCCCCCTTTGCCTTGATCCGATCCAGAAGATCGGAGGCGGTGGCAATGCTCGCCACGGCGAGCGAGAGCGACGCGGCCAACAGCGTCGAAGTGCACAGTTTCAAAGCGGATCGCATAACTTCCTCCAGTTTGGTATGTTCCCGTTTATTATGGATTATTTGGAGTCCGAGGCTTCTGTACGCGCTCAGGAATCTCGCATGCGTGACGAGCCTTAAACCTCCAGGTCGTCAGCCGGCTGCAATGCCGGCCCGATTGTTTGCTTCCCCAGTGGCATGACGGCACGGCACCATCTGGTAGGGCAGCATGGCAGGATTGAATCTTTGATAAACATGGAAGGAATAGACTATACATCGAAGTTGACGATGTAAGGCTGATACCCAACACCGTCTGAGAGGCTCAAGGAGGAGTGTCAGAATGCGTCTGTCGGTTGCCGACATTCGTGCGCTCAGGGTTTTCCGCTCGGTGGTCGAGCATGGCGGATTTACCGGAGCACAGCTTGCTTTGGCGATGAGCCAATCGACGATCAGTTTCCAAATCAACGCGTTGGAGGAACGGCTGGGGTTTTCGCTGTGCCAACGCGGCAGGCGCGGCTTCGAACTGACCGATAGGGGCACCGCGGTCTATGAATATTCCCATTCGCTGACTTCAGCGCTGTCGGCGTTCGAGATGCAACTGGGCGAACTGCGCTCCAAGGCGACGGGTGTGCTGCGCGTCGGGATCGTCGATGCCACCGTTACCGATTCAGCCCTGGGCCTCGATGACGTCATTCATCAGTTTATCAAGAAAGCCAGCGAAGTCGATCTGCGCATCACCATCGGCTCGCCTGAACAGCTTATCGCGGAAACCGCCAAGGGCGGGATCGACTTCGCGATCTCCCCCCGCATCAAATTGCTGCCCGGCTATTCGCAGACCGAGTTCCATTATGAAATCAACTCGCTCTACTGCAGCGAGCGCCACCCGCTGTTTTCCCGCAAGCTGGTGACAAAGGCTGATGTGGAAGCATCGCAGATGGTGGTGCGCCCTTATGCCAACAAGTCGGAATTGCAGCATTTCCCCAACGCGCATGTCGGCGCCTATGCTTCGAATATCGAGGCGCAGGCAATGTATATCCTGAGCGGCCACTTCGTCGGCTATCTGCCGGATCACATGACCGTCACGTTTAGACAGAACAACCGGCTTAAGGCGCTGCTTATTCCCGAGGCGCAGATCCGCTCGCCCTTCGTCATCATCGCGCCAAAGCACAAGAAAGCGTCGCTGTCGCAGAGGATTTTTTTTCAGGAACTGCGCAAAAGGGTGGGGAGTGCCGAAAAATCGGCCGGAAAAGGGCAAGCCGCCGACGCAAAAAACAAGATGCCCAAGGTACGCGGCATGTAAAAACTCCTTTATGCATTGATCCCGAAAAGCGGGAGCCGCTTTTTCGGGATCAATGGTCTGGATGCAGGGCTGCGCTTTAAAGGCGCGGCGCCTTGGCGTCGATCCGATAATGCGCTTCGGTGGGAACGCAGCCTTGACCGTTTACCGGAATGAGGTCCTGCGGGCAGGCTGAGAACGCGACGATCAAATCCATTTCCGCGCACATCGACACATAGGAGCCCGGTCCCGCCACCGGTGCCTCGAAGGTGACCGAACCGTCTTCGCCGACGGGAATGTTCATGAACAGGTTGAGCGGCGAAGGGGTTTCGGGTGGCGTCAGCCCGACCGCGCCGAGGGCCGTCGCCAGATTGTCGGTGCAGTTGTCATGGTGCCCGACATGGCCCAACTGCTGGTAGCGATAGCGGTCGCAGGCGGCGATCAGCGTATCGTGCACGCCACCCGACGTGTCCTGTATCAGGGTCAGCATCGGACGCCGCCTGTTGCTGCACAGCGTGTCGCCGTTCTTCGGGTTCACCTTGAGCATGGCTCCACGACTGTGCTCCATCGACATGAATTCCGCGATATCGTCGGCGCAGAAGGCCCAGGTGTCCACCACCTGGGTGCCGTGGGTGTTGATGACGGTGATCACCTGGCCTTGGGCAACGCGCGTCGCCACGCCCTGGCGGGCAGGAATGACGTGAACCTGACCGTTACTTGCGTTCGTTGGCATCGTTGAATTCCTTTCGTTCAGCGTCCGCGCGCTTCGTGTTCGACGAAGATATAGCCGAGAAAGTTCAGGAGTACCTGTGCTGCGAGAAAGCCGGTGATGCCCGAAGGGTCGTAGGCCGGGGCCACCTCGACGAGGTCGATGCCGACGACGTCGCCGCGCTTCACAAGGCCCCGGAGCATTTCCATTACTTCATAATACAGGAAGCCGCCATGGCTAGGCGTGCCAGTGCCCGGCGCAATCGACGGATCGAAACCGTCGATGTCGATCGTCACATAGTAGCGTACGCCTTCCGGAATGGTCGCCAGAACACCTTCGACCCCGAGCTTGCGCGCCTGGCGGACGGAAAGGATCGTCGAGCCGCGTTGGCGCGCATCCTCGTAACCGTCGCGGGCGGTCGAGGAGACGTTGCGGATGCCGATCTGGCTGAGGCCGCTAACATGCGACTGTTCGGCCGCGCGGCGCATCGGATTGCCGTGTCCTTCGCGCACGCCATGACGCACGTCGACAAAGTCGAGATGCGCATCGATCTGCACGATGTGAATGGGGCCATGTTCGCTGAACGCCCTGACGCAGGGAATGTTGATGGCATGGTCGCCGCCCAGAACGACGGGCAGCGCTCCGCGTTCAAGAATCTTGCGGACCGCCATTTCCGTATTCGCGTGGCTGGCCACGGTATCGGTATGCACGATATCTGCGTCGCCTATATCGACGATCCGCACCTTGTCGAGCGGCAGATAGATCTGGTCGTCCTCATGGTCGTAAGCGCCGGCATGACCGAAGGAAAACAGCGTCGAGGCCTCGCGGATGGCGCGGGGGCCGAAACGTGCACCGGAGCGGTACTGGGTCCCCATGTCGAAGGGCACACCCAGCACGGCGACATCCGCGTCGATCTTGTCCCAATCAAGGCAGATCGGCCGTTTACCGAAGGTGCTAAGCCCAACGAAGGGGAGATCGAGCCGCCCACCCTCATACCCGTGTCCAGACATCGAGACTCTCCCTTTCGGATAACCCTCACGCCATCCGGCAGCGACCTTCGATATGAGCCGAAGCGCTTAAGCTGGAGTGAAGCACGACAGGCCTGCGGTCTGTCTGCCTCGTGGCTAGCATGGTCCCGCCACTCCTATCCATCACGAGTATCGGGCGTTCATATCGATTTATCCGGAAATTGGCCGTATTAGGGTTAGAACAAGAGCAGCCCGAAATCGATGGAAGGAAGACTCCCGCTCCGCCGGTGAGCGCTGTCGTTCGAGCTTGCTGTGCCCGAGCAGCACCTGGATGACGCTGATGTCGACATCCTGCTCAAGCAGGTGAGTGGCGAAGCTGTGCCGGAGAGTATGCGGGCTGAGAACGTTCTCACCGCTCCCAAAGCAATATCTCTTGTCAGCCGAGATTTGACGGCCGCGTCTCGCTATTGACGCACAGCTGAAGCAGGCCTACTGGTACATATACCGGACCACTAGACCTCTTCGGATGTAAGGACGGATGGACCTACGAGCGATTCTGACCGACGACGGGAGTGCGCTTGGCGGCGTGCCGAAGCATTCGATGAAGGACTTCGTCGTCCAGAAGATCGCGACATTCATTGCGACCGGCATTCTTGACGTGGGGGACCCGTTGCCAAGCGAGCGTGAACTTGCGGGCGCTTTGTCGGTAAGCCGCGAGACGGTGCGCGGTGCGATCCTAATCCTTTCCACAAAGGGCATCCTTTCCGTCGCCCAAGGCACGCGGACAGTGGTGGCCTCGACGGAAGTCGGGGAACTCGCGGTCCAATCGGCCCGCTATCGCGACATTTCCAGATACAGTCTTGACGACGTGCATGAGGCGCGGTTGCTGATCGAAGATCAGGTGGCGCGGGCCGCGGCTGTCCGGGTTGAAGCCGCGACGCTCGAGACCCTGCAAAAATCGATCGAGGCGCAGGAAGCGGCGATCGACGATCCCGTTCGCTTCCTCATTTGCGATCGCGAATTTCACACGGCCATCTATCGGGCGGGCGGCAATGCCGCGCTGGCGGATATCGCCGCCGATCTCTATTCCTACCTTCTCGACCATCGGCGGCGAGCAGTCGCCCAGCCTTCAAGCATCGCAACGAGCATCGCCGATCACCGTGCCATTCTTGCGGGACTTGAGGCGCGCGATTCCGAGGCGGCCGCAAGGGCCTTCGCGGTCCACGAAACACGCATCTACACCACGACCAAGCAGCTTTTAACGCAATCCGCTCGAAAGGGATAAGAATAGGGGCGGATTGCCGGGCAACCATGCAGCACAACAGGAGGAGTTCCCATGCTGACAAGACGCCTTTTTGCCACCGCAGCCCTCGCGGGCGTTGTCGCGCTGACCGGCATTGCCGGGACGGCGACCGCCGCTCTCGCCGAATCCAAGGAGTTGGTCTATCTGACTCCAGGCCTTGATCTTGCCTTCTGGCGATACCTCTCCAAGGGCATCGAGAATGTCGCAACCAAGGGAGGCTACACCTATCAGGCGCTGGATTCGGGCAACAATGCCCAGACCCAGCTTAAAAATGCCAAGGACGCGATCGCCCGCGGCGTCGCCGGGATCATCATCTCTCCGACAGACAGTTCAACCGCGCCGGCCGTGCTCGATCTCGCCAAGCAGGCAAACATTCCCGTGGTCATCGCCGACATCGGCACGGACAGCGGCGACTATGTGTCCTTCATCATCTCTGACAATTATCAGGGCGCGAACGGCGTCGGCAAAGCGCTGGCCGAGGCAATGAAGGCCGCCGGCAAGCAGGACGGCAGCGTGGGCATTGTCGGCATCAGCCAGGCCCGCCTCAACGGCCAGGCCCGCACCAAGGGCTTCAAGGACGCGATGACAGAGGCTGGCATCACCAAGGAAGCCGGGCTGCAGCAGATGCAGACCTACACCGCGGACGAAACCTTCAAGTTCACGCAGGATATGACGACCGCGAATCCGGACATGAAGGGCCTCTTCGTCCAGACCGACGGCCCGACGCTGGGCGCCTTGCAGGCAATCAAGGCGGCCCGCCTCACCGGCGACGTGCTGGTCGCCGGTTTCGACGGCGTGCCGGAATTCGTGCCGTTGCTGCAGTCGGGCGAACTGGTCGTTTCGGGCATGCAGCAGCCGTATCTGATGGGCCAGGAATCGGGACGCGCGATGGTCGACCATCTCGGCGGCAAGACTCCCGAAAAGAAAATCCTCGTGCCGATCAAGATCGTGACCAGCAAGAACATCGAGCAGGAGCTTCCAACCATCAAGGAAACGGTCTTCGCCAACGAGATGTAATCGGGGCCTGGCCGGCATAGGCCGTCCGGGGGCAACCTCCCCCGGACGCTTTATTCGTACCACTTGGAGTGTGTCCTCGGATGGTAGACAGCAGCAAGATTCCCGAGCCGCTTCTCGTGGCTCGTGGCGTCACCCGCCTGTTTGGGAACGCCTACGCGCTCAGCAACGCGTCGATAGCGCTCTGCCGGTACGAGATCTGCGGATTGCTGGGCGCGAACGGCGCGGGAAAATCGACGCTGTCACGGATCGTTTGCGGACACCTGCCGCCTTCATCGGGCGAGATACTCTTCAAGGGTGCTCCCTTGACCGTCGGATCCGCGCGCGACGCGCTGCGTTCCGGCATTGCCCTCGTGGCACAGGAAACCAGTCTGGCGCCCGACATGAGCGTGCTGGAGAATATCTTCCTACCCAGCTACGCGATGCCGGGCCGTCTGTCTTTCAGCCAGTTGCGACACAGGGCGCAGACCATCCTGTCGGAACTTGGCCACGACCACGTACTGCCACTCGACATCGAGGTGCGCCGGCTCTCGGCAGCGCAACGCCAACTCGTCGAAATAGCCAAGGCGTTGGCTCTCAACGCCGATCTTGTCATCTTCGACGAGCCGACGGCCTCCCTCTCGCCGATCGAGGTTGACCGGCTGTTCGAGATTATGGGACGGCTGAAAAACAGCGGGAAGGCACTCGCCTTCGTGTCGCATCGGCTTGAGGAGGTCTTCGCAGTCACCGATCGCGTCACAATCCTGCGCGAGGGCAAGACCGTGGCCGAAAGCGTGCCCACGGCGGGGCTCACGCAGGCCGACGTCATCCGCCACATGGTGGGACGCGACATCGGAAATGTGTATCGAAAGGCCGTCTCGCGAGTGACCACTAACGAGCAGCCGGTGGCTCTGGAGGTAATTGGGCTCAAAGCCCCGCCTTTCGTGCGTGACGTCTCGTTCACGGTGCGCAGGGGTGAAATTCTCGGCCTCGGCGGGCTTGTCGGAGCTGGACGCTCGGAGAGCGCCGAAGCGATATTCGGACTGCGCCACCGCAGCCGCGGGCGCGTCCTTGTCGGCGGCAAGGAGATTGCCCCCAACAGCCCTATCGCGGCAATCCGCGCCGGTCTCGGAATGGTCGCCGAGGACCGGCGGGCCCAGAACATCGTGCCCGACATGACGGTCGGCGAAAATCTCTTCCTCGCCCAGATGGGCAAGCACAGGGGTTTCGGGCGAGGCCATTCGGCGCGCCGCAAGCAGGCCAGCGAGCTGATTTCGCGTCTCGACCTTCCGACCGACCGCATGGATGCAAACCTTCTGCACTTCTCCGGCGGCATGCAGCAGAAGATCATTATCGCGCGCTGGCTGCTGATCGAGCCCGAAGTGCTCATCCTCGACGAGCCTACGAAAGGCGTCGACATAGGGACACGCCAGGCAATCTACGAACTGCTGCGCGAGGTGGCCGAAAGGGGGATAGCCGTAGTCGTGATCTCCTCGGATTTCCAGGAATTACTGGGGATCTGCGAGCGGGTCGTCGTGGTGAGTGACGGCTATACCATCGCCGACCTGCCCGCCTCGCGACTGAGCGAAGAGAGCCTGACGCTGCTCGCCGCGCCCCGAAGCTCAGCCGAGCGCAACACGGCATTCCTGCGCGATCTTGTCGCCGGCCATGGCGGCACGGCATTTTGGGGATTGATCGACGACGACCGGTTCGTCTGCCTCGCCCTCGCCGAGGGTACGCCGGGTGCAACGATGGGACTCGCGGCCGGGCATGTCTATCTTGCGCAGGAGACGGCAATCCCCCTCGCGCTTGGAAGGCGTCAACCCGGCATCGTGACCGAGAATGACGGCCGCTCTACATTGCTTGCACCACTGTCCAATCGCCGAGGGCACGATCTGGGATGGATCGGGCTCAGCCTGCCGGCCGGCTCCAGGCTGCCGGACGCCGGGGCTCTGTCGGCCCGGATCGCCGGCCTGTTCGATACACCTCAAGACGAAAAGATCGACGCATGAACGCGCCCACACGATCCTTTGCGATGCCCAGATTCGCCAGCACGCTTGAGTTCCGGATGCTCTGCCTCGCCATGGTGCTTGCGGTGATCCTGTCGTTCATCTCGCCGCACTTCTTCACCGAGCGGAACATGTTCAACATACTCGACCAATCGGTGGTGCTTGGCATAGTTGCCGTCGGCATGACCCTGGTGATCCTGACTGGCGGCATCGACCTTTCCGTCGGGTCGGTCGCGGGCGTGACCGGCATCATCCTCGCCCTACTCCTGAAGGAATTCCCCATTCCGGTGGCGATCGCGCTCGCCATAGGTTGCGGCGCCCTGATCGGGCTTTTCTCCGGCGTTCTCATCGCAGTGTTCGGCCTGGCCCCCTTCGTGGTGACGCTCGGGGTCATGGCGATGGGGCGCAGTCTCGCCTACATCGTGTCGGGACAGCGCTCGATTTCGGGACTGCCCATGGGGCTGCAGAATATCGTCTACACGAACCTGCTGGGCATCCCCGCCAACGTCATCTTCCTCATCGCGCTCTACCTCGCCACCTGGGCGTGGCTGACATATTCCAAGGGCGGGCGAACCATCTACGCGGTCGGCTCGAACATTGAAGCCGCCCGGGCGGCCGGCCTCAACACCCTCTTCTACTCGATCTTTCCCTACGTGGCGTCCGGTGCCCTTTCGGCGACGGCGATGACCTTTTCGCTGGCGCAGATCATGTCGGCTGACCCGATCGGGGGGAACCAGCTTGAACTCGACGCCATCGCGGCCGTGGTCATCGGTGGCGCGAGCCTCTACGGCGGACGAGGCACGATATTCGGCACGCTGATGGGGGTTCTGATCATGGTGATGATCCGCAATGGCCTCAACCTGCTCGGCGTCTCGCCGTTCTGGCAGGGGACCGCCATCGGCGCCATCATCATCCTCGCCTTGCTGGCCGAGCGCCTCATCACCTGGAAATCGCGCCGCGTTTGAGACCAGGAGAATCCTATGACACAGTCCGATCCTTCCCGCGCCGTCCGCCTCTACGGCACCGAAGAACTACCGGCAGAGGAGCGGCTACTGAGCGCCGGGCCCCTCAGCGTGCTTTTCGACGGCGCGAACCTGCGCGACTGCCGCATGCATGGCGAAGAGGTGATCCGCGCAATCTCGTTCGTGGTCCGCGACAAGGACTGGGCGACGCTCATTCCGAAGATCACCGACCTGGTCGTCGAAAAGGACGACGATCGCTTTCGTGTGGCCTATCGCGCAAGCGTTGCCAGCAAAGGCGAGACCTTCGGCTATGACGTGGGCATCGCTGGTACCGCGGCAGGCGTTCTGACCTATTCGGCTCGCGGAACCACGCCGACCGGGCTTCTCACGAACCGGACCGGCTTTGTCGTCCTGCATCCCATAGAGGGCATAAGCGGCGCGGCCGCCACGATCACGCACACAAGCGGCGAGAGGGTCGAGACACGGTTTCCTGTGGAGATCGATCCGGTGCAGCCGATGATGGATCTGCGTGAAATCTCGCACCGTACTCCCGGCGGGCTGGAGGTCAGCTGCCTTATGGAGGGCGACGCGTTCGAGATGGAGGACCAGCGGAACTGGACCGACGCCTCCTACAAGACCTATGTTCGTCCCCTCGCTCTGCCCTGGCCATACAGGATCGAGCCCGGCGAGGTCGTCGAACAGAAGATCACCCTGACCGTCAAGGGCTCTCCCAAGGGTCCGTCGCGTCAGGCGGGAGGCATCGCCGCCCTGACGCTCGGCGAGGCGGCGGACGCGATTCCACCTCTCGGCGTCGGATTGCATCCCGATGACGCTTCGGCCGCATTGCGGCATGTCGAGACGCTTGCCCAGCTCGGCGTCGCCCATGTCATCTGCCATTACGATCCGCGGCTCGGCCATGATGCCGAAACGCTGGCGAGGCAGGTCGAGATCGCCATCGCAATGGGCGCCCAACCCTGGCTCGAAGCAGTGGTCGAGCATGCCGACGATGCTGGCGCCGCGGCGGAAATCGACTCCCTGGGCAAGGTGGCCGCGAGGCTCGATCATCGCTTCACGACGGTTCTGGTGTCGCCCGCACCCGATCTTAAATGCACGCTGCCCGGCAGCATCTGGCCGCCAGCGCCGGATGCGGCGAAGCTCTATACGGCCGCGCGCGCGGCCTTCCCCGGATCTCGCATCGGCGGAGGCATGTTCAGCTTCTTCACCGAGCTCAACCGCAAACGTCCCCCGGCCGAGGCGATAGACCTCGTGACATTCACGACGGCGGCGATCTTCCACGCTGGTGACGACCGCTCCTTGATGGAGACGCTCGAATGCCTGCCGCATATTGTCAGGACCGTGCCGGCGATCGCCAAGGGCCGCCCATATTCCGTTGGGCCGTCCGCAATCGGGTTGCGCGACAATCCCTATGGCGAAGCGCCGGTCGCCAATCCCGCCAACATCCGGCAGGCGGTCAATTTCAATGATCCGCGCCAGCGGGGCGTCATGGGAGCGGCCTGGAACCTCGGCTACTTCGCCGCCTTCGCGGAAGGCGGCGCGGCGGCCATCGCGCTCGGCGCCGCGGTCGGCCCGTTCGGCGTCCTCTCCGTGCCGACGTCGTTTCCGCAGCCCTGGTTCGAAGGCAAGGGCGAGCTCTATCCTGTCTGGCACATCGTGCGAGGCCTGGCGAAGCTCAAAGGCTGCCCGCTCCGTCCGCTGCGATCGTCGGTCCCTGGCGCAGTGCGAGGGATCGCGGCGGTTACCGAAAAAGGCACCGAGCTGTGGTTATGCAACCCCTCGCCCAACGCGCTGGAGGTGCGCCTCCCCGAAGGCTTCGCGCGCGCTGCAATTCTTGACGCCTCATCTTTCGTCGCGGCATCGCGCCAACCGGATCTGCTCGATCGGCTGACGCATGACGGAACGCAAACCCTGTCGCTCGAAGCCTACGCAGTCGTGCGCGCGCTCAGGCAGGTCTGAAGCGGCATCACAAACCAGTCCCGGAAGAGAACGGAGCATCCATGCATATACTCATCATTGGCGCTGGTGGAATGATCGGCCGCAAACTCGCGGCCGAGCTTTCGCGGACAGCATCGCTTGGAGATCGAAAGATCGACCGGATGACGCTGGCGGACGTGACGAAGCCGCCGGTGCCAACCGGTGACATAGGTTTTGTCGAAGCCATTGCCGCCGATATTTCCGCTCCCGGCGCAGCGCAGGATCTGGCCGCGCGCCGCGCGGATGTGATCTTCCATCTCGCGGCCATCGTGTCCGGCGAAGCGGAACGCGATTTCGAGAAGGGCTATCGCATCAATATGGACGGCACGCGCGCTCTTTTCGAGGCGATCCGGCTGGAAGGAACCCGGCGGAAATATATCCCCAGGCTGGTGTTCACCTCCTCGGTTGCTGTCTATGGCGCGCCTCTGCCCGACCCTATTCCCGACGACTACATCCTTGCCCCGCTGACCAGCTACGGCACCCAGAAGGCGATATCCGAGCTGTTGCTGGCCGACTATTCGCGCCGCGGCTTCCTCGACGGCGTCGGGATACGCCTGCCGACGATCGTCATTCGGCCCGGCGCTCCCAACGCGGCAGCCTCGGGCTTCTTCTCCGGCATCCTGCGCGAGCCACTCGCCGGGCAGCGCTCCGTGCTGCCGGTGAAGGAGACCGTCAAGCATTGGCTGGCGAGCCCGCGCTCGGCGGTAGCCTTCCTCATCCATGCCGCGATGCTCGATACATCCGCGCTGGGCGCCCGGCGCACGCTGAACATGCCGGGTGTCGCGGCCACGGTCTCCGACCAGATTGCCGCGCTCCGCCGCGTGGCAGGGGCCGAAGCCGAGGCGTTGATAGACCGCACGCCGGACGAGGCGATCGAGGCCATTATTGCCGGGTGGCCGAAATCCTTCACGCCCAGGCTGGCCAACAGTCTGGGCTTTGTGGCCGAAAGCACGGTCGACGAACTGATCGCGGTTTACCTGGCGGACGACGCCCCGAAGACCATCCCTTAACCGTTAGGGCATGGTCGCCAAAGTTCCGTGAAAGTTGAAACTGGGGAATTCCGATGCTTCTGGGCTGCATAGGCGATGATTTCACCGGGTCTTCCGACCTGGCCAACACGCTTGCAAAGGGGGGCATGCGCACGGTCCAGTACAACGGCGTTCCCAACACCGCCTCCGACCGCTCGGTTGACGCGGGCGTCGTTGCCCTGAAGACCAGAACGATATCCGCCTCGGAGGCGGTGAAGCAGTCGCTCGCGGCGTTGGAGTGGCTTCGACGCCAAGGCTGCCGC
The DNA here is from genome assembly GCF_006442405.1 of Mesorhizobium sp. B2-2-3. Taxonomy (NCBI): domain Bacteria; kingdom Pseudomonadati; phylum Pseudomonadota; class Alphaproteobacteria; order Hyphomicrobiales; family Phyllobacteriaceae; genus Mesorhizobium; species Mesorhizobium sp. B2-2-3. The sequence continues at coordinate 109,782 of NZ_VFWC01000005.1, read as the reverse complement.
CAATATCTGTTCAAGTACTGCTCGACATTCGACTCGACGCCCGAAGGCAATATCGGTCCCGTGCTGGACGCTCTTGGCGACGCGTTGGGAGCGGCACGCGCGATCGTCTGTCCGGCGTTTCCCGCAACCGGCCGGTCGATCTACCAGGGGCATCTTTTCGTCAACGATCAGCTGTTGAGCGAATCCGGCATGGAGAAGCATCCGCTTACGCCGATGACGGATCCCGATCTGCGGCGTTGGCTTGCGCGACAGACCGCGCGCGGGATCGGTCATGTCCCCTACAGCGTCGTGGCGGAAGGAAGCGGCCCAATCAGGGATGCTCTGAAGGCGGCATCCGCCAGCGGCTCTCGCTACGTCGTGGTCGACGCCATCCAGGACAAGGACCTTATCGCCATTGGCGAGGCTGCCGAAGCCGATGTTCTGCTCAGCGGCGGTTCGGGAATAGCGCTGGGACTTCCGGCCAACCTTCGTCGGGCCGGGTTGATCGGCACGGCGGCCACGCATTGGAAGGGAATACAGGGGCCAGGGGCCGCGCTTTGCGGTTCGTGCTCGACCATGAGCCGGCGCCAGATTGCCGAGCACCGGAAAAACCATCCGACGCGCATTGTGGAGGTGGATGCGGTCGTGGACGGCACGGCCAATCCTGTTGAATATGCCGAGTGGGCGATCGGCCATCAGCACCACGGCTTGCCACTGGTGTTCTCGTCGGCCGATCCCGAAGCCGTGGCCGCCGCACAGAACCGCTACGGGAAGGAGTGCGTCGCGACGGCGGTTGAAGGTTTTTTCGGCGAACTGGCGCGTCAGCTTTCGGCGCGTGGCGTACGCCGGCTGGTTACGGCGGGCGGCGAGACATCGGGGGCCGTCGTATCAGCGCTCAACATTTCGTCATTCGAGATCGGACCGGAGATCGACCCCGGTGTTCCGGCGTTGAAGGCCCGTGACCCGGATATGGTGCTCGCCCTTAAATCGGGCAATTTCGGTTCGGCCGGGTTCTTCGAAAAGGCAGCCGACGTCCTTACGGGAGGCGTTCTACGATGAGCGATGAAACAAGACTCAGGGATCAGATCTGCAGCATCGCTGCGTCCATGTTCGCGCGGGGCCTCACTGCGGGAAGCTCGGGGAACATCTCCGCCCGCCTCGGCGATGGTCGGCTGCTCGTCACGCCGACAGGATCGTCCTTTGGCGCGCTCGACCCCGCCCGCCTGTCGCTCTTCGACGCTGAGGGACGGTTCCTGGACGGCGACAAGCCGACGAAGGAGATGCCGCTGCATCAGGCGTTCTACGAGACACGCGGCGCGCGCACCGGAGCGGTCGTCCATCTTCATTCGACCCATTCTGTCGCGGTTTCGCTTCTGCCCGACATCGATCCCGACAGCGTCTTCAAGCCGCTGACGGCCTATTCGATCATGCGGCTGGGAAAGGTGAAACTGCTGCCCTACATCCGGCCCGGCGATCCGGCGATGGGAGACGCCGTGCGCGGACTCGCTGGGAAACGGTCGGCCGTATTGCTGGCCCACCACGGACCCGTCGTCGCCGGCAAGGATCTCGAAGCCGCCGCCTACGCGATGGAGGAACTTGAGGAAACGGCCAAGCTCACGCTTCTCACCCAGGGCTTGCGGCCCAGGATCCTCGCGGCTCCGCAAATTCGCGAGTTGGTGGAACACTTTGACGTGGAGTGGGACGACTGATGCAACTTTCGGCCAATCTGGGATTTCTCTTTCGTGACCTATCGCTTCCGGATGCGATCCGCTCGGCCAAGCGGCGCGGTTTCGCGGCGGTCGAGATGCATTGGCCGTACGATACCGACGCATCGGTGGTCGCGGCGCTGCTCGCCGAAACCGGTCTTCCGCTGCTTGGCATCAACACGGCCCGGGGGGATGTTGGGGCGGGTGATTTCGGCCTCTCCGCGCTGCCGGGCCGTGAAACGGAAGCGCGCGCGGCGATCGACCAGGCGATTGAATGGGCAGCCGTAACAGGCTGTCGCAACATCCATGTGATGGCAGGAAAGGCAATCGGTGACGAAGCCTTCGCGACGTTCACCGGCAATTTGCGGTACGCTTCGAAGGCGGCGGCACGGCACAACATCGGCATATTGATCGAGCCTCTGAACCCGCGCGATGCGCCGGGCTATTTCCTCTCCGACCTTTCCACCGCATTGCGTGTGATCGATGCGACAGACGGTGCGGTAAAGGTAATGTTCGACTGCTATCACATGCAGATCATTCAAGGCGATTTGCTTAACTCGGTAAGGCAATTTTCCGACAAGATCGGCCATATCCAATTCGCCGCCGTACCGGATCGTAGCGAGCCCGATCACGGCGAGGTGGACTATGGCTGGCTCCTGCGCGCAATCGCGGACGCCGGCTATGATGGCGCATTCGGCGCCGAATATCGCCCCACTACCGATTCCTTTGCTTGGATGAAGCGTTTCGACCACTAGAGGCCTGAGTGCGCGTGCTTGGCGCGGCACGCTTTCGGCCCCGGTGGAGCCGATATCCACGCCAGACAGGAGGCGTGAGAACACCCGGTCGATAGCGGATCTGCCGCGTTCGGGATGGCCTTAGGCTAGAAAGCCGACCTTGCGTTCGAGGGGCCAATGCAACTGCCAGGGTCATATGCTGCTATGCTGCGATCAGGGACAAATGTCCCCTTTCAGAAGTTTGCAGAGCAAGTCTGTTCGACTGATATACGGCGCAAAGACGTCGTTCGCGTCATCAGCCGGGGTTGGCGATCTTCTCTGCGCACCGATTGTGGCTGATTGCCCCAGATAGGATTTATATTTGTTATCAGACAGTTACGTCGCGGATTGGCGTATTTTCGGCGGCGTTTGAGTGGGCCTGAATCACTCCCACTCGATTGTTCCCGGCGGCTTCGACGTCACATCATAGACCACGCGGTTGATGCCGCGGACCTCGTTGATGATGCGGGTGGCGGCGGCGCCCAGGAAGGCCATGTCGTAGTGATAGAAATCTGCCGTCATGCCGTCGACCGAGGTGACGGCGCGCAGCGCGCAGACGAATTCGTAGGTGCGGCCGTCGCCCATGACGCCGACCGTCTGCACCGGCAAGAGCACGGCGAAGGCCTGCCAGATGGCGTCGTACAGCCCCGCCTTGCGGATCTCGTCGAGATAGATGGCGTCGGCCTCGCGCAGGATCTCCAGCTTCTCGCGCGTGATGCCGCCGGGGCAGCGTATGGCAAGGCCCGGGCCCGGGAACGGGTGGCGGCCGATGAAACTCTCGGGCAGGCCGAGTTCCTTGCCGAGCGCGCGGACCTCGTCCTTGAACAGTTCGCGCAGCGGCTCGACCAGCTTCATGTTCATGCGCTCGGGCAGGCCGCCGACATTGTGGTGCGACTTGATCGTCACCGACGGGCCACCGGTGAAGGAGACGCTTTCGATGACGTCGGGATAGAGCGTGCCTTGCGCCAGGAAATCGGCGCCACCGAGTTTCTTGGCCTCTTCCTCGAACACCTCGATGAAGAGCCGGCCAATGGTCTTGCGTTTCTTCTCGGGATCCGCCTCGCCTTCGAGCGCACCGATGAAGCGATCCGACGCGTTCACCAGAATGAGCGGCAAATTGTAATGTTCGCGGAACATCGAAACGACGCCGGCGGCCTCGTCTTTACGCATCAGGCCATGGTCGACGAGGATGCAAGTGAGCTGGTCACCGACGGCCTCGTGGATGAGCAGCGCGGCGACCGAGGAGTCGACCCCGCCCGAGAGCGCGCAGATGACCTTGCCCTTGCCGACCTGCTTGCGGATCGCCTCGACCGCGTGCTCGCGGTAGGCGCGCATCGTCCAGTCGCCCTCGATGCCGGCGATGTTGTGGACGAAATTCCTGAGCAGCCGGGCGCCGTCGGGCGTATGCACCACTTCCGGATGGAACATGATGCCATACATCTTGCGCTCGACATTGCCGAAGATGGCGAAGGGCGAGCCTTCCGACTTGCCGAACACCTCGAACCCCTTGGGCAAGGAGATGACGCGGTCGCCATGGCTCATCCACACCTGGTGACGCTGGCCGATTGCCCAGAGGCCCTCGAACAGCGGACTTTCCTTCTCGATCTCCACGAAGGCGCGGCCGAATTCGCGATGGTTGGAGCTTTCGGCAACGCCGCCCATCTGCACGCACATTGCCATCTGGCCATAGCAGATGCCGAGCACCGGCACGCCGGCGTCGAAGACGATCTGCGGCGCCCGCGGACTGCCGATATCCGTGGTCGAGGCCGGACCGCCGGACAGGATCACGGCTTTTGGATTGATGCGCTTGAATGCCGCCTCGGCCGACTGGAACGGCACGATCTCGGAAAACACGCCGGCCTCGCGGATGCGGCGGGCAATGAGCTGGGTGAACTGGCTGCCGAAATCGACAATCAGGACGGTGTCGGGTTGATTGGCTGTTTTCATGGCGAGCGTTTAGAGAAAGAAACGAGTCGACGCAATGGGTTGCGAACCTGACTTTCAGACCGGTCCCGTCACGTCACCGGGAGATGCCGTCCGAAGCAAGCCCGAGCCGATCGCCTGTTCGAGGCGCATGACGGCATCCGCCAGCTTTTCGTCGATGACGTGCAGATATTCGGTCCAGTCGCCGACATGCCTGAGATCAGCCGCGCCGTCGGAAATGCCGCGCAGCCCAATCAGGGGCACCTCGAACAGTTGGCAGGCGCGCAGGCAGGCGAAGGTCTCCATGTCGACCATGTCGGCCGCGATTGCGTCAAAGGCCGCGCCGGTGATGATTGCGCCGCCCGTCGACAGCGTCGCCTCCTTTATGCCCGGGATGCGCAACGGCAGCGGCACCGTAACCGGCAAATCGAGAAATGGCGTCGCGCCTTTCTCAAAGCCAAGCGGCGAGGCGTCGATGTCACGATAGCTGACCGAGATGGCCTGGTAGATCTCCGTCTGCTCCAAGGTCCGGCTGCCGGCGGAGCCGAGCGACACGACGAGGTCCGGCAGCGCATCTTGCGACTTCAGCCAAGACAATTCGGCGCCAAGCCGGACGGCTGCCTCGACCGGGCCGACACCGGTCATCAGCGGGGTAAACAGCCGCTGTAGATGCGGCCCGTATTCGGCCTGCACCGCCATGACGAAGAGGACGTTCTTGCCGGACAGGCGCGACACTTTATCGGTCATGATGATTTACTCCTCCCTGTCCTGCTGTCTCCACCACCTGCTCGCCGGGACCCGCTGCCTCCGGCAGCTCCCGGCGTTCGTGGCCTTTCATCGTGCCACTGGCACGATGAATTCGCCTGCGGCGAACCGGCCATTCACCCAGCAATCCCGTCGCGGCCCACCATCGTCATCATGGTGCCGGTCATGGTGGCGATCAACTTGGCTTCGCCGTCGGCGGCGAAGGCATAGGCCTGGCCGTCGGCGACGATGATGGTGCGGCCAGGCTTGGTCACCGAGCCGCGGAACAGGAAGCGCTCGCCCCTGCCCGGCGCCAGCAGATTGACCTTGAACTCGATGGTCAGCACGCCGGAATTCTCCGGCATCAGCGAGAAGGCCGCATAGCCGCAAGCCGAGTCCAGCGCGGTCGAGATGACGCCGGCATGCAGGAAACCATGCTGCTGGGTGAGTGCGGCCGAATAGGGCATTTCGATTTCGATGATGCCGGGCGTCACCAGCGTCAATTCGGCGCCGATGGTCGCCATCGCCTGCTGGCGCGCGAAGGACGCCCTGACGCGGTCCTCATAGTCCGGAGCGGGTACGATCTTTGCTGCCATGGCCGTCGCTGCTTTCACCTTTGCCGGAAAAGCTTATTGCAGAGGCGTGAGCGGCAAGCAATCATCCAATGCTGCACTGCAGCAATTTGATCTCGAGAGCGGAAGCGCAAGTTTCGCTTCCGCTCCATTCAGGAAGCCCTACGCAGCGCGCAGATGTAGAAACCGTCGGTGCCGCTCAGCGCCGGCGACAGGCAGATACCGCCCAGCGCGCCGAGCCGCATCGCCGTTTCATGGCCGGGAAAACGGCTGTCCCAGAGCCGGCGATGGTCGACCGGGGCAAAACCGCCATTGCGCTGGCAAAACGCTGCGACCTGGTCGCCATTCTCCTCGTCGAACACCGAACAGGTGACGTAGACCAGCAGGCCACCCGGCTTGACGAAGCTGCTTGCGGCATCGAGGATCGCCATCTGCTCGCCCTTGCGGGCGTCGAGCTGCCTTTGCGTCAGCCGCCATTTGGCGTCCGGGCGCCGCCGCCAGGTGCCGCTGCCGGTGCAAGGCGCGTCGACCAGGACGAGGTCCATATGGCCAGTGAGCGGCGACAATTCCGCCGGCTTGGTGACGATCTGCACGTTGCGGTTTTCCGAGCGGCGGATGCGGTCGAAGATCGGCGCCAGGCGCGCCTTCTCGGCATCATGGGCGAAGACCTGACCCGTATTGCCCATCGCCGCCGACAGCGCCAGCGTCTTGCCGCCGGCGCCGGCGCAGAAATCGAGCACCTGCATTCCAGGCTCGGCGCCGGCAAGAGCGGCGGCGATTTGCGATCCCTCGTCCTGGACTTCGAACCAGCCCTTCTGGAAAGCCGGCTCGGCCTGCACGTTGGGATGCCGGCCGTCGCCGTCGATCGGCGGTATGCGAATGCCTTGGGGCGCGATTTGGGCTGGCTTGGCGCCGGTTTCGGCAAGTTCCGCCAGCACTTTGGCCCGATCGGCCTGCAAAGTGTTGACGCGGATGTCGAGCGGCGGGCGGGTGGCGAGCGCCGCGCCCTCCTCGACCCAGGCCTCACCGAACGCGCGTTGCAAAAGCGGCTCGCACCAATCCGGTATGTCGGCGCGCACCGCGGGCGGCGCGTCGGCAACCCGCCGCTCGTCGGTTGCCTGGAGTTCCGCGGGCGTCAGCAGCGGCGGCGCGAACTTGTCGCCGTCGAGCGCTTCGTTGAGCGAGCGCGCGGTCTGGCCCCATTCGAGCAGCAGGGCGCCGAAGCCGATGGCGCGCGGCGTGTCCTCGCCCAGCAGCCAGCCTGCCGAGCGCTTGCGGCGTAGCGCATCGTAGACGATGTTGCCGATCGCCGCACGATCGCCGCCGCCGGCGAAACGGTGCGACAGGCCCCAGTCCTTCAGCGCATCGGCCACCGGCCGGTGACGCCGGCCAATGTCTTCCAGCACTTCGATGGCCGCAGCCAGCCGTCCGCCTAGTCGCATTCTTCAGTCCACCAAATCGAGCGCATCATTTCGGTCTGCTCTTAGAGCCTTTCACGGTGAGATTGAACCCCGCCCCCTCTCGCGACGGCAGGCCGCCTGTTGGGATCGGCGAAAACCGCTCGAGCAGTAAATCTTCCGGTGCGGTCAACAGCAGTTCGTCAATAGATGCAAGCTCTCTAATGTTCTTAACTGGGGGCTGCAAGCACGGTAGGGATACGACAGCTCAGCTTTCCAAGTTTTTTGGTTGGGAATACTCTTACCACCATGATTCGCGGCGCGGAAAGCGTTTGACCGGCGGATCGTCACGAGGAGAGGGCAATGAAGACTTATCTGGCGGAAGTTCTAGGCACATTCCTGTTGGTGTTCATCGGCACCGCGTCGGTGGTGACGGGCGGCTTCGGCGGCGCGCTGCCGCTGGGACAAGAAGGCATCGGGCTGGCCTTCGGCATCGGCCTTATCGCGGCCGCTTACGCGATCGGCCCCATTTCGGGCGCGCATCTCAACCCGGCTGTGACACTCGGCGTGTTCCTTGCCGGCCGGTTGCCGGCCAAGGACGTCATCCCCTACTGGATCGCGCAGATCATCGGCGCCATCCTGGCATCGCTGGCGCTGTGGATCATCGTCTCCGGCCAGGCCGGGGGACACACTGGCGGCTTCGGCGCCAATGGCTGGGACGAGACGAAATGGGGCGTCTCTTCCGCGTTCCTGTGGGAGCTGATCGGCACCTTCACCTTCGTCACCGTGATCCTCGGCGTTACCGCGGAAAGGCATGCGACGGCCTTCGCCGGACTGGTCATTGGCCTGACGCTGGCGGGCATCCACTTCGCCATGATCCCGGTGACCGGCACATCGGTCAATCCGGCCCGTTCCATTGGCCCGGCGCTGTTCTCGGGCGGCGCCGCGATCAGCCAGCTCTGGCTGTTCATCGTCGCGCCGCTGATCGGCGGCGCCATTGCCGGCGTCGTCGCCAAGGCGCGCGTCTTCGAAAAGGACTGATTTCGAAAGCCTGGACAAGAAAAGGCGCGGGGCCGAGCCTCGCGCCTTTTTTATGGGGTGGAAAAATTCCGCCTGAATCAGGCGGTGATATCGAACCGGTCGGCGTTCATCACCTTGGTCCACGCCGCAACGAAATCCCTGGCGAATTTCTGCCCGGCATCCGCGGACCCGTACACCTCAGACAGCGCACGCAGTTGCGCATGTGAGCCGAAGATCAGGTCGGCGCGGGTGCCGGTCCACCTGACCGCCTTGGTCTTGCGGTCGCGCGCTTCGTAGATCTCATCCAACCCGGCGGCCGGATCCCAGACCGTGTTCATGCTGAGCAGGTTGACGAAGAAGTCGTTCGTCAGCGTGCCCGGCCTGTCGGTGAAAACGCCGTGCCTGGACTTGCCGGTATTGGCGCCGAGCACCCGCAGGCCGCCGACCAGCACCGTCATCTCCGGCGCGGTCAGCGTCAGCAACTGTGCCCGGTCGACCAGCATCGCCTCGATCGACATCGGCTGCGGCCCCCGGACATAGTTGCGGAAGCCGTCGACTTTCGGCTCAAGCGCGGCAAAGGAGGCGACGTCGGTCTGTTCCTGCGAGGCATCCATGCGGCCCGGCGTGAACGGCACCTTCACCTCGTTTCCACCATCCTTCGCCGCCTTCTCGATCGCGGCGACGCCGCCGAGCACGATCAGATCGGCCAGCGAGATCTTTTTCCCGCCGGTCTGTGCGGCGTTGAAGGTCTTCTGGATGGCTTCGAGCGTGGCAAGCACCTTGGCCAATTCAGCAGGCTGATTGACGTCCCAGTCCTTCTGCGGCGCTAGCCGAATGCGGGCGCCATTGGCGCCGCCGCGCTTGTCGGAACCCCTGAACGTCGAGGCCGAAGCCCAGGCGGTCGAGACCAGTTCGGAAACAGACAGGCCCGAGGCCAGGATCTTGGCCTTCAGCGATGCGATATCCTGTTCGCTGACCAGTTCATGATCGACGGCCGGGATGGGATCCTGCCAGATCAGCTCTTCCTTCGGCACGAGCGGGCCAAGGTAGCGAACGACCGGGCCCATATCGCGATGGGTGAGCTTGAACCAGGCGCGGGCGAAGGCGTCGGCGAACTGATCCGGATTCTGGTGGAACCGCCGCGAGATCTTCTCGTAAGCCGGGTCAACCCGCAGCGCGAGGTCGGTGGTCAGCATGGCCGGCGCGCGGCGCTTGGAGGGATCATGCGCGTCCGGCACCGTGCCGGCACCGGCGCCGCCCTTCGGCGTCCACTGATGGGCGCCGGCCGGGCTTTTCGTCAATTCCCATTCGTAGTTGAACAGGTTGTCGAAGAAGTTGTTGCTCCATTTTGTCGGCGTCGTGGTCCAGGTGACCTCGAGCCCCGAAGTGATGGCATCGCCGGCAATGCCTGACGCGTGCTTGCTCGACCAGCCGAGGCCCTGCGCCTCGATGCCGGCGCCTTCCGGCTCGGCGCCAACCAGCGAGGCATCGCCGGCGCCATGGGTTTTGCCGAAGGTGTGGCCGCCGGCGATCAGCGCCACCGTCTCCTCGTCATTCATCGCCATGCGGCCGAAGGTTTCCCTGATGTCGCGTGCCGAGGCAAGCGGATCAGGCTTGCCGTTCGGGCCTTCCGGATTGACGTAGATCAGGCCCATCTGCACGGCCCCGAGATGGCCGCGAAGCTCGCGGTCGCCGGAGTAGCGCTCGTCGTCGAGCCATTTGGTTTCCGATCCCCAATCGACGTCCTGCTCGGGTTCCCAGACGTCGGCGCGGCCGCCGGCGAAGCCGAAGGTCTTGAAGCCCATCGATTCCAGGGCGACATTGCCGGTGAGGATCAGCAGGTCGGCCCAGGAAATCTTGCGGCCATATTTCTGCTTGACCGGCCACAGCAGGCGGCGCGCCTTGTCGAGATTGGCGTTGTCAGGCCAGCTGTTGAGCGGTGCGAAACGCTGCTGGCCGGCGCCGGCGCCGCCGCGGCCGTCACCGATGCGGTAGGTGCCGGCGCTGTGCCAGGCCATGCGGATGAACAGCGGCCCGTAATGGCCGAAGTCGGCCGGCCACCAATCCTGCGAATCCGTCATGACATGGTGCAGGTCCTTGATCACCGCGTCGAGATCGAGGCTCGCGAACTCCTTGGCATAGTCGAAGTCCTCGCCCATCGGGTCGGAGAGGTTCGACTGCTGGTGGAGAACACCGAGGTCCAGCTGGTTGGGCCACCAGTCACGGTTGGTCCTGGCACCGGGTCCATGCGCGACAGGGCATTTGCCCGCGCTGTTGTCGTCGGTTTTCGCGTCCATCTTGCACTCCAATTTTGCCGAGGGTTCCGGGCAGCCAGCGCCGCCATCCTGGAATGATTCCAGACTAGGCCAGCCTGCCGATAAAAACAAATTGCCTTTCCTGTTCCTTTCAATAGGATTTTCTTATGATAGGCCTAACCGTCCGCCAGATGCATTATTTCGACGCACTTGCGCAGACGCTGCATTTCGGGCGTGCGGCGAAACTTGCAGGCGTGAGCCAGCCGGCGCTGTCCTCGCAGATCGCGGAAATGGAGCAGCGGCTGAACTGCCGGCTGTTCGAACGCGGCGGCAAATCGGTGCGCATGACCGACGAGGCGGCAGCCCTTTTGCCGCGCATCGAACGCATCCTTTCCGACATACGCGAGGTCGAGACCATCGCCCGGCGTGGCCGCCCTGCCATGGGAGGGCGCTTCCGGCTGGGCATCATTCCGACCGTCGCGCCCTATCTTTTGCCGCGTGCGCTGCCCGAGCTGAAAATGCATTTCCCGGACTTGATGCTCGAACTGCGCGAGGCGGTGACCGCCTCGCTCGTCGAGGACATCGCGTCGCAAAAGCTCGATGCTTTCATCGCCGCGCTTCCGCTCGACCATCCCGGCCTGGTGACCGAGGCTTTGTTCCCCGACCGGTTTTTCCTGGCCGTGCCGTCAGGCGATCCGGCTTTCGCCTCGCCGCCGGTGCCGCCTGAAAGCCCGGCGCTGGAAAGGCTGATGCTGCTGGAGGAAGGCCATTGCCTGCGCGAACAGGCACTGGCTGTCTGCGGCAATGTGCGGCCGGTGGCGATGGCAAGCTACGGCGCCACCAGCCTGACCACGCTCTTGCAGATGGTGGCGCACGGGCTCGGCGTGACGCTGATCCCGGAAATGGCCACGGGACCTGCCGGCACTATCCCCGATCTCAAGATCGTGCCGTTCCAGGAACCCATGCCGCAGCGCACGATCTGCTTTGCCTGGCGGCGCAACAGCACCTTGCACAATGAGTGCAGGGAGCTGGCGAAGATCATCCGAGGATTGGCGGCGGCGGTGCAGGCGGTGTGAAGGACGAGGAGCCCAAGCTGGCTATCGGCCCAGGCAAACCTCGAATGTGCGCTTGTTGAACGGCTTGAGTGGATAGCTCGTCTTCATAAAAGCAAGTGGGTCAAGTGCCACGGAACGTGTTGGGCAGAATTACGGACCGGGCTCATCGTTGGGTCCATAATGGCATACAGGAAGAATGCGACACGCCTGCGAACCGGCCCGTTGCGCAAGCCGGCGGGCGTCGCGACTTCAGGCGGCGGTGCTGGCGCGGCTTGGCTCAAGAATAGACTTGACCTTGTCGGCGACCGCGCGGCCGAGATCGGCGTTGTTGCCAGCGGTGAAATGGATGCCGTCGATACCGTCCGTGGTGACGAAATCGCCGGCATTCAGAAAGTCGATCTTCATGAAATCCGCCATCGCCTTGTACTGCCTGGCCAGCTCCCTGGACTTTTCGTGGCCGCCGCCGAACATACCCTCGAACCAGGGATCGGGCATCGGGGTCAGCGGCGGCGGCGCGATGACCAGCGCCTTCGGAGCCGGATAAGGCGTGCCGATACCGCCGGCGCTCGTCAGGATCTGCCCGACCAGTTTCGCCATTCCGTTGGCGATCTCGTAGGGTGTCCGGCGAAAATAGGACTTCGTGTCATTGGTGCCCAGCATGACGATGACCAGATCCAGCGGGAGATGGCTGGCGATGGCAGAGGGCAGATAATTGGCGCCGTTGAGGCGCGGATCGTTGGGATCGTCGAGACAGGTCGTGCGCGCGCTCAACCCTTCTTCGATGATATGGTAGCCCGCTCCCAGCGCCGCCGCCATAACACCCGTCCAGCGCTGATCATAGGGGTAGCGGTAGGTCGGCGACCCTTCCTTGACCGGAACCCAGCCCCAGGTCAGCGAGTCGCCGTAGCACATGATGTTTTTTGGCGGTGACATCCATGTTTCTCCATCTGTTTGCAGTTGTCTGAACGTGCAGATCTATCGATCCAGCCCTAACGCCGGTGCCGGCTTGCCTTGTTTCGATTCAGGAGGTTCGCACGCGCACTCCGTAGAAGATCGCCGCACCGAGGATGATGACGCCCTGGGCGATGAGCTTGCCGGGTTCGTCGATGCCGAGCACCGTCATCACGACGAACAAAAGCGCGAAGCACAGCGAGCCGAAGAAAGGTCCCCAGACGCCGCCGTCGCCGCGACCGAAGGCGACGCCGCCAAGGATTGTCGCCGCGACTGCCAGGATCGGCAGGTCGAGACCGACGCGCACGCTGCCGACGGCGATTGAACCTGTCTGTACCAGGGCCGCGATCGCCGCGATCAGGCCGGCGAGCGTATGCGCCAGGATGACCGTGCGCTGGACCGGCACGCCGGAAAAATGGGCGGCTTCGGCATTCTCGCCGACAGAGGCCACGTAACGACCAAACACTGTCTGCGACAGAAGCAGCCACACCGCGGCGGTCAGCATGATCCAGAACAGCACCGGCGTCGGAACCGACAGGAACTTCGTGTTGTAGAGGTCGTTGAACAGTTTCGGCACATCGCCGGGTGGATTGCCGCTCGACAGGAACTGCACCAGTCCGACCAGGATGATGCTGACGGCCAGCGTGACTATGACGGCCGACACCCGCCGGATGCCGATCATGAAGCCGTTGAACAGGCCAATGACGAGGCCCGTGGCGAGCGCCAGTACGACGAAGAAGGGCAGCGACGCGCCCGGGAAACTGCCCGACGAGATGAAATAGTTGATCAGCAGGATGATGCCGCCGCCGGAGAGGTCGATCGACTTCACGCGCATGACGACGAGCTGCCCCAGCACGAGAATGCCGAGCGGAACGATCTGCCTGATGAAGATGCCCATGATGTTGAGGTTGAGCATGTTCGGCCGTGCGACCCACAGCGTGGCCAGAAGCACGAGGAAGACAAAGTAGGACGGCGGTATGCGAAGCAGACGCCGGGCGATCGGGTTTGCGAGAACGGCAGTCATCGCTCAGAGCCCCATCTTCTTGCGGGATTGCAGCCCGACCACGGCCAAGAGAATGCCGCCCTTGATCGCCGTCTGGACAAAGGGCGAGACGTTGGCGAGGTTCATGCCATTGGCCAGCAGTGCCATCACAAGCGCGCCGATCACCGTGCCGTGCAGGCTGCCGATTCCGCCTGAAAGCTGGGTGCCTCCAAGTGCGACGGCGGTGACCGTGTCGAGTTCGAAAAGCAACCCGACATTTGGATCACCCGACACGATGCGCCCGGCCAGGAAGACACCGGCAACGGCCGCGAAACAGGAGCAGACCACATAGGCGAGGATGATGTTGCGGCGATCGGAGACGCCGAAATTGCGGGCAGCGCTTTCGGCCCCCGACGCGATGCCGCCGCCGATCGCAAACAGATGCAGGCCGTATCGCGATCCGTAGAGCAGCTTCCAGGCCAACAGCATCACGACGATTCCCCAAAAGACCGGATAAGGAATACCGAGGAAACTGCCTGAGACGGCAGCAATGACGATCTCCGGAACGGTGCCGCCGGAGACGGGACGCAAGATGCGCGTGATGCCAAGGACAATGTACTGCGTCGATAGCGTGGCGATGATTGGATGGACGTTGAAACGGGTGATCGCCAGGCCGTTGATCAGCCCGATGAATGCGGCCAGCACGAAGACCGCCGGGATCAGCACGATCGCCGGCTGGTCGAGCGCCAGCACCGCCGTCGTGAAACTGATGACCGAGCCGACCGATAGATCGAGCCCGCCGACGAGCACGACAACGAGTTGTCCGGCCGCCGCGATGACCAGCGGCATCGCCTGCGCAACCAGGTTGAAAAGGTTTTCGGCCGTTGCGAACTGCGTCGTCTGAACCGACAGCCACAGCGAAATGAGCAAGGCAACCAACAATGGCAGACCCCATTGGCCCTGCCGTGTGTTCCGGCCACTCACGATGTTGGACAGGCTACGATACATGGAAGGCCCCTAGTGCTGGCGCGCCGAGCCGCCCGTCAGGGCCGCGTCGAGGATCTTGTGCTCCGTCGCCTGTGCTGCCGGCATTTCGGCCACGACTGTGTCGTGGTGGACGACATAGATGCGGTCGCACAGCCCGATCAGCTCGATCGTCTCGCGCGACAGCACCAGCACCGCGCCACCCTTGCGGGTGAAGTCGCGCAGCAGATGGTAGATCTCGGACTTGGCGCCGATGTCGACGCCACGGGTCGGCTCTTCCACCAGGAGAAGATCGAGATCCGCGGCGAGGTAGCGGCCGAGCAGTACTTTTTGCTGATTGCCGCCCGACAGCGAACCGACCGGAGCGGACGGCCCTGTCGCCTTTATGTTCATGACATCCATCATGCGGGCGATGACGCTTCGATAGGGCCGCGCCGGCGCAAGTTCGCGTCGCCTCGAATGCAATCCGATGGCGATGTTGTGGGCGATCGGCAAAGCGAGAAAGAGCCCCTCCTCCTTGCGGTCCTCGGGGACGAAACCGACCTTCAGCTGCTGCAAATGGCGAACGCCTGATGATGTCGAGAGCGGCATGTCGAGCGTTTTGCCGTTGATGGAAATCGTCCCGGCAAAAGGATGGTAGCGGCCGATGAGGGAGCGCAAGAAGCGCTGCTGGCCCTGTCCCTCAAGCCCGGCGAGGGCGACGATCTCGCCCTTGTGCAACGTCAGCGACAGAGGCTGCGATGTCTCGGTGATCCTGAGATTCTCGACGCGCAGGATTTCGCCGCCCCTGTCGCCCGTGCGATCTGGGAACAGGTCCTGGAGTTCGCGCCCGACCATCATGGCGATGAGTTCGTCTGCGGTGATCTCGGACACCGTTCTGGTGCCGACCAGTGCGCCGTCCTTCAGCACCGTCACAGTGTCGCACAGCTCGAAGATTTCCTCCATGCGATGCGAAATGTAGACGATTGCCTTTCCCCTATCGCGCAGGCGGCGGATATTGCGGTTGAGCACATCGACATCGGCCGCGTTGAGCGCCGCTGTCGGCTCGTCGAGAATAAGCACGCCGGCGTCGGCCTGGATGCAATGCGCGATCTCGACGAATTGCCGCTCGGCAATGGTCAGGTTGGAAACGAGTTGCGAGGAGTCTAGCGTGAGACCGAGTTCGCCGAGTGCCTTGGCGGTTCGGCTGTTCATCGCGGAATAGTCGATCGAGCCGAACCGGTTCGTCGGCTCCCGGCCGAGAAACATGTTCTCGGCGATCGACAGATTAGGCAGCAGCGAGTGTTCCTGGAAAACGGTCGAGATGCCGGCATCGAGCGCGGCGCGCGGTGACTTCAGATCGAGCTTTTCCCCATTCATGAAGATCCCGCCGGAATCGGGCTGATACACGCCCGCCAGGATCTTCATCAAGGTCGATTTTCCGGCGCCGTTCTCGCCCATCAGGGCGTGAACGCTGCCGGCCTTCAGATCGAGGGAAACGGAGTGGAGCGCCTTGCTTCCCCCGAATGCCTTCGAAATGTGCGACATCTCGATAAGATTGGCCACTAAACCCTCGCTTCACCACTGGAAGGGCCCGCGGGGACGCTTGTCCACTCCCCGCCGGCCACGGCGTGTCACTTCTTGCCGTAATATTCCTTGAGCTTTTCTTCGGGGAGTTCGCTCGGCCACCAGACATTGGCCGTCAGGTCGTCGCGATAGTATTTCGCGGCCTTGTCCTTGTCCCAGCCATCAGGGTTGTAGACATAGCGCTTGTAGAGTTGCTTGCCCTCGAGCAGGGCTACAGCGGCGCGCACGCCGGCAGCACCCTGGGCCGGGCTGTATTCCGGAGAGATCGACTTGAATCCATCCGTGATCCACTGGCCGAAATAGCCATTGTTGCCCTCGCCCGAAATCGGCGGGATCGGCGTGCCGAACTGCTTGAAGACATCGACGCAGGCGCGCGTCATGTCGGCGCCGGACGACCAGATGCCGTCGACCTGCGGATTGTTCAGATAGAGCGTCTCGCACAGCTTCTTGGCCTTGTCATACTGCCAGTCGCCATGCTCCTCGGCGATGATCTGCACATGCGTGCCCTTGAGCGATTCCAGCAGCCCGTTGTAGCGGTTGGTGTCTTCCGGGTGGCCGGCAAGGCCACGCAAGACCCAGATCTTGCCGTTGTCGCCAACGGTCTTCACCAGCCAGTCGCCCATTACCTTGCCGAAGTGCTCGGCTCCCCCTTGGATTTCGGTGGTGTAGGCATCGGAATCGATGCGGCCGGTGTGAAGGATGACGGGGATGCCGGCGGCGACCGCCTTGGCAATGCTGGCGTTGGCGGACGTGCTGGTCACCGGCTGAACGATGATCGCGTCGACATGCTGGGCGATCAGATCCTCGATATCGGCTACCTGCTTCTTCTGATCGAAGCCGGCATCGAGGAGGATGAACTTCGAGATGCGCTTGTCCTTTGCCGCGGCATTTTCCGCCTCATGCGCGACCTGCACGGTCCAGGTGTTGGCGTTGACGCCGAAGTCGCTCATTCCGATCACCCAGGGGGGGTCCTTCTTGAATGCGCCGGCCGCGGTCATGCGCGTGTCGTCGTGGCGCGGCGCGACGCCGTCCATCAGCTTGATATCTTCCGCGTGCGCCAGGGGCGTTACGGCAAGCGCTGATACAACGAGCATCCCCAGCCCGACGGTTTTCAGCAATCCTAACATTGAACTCCTCCTTGTGGTTGCTCCAGCCGTACGGACGCGCACGGGCCGCGAGACGCTCTCCCGATGCATGCCTGTCGTCGCGAACCGACCTATGCACGCAATTCTCCCGCCCCCGAACACATCTGTGTCGAGGCCCAATTTCGGCTGGACAATGATGACGGTCGAGAACTCCTCCGGGCACTTTAGAAGCATAGTGGGTTTGACCTGTCAATAGTTAGTCATGTTGAATGACTATTCCGTTGCTTGCCTTTCGCCACTCCGCTATTCATCATGAAGAGCGCTCGTCCTGCACCGGCGCGCGGTCAGTCCCGGCGGGAAAATCATGCGATCAGTCTTGTGCTACGGCGACTCCAACACACACGGCCAGATCCCCGGCAAGGGGCCGCTCGAGCGCTATGGCCCGGCTGAGCGCTGGCCGGGGATACTGCGCGCTCAGCTAGGCCCCGACTGGTATGTCATCGAGGAAGGATTGAGCGGTCGAACCACCGTCCACGACGATCCGATCGAGGGGGCACACAAGAACGGTAGAACCTATCTCCGCCCCTGTCTGCAGAGCCATGCGACGCTCGACCTCGTCATCATCATGCTCGGCACCAATGACCTCAAGATCCGCTTCAACAAACCGCCGTCGGAAGTGGCTATGGGCATCGGCTGCCTTGTCTACGACATCAAGGAACTGGCGCCCGGTCCGGGCGGCACCACACCCGAAATCATGATCGTCGCACCGCCGCCGATGCAGGACGACGTCAAGGAGTGGAAGTCCATCTTCGCCGGCGCACCGGAGAAATCGCGGCTGCTGGCGCTCGAGTTCGAGGTGCTGGCGGATTCGCTCGAACTGCACTTTTTCGATGCCGGCTCGGTGGTGTCCTGCAGCGAAGCGGACGGATTTCACATCGATGCCGAAGCGCACAGACTGCTTGGAATCGCACTCGCCCGCGCGGTCGATGCGATCGGCTGGAGCCGCTCGACATGAGCAACCATACCGCCGCCCGGCAATGCGCTCTTACCGATGGGGCGACCCTTGCCTGACATGAGGTTTGCACCACCCAATCCCTTGCGCATCGCCGATCGTGCGAGCGGGCTGAACGCGTTGAGCGTGCGCAGCTACAACGAGCGTCTGGTGCTGTCGCTGCTGCTTCAGAACGAGGGCATATCGCGGATGGAAATCGGCGAGAAGACCGGTCTGTCGGCGCAGACGGCCTCGGTCATCGTCCGCTCCCTCGAACAGGAAGGGCTGGTCTCGCAGGGCGAGGCGCAGCGCGGCCGTGTCGGGCCCCCCACCATCCCGCTTTCACTCAACCCGGAAGGCGCCTACGCGGTCGGCGTCGGCTTCAGCCGGCGCAGGATCGACATCGCGCTCATCGACTTCATCGGCACCGTGCGCTTCCACACGCAGTTGCCCGCGGATGAAGCCAATCCGTTTCCGAAAAGCGGCGATTTGCTTGCGACGATCAGGCGAGCCATGACGAGCCTGCCGGTCGAGGCGCGCAGCCGGGTCGCGGGTATCGGGCTGGCCGTTCCCGATGAGGTCGACGCCATGGCTGCAACCGGCAACGGATCGAGCACGTCCCTGAAGGCTTTGCAAAGCGAGATCGAAGAGCAGATCAAGCTGCCGGTCTTCGTCCAGAACGACATCACCGCGGCGGCCGGCGGTGAGAGCATGTTCGGCGTCGCAAAGCCGCTGAACGACTATTTGTTCTTCTATCTCGGAGCTAGGCTGCAGAGCAGGCTCATCCTCAACCACCAGATCTATAAGGGAAACTCCAGTGCCAGCTTCGATCATGGCCTCATGCGCCTGGAAAGCGAACTGGCCATGCGCGGACGCTCGTCCGAAATCATCTGGAGCAGCAGCCCTGAGTGGCCTGATCTTGGAGAGGCCTACACCGAATGGCTGGGGGAATGCTCAAACCGCCTGAAAGCATCGATCTCGGCGCTGACCCAGTTTGTCGAGTTCAGGACGGTCCTCCTGTCCAGCTATGCGCCGCAGAAAATCGCCAAGGCCTTGTGCGCCGATATCGGCCGGGAATTTGCCGCTGTCCAAGCGTTGCCAGCGCGGGTGACCATCAGCCCGAAAGCCGTCGGCGCAGCCAGCCTGCCGTTCAGCTCGCGGTTTATGATTCAATGATCGGAACGCTGATAACAGAAGGGTTGCAAAGCCCCATCTGAGACGTGGATGCACCCGGTTTGAATGTCGGCTAACTCCGGTGCGAGAAGCTGTCCCTCACGCCATCTTCTGTGACCTCGCGCATCAGGAACGGGATGCCGACGACCGTCATCGGCAATTCCGCGCGGAAGCGGATGTGCGTGGGACCTCGTAATGCACGATCTGGCCTGGGGTGATGGCCCGTCACCCTGTCGGAGCACCGCGACGCCGGCGTAGTGGCTTCCCAATTGCCAGAAGGGCAGCGGGAACCGCCCGCGCTCCTCTTCAACGATGCGGAAGCCCGCCTCTCGGATCAAGTGCAGCGGTTGGCGGTTGAGATGACAGCCGCCGGCGATCTGTCCCCACGGCTTGTTCAGCCGCTCCTGCCATCTGCGGCCGCGCGGCCCCTCGGCCTGGCCGTGCTCGATGAAGATCAGCCGGCCCATAGGTTTCAATATGCGGCGGATCTCGGTCAGCGCCGCGTCAGGGTCGGGAATGGTGCAGAAGGCATAGGTGACGACGACCGTGTCGGCGAGGTCATCGATCAAGGGCAGCCTTTCGCCGCTGGCCCGGATGCAGTCGACGTCGAACGGCAGGGAACGGATCTTCGGTTCGGCCAGGCCAAGCATTGTGCCGTCGGGATCGATGCCGACCAGCCGCTCCACCCTGGCGGCGTCGTAATAGGGAAGGTTCAAGCCGGACCCGAAGCCGACTTCGACGACAATGCCCTGCGCCCGCGGGATCAGGCGCCTTCGCATGCGCGCGAACACGTTTGCCGAACAGCCGGCGTGGACGAGGTAGGGAGCAATGCAGCGTGCGTACCAGGAGAGACAGGATTGGCACATGTCTCAGCCTCCTTTCCCTGCGTTCTTGACGCCGATGGGAACGCCACCCCCGGCAATGGCCTCGGACGTGCAATGCTGGCTGAGAGTATTGACCGGTGACATTTCTCGCTCCAAGGAGTCTCCTGATCGGGCCCGATCGGCCCGACGTCGTGGGATGGATAGAAGGCCGGCGTCCCCTGAACGTCCCCGCTCGGCCGCGTACGGGTCGATGGAAAGATTGGAGTTCCGACTTCTGGGGTTTCCGGAGTTCCGTCTGAACGGGCAGCCGGTGGAGCTCGCCTTGCGCAAGGCGGCCGCGCTCCTCATCTATGTCGCCGAGGCCGGCGGGCCCGTGGCGCGCGAGGTCGCCGCCACGCTTCTGTGGCCCGAAACCGACGAAGAAGCCGCACGAGCACGCCTTCGGCGCACACTGCATAAAATTCGCATCGCGTTCGGCACGGAGGTCATCGCCGCCACGGGGGCATCCCTCAGCCTACACCCGGCGCTTTTCGTCGAGCTCGACTCCAAGATTTTCGAGCATGCCTGCAATGTCGGCCCGCTCGACGAGGCGGCCGACATCTATAAGGGCGACTATCTCGGCGGCTTCTCACTCCCGGATTGTCCGGAATTCGACGAATGGGTCTTTTTCAGGCGCGAGGCCTTGCGTAGCCGACTGGTGCAGACGCTGGAGCGTACCATCGAAGCGAAGATCGCCGGCGGCGAACCACGCAGCGGGGTGGTGCATGCGACGCGCCTGGCGGCACTCGACCCCTTGAGCGAAAGTGCGCACCGTCACCTGATCCGCGCCCACCTGGCGGCCGGGGACAGGGCGGCAGCCGAGCGCCAGGCCGAAAGCTGTGTCCGGCTGTTACGAGACGAACTCGGCGTAGCGCCGGACCCGGCCACGCTTGCCCTGGTGCGGGAGCCAACTCAAGATGTCACTTTGGACGTGCCCAGGACGCGCTACGTCGAAGTGGACGGCATCCATCTCGCCTATCAGATCGTCGGCAGCGGACCGACGGACATCGTGCTTGTTCCCGGCTTCATTTCGCATGTCGAGCGTATCTGGGAAGACAGACGCTGCCGCGCCTGGATATCAGCGGTTTCGCGCTTGGGCCGCCTGATCCTGTTCGACCGGCGCGGCATGGGACTTTCCGACCGTGTCGGTGTCCGTGCCACAGTCGAAACGACAGCGCAGGATATTCTGGCAGTCATGAACGCGGCCGGCAGCAGCCGGGCCTTGCTCATCGGCGCCTCGGAAGGCGGGCCGGGTTGTGTCCGTTTCGCCATCGATCATCCGGATCGGCTCATCGGCCTTGTCCTGTGGGGCTCGCTCGCGAAAGGCAGCCGCGCGTCGGACTATCCCTTCGCCTTGACCGCCGCGCAATACGATCTGTGGAAGCAGCGGCTGATCGCCGGCTGGGGCGGCCCGGCGGAAATCGAGACCTTCGCCCCCAGCCTCTCCGGAGACCGCCAGGCGGAGACCTGGTGGGCGGGATTGCTCAGGGCAGCCTCCAGCCCCGGCGCGGTCGCGGGTCTGCTCGAAGCGCTGCGTGATACCGATGTCCGTTCCCTGCTCGCAAAAGTCTCGGCCCCGACGGTGGTCCTGCACCGGTCCGGCGACCGCGCCGTGCGCGTCGAGGCAGGGCGGCTCCTGGCCGCCGGGATCCCGGGCGCGCGGTTCATCGAGATCGCCGGTGACGACCACTGGTTTTGGGTCGGCGACCAACAGCCGCTGCTCGACAGCATCGGCGCGCTTGCACGAAGCAGTTGATGCGCGGATGCGGCATCTGCCGCCGTCAGTTCCGCGTGTGCAAATGGTTGTGGGGACTGGCCGCGAATGGCGAGGCCGGCGCGGATGCCATTTTGGCCATGCTCCGGGACGACGCCGGGCGGCGTCGAACACGACGTCCGGTGGAAGGCCGGTTTTCGGCCTATTTCGGTGCAGCGGCAGCGGTTCCGCCCGGCGGGATGATCCGCATCATGGATGTCGACACCGTGTCGCCAGGCTTGAACGGGCCCGGGACCTTGTTGCTTACCGGCTTCACGCTTTGCAGGAACGCCGCGATGGCCATGGCATCGTCCGCTGTGAGATGCGCAAAAGCAGGCCAGGGCATAATCGGCGCCAGGGTGCGGCCGTCCGGCCGCTGGCCAGTCTGGATCGCAGCGACGATCTGCTCCGGGGTCCAGCTGCCGATGCCGGTCTCCCTGTCGGGCGTGATGTTTCGACCGGGAAAGACACCGACGCCAGGTATTTCAAAGCCCACATCCGAGCCGCCAAGAAAGCGCGACATATCGGGTTTGCCGAAGAAGTAGCCGGGCGTGTGGCAGTCGTTGCAGCCGGCGATCGTGACCAGGTACTCGCCACGCGCGACCTGCGCGTCGTCGGCCACGGCGACGTATGATGGAAGGGCGACGACCGAGGCCGTGAGCAATGCGAGACGAACTGACGCTGGAAACATGGTTTTCTCCCTTGGTTGTTCTTGGCTTCTCCTATGACCTTTGTCGTGCTCCCGTCGGGGGCTGCCGTTACGCAGCCCGGCCAGCCGATTGCGGCGCACCTGATCCGCTCTACGTTGCGCCTTACGGTTTGCGGCCGATCACGGCGCCGTTCGCGGCGGGAGCATCGAACCAGACCGTCTCGACGTGCCTGAATCCGGCTTCCTCGAGCCACGCCGAATACTCGGCCGGGGTGTAGTTTCGTCCTTCCGTCTCGATCAGCATGTTGAGGCTCATCAGCGCGGCCGGCGCCGGGCCGGTCTTTTCATCATTGACGAGAAGCTCGCTGATGACGACCGCGCCGCCGCTTGGCAAAGCCTCGAAGGATCGGCGCAGCAGGGCGCGATTCTTCGCCTCGTCCCAATCGTGCATGATCATCGACAGGAGATGCACGTCGTGATCCCCGGGAAGCTGTTCGAAGAAATTGCCGTCCGCGGTCTCGATGCGGTCGGTCAAGCCGGCCTCGGCGATCTTTCCCGCGGCGATCGCGGCCACATGCGGCAAGTCGAACACGGTCGCACGCAGCGCCCCATATTGTTTGCAAAGCTCGATGTCGTACGCGCCCGATCCGCCGCCGATGTCCAGGAGGCGGCGGAAATGACTGAGATCCACGGCTTCGCCGAGCTTGCGCGCGGTCATCGTGGAAAGCGAATGCATCGCCTCCCAGAAAAGCGCCAGCATCGTAGGATCCTCGCCCTCGAACATCGAGGATTGCACTGCCGGATCCCATGTGGTTGGCCGGTTCGTGCGCAGCGCCTCTGCAAGCCTTCCCCAGCCCGCATAGAGTCGCTTGTCGGCCATCTGCACGAAGCCACCGAAGTAATACGGCTTACCCTTCACGAGATAAGTTTCGCTTAAGGGCGTGTTGCGATAGCGGCCGTCCGTTTTCTCCAGGAGCCCAAGTGCAGCGCAGCCGGTCAACAGCATCTCGGCCGGTCGTTGATGCAGGCCGAGCGCTTCCGCCAAACCGGCAACCGTGATGGCGGCGCCGCTCGCAAGGCGGCTGAAGAGGTCCAACTCGTGCGCGGCGGCCAGAGTCTTGAAGGCCCAGAAACCGGTCGAAAGCGCCATCAGTGGGACAGCGGAAGGAAGCTCTTGCTTGGTGACGATTGGTCGGTCGGCCGCGCGCAGCCCTGTCTCGCCCGGGATCGAACCGGGCTGGTGGGCAAGCGTTGTCGTGCGCGTAGCAGAGCGCTGATGGTTGGGCATGGCACTCTCCCCAAAATGTTGACGGTTGGTTCGCAGCTTCGAGCCGCGCGGTGGTCTCGACGGCGCGGGTTTCGAAAATGCCGCCGATCGAATGGTCCACCAGCAAGCGGCGGCGGCCTTGTGCTCGCAAGGCCGCGCCGATGGCGCGAATAGGGTCAGCCGTGGCGACCGGCGTAGGATCGGCCCCGTGGTCCGAATGTCCCTCAACAGCTCGGGGGACAAATCCGCGATTGCCCGACCTCTTGAGACGGATAATTGCCAAGTCTTGAGGGCCGCGACTGTGGTTTTCGGCACAGACCAAGGTAGTCGCACGCTCGACGGGTGATGGATTCGAGTCTCCGCTCGAGGCATTTCAGCCTCCCATAGCCAGCCATCCGCTTCTTCCCTTGCCGCCGAAGCAATGGTAAGGAGGCTAGAGGACCGATAGAAGTGCCAATTCATGGATTCTTGGCCAGTCCAATTCCAATTGGCATGACGACACTTGCAAGGCGCTGCCGCTAAGCCGGCAGGACGCAGGAGGACTGGTGGCAGGCTGAATTCCAGTGCCTGCGTCAGACCAATTCCAGTTGCTGAACAATGACCACCTTTCACATAAGCCTGGTCGGGCGCAAGAATCTCAGCGGCGAGATTTATCGTCAGATACGGCGCGCCGTTCTGGATCGACGGCTGCGGCCCGGCGACCCTCTGCCGCCTGGCCGCGAACTGGCGCGGACGCTTGCCGTGTCGCGTGCCACCGTGACCGTGGTTTATGAACGGCTCGCCGCGGAAGGGTTCGTGACATCCCGGCAGGGGTCTGGGACGTTCATCAGCGAATTGGTCGTGCCGGCCGGGCGAGAAAAGACCGGACGCCGATCTACCGGCGTGCTCCAGCCACGCCAGATCTGGGAGGCGATAGCCCCACCACCCGCATTCGAGCCGGTTCGGTTCGACTTTCACGCCGGGTTTTGCGATGCTTCGCTGTTTCCGCACGGGGCGTTGCGGCGGTCGGTGGTTTGGGCGCTGCGTTCGGGCGAAGCGACCGCCGGCACTTACGAGCATCCCGCCGGACATCACGATCTCAGGGTCGCAATCGCCAGGCACATAGGCATCTCCCGAGGGATCGGGGCGGCTGCGGACGACATCATTGTCACAAACGGTACGCAGCAGGCACTGGATGTCCTGGCCCGCGTCCTGCTGGCACCGGGCGATGCAATTGCCATTGAAGATCCGGGCTACGGTCCTCCGAGGCATTTGTTCAAGGCCTTGGGTATTCGTGTGGTCGGTGTACCGGTGGATCGCCAGGGCCTGGTCGTTGATGCGCTACCGCGCGGAGTCCGAGCCGTGTATGTCACGCCGTCTCATCAATTTCCGCTTTCGGTGACGATGACGCTGCCGCGCCGGCAGGCGCTGCTGGCCTGGGCCGAGCGAAATAACGCGGCCATCATCGAAGACGACTACGACAGCGAGTTCCGTTTCGGAGGCCGTCCCCTCGAGCCGTTGCAGACGCTCGACGCAAAAGGCCGGGTCATCTACGTCGGCTCCTTCTCGAAGACAATGCTGCCGACGCTTCGGCTGGGCTTCATATTGACGCCGCCATCGCTGCGAGCGGCCGTGCACAAAGCGAAATTCGTCAGCGACTGGCATTCATCGACCCCGGCGCAAGCAGCGCTCGCGCGCTTCATCGATGAGGGCGCCTTTGCGCGTCACATCCGTCGGGTGAACGCAATCTACCGGGAACGGCACCAGATCATCGCGAACGCCATCGCCAATGATTTTGCCGATCATCTCGAACTCATCCCATCGACAACGGGGCTCCATCTCACCGCTCTTGCCCGGAAAATGTCGGCGGACCAGATCGCCGAGGTCGCGCGCCGCGCAGCCGATCGGAGCGTCGCCGTCCAGATCCTGTCACGGTTCGCCGTGAACGCCATACCGCGAGCCGGCATCATGCTGGGGTATGGCGCCATTCCGACGCCCCGCATCGAAGAAGGGTTGCATTTGCTGCGCGCCTGTTTCGACAGTGAACCGTCCTGACCTTCGATTTATCTACGCCACGCGTGGTTGAGCTGGCCTGGGTTTGACCACGGTGGCGAGTACGATGCCGGTGACGATGAAGGCCGCGCCGACCAGATCGTAATCGTGCAAGCCCTCGCCGAGCAGCAGATAGGCTAACACAGCGACGAACACCGTCTGCAGGTAGAGCAGCATGCTCGCTCGGCTCGCGCCGAGCGTTTCCACGCTTTTGTTGTAGAGATAGTACATCAAGGCGCCGCCCGGACCTGCCAGATAGGCGAGCGCGAGAATGCTGTGGACGTCCATGGCGGAGCGTTCGTCGTTGAACAATTCCCACACATGGAACGGCAAGGCGACCAGCGCACCAGCGCCGAGCAGCAGCACGACCATCGGCAGGAGTTCGATGCCGAATTTGGCACGGCGCAAAAGCACGGTGTACAGGCCCCAGCAGAACGCGCTGCCGACGATCCACAGCTCGCCGGCGTTGAACTTGAGTTGCAGCAGCGCCGTCAGGTTGCCGTGGGCAACGATGAAAATCATCCCGGCGAGCGCAACCAGCGCGCCTAGCGACTTCCACAGCCCGAGCGGCTCGCCAAGCACGAAACGGGCGAGCACCATCGTCATGACAGGCGACAGCGCCATGATGATGCCGGCAGTGGTGGCGTCGGTGTCGTTGAGGCCATGGTAGATCATACCTTGGCACAGGGTGAGGCCGATCGCCCCCACCGCGACGACCTCCACGACGCGCGTTCGCAACAGTCCGATCATCGCCTCGTGATGACGATGCACGATCGGCAGCAGGATGGCGCAGGCAAGCGTCAGCCGCCAGAAGCAGAGGCCCCAGGGTGGCATTTCAGGCGCCACCCATTTGGCCGCGATATAGACGCCAGCCGAAAGCAGCCAGCACAGGACGGCGGCCGGATAGCCGGTCAAGGAGGGCCCGACCTCGGGTTGCGCGGCGTGATGCGCTATCGGCATTGCCTGCATGTCATGCCCTCCCCTTCGATGACGTCGGCCCGATGGGACAATATAGCCTGCGCGGTTGGGTCGTGCATCCGTTTTGAAAGGCGAAAGGAACCTGCACTCGGCCGCGGCGCCTGATACAGGCCCCTGTTCCGATCGTGGGGCGCTCCGGTGGCTCGCTCGCGATCCAGGCGCAAGCGTAGCCGGGTTTGGAAATGTGAGCGACAGATAGAACCAGTGCACAATTGCGATAAGATGTTTCACCATTTCCGGTTTTCGAGGTCCAATGTCTGAAGTGGACTGGCTCAGCCATCTCTTGCAAATCATCACCGTTACCGGCCAGCTCGAGGTCCGCTGCGCCTACGGTGCGCCGTGGCGCATTGCCTGGAGCAAGGCTGCCGCCAACGAAATTCCCTACCACGTCATCGTCAGGGGCCGGGCCATTTTGGAGGACCCGGACACGAGAGCAGCAAGGGAGCTGGTGAGCGGGGATATTGTGCTGCTGCCTCACGGCGCGGCGCATGTGCTGCACGACGGCAGCGGGCAAATACCAATCCCTACTCAGCAACGCCGGGGGGCTGCCGGATGGATGCTGAGCGAGAATGATGGCCGGGGCGAGCAGCTGGATCTGCTGTGTGGGCGATTTTTTATCGCACCGCCCCATGATCGGCTGGTCCGCAACTACCTGCCTGCGGATCTGGTGGCGCGGTCCATGGACGGCGATGAAGAAAACGGCATCGGCTCCGCCTCCAGCCAACTGGCCGGTCTGGTGACGCTGATGCGAATGGAGTCCGCCGGAGACAGAGCCGGAGGACGCGCCATTCTCAACGCGCTTTCTTCGGCCCTGTTCACACTGGTACTGCGCGCGGCGAGCCAATCCGGGAAAGCCCCCGAAGGCTTGTTGGCCCTGGCCGGCAATCCCCGGCTTGCTCCAGCCATTTCCGCGATGTTCGCCGATGCGGCACGGCCTTGGAAACTGCCCGATCTGGCCGAATTGTGCGGGATGTCGCGCGCTACGTTCATGCGCCAGTTCCAGGACAAGCTGGGTCGCTCCGCGCTCGATTTGTTGACCGATCTCCGCATGAGCCTGGCCGCCAACGAGTTGAAGAAGCCGGCGATCAGCACCGAGGCCGTGGCCGAGACCGTCGGGTATCAATCCGTTTCGGCGTTCCGGCGTGTTTTCGCCGAAAGGACGGGGATGACGCCGGGGGAGTGGCGGCGACTGGCGCACAAGGGCGAGTAAGACGCGCGGTCCGGAATCGAGAAAGCGCAATTTGATCCTTTCGCGCATCATATTGAGCTAATTCAGCCTCGAAATAATCACTCTTCCCCGTAGATTAGGCTCCGCAATCACTTGATAAGGGAGCCATCCAATGAACTGCCTCGCCACCACCGGACCCGCAACCCGCGTAGCCGCCCAGATCTTCGCGCAAACCGGGAAGAGCGAAAACGCTTTCGCGACGAATGCCGTCATCGAAACGATCCTAAGCCGCAGCGCCGCCAAGTACTACGATCCCGCTGCCACCCTGAGCGACGACCAAATCCGCGACCTGGTGCGTATCGGCACGTCCGCGCCAACCTCCTTCCACCTGCAGAACTGGCGCTTCATCGCCGTACGCTCGCCGGAAGCCAAGGCACGGCTGCGCCCGATCGCCTGGAATCAGCCGGCGATCACCGATGCGGCCGTGACCTTCATCATCATCGGCAGGCTGGCCGATGCCAGCACCGTCCCAGCCCGCCTGGCGCCCGTGGTGGAGGCCGGCATCATGCCGGCGCACCTGGTGCCGGAATGGGAGATCCCCGCTCGCGGTTTGTATGACGATCAGCCGCGGCGCCAGCGCGACGAGGCGGTACGCTCCGCGACCTTTGGCACCGCGGCGATCATCTACACGGCCCGGTCGCTGGGCATGGGTTCGACGCCGATGATCGGTTTCGACGCCGAGGCGGTGCACCGCGAGTTCGGCCTGGCCGAAGACGAAGTGCCGGTCATGCTGCTGACCGTCGGGCCGGAGCGAGCCGGCAACTGGCCGCAGAAGCCGCGCATGCCGGTGGCCGATGTCCTGGACTTTGCATAATCCCCGGCAACTCCAGATCTTACGGAGACGAGGATGGCAAGAACTGCCGCTCTCGTGGAAGGCGCCGCGCCAATGGCTGATTGCATGAGAGATCGAAAAGTCCTTCCACGCCCGTAAATTACCCCGAACCAACAAATGTCTGAGGAGACAATTCCCATGAAAGCGATCGTAGTGACGGACCAGGCTGCAGGAACGGCCGGGATGAAATTGGTGCAGCGGCCCGAGCCGCAGGCGGCGATAAACGATGTCGTCGTCGAGATTCATGCGTCGGGGTTCGTCCCGACCGAGCTGACGTGGCCCTCGACCTGGACCGATCGCGTCGATCGCGACCGGACGCCATCGATCCCCGGGCACGAGCTGGCCGGGGTGGTCACCGCCCTGGGCTACGGTACGACGGGACTGTCGGTAGGCCAGCGGGTGTTCGGCCTCGCCGATTGGTATCGCGACGGCACCCTGGCGGAGTATATCGCCATCGAGGCCCGCAACCTCGCGCCATTGCCGGGCGATCTCGACTTCACGGTGGGCGCTAGCCTGCCGATCTCGGGCCTGACCGCGTGGCAGGGACTGTTTCAGCACGGCCGTCTTCAGGCGGGGCAGAGCGTCCTTGCGCATGGTGCGGCCGGCGCCGTCGGGTCGATGGTGACGCAGCTCGCACGAGAGGCCGGCGCCCACGTCATTGGCACGGGCCGCCCTGCCGACCGCCAGAAGGCGCTCGACTTCGGCGCAAATGAATTCGTCGACCTCGAGAACGACGCCCTCGAAGACGTGCGCGGCGTCGATCTGGTGTTCGATGTCATCGGCGGCGACATCCAGAAGCGGTCCGCGGCGCTGATCCGAGCCGGAGGCACGATGGTGACTGTCGTCGGCCCGGCCGAGGCGAGGCCCGTGGATGGCCTGGCGGTCGACTTCGTCGTCGAAGCCGATCGTGCCCAGCTGAGCGAGATCGTCCAGCGGGTGCGGAACGGACGGCTGCGGACGAACATCGGCAAAGTCGCTCCTCTCGACGAGGCGATCGCCGCCTTCAACTCGACCGAGCGACGCGCGGGGAAAACGGTCATCCGCGTTCGCCCGTGAGGTCTTGGGGGAGAGAGGGACGGTTCCTCTCTCCCCGATTTCGTCCAGACGGGCGGCCCCGGATAGGTTGCGAGCAGCGATATCTCATGTCGGCCCCGCCGGTTTCGGTGTCGCATTCTGTTGGCCCGCCGGGCCGCCGACCGGCAGACATACCCAGAATGTTGATTTCGAGGCGGGACGAAAATGTTCGTCCCGCTATTCGAGATACGGCGCCAGTACATCTTCGATCCATTTCATGAATGCGCGGACGCGGCGCGACAGATTGCTGCGATGTGCTACGACGAAGGACACGGGGATCGCCCGGCGACGCAAATCGGGCATGATCTCCACCAGCGCTCCACTCTTCAAGTATTGGCCAATCCCCAGAAGCGGCGCTTGAATCAGGCCAAGGCCGGCGACGGCGGCAGCGTCGTAGGTCTGCGCGCTGTTGACGTGTAGCGCGCCTGGCAACTGACGCGTCGAGTAGCCGTCGCCGTCCGGATATTCCCATCCATGCGGTCTCGCGCCCAGCATCGTCGAAAAATGAATTGTCCGATGTTCCTGGCGCTGGAGGTCGTCCAGCGACCGAGGGACGCCATAGCGCGCCAGATAAGCGGGACTGGCGGCGTTGACCATGCGCAACAGGCCCAGCGGGCGGGCAATCAGCGTCTCGTCTCCGATGGGACCAAGTCGCAAGACGCAGTCAAACCCCTCTTGAACCAGATCGACTTGCCGGTCGGTACTCGACACCTCCAGCTCCAACTCGGGGTGAGCCGCCATGAACTCCGGCAAGGCCGGCACGATCGTCGTGCGCGCCACTTCGGTCGGAAGATCGACCCGTAAGCGCCCGCGAAGCGCCACGCGATCGCCGGCGAACATCGAGTGCAGATCATCGACTTCAGCCAGCAGATCGCGGGCACGGGCATGAAACGCGCGCCCGTCCTCCGTCAGGCGCACGCTGCGCGTCGTGCGGTGCAGGAGCCTGGCACCGACGTCTTCTTCCAGCTTCCGGACCGCCGTCGAGGCCCTCCCCTTCTGGATGCCCAGGCTATCGGCCGCGCGGGTGAAGCTGCCCATTTCCGCTACCGTTATGAAAATGAGGACGTGCTCGAGATTCTGCATTTCGTGCCTCGTATTGTTTTCCAAGAAGAGAACAGTTGGTTCATTTTCTCGATGTTTATCACACTCAGGAGGCACAGTAAGTTTCGGATATGGGATCTCCCCATCGGAGAACGACAAGTGTCCGAAACCATGAACCCGCGTCAGGCAGCCGAAACCGTGACCTTGCATCGCGCCCTGTGGGCCGGCCGGATCATGAGCGCGCTTGTCGTTATCGCTCTGGTGGCAGACGGCACCATTCAGCTTTTCGCGCCGGCACAGATCGCGGGCATGTTGCAGGAAACCGGGTTCGCGATGGACCTGACCCGTGTCGTGGGGCCGATCATACTCGCCTGCGCCATCCTCTACGCCATTCCGGCCACCGCCGTCCTAGGCGCGATCCTGGTGACGGGCTTTCTGGGCGGTGCCATCTGCGCCCACGTCCGCATTGGTGAGTTGGGATCGCCGCCGGAGATCATTTCCCTGCTTCTGGGCGCGCTGGCGTGGGGCGGCCTCTATCTGCGCGATCCCCGAGTCCGGGCCATTCTACCACTCATCCATTGAACCAACCGGGGCAGTACCCTGTCCCCCGACATCAGGAGAAAACACATGTTTCTAGTCATGGGAATCACGGGAAAAGTTGGCGGCGCAACGGCAGAACATCTGTTGGCGCACCGCAAGGATGTACGCGCGCTCGTCCGCAATCGCGAGAAGGCTGCCAACTGGGCGAACAAGGGCGTGGAGCTGGTGGAGGGCGATTGGAATGATCCGGCAGCCATCGAGCAAGCGCTCGGAGGCGTCGAAGGCGCGTTCGTCATGTTGCCCCCTGTCTGGGCGCCCTCGCCCGATTACAAAGAAGCAAAGGGCGTGATTGCAAACTATGTCGAGGCGCTCACCAAGGCAGCGCCGCCGCGAGTGGTTGCGCTTTCGTCGATGGGCGCGAACCGAACCAGCGGGCACGGGGTGATCACGGCCCTGTCGCTTCTGGAGCAAGGTCTTCGCGACCTGAAATCGCCAATCGCATTTGTGCGCGCCGGCGGGTTCTTCGAAAACTTCCTCTACGGCTTGCAGGTCGCCGAAGGCGGAACGCTACCGGTCTACTACAATCCGACAAACCGGAAATCGACCATGGTCGCGACAAACGACATAGGCGCGGAGGTCGCAACCCTTTTGACCGGGCCGGCGTGGTCGGGCCAGCGCGTCATCGAGGTTGGTTCGATGGTCACCGCCGATGACGTCGCGGGGCAGCTGGGTGAGGTCCTCAATCGCGACGTGAAAGCCTTTGCAATCCCGCGTGCAGGGTGGGCGGAAGCCTTCGAGCAATTCGGCATCCCGAAAGGCCACTCCGGACCTGCCCAAGAAATGTTCGAGGCCGTCAACGCGGGATGGATGGACCTCGGCGTCGCGAGTACGGAGCACGTAGCCGGTACGACGTCCGCACGCGATGTGTTCGAGGCTGCACAGAACGCCGCCAAGGCGTAAGTCCGGGAGAGACGGAGACTTCCCGCGTTAGACGCGGCGCGGGAAGTGCTCAGCCGTTCACGCGGAGCGAGCGCCTCGGAAGCGGATGTGGCAGGCGAAAACAAGACGTGCCGGTTGGCGCGCTTACCGAGCGCCCGAACGTCTATGAATGGCAGGCGCGCTGATCGATCCGCTGCCGGTGCTCTATCATTCTTCGTCGAGCCCCCTCTACGGGGGGGCGGTGAAGGAGTGAGGGCTGAGGTCGGTGCCCTCCAGGCTTGAGGTCGGCGCAAGGCGAATGCGCGTTTGTTGGACGGCTGCTATGCGCCTCTTTCCCGCCATTCAGCAAACTTCAAACGTTCCCGAAAGTGGTCGTTTTCGTCTGCGTTCATGGCGGCAGAGATGTGAGCCGGATCCGAGCGGATCATCGATCTTCATTGCCTTCCCGATTGGCGCTTGGTTTGAGTGGCACGGGAAGACGCTATCTCGCAAGACCCTGAATGCCGGAACTCCGAGCCGAGATAGGTAAGTCGACAGCCAATTGACGTAAATATCTTGCCCTGCGACTCTAGAAACGACTGAGCATGTTCTCTGATGGCGTATTCGCCGTTCTCATCACCGTGCTAGTGCTGGAGTTGAGACCACCCGGTCAGCCGACTTTCGTTGCGTTGCTATCCCTGTGGCCGACGTGGCTGAGTTACGCCGTGAGCTACATCTTCATCGCCATCGTCTGGGCCAATCACCACTACCTCATGCGCTACGCTCGCGAGACGACACCGCACCTCATGTGGTTCAATTTCGCGCATTTGTTTTCGATCTCACTGCTCCGCTATCCACTGCTTGGATGGCGGTGAGCGAACTCGAGCCGCAGCCCGTAGCCTTTTACGCAGCCGCCTTCTCTCTGGTGAATGCAACCTACATCGGGCTGATCTGGGAGCTGCTCGATCGGCGAAGCAGCGTCAAGATTTCGCCCAAAGTACGCAGGCTCATGCGCGTCCGATCCTTACGACCTTGGCCCTCTTCGGCGTGGCTGCAATGATTGCGCTGAAGTACCCCCTTGCGGGCTTGGGTCTCTGCATCTGCTGTCTGCTCGGCTATTTGAATCCCGAACCGCCAATGGCTGAAACGCGGCGAAACTGACAAAAGTAGGCCTAACTCCGCAGCGTTTTTGCGATTTCACAGCGCTGCTCGCGCATCACACATCAGGGTGTCCCCGTTCCTGCAGCACCCAAGTGTTGCCATCTGGATCCGAGAAGCCCGCGAAGCTGGCATAGTCTCGGTGGTTGGGGTCGAAACCTGGGGCGAACGCTCCACCCCAGCCGTCGATCGGAGCCTTGTGCTTGAGTTCGCTGACTTCCACTCCGCGTTCGAGCAACCGGCTTCGCGCAGTCTCAATATCCGTAACGACAAGATAGATGTTGCGAAGCGACCCTGCGGGCGCGTCCGTAACGCCTTTGCCGAATTGTATTGAGCAGTGGGAGCCAGGCGGCGTGAGCTGGACCACACGGAAGGTGGTGTTCGGCGCATAGTCGACATCGAGCGCAAAGCCGACCCGGTCCACATAAAACCGGAGCGCACGATCGATATCGCTTATCGGCAGTGTGACAACCTCAAGCGATAATATTCCGAACGCGGCTGTGCCAGACTTCATAGTCCGTCCCCTTCGATTAGCTTACAAATCGATGACTAGATCACGGGTCGGTTGCGAGCAGCAAATGAGAAGGTTGCCGTCGGCCGGCCTTTCAAGCGGTTCAGGCTCATAGGCGATCGCGCCTGATATCAACCCACTTTCGCAGTTGTGACAAACACCGGTTCGGCATGACCACCGGGAGGGAACGTCACAGGCCTCTGCCAGCTCCAGAATGCTCCGGTACACTGAAGGGTTCCAATGGGCGGCTACACCACTTCGAGCGAAGGAGACCAGCGGACCGGCATCGGTGTCGCCTTCCGGCAGATGTGGCGCGCGCCGCTCGCTGGCAACAACACCGGGGTTCAGCGGCTCGCTCCCGTTGAAGATCTCGATACGAACGCGATCCGGGGCGACGCCCGATGCGGCTAGCGCCTCTTTCATGTCTGCCATGAAGTCGACAGGTCCGCAGAGATAGACGTCCGCGTCCTGCGGGATACTGACACTATTGAAGACCAATGATGATAGGTGGCCGGTTGCATCAAAATCGACGCCGAGTCTGTCGACCGGGTCTGGCCTGCTATAGCAGACATAACTGCGACCATGGGGGAGACTGGCCATCAGACGGCGGACTTCGGCTGCAAAAGGATGGTGCCGTCTGTCGCGAGCCGCGTATAGCCAGAGGACCTGCCGCGTGTCCCGGGCTGCCGCCAGCGCGTATAGTATTGCCAGAAGAGGTGTCGCGCCGATGCCTGCGCTGAGCAGAACCACGGGGCTCTGCCCAGGCTGCAATGTAAAGCTTCCGCGCGGCGAGCTTACGTCGACAAGATCGCCTATCCGCACATGATCCCGCAGAAAAAGGCCGGCCGTCCCGTGCGGTTCGATCTTGACGCTGATTCTGTAGCGCTCTTCCGAGAGTGGGCCCGAGAGCGAGTAGCTGCGAAATAGCGCAGCACTGGAACGGGTCGGGCGAAGGCGCAGCACGATATATTGACCAGGTAGAGCGGGCGGGAGCGGCTTTCCATCGGGATGCCGCATCGACAGAGAGACGACGTCCACGGACTCCTGCTCTAGATCAGCCACCGCGAGCGGCTGAAATCCGGGAGCAGCAGGGTGTAACGCGGCTGGCGGAGCGAGCCCGGCATTGCCGCTCTCTACGCCGGTCGATTGGCTGCGCAGCAAAGCCTCAAAAGAACCCCGCCATCCTGGCGAAAGCGCTTTGATCCGCGCCGCGCGCTCCAATTCGACGCGGGGATGTTCCGGTGAATAAAGCAGTGCATTCAGCTCAGCGACGGTTACCCGTTCATTCGCTTCGCCCACCTTGAGGATTTCGTCGCCCGCTCCTACCTCGCCTTCTTGCAGAACTCGGAAGTAGAATCCTGGCCGGCCGCTGGAAGTCAGCAATGCCGGCATTCGGGGCTCGTCCATGCGGATGCCAACCCGGTAGCATGTGACGCGAGGTTGAGTGACCTCGAAAAGCGCGCCTCCAATACGAAATCGATCTCCGATGCAAACTGCATCGTCTGGCAAGCCCTCGACCGTGAAGTTTTCGCCGAACTGACCATAGACGAAGTCGGTCCTGTTCAGGTGCTTCTGCCAGTAGCGATATGATGCGATTTGATAGACGAAGACGGCCCGCTGCTCGCCCCCGTGCCCGGCGAGGTCGCCCTGACCGTCACCGTCCAAATTCAATCGGCCAACGCGACAACGTCCGGCTACCGGGTTTTTGAAAATGCCGGTGTATACGGTGCGGTCATTCCAAGAGATGTTGCGCGGAAGCCCCACGTTCACGGACAATAGTCGCGCCATGCTCCGCTCCGTTTAATCGCGACCGGTAGCTAGCCGCCGGCAATCATTTCGGGGCCTCCACCAGGTGCCCGCTCCAACTCGGCCACATCGAGATTTCGATCAGGACCGTGAGGGACGACCGTCTGGCCAGGCTCGAGATGAAGCTGAACGTCGTCGAGGAAGACCGGAACTATGTCCGGCTCAAACGACACAAGGTTGGCAATGCGGCGGACTTCGGGATAGGCGTCGGTGTAGGACCATGCCGCCTGACGAGCGTCGCCAATAGAATAATAGCTGCAGAGCCCTTTGTAGGGACAGAACGTCTGAAGCTTTACCGCTGTGAGGGAGGACTCGTGGATGTCATCACGAGGGACATACCAGCGTGGAGCGAACCCGGATTCGTAAAGGCCCAATGGATGCCTGGTATCCGCAACGACGCGGTCGTTGTAGCGGACCACGAGGTGACGAGAACTCTGTCGAATATCTACGCGATGGTATGGGTCGGCAGCATGACCCAGGATTCGTTCGTCTTCTTCATAGAAGGCATCCATGGCGCGCCATGCGAACGCCAATCGTCCCTGGAGTTCTGTTGCATGGGCAGGGAGGTTCGTGTGTTGCCACGCTCCTCTGGCGGCCACGTGTTGCTCGCCTACCCGGACAGTGTACCATGAAGTAGACCCAAGATCAGGATGTTGGGTGATCTGCTCTGTCCGCTCCAACACATGTGCTGAAATGTCGGACTCCGGAAAATAAGCTACCGGGTAGCGGGCGGGTTCAAACAGTAGGAGAACGTCGTCGCTTTCGGCAACCCAAACCCCGCCAAACAATACGCGCATGCGCCGGCGCAGCCGTTCCACATATAACATTCTCTTGGGCAACGCTCCGGGGACGAGAAACCGACCGATGGCTCCCGTCGAGAGAGGACCTTGTTGCCAAGACAGTCCCACTGCTC
This sequence comes from Mesorhizobium sp. B2-2-3, assembly GCF_006442405.1. Classification (NCBI taxonomy): domain Bacteria; kingdom Pseudomonadati; phylum Pseudomonadota; class Alphaproteobacteria; order Hyphomicrobiales; family Phyllobacteriaceae; genus Mesorhizobium; species Mesorhizobium sp. B2-2-3. The sequence continues at coordinate 73,064 of NZ_VFWC01000005.1, read as the reverse complement.
AGTTCCCGATATCGCGGCAGAGCCGCAAATAGCTATTTGCAACGTAAGTCCGAGAAATTGGTTCCACCACCGATCGCAAACTTCCAGAGCGGCTCGCGCGCTCGGAAATTCGCACCCACTTCGCGGAAGACGGCTAGGCGACTGCAAGCCGGCTGAGGGACGGCCGTTCGCACGCTATATGGGTCGATCAAATCGGCGCGGCGCAGCAGCAATCGGCCATTCAACCACCCCAGCGATTGTCCACTTTGGCAGGCGCATTGCCTATAACCTGCCAGTCCGCTTTCGGCCCCGAAATGCGACATTCACACTCGTCTCGGCAACCGCACCTTCCCGCCCCGCGCTCCCCTCACGCGGTCTTCTGCGCCACCAACCCCAGCTCCTCCACCATGGCCTGGCGCATCAGGAATTTCTGCGGCTTGCCGGTCACCGTCATCGGCAATTCGGCGCGAAAGCGGATGTGACGCGGGATCTTGTAATGCGCGATCTGGCCGGCGCAGAAGGCCTTAATCTCCTGCTCGGTGGCGATCTGGCCGGGCTTGAGCACAATCCAGGCGCAGAGCTCCTCGCCGTATTTGGCGTCGGGAATACCGAACACCTGCACCTCCCTGACCTTGGGGTGCCGGTAGAGGAACTCCTCGACCTCGCGCGGATAGACGTTCTCGCCGCCGCGGATGACCATGTCCTTGACCCGGCCGACGATGTTGCAATAGCCCTCGGCATCGATCGTGGCGAGGTCGCCCGTATGCATCCAGCCGTCGGCATCGATCGCCTCGCGGGTCTTGTCCTCGTCGTCCCAATAGCCCTTCATCACGGAATAGCCGCGTGTGCAGAGTTCGCCCGGCGCACCGACGGCAACGGTTGCGCCATCGGCATCGACGGCCTTGACCTCGACATGGGGATGAACGCGCCCGACAGTCGAGACGCGTTTTTCCAAGGGGTCGTCGACGCTGCTCTGGAAGGAGACCGGGCTGGTCTCGGTCATGCCGTAGGCGATGGTCACTTCGGACATATGCATCAGCGACACCACCTTCTTCATCACCTCGATCGGGCATGGCGAGCCGGCCATGATGCCGGTGCGCAGGCTGGACAGGTCGAAGGCGGCGAAATCGGGATGGTCGAGCAGGCCGACGAACATGGTCGGCACGCCGTAGAGGCCGGTGCAGCGTTCCTGCGCCACCGCGTTCAGTGTCGCGCCGGCATCGAAGCCCTCGCCAGGGAACACCATGGTCGAGCCCTTGGTGACACAGCCCATCGTACCCATCGACATGCCGAAACAATGGTAGAGCGGCACGGGAATGCAAAGCCGGTCGTCGACCGTCAACCTGATGGCCGAGGTGACGAAATTGCCGTTGTTGAGGATGTTGTTGTGGGTCAGCGTCGCGCCCTTGGGCGCGCCCGTGGTTCCGCTGGTGAACTGGATGTTGATGGCGTCCTCCGGCTTCAGCCCTTCGGAGATGCGGTCGAGGCTGTCATGCTCGTCGCGCCCCGCCATCGCCAGCACATCGGCGAAATTGAACATGCCGGGCGAGTTCTCCTCGCCCATGCGGATGACGATCCGGAGCGCCGGCAGTTTCTGTGCCCTGAGCTTGCCGGGCGTGGCCGTCGCGATCTCCGGCGCCAGCGTCTCGATCATGCCGAGATAATCCGAGGTCTTGAAGCTGGCCGCGGTGACCAGAGCCTTGCAGCCGACCTTGTTCAGCGCATAGTCCAGCTCGGTGAGCCGGTAGGCCGGGTTGATGTTGACCAGGATCAGGCCGATGCGGGCGGTGGCGAATTGCGTCACCAGCCATTCCCAGCGGTTGGGCGACCAGATGCCGACGCGATCTCCCTTTTCGAGGCCCAGCGCCAGGAAACCGGCGGCCAGCGCATCCACCGTGTCGGACAGCTCGCTCCAGGTGAAGCGCTTGTCCTGGCCGACGAAGACGGCGGCATCGAGCGTGCCGTATTTGCCGGCCGTGTCGGAGAACAGTGCGGGAATGGTCTTGTTGAGCAGCGGCACGCCACGCTCGCCCGAGACGTGCGCCTTGCCGTCGACGGGCGCGACAAAGACGCTGCCGGCGCGCGCCCCGCGTCCGCGCAAACTGGTGGCGTTCTTCAGCTCGTCGAGATTGACCGGCATCGCTCTCTCCTCCCAGAACATCCGAACCTATCAGCCTGCCGGGACGGTGGAAATCCCGCCGAAGGTAGGGCCAAGCTTCGAAGGCGGACCGCGCCGCCTTCCACGGTCATAAGAATGGCAGGGTCGTGAGAATGGCGCAGAACGAAAAACCCCGCCTCGAAGGGCGGGGGGCGCAAATCATCACCATAGCGGTATTTGTAGCATAGTGGCCGGCACAAAGCAAGAACAAAATTTGTCCGCCGCCAGCTATCCCTTCACCGAGGCCATGCTGGCCGCTATGTCGCGCAGCATCGTCTCGTCGGCCGTGGAACGCGTCTTTCGCGATGCGACAAGACACGCCTGCGACCGCAGCACGACGCCGTCGACCAGCACCTTGAGATGGTTGGCGCGCAGCGTCGAGCCGGTGGTGGTGATGTCGACGATGACATCGGCAAGGCCGGCCGCCGGCGCGCCCTCGGTGGCGCCCAGGCTCTCGACGATGCGATAGACCTGGATACCGTGCTTCTGCGAGAAGAATTGCTGGGTCAGCCGCCAGTATTTGGTGGCGATCCTGAGCCGCCTTCCGTGACGCTGGCGGAAATCGGCGGCGACATCATCGAGGTCGGCCATGGTCTCGACGTCGAGCCAGATGTCGGGCACGGCCACCACGACATCGGCATGGCCGAAGCCGAGACGGGCGACGATTTCGGCGCGCGCCTCCCAGTCGGCGAGGTTCTCGCGCACGAGGTCCTCGCCGGTGATGCCGAGATCGACGGCACCTTGCCCGATCTCGCCCGATATTTCGGAGGCGGACAGGAAAACGACCTCGACATTGTCCATGCCTTCGACGCGGGCGTGATATTTGCGCTCGTCACCGGGCAGGCTGATGGCGAGGCCGGCTTTCGCCAGCACCTCCAGCGCCTGCTCCTTCAACCGGCCCTTGGACGGGATCGCCAGCGTGATCATGGCGCGTGCTCCCGCAATGCCTCGATGCGGTCGAGCCAGACCGAGAAGCCGACGCCGGGGATCGGCGTCTTGGCGCCGAGCAGCGTCAGCAGCCGGTCGTAGCGGCCGCCGCCGGCCAGCGGCCTTTCACCATCTTGCGCCGCGATCTCGAAGACGAGGCCGGTGTAATAATCGAGCGGGCGGCCGAAGGCGGCGTCATAGCGGATCTTTTGCGCCGGCAGGCCGTTCGCCTCGACGGCCTTGGCGCGCGCCGCGAATTTTTCCAGCGCGGCTCCCAGCGAAAGCCCGGCGGCACCGGCAAAACTCTCGAGCGCCTGGGCCGCGCCGTCGAGCGGCACGTCGATCGCCAGAAAGGTCTTCAGCGCCGCGAAGGCTTCGTTGGACAGCCGCACGCTGCGCAGCTCGGCCTTTTCGATCAGCCGCCGCGCGATATCGGCCGGCGCGCGTCCGGCCGAAGCCGACAGGCCGGCCTGTTCCATGCCGCCGGCTATATGCGCGGAGAGACCGTCCAGGTCACCGTCGAGCACAAGTGCCGCGACCGGGCCGGAGAGCTGGCTGTTGCGCGGCGGGTTGGCGAGATCGGCAAGGGATGCCTCCAGCATCGGCGCCGAGCCGAAGGCGCGGGCGAGCCGCATGCGCCAGCCGCGCGGCAGGCCGAGAGCCGCCAGCACCGCCTCGAAGATGGCCTGGTCGCCGAGTGTGATCGAGAGCGTCTGGCCCGGCAGCGCCAGCGACAGCAGCGCATGCGCGTCGGCCACCGAGCGGGCATCGGCCGCGGCCGTGTCGCGGTCGCCGAGATCCTCGATGCCGGCCTGGAAGAACTCGTTGCCGCCTTCGCGGCGCTGGCGGAACACTTCGCCCAGATAGGAGTAGCGACGCGGCGTACCGGCCTGGCTGGCGATATGATCGAGGCAGACGGGAATGGTGAATTCCGGCCGCAGGCAGAGCGTCTGCCCGGTCTCGCTTTCGGTCAGGAAAATGCGGCGGCGCAAATCCTCGCCGGCCATGTCGAGGAACGGATCGGCCGGCTGGAGCACGGCGACCTCCACCGCATGCGTGTCGCGGGTCGCGAAGAGGCCGGCGATGTCGGCCGCGATGGCGGGATAGCGGGAGGTCATAGAGCCCATGGGCGCGAGGCACCCCCCTCTGTCCTGCCGGACATCTCCCCCGCAAGGGGGGAGATCGGCAGCTTCGAGCGCAGCGCCTTTTCTGCCACGACGGAGATTGGCGAAAGCATACGCGACATCCAATCTCCCCCCTTGCGGGGGAGATGGCCGGCAGGCCAGAGGGGGGTGCTCAAGCGCCACCCTTCGCGCGGTCGGCTGCCTGCGCCGCCAGGATCTTCCTCACCTCTGCCACCAGCTCGCTTTCCGCCACCGTGACCTGCGCCGGGCGGGCGGCACGCCATTCGGCGTTATCGGTGATCTCGGCCGACAGGCGCGCGCCTTCGATCAGGTCCTTGATCTGCAATTCGCCCTTGGCGCGCTCGTCGCCGCCCTGGATGATCGCGACCGGGCAGCCGCGACGGTCGGCATATTTGAGCTGCGCCTTCATGCCGGCGCCGCCGAGATACATTTCGGAACGGATGCCGGCGGCACGCAGCTCGCCCACCATCTTCTGGTAGCGGCCGAGGCTTTCGGTGTCCCTGTCCATGACCAGCACGACGACCGGCGCGATCACATCGGGGCTGTCGAGCTTGCCGAGGTTCTTCAGCGCCGTCATCAGCCGGGAAACGCCGATGGAGAAACCGGTCGCCGGCACCGGCTCGCCGCGGAAGCGCGACACCAGCCCGTCATAGCGCCCGCCGCCTCCGACCGAACCGAAGCGCACGATCTGACCATCCTCGTTGGGGATCTCGGCCAGGAGCTCGGCTTCGAAGACCGGGCCGGTGTAGTATTCTAGGCCGCGCACCACGGAGCGGTCCATGGCGACGCGGTCTTCGCCGTATCCCGCCGCCCTGACCAGGGCCTCGATGGTCGCGAGCTCGCCAACGCCCTGCTGATAAACGGCGTTCGCACTGACGCTGGCATCCTGGCCGGCCTGCGCATTGGGCGCGGTCGCCAGAAGAACCGCTTCGGCTTGCGCATCGTTCAGTCCGGCGCCCTTGGCGAAGTCGCCCTCGCCTTCCTTGCCGCCGTCCCAGCGCCCCGGTCCCAAGAGAAGCCGCACGCCTTCCGGCCCGAGCTTGTCCAGCTTGTCGATCGCCCGCAGCACGGTCAGCCGACGGCCCATATTCTCGTCACCGCCGAGGCCGATCGCCTCGAGCACGCCGTCCAGCACCTTGCGGTTGTTGACGCGGATGACGTAGTCGCCGCGCTTGATGCCGAGCGCTTCCATCACATCGGCCATCATCATCGTCATTTCGGCGTCGGCCGCGACGCCCGGCGTGCCGATCGTGTCGGCGTCGAACTGCATGAACTGGCGGAAGCGGCCGGGACCGGGCTTCTCGTTGCGGAAAACCCAGCCGGAACGGTAGCTGCGATAAGGCTTCGGCAAGCGCTCGAAATTCTCGGCGACGAAACGCGCCGTCGGCGCGGTCAGGTCGTAGCGCAGCGACAGCCACTGGTCGTCATCGTCCTGGAAGGAGAACACGCCTTCGTTCGGCCGGTCCTGGTCGGGCAGGAATTTTCCGAGCGCATCGGTGTATTCGATCAGCGGCTGGTCGGCGGGCTCGAAACCGTAGAGTTCGTAGACCGAGCGGATCGTCGCCATCATCTTCTCGACGGCGCGGATATCTTCGGCGCTGCGGTCGGCAAAACCGCGCGGCAGCCGCGCTTTCGTCTTTTCCGATTTGTCGGCCATGGATTCGCCCGGTGTTTCGTGTTGCTGAAAACTCAACAGCGTTGCGATTTTCGCAACGGGCGTGTCCTAACCGAACAGGTCCTACCGGGCAAGGCCGGCGGCAGGCGCTGTCTCCATGCATGCGAGAAGGCACGCGGGCGTTCGCCGAAACAAAAACGCACCGAAAATGAAACAATCCCGCCATCGGCGCGGCATCGTGCCGACATAATCGAGGCCGATACAGCACACCGCAATGAAGGGGTTCGGGACATGATGAGCGCGGTGGAGTTTCACGACAACAGGGATGCGGGCGACATGCCGGCACGCCTGCGCGCCGCAGATGTCCATGCTCCCAGGATGATCGGCCAGCCGGCCGGACCGTTCGAGGTACACGCCGATACCGGCAAGGGACCTTCCCTGCGCGACGCATTGGTGACCGGCCTGCTGGTGATCTATCCAACCGTCGCCACCGTGGTCGCGATCGTCGCCGGCCTGTTCCTGGGAAGTGCCAACGGCGCCTGAGGCTATTTCGGCCGTTTGAAAGCCTTCCGCTCCTTCTCGACCTCCTTGCGGCACACACACCCCTCGAGATGATCGTTGACCAGACCCATCGCCTGCATGAAGGCGTAGACCGTGGTCGGGCCGACGAAGGTCCAGCCGCGCTTCTTCAGGTCCTTGGAAATGCGGATCGAGACCGCCGTGGTGGGATTGGCGCGCAGATGGCCGAGGTCGACGACCTGCGGCCGTTCCTCCTTGCCGGGTTCGAATTTCCAGAACCAGGCAGCGAGCGAGCCGAATTCATCGGCCATCTCGCGGGCACGCCTGGCGTTGTTGATGGTTGAGACGATCTTGCCGCGATGGCGGATGATGCCGGCATCGCCGAGCAGGCGCTCGACGTCCTTGTCGGTGAAGGCGGCGACCTTGTCGAAATCGAAGCCGGCGAAAGCGGCGCGAAAATTCTCCCGCTTGCGCAGGATGGTCAGCCAGGACAGGCCCGACTGGAAACCTTCGAGACAGATCTTCTCGAACAGCCGGCGGTCGTCCGCCACCGGGCGGCCCCATTCATGGTCATGGTAATGCAGGTAGTCGGGCAGATTGCCATGCCAGAAGCAGCGCGCGACACCGTCGGGTCCGGCGAGAAGGCCGGTTTGTTCCTTGTCCATGGCGAGAATTCCATTCGTTAACGCGCTGGTTGCGCTGCTTTACCTTGGCTTTACCAGATTCCTGAACGCGGCGGTAACCACACCAAAAGGTTTACCGACAGTTCCGCATTTTACACATTCCGATTCATGTTTCGGTTGCTGTTCCCGCGCCAATGATCGCTGAACCGGGAGGTCGTTTCCACCCGGTTTGTCAGACGATCAAGGTGCTTTCCCGATGAAGAGAGTTTTGTTTTCCGTGCTCGGCGCCGTGGCTGCGTTTGCCGCAGGCGTCACACCTTCCACGGCCGGAGACCGCTATGCCGACAGACCGCCGGTGATGGTGAGCCCCGACCTTTCCGCCCCCTGGGTGCTGCAGCTTGGCCAAGCGCCGGGGATCGTGCGGCAGAACCGGCAGGTCGCGCAGCAGCCGCGCCCGCGTTATGCGCAGCCCGACCGCGTGCAAACGGCGGCCGTGCAGGCCCCGGCCAAGCGCATGGTCGCGCGCCCGCAGATCAATCCGATCTACCTGCCGCAGGAAGTCGCCTATGACGGCTCCCAGAAGCCGGGCACCATCGTCATCGATACGACCCAGAACTTCCTCTATCTGGTCGAGAAGGACGGCAAGGCGCGGCGCTATGGCGTCGGCACCGGCAAGCCGGGCTTCGAATGGTCGGGCACGCACAAGATCACCAACAAGCGGGTCTGGCCGGACTGGCGCCCGCCGGCCGCGATGATCAAGCGCGAGGCCGCCAAGGGGCGCTACCTGCCAACCTACCTGGCCGGCGGCATGGAGAACCCGCTCGGCGCGCGCGCGCTCTATCTCGGTAGTACGGAATATCGCATCCACGGCACCAACCAGCCCTGGACCATCGGCGGCGCCGTGTCGTCGGGCTGCATCCGCATGCGCAACGAGGATGTCGTCGACCTTTATGAACGGGTCGATGTCGGAACCACTGTCGAGGTGATATAATAGTTGCTGCGAATCACCCGCTCCGGAAGCGCAGCGCTTCCCGGATCGGAAGAAATAACGGGGGACGGGCCGTATGGGGATGCGGCCGGTCAGAAAGGGCGGCACGGGAAACCGTGCTGCCCTTTCCGTTTCGGACGAAGCTGCCGCGCCCGCACGTCGCGCAAAAGGCATGACGGTTCGCATTCGTGCTGCCATTGCCGCTGTTCTTTTGCTATGGCAAGGCAACGCTCAGGTCAGAAGAGTCCGATCATGTCACTGTCCGACGACAGCCGCTATCTCAAGGGCGGCCCGGTTGCCCGGCGCATCATCGCCGCCGTGCGCGAGGATGCGGCGATCGCACGGGCCGAAGGTTTCCCGCCCAAACTGGTGTCGATCACCGTCGGCGATACGGCGGCGGTGGATGTCTATGTACGAAACCAGCGCGCCAAGGCAGAGCTGGCGGACATCGATTTCGACGAACGGCGCTTTCCCGCCACCATCACCGCGGGCGAACTGGAAGCGGCGATCCACGGCCTGAACGCCGATCCGCGCGTTACCGGCATCATCATCCAGCGGCCGGTGCCGGCACATATCCCGATCAGGACGTTGCAGGCGGCGGTGCATCCGCTGAAGGACGTCGAAGGCATGCATCCGGCCTCGATCGGCAACATCGTCTATAACCAGCTCGATCTGGCGCCCTGCACGGCGGCCGCCTCGGTCGAGTTGCTCAAGGAAACCGGCCTCGACCTCAAGGGCCTGGAAGTGGTGATGGTCGGCCACTCCGAGATCGTCGGCAAGCCGATCGCCTTCCTCTTGATGAGCGAAGGCGCGACGGTCACGGTCTGCCACCACATGACGCGCTCGGTCGCCGCACACGCGCGCCGCGCCGATGCGCTGTTCGTCGCCGTCGGCAAGCCGCGCCTGATCAAGGCCGACATGGTAAAGCCGGGTGCGGCCGTCATCGACATCGGCATCAATTCCGAGACGCTGCCGGACGGTTCCACCCGTATCGTCGGGGACGTCGACACCGACAGCGTGAAGGACGTGGCCTCCTGGATCACTCCGGTGCCGGGCGGCGTCGGTCCGATCACCGTTGCGATCCTGCTGCGCAACACGATGGTGGCGCTCAGCCGCCAGCGCGCGCTCTACGAGGCGACCTACGGCACGATCGACAGGCTGGCGGCCGAATAACGCCGGGGCGGCCCCTACTCAGCGGCGATCAGGCCGGGTTCCGCGACACCTTCCGGCCCCGGCCCGCCATAGGCCCAGTCGAGCAGCTTGATCGTATGCACCACCGGCAGCTTCGCGGCAGACGCGATCTGCGTTATGCAGCCGATATTGCCGGTGGCGACGACCGAAGCGCCGGTAGCCTCGATGTTTTTCACCTTGCGGTCGCGCAGCCCGGCCGAAATATCCGGCTGCAAGATGTTGTAGGTGCCGGCCGAACCGCAGCACAAATGCCCTTCGCGCGGCTCGCGCACGATGAAACCGGCTTTGGCCAGCAATTCCCTAGGCTGGCGGGTGATCTTCTGGCCGTGCTGCATCGAGCAGGCCGAATGATAGGCGACGACCGTGCCCGGCTTGCGCACCGGTTCGGGCAGGTCGATGGCGGTCAGGTATTCGGTAATGTCCTTGGCCAGCGCGGAGACACGTGCAGCCTTCTCGGCGTAGGCCGGATCAAGCCGCAGCATGAAACCGTAGTCCTTGATGGTCGTGCCGCAGCCCGACGCGGTGATGATGATGGCATCGATCCCGCCTTGTTCAATCGCGCGGGTCCAGGCATCGACATTTTGCCTTGCAGAAGCAAGGGCGGCTTGCTCGCGGCCCATGTGATGGACGAGCGCGCCGCAACAGCCCTCGCCCGGCGGCACCACGACCTCGACCCCAAGCCGCGTCAGCAGTGAAATGGTCGTGTCGTTGATGGCGGGATCGAGCACCGATTGCGCGCAACCGGTGAGGATGGCGACGCGGCCCCTCTTCGCCCCCTGCCCGGTATGGGTGCCCGGCGAAGCCATCGGCGATGCTCCCGGGATCGATTCCGGGGCGAGCTTGAGCATTGCGCCAAGCGGCTTCAATGCCGGGATCTTCTCGAACAGGCCAATGAACGGCTTGCCCAGTTTCGCCAATTTGAGCGCGGCGCGAAAACGCCGGGGATAGGGCAGGACGAAGGCCAGCATGGCGCGGGTCAGGCGATCGAGCAGCGGCCGCCTATAGGTCTGCTGGATATGGGCGCGGGCATGGTCGACCAGATGCATGTAGTTGACGCCAGACGGGCAGGTGGTCATGCAGGCGAGGCAGGAAAGGCAGCGATCGATATGGGTGACGATCTCCTTGTCGGCGGGGCGACCGTTTTCCAGCATGTCCTTGATCAGGTAGATGCGCCCGCGCGGTGAATCGAGTTCGTTGCCCAGCGTCACATAGGTCGGGCAGGTGGCGGTGCAGAAGCCGCAATGCACGCATTTACGCAGGATTTTTTCCGACTCGGCGACATGCGGGTCGGCAAGCTGGGCAAGCGAAAAATTGGTCTGCATCTCTGATGTCCTAGGCCATGCGGCCGGGATTGAGGATGTTCTTGGGGTCGAATTCCTGCTTCAGCCGCTGGCTGAGCGCAGTCAGCGCCGGAGCCTGCGGCTCGAACACCGGCAGAGCGGCGCGATGCGAAGGAGCCGCGCGCACCAATGTCGCATGGCCGCCGCCATGTTTTCTCAGAAGTCCGCGCAGCAGCGTCGCTTCCGGGTCACCCTCCTCCATGCGCAGCCACACCAGTCCGCCCTGCCAGTCATAGAAGGCGCTGACGGCGGCCTGCATGCGCAGCGTCAAAACCATCTTGTGCGCCTGGGCAGGCGCCATCGATACGCGCCAGAGCGGTTTGTCGTTGTTGTCCGCGAAAGGCCTGCAATCGCGCACGTCACGCCACAGGGCAGCTGACGCTTCGCTGCAAATCTCCTCCAGTGGTCCGGCATTTCCGAGCAACGCCTTCAGCGCGGCGATGCGATAGGCGACGGAGGGGCCAAAACCCTCCACCCGAAGCAGCGTGGCCGCATCATTGCCGAGCGCACCTGCGGCAACCCGTGCGGCAATCCGCTCCGGAAGGTGCGCGGCGCTCGATACTTCAGCACTGGAGCCGAGCGCCAGGGCCATGGCCGCGGCGGCCGCATCGTCGAGCAGGCCGCGGATGGCGAGCGTAACCTCGGTCTCGGCCGACGGCAGCACCTTGAAGGTGACGTCGGTGAACACGGCCAGCGTGCCCCAACTGTTGGCCATCAGCTTGGACAAGTCATAACCGGTGACGTTCTTCACCACGCGGCCGCCGGATTTGAAGGCCTCGCCGCGCCCGGAAACCACATGGATGCCCAGGATGTGATCGCGCGCCGCCCCCGCTTTCAGCCGGCGCGGGCCGGAGAGGTTCGCTGCAAGCGCACCACCAAGCGTGCCCTTGCCCGGCTCGCCGCCGAGCAGCGGGCCGTAGTCCATCGGCTCGAAAGCGAGTTGCTGGCCGTTTTGCGCCAGCAGCGTCTCGATTTCGGCCAGCGGCGTGCCGGCCTTTGCGGACAGCACCAGTTCGGCTGGTTCATAGAGCGTGACCCCGGCGAGCCTCGACAGGTCGAGCGTGTGCTCCGTCTGCAGCGGACGGCCGATGCCGCGCTTGGAGCCGTGACCGAGGATTTCGAGCGGCGAGCCTTCCGCCGCCGCCCAGGCGACGGTGGAGAGGACTTCGGAAGGGGTGATGGGAGTGAAGGTGGTCATGGCGCCGATGCGCAATATGCGGGAATGCCGCGTTCCTTCGCGCCCCCCTCTGTCCTGCCGGACATCTCCCCCTCAAGGGTGGAGATTGGATGCCGCGCCGGGTTTCGCCAATCTCCAGCGTTGGCGGAAGGGCGAAGCGACGAAGCTGCCAATCTCCCCCCGTGAGGGGGAGATGTCCGGCAGGACAGAGGGGGGCGTTCAGGCGCTGACATAACCCTCAAAACCTCGGAATGTCCGGAAACGCCATCTGTCCGCGATGCACATGCATGCGCCCCAGCTCCGCGCAGCGGCGCAGTTGCGGGAACACCTTTCCCGGGTTGAGCAGATGATTGGGATCGAAGGCGCATTTGACCCGCATCTGCTGGTCGAGGTCGATCTGGTTGAACATTTCCGGCATCAGGTCGCGTTTCTCGACGCCCACCCCATGCTCGCCGGTCAAGACGCCGCCGACCTTGACGCACAGCCGCAATATGTCGGCGCCGAAACTCTCGGCCTTGTCGAGTTCGCCCGGCACGTTGGCATCATAGAGGATCAGCGGATGCAAATTGCCGTCGCCGGCATGGAAGACATTGGCGACGCCGAGCCCGTATTTTTCGGAGAGCTCGCGCATGCCGGCCAGCACGCGCGGCAGTTCCTTGCGCGGGATGGTGCCGTCCATGCAATAATAGTCGGGCGAGATACGGCCGACCGCGGGGAAGGCAGCCTTGCGCCCTGCCCAGAAGCTCAATCGCTCCTGCTCCGACTGCGAAATGCGGCAGGTGGTCGAACCGTTGCGGATGGCGATCGCCTCGACCGCGGTGATGAGATGATCGACCTCGACGCTGGGCCCATCGAGCTCGACGATCAGCAGAGCCTCGACATCCAGGGGATATCCGGCATGGACGAAATCCTCCGCCGCATGAATCGCCGGACGGTCCATCATCTCCATGCCACCGGGAATGATGCCGGCGCCGATAATGTCGGCGACGCATTGGCCACCCTGCTCGCTGGTCGGGAAGCCGATCAGCAGCGCACGTGCCGTCTCCGGCCTCTTCAAAATGCGCACGATGACTTCGGTGACGACGCCCAGCAGGCCTTCGGAGCCGGTCATGACGCCGAGCAGGTCGTAGCCTTCCGCGTCCAGATGCCTGCCGCCGAGCCGCACCACCTCGCCGCTCATCAGCACCATCTCGATGCCGAGCACATTGTTGGCGGTCAGGCCGTATTTGAGGCAGTGCACGCCGCCGGAATTTTCGGCGACATTGCCGCCGATCGAACAGGCGATCTGGGAAGATGGGTCGGGGGCGTAGTAAAAACCCTCCTGCTCGACGGCGGTGGTGATGCCGAGATTGGTGACGCCCGGCTGGGCGACGACGATGCGATTGGGGAAATCGATCTCGATAATGCGGTTGAAGCGGCTCATGACCAGGAGCACCGCGTCCTCCAGCGGCAGCGCGCCGCCCGACAGCGAGGTGCCGGAGCCGCGCGGCACGACGCGGATGTTGCGGTCATTGCAGTATTTCAGCACGCGCGAAACCTGTGCCACCGTTTCGGGAAGCACCACGACCAATGGCAATTGCCGGTAGGCGGTCAGGCCATCGCTCTCGAAGGCGCGCATTTCGTTGGCCGCGTCGACCACACCCTCGCCCGGCACGATAATGCGCATGTCGGCGACGATCTCGCCGCGCCGGCGCATCGTGGCGTCGTCTGGCTTGGGCATGGCAAGGCCGGACATCGGCAGCCTCATCTCGCGTGACTGGTCAAAATCTTTTACCAGTGAAGGGCGTCGGTTGCAAACCCCGCTTTGACCGAGAGCGGACACGGACGCAACGGACGCCTTCCGTAGCGGCAATCTGCCGCTGGCGCGCTTTACCCTGTGGGAAGTAAAGGCGCGCCTACTCGCCCGGATGTTTCGTCGGCTCGGAATGCATGCGCCGCACCCGCCGCACGCCCCACCAGACCAGCAGGATGGCGAGCGGCACGCACGCCGCCGTGACCACTTCGGGCGCGAAGGCATGGCCGAAGATCGAGGCGCCCTTGGCGACATAGCCGACGAGGCCGACGACATAGTAGGAAACGGCCGCGACCGACAGGCCTTCGACGGTCTGCTGCAGGCGCAGTTGCAACCGGGCGCGATTGTTCATCGAGGCGAGCAGGTCGCGGTTCTGCTTCTCGACCTCGACATCGACCCAGGTGCGCAGCAGCGTGGTGGCGCGCGTCAGCTTGCGCGACAGGTTGGCCTGACGCTCCTCGACCGAACGGCAGGTGCGCATGGCAGGCGCCATGCGCCGCCGCAGGAACCCCGCCCAGGTGTCATATCCCTGTACGGCTTCTTCCTCGAGCGCTTCCAGCCTTTCGCCGACGATGCCGTCATAGGCACGGCTGGCGCCGAAGCGGTAGAGGCTCGACGCCGCGTCGGCTTCCAACTCAGCCGCGAGTTCGGTCAGGTCGGCAAGCAATTTCTGGCTGTCGCGGGTCTCGGCGAGTTTCATCTCCAGCGTGATCTGGGCCAGCCTGTCCTCGATACGGCGGGCGCGACCGGACAAGGCCAGCGCCAACGGCAGGCCGAGCATGGCGAGCGTGCGGTAGGTCTCGATGTCGATCAGCCGCTGCGACAAGGCGCCGGTACTGGCCGGCGTCAGGGCGCGGTCAAGGATCAGCATACGGGTCAGGCCGTCGCCATCCTGGCGGAAATCGGTGACGATTGCTGCATTGCCGCGTTCGACCAGCGAATAGCAGAGGCTGGTCGGATCGAAGCCGGCGATCGACCGCTCGCCCGCCTGCGTCCATTTGCGGATCTCGAGCCGGATGCCTGAAATAACGGTTCCGGGTGGAGAAAATCCGTTGCCGAACGGCGAATCCTCCTGGCCCTTGCCGCCTTCGGCAAGCGGCCCTTCCCACAGATAGGTGGAGAATTCGGTATGCCGCTCCCAGCGCAACGAGCCCTGGCCCCATCTCATGGCGTGATGGCGGGCCTGACGGTCGGGCGCGGCTATGCCGAGCCGGCGCGACAGCTCGGAAAGCACCGAATGATCGACGCCGGCGCCACCCTCGGTCATGAAGGCGAGCTGGATCAGCACACGCGGCTTCTCGACCAGCGGGTGCGGACGGGCATGGACTTCGCCCAGCGCGCCGGGCCGTCCCTCATGCGCCGGAAAGCCGAGCACGCTGCCCTTGGCGCGCGGCTGAAATTCGAGATTGGACGGGTCGTGCGACACGGCTTGTTCCCCGGGTTTCTTTGAACCCTCTTGCAGTTGCGTCCTCTAGAGCCAATAGGCTCCTGACGCAAACAGCAAAGTTTAGCCGAAGACGATATGGGCGCGAGCGGGGAAGCCGACACGCTTCGACCAATTGGATAAATAATTTGACCAGTTGGCGACGCTGGCTTTATCTTGCGTGACACCGGTTCAACACTCCCAGGCATGCCGTTGAGCGACATTTTTTCCAGGATCGAGCACTCGCGAACCGCCGACGAGGTGGTGCAGCAGATCGAAAGCCTCGTCCTCGAAGGCGTGCTGCGCACCGGCGACCGGCTGCCTGGCGAGCGCGAGCTGGCACGCCAGTTCGATGTGTCCCGGCCGATCCTGCGCGACGCGCTGAAGGCGCTCGAGGGACGCGGCCTTTTGACGACGCGGCCGGGCGGCGGCACATATGTCGCCGACATCATCGGCCAGCTGTTCACCAAGCCGGTGGCGGACCTGATCTCGACGCATCGCAAGGCGGTGGCCGATTACCTGGAATATCGCCGCGAGGTGGAGGGGATCGCCGCCGAATATGCGGCGCGGCGCGCCACGCCGGAGGACCTGGCCCTGCTCGACCGCATCATGGCACGCATGGACGAAGCGCACCGCACCGGGGATTTCGACGACGAAGCCGAGATCGACGTCGAATTCCATCATGCGATCTGCGAATGCGCGCACAACATCCTGCTCCTGCATACGCTGCGCTCCTGCTACAGGCTGCTGTCGGAAGGCGTGTTCCAGAACCGGTTGCTAGTGTTCACGGTGCCCGGCGCGCGCGATGCGCTGCTGGCCCAGCACCGGGCGATCCACATCGCGGTCAAGGCCGGCGACCCGGCCGGCGCGCGGCAGGCGGCGATGGACCACATGATCTATGTCGAGCGGTCGATGGCGCAAGCCGAGCGCAGCGGCGACTGGCAGCGCGTATCGCGGCTCAGGCTCAGGCAACGCTCTGAAGCCGGCGATGCCGAACCGGCGCGCAAACGCTCCTGAACGATATCGATCAAGCGGGGACACGATGAGCGACATTCTCACCATTGCCGACCTCAAGGACCTGGCGCGACGGCGCGTGCCCAGGATGTTCTTCGAGTATGCCGATTCCGGCGCATGGACCGAGAGCACCTACCGGGCCAACGAGGAGGACTTCCAGAAGATCAAGTTCCGCCAGCGCGTGCTGGTCGACATGAGCAACCGCTCACTGGAATCGACCATGATCGGCGAGAAGGTGGCCATGCCGGTGGCGCTGGCCCCAACCGGCCTGACCGGCATGCAGCATGCCGACGGCGAGATGCTGGCGGCGCAGGCGGCCGAGGAATTCGGCGTGCCGTTCACGCTGTCGACGATGAGCATCTGCTCGATCGAGGATGTCGCGTCGGTGACGAAGAAGCCGTTCTGGTTCCAGCTTTACGTGCTGCGCGATAAGGACTTCGTGCTCGACCTGATCGACCGGGCAAAAGCGGCGAAATGCTCGGCGTTGGTGCTGACGCTCGACCTGCAGATCCTCGGCCAACGGCACAAGGATGTCCGCAACGGACTTTCGGCGCCGCCCAAGATGACGCTGGCCAACATCGCCAACATCGCGGTCCGTCCGCGCTGGTGGATGCGCATGGCCGGCACGAAGCGCCGCACGTTCCGCAACATCGTCGGCCACGCCAAGGGCGTCGGCGACGTGGCTTCGCTGGCGTCATGGACGACGGAGCAGTTCGACC
The DNA here is from genome assembly GCF_006442405.1 of Mesorhizobium sp. B2-2-3. Classification (NCBI taxonomy): domain Bacteria; kingdom Pseudomonadati; phylum Pseudomonadota; class Alphaproteobacteria; order Hyphomicrobiales; family Phyllobacteriaceae; genus Mesorhizobium; species Mesorhizobium sp. B2-2-3. The sequence goes on along the minus strand of NZ_VFWC01000005.1, from coordinate 56,454 downwards.
CGCATCTGTCGTGGAAGGATGTCGCCTGGATCAAGGAACGCTGGGGCGGCAAGCTGATCCTGAAAGGCATTCTCGACAAGGAAGACGCGTTGATGGCCGCTGAAACGGGCGCCGATGCGATCGTGGTTTCCAACCATGGCGGGCGTCAGTTGGACGGCGCATCCTCGTCGATCATGGCGCTGGAGGAAATCGCGGACGCGGTCGGCGACAGGATCGAGGTGCACATGGATGGCGGCATCCGCTCCGGCCAGGACGTGCTGAAGGCACTGTGCCTCGGCGCCAGGGGCACCTATATCGGCCGGCCGTTTCTCTACGGCCTGGGCGCGCTCGGCAAGGAAGGCGTTACCAAGGCGCTGGAAATCATACGTAAGGAGATGGACATCACACTGGCGCTGTGCGGAAAACGTCTGGTGACCGACATGGGCAAGGACCAGATCCGGCGCTAGCCAGGTCGGCGACGGCCTGATCACGGAGACAGCGATACGTTGGCAGAACCCGACATTCATTTCCTGGACGCGCGCGGACCGGACGGCATGCGGCTCTACGCAATCGGCGATGTCCATGGCCGGCTCGATTTGCTGGCCGCCATGCATCAGCGAATCGAGAGCGAGCTCGAATGGAAGCCGGCTCGCGACTGGCGCGTCATCCACCTCGGCGACTATGTCGACCGTGGGCCGGACTCCAAGGACGTCGTCGATTTCCTGATCGAGGCGCGCAAACGCGATCCGCGAAACCTGATGCTTGCCGGCAATCACGATCTCGGCTTTCTCGATTTTCTCGATACCCCTGACCCGGACGGGCTTTTCATGCGCTATGGCGGGGTCCAGACGGCGCTATCCTACGGTGTGCCCCTCGCGGCCGACGCCGGCTGGTTCGGCAGGATGGAGACGATGAGACGGGGGCATCAGGCTCTGCTCGAAGCAGTACCGCAACACCATATCGATTTCCTGCGTTCGCTACCCTTCTCAATCAGCTTCGGCGACTTCTTCTTCTGCCATGCCGGCATCCGGCCAGGCGTTGCCCTGGAGAACCAGAATCCGCAGGATCTGATCTGGATCCGCGACGTTTTCCACGATCACGCCGGCCTTTTCCCGAAGATCGTGGTGCACGGCCACACGCCCGTTCCCGAGGCGGAGGTCATGGCCAACCGCGTCAATGTCGATACGCTCGCCTGGCAATCAGGCATGCTGAGCGCGCTCGTTGTCGAGGACGCCGACAAACGCATTCTGACAATGACAATAAGGGAAGCTTGAGTGGCGCGCGTCGCGGAAACGACGCGAACGGTCCGGCTATTCAGCGCAGCGAAGCGGTGACGCCGTAGCCGTCGACGGCGTTGTGGTTGTTGGCGGCATCGGCCGCATAGATGCCGAGACCGCAAATCACGATGGCGGACATCATGGCAAAGGACAGAAGCGCTGCTTTCACGGACGTCATCTCTTGTTGAGCTTCCTGCATCTGTGCACGAGGCGGTTACCAATGCGTTGAAACCGAAAATACGTCTCAAAGTTTCGACGATTTCGCGCTTCTAGGCACGTTCTGTATCGGCGGTGTGTCGCACGGGCCACACAAAGGTCCATCGCGGTTGCACCGGTGATGCAGAGCGCGCGCCTTCTAGGATGGCGGGCGTACACAAGCCAAGGACGAAACCGGTTTTCCCCAGGCGGATTCACCGCCGCGTGCCAATTATGCCACGCCCTGGTCCGCAGAGATGATGCTCAGATCGTCGCCACCCATGCGCGGGCGATGGCAAGGCCGGCAGCATCGGCATCCGGTCCGTTACGGGCCATTTCGCCATCGAGCTTGCCGGCCCAGTCGGGGTGGCGCGCTGCAATGATCGGCGCGAAAGAGGTGCTCCAGTCCTTCACCAGCGGCCGATCGGCCTCGAAGTGGAACTGGAAGCCGTAGACGGCGCGGCCGACGCGGAACGCCTGGTTCTCGGCGACATCATTGCCGGCGAGCCGCACGGCGTTTTCAGGCAGCACGAAGGTGTCGTCGTGCCATTGGAAGATCGGGAACTTTTCCGGAAGCTCGGCCAGCACCGGATCGGCCTTGGCGTCCGGCGTCAGCGAAACGCCGCGCCAGCCGAATTCGTTGGCGCCGCCGATGCGGTTCTCGCCGCCGAAGGCGCGGGCAACCAGCTGGCTGCCGAGGCAGATGCCGAGCACCGCGCGGTTCTTGCCGGCGAAATCGCGGGTCAGTTCGAGCAGCGCCGGAAAATAGGGATATTCCTCATCGGCCAGCGCGTTCTGGCCGCCGCCGAGCACCACCATGGCGTCGTGGCCGTTCGCATCATCCGGCAGCGGATCGCCCTTGTAAGGAAGGCGGATGTCGAGATCGGCACCGGCTTCCGCAAGTGCCGCGCCGACCTGGCCGAGGCCGGTGTTGTCGTAGTTCTGGACCACCAGCACCCGCATCGCAAAACCCTGCTGACGTGAAAACGATGCGACGAGCGATATCATGGCGCCGGCATTTCAGCCAAGATGCGGGCGCGCGGAGAAAACTATGCCACTGCAAAACCGGGTCGATCCGTTCGGCGCTATCCACGCCGTGCCCGAGCGCGGCCTGTTCATGGGCAATCGCGGCATCATCCACGATCCCGAGACCAGGACGCTGTTGAAAAAACGCTGGGCGCTTCACGCCTGGATCATCTGCGTCTGCGACTTCGGCGACGTGCGGCGCGAGCCGATGGGCCGCAACCGGCGACGTGATGATCTATCGGGACCCAAGGCGGGCTGGACGGAACTGTTCTTCCTCGACGAGGTGACGGCGCTGGCGGCGGGCCATCGGCCCTGCTTCTTCTGCCGGCGCGAACGGGCCAGGGATTTTGTGGGTCGCTTCGGCGAAGCCTTCGGCATAACGGAGCCGCGCGCGCCGCAGGTCGACAAGCGGCTGCACAAGGAGCGGCTGGCCGCGGGCGGCAAGCCGCCGGTGGTGGCGGCTGACGAGCTTGCAGGCCTGCCCGACGGCACGATGGTCGAGGGTGGAGGCAATGCCTACGCCTTGCGTCGCGGCAAGGCGCTGCGCTGGTCGTTCGCAGGATATTGCGGAGCGCAGGATTTCAACGACCTCGCTCATCGGCCGCTACGGCTGCTGACGCCGCCGACCACGATCGGGGTGTTGAGGCGAGGCTACGAACCCGTCTGGCATCCTTCCGCCAAGGCTTGACGCCAACCGCCGGCTCGCCCATTCCTCGGCCATGCGCGCCAATTACAAGATGCAACGCCTGTTCGTGCCCGACGATCTCGGGCCGGAGATCGAGTTCGACGCCGGCCACCAGCAGAGCCATTATCTCCTGCACGTGCTGCGGCTTGGCGAGGGCGCCGAGATCCTGTTGTTCAACGGCCGCGACGGCGAATGGTCGGCGGCCATCGCGGCCAAATCCAAGAAGGCGGTGAAGTTGAGGGTGCTGGCGCGGCAACGGCCGCAGCCGCCGCTGCCCGATCTCGTCTACTGCTTCGCACCGCTGAAGCAGGGCCGGCTCGACTATCTGGTGCAGAAGGCGGTCGAAATGGGCGCCGGCGTGCTGCAGCCGGTCATCACCCAGCACACGCAAGTGGCCAAACCCTCCATCGACCGCTTGCGCGCCAACGTCGTCGAGGCGGCCGAGCAGTGCGGCATACTTGCGGTGCCGCAGGTGCGGGAAGCGGAAAAGTTCGAACGCCTGCTGACCGGCTGGGACACGGATCGGCGGCTGGTCTTCTGCGACGAGGACGCTTCGACCAACAATCCCCTGCCCGCGCTGCAAGCGGTAAGCGAAAGGAAGCTCGGCCTGCTGGTCGGGCCGGAAGGCGGATTTTCCGATGAGGAGCGCAAGCTGTTGCGCGCTCTGCCTTTCGTCACTGCCATTCCGCTCGGCCCGCGCATCCTGCGCGCCGATACGGCCGCCGTGGCCGCACTGGCGGTGATGCAGGCCACAATCGGCGATTGGTGAGGGTTTCTTCCTTCTCACACAAGGGAGACGGGAAGAGCCGCATCGTTCAATTCCTGTTGACCTCTGGCTCAGGATTTTTCGCTTGATCGGCTACTGACATTTCGTCCATCTAGCGCCGGCGGTCTTCCGGCCGCCCTGCAGTGCCGCGCGTCGACGCGCAAAGGCCGCTGTAGTACTTTGATTTTGGCGCATATCCCGAAAATCGAGGTCGATTTCGGGATCATAGCGCCGCAGGGGCTTGATGATGGCGCGCGACACAACCGATTTCCGGCCGATCGAAGGCATGGACGAACTCGTCGCGCATCTGGCCGAGGGCAACAAGCCGCGGGACAAGTGGCGCATCGGCACCGAGCACGAGAAATTCCCGTTCTACGTCGACGGCAACGGGCCCGTGCCCTATGGCGGCGAGCGCGGCATACGCGCCATCCTCGAAGGCATGCAGTCAAAGCTCGGCTGGGACCCCATCATCGATGACGGCCGCATCATCGGCCTGGTCGAGCCGACCGGCCAGGGCGCGATTTCGCTGGAGCCCGGCGGCCAGTTCGAACTCTCCGGCGCGCCGCTGGAGACGATCCACCAGACCTGCCGCGAGGGCAATGCCCACCTGGCGCAGGTGCGCGAGATCGCCGAGCCGATGGGCATCCGCTTCCTTGGCCTTGGCGGCAGCCCGAAATGGTCGCTGGCCGAGACGCCGAAAATGCCGAAGTCGCGCTACGAGATCATGACGCGCTACATGCCCAAGGTCGGCACCAAGGGCCTCGACATGATGTACCGCACCTGCACGATCCAGGTTAATCTCGACTTCGAGAGCGAGGTGGACATGCGGCGCAAGATGCAGGTGTCGCTGAAGCTGCAGCCGCTGTCGACGGCGCTGTTCGCCAATTCGCCCTTCACGGAAAGCCGGCCGAACGGCTTGCAGAGCTGGCGCGGCGACATCTGGCGGGACACCGACAACCAACGCTCGGGCCTGCTCGAATTCTGCTTCTCGCCCGATTTCGGTTTTGCCGACTATGTCGAATGGGCACTCGACGTGCCGATGTATTTCGTCATCCGCGACGGCCAGTACCACGACATGACGCACGTCACCTTCCGTCAGTTCATGGCCGGGGCCGTCCGCAATGAAATCCCGGACGGATTGCCGACGATGGGCGACTGGGCTAACCATCTGTCGACGCTCTTCCCCGACGTGCGGCTGAAGCGCTTTCTCGAGATGCGCGGCGCCGATGGCGGGCCGTGGCGGCGCATCTGCGCCCTTCCGGCCTTCTGGGTCGGGCTGCTCTACGACGAGGCAGCGCTCGATGCGGCGGAGGCGCTGACCTCGAGCTGGACCTACGGGGAAGTGCTGGCGATGCGCAACGCCGTGCCCGAACAAGGCATTTCGGCGCCGTTCCGCAACGCCACGTTGCGCGACATCGCTCGCGACGTGCTTACCATCTCGCGCATGGGGCTGAAGAACCGCGGCAAGAAGAACCGCGACGGCTATGACGAGACCTCGTTCCTCAACACGCTCGACGAGGTCGTGGCGCGCGGCACCACCAGCGCCGAGGAGATGCTGTCGGCCTACCACACACGCTGGGGCGGCTCGATCGAGCCGGTGTTCATGGAATACGCCTATTGACCCTCGGCTTCGAGGCGGCCGAGCTCCTGCAAAAGCCGCTTCAATCGGCGGTGGAAACGAATTAGGCTTCTCCGGCGAGGATTTCCGGAGGAGAGACCAATGCCTTCCTTGTTCGACATGCTGGCGCAAGCCCAGAACGGCAGCGGCATGCAGGCGCTTGCCCAACAATACGGGCTCTCGATGCAGCAGACGCAATCTGCGGTAGAGGCGTTGCTGCCCGCCTTTTCGCAAGGACTGAGGCGCAACACCGCCGATCCCTATGGGCTCGGCGCCTTCATGACGGCGATGGCGAGCGGCCAGCACGCCAAGTATTTCGAGGACGCGACCCGGGCCTTCTCGCCGCAAGGCATCAATGAGGGCAACGGCATTCTGGGGCATCTGTTCGGCTCGAAGGATCTGTCGCGCGCGGTTGCCGGCCAGGCGGCGCAAGCGACGGGTATCAGCCAGCAGGTGCTGCAACAGATGCTGCCGGCCCTGGCCTCGATGATGATGGGCGGGCTGTTCAAGCAGACCACCAATCAGTTGGCCGGGGGGCAGATGCAGGCGGCCAGCGGCTTCGGCGCCGCCGGCAGCAATCCGCTGGGCGAGATCATCGAGCAGATGATGCGCCAGGGAGGAGGCTTGGGCGGCGCCCAGGCGCCGGCGCCGCAGCCGAGCCCGCCATCGCAAGACCCCATGGACAACCCGCTTGGCAAGGTGCTGCAGGACATGTTCGGCGGCGGCGCGCCACAGCCGCAAAGCCGATCCCAGCCGCAACCGCAGCAGACACAGAACCCCTTTGGCGACAATCCGCTCGGCAAGGTGCTGCACGACATGTTCGGCGGTGGCGCGCAGCCGCCGCAAGACCAGCTTCAGCCGCAGCAGACCCAGAGCCCCTATGGCGACAGTCCGCTAGGCAAGATCTTCGAGGAGATGCTGCGGCAAGGTGGCGGTGTATCAGGCGGCGAGCAGCCGGCGCCGCAGCCCCAAGCTCGGCGGCAGCCCCAGGCGCCGCAGCCGCAGGCCAATCCGAGCGGCAGGCCGACGAACCCGTTCGACGATCTGTTCGGTAAGATGTTCGAGACCGGAGCGCAGCAGCGCGACGACTACCAGAAAGGCATGGAGTCGATTTTCGACCAGTTCAAGCGCGGCATGGATCGGCGGTAGCCGTCGCCCAGGTTTTGGCTTTTGCCTCGCGCAAAAAGAAAGCCCGGTCCTTGGGAGGACCGGGCAGCGTGCAGGCAGGCCGGCGGGGGACCGGCAGGGAGTGGGAAGCCTGCATGAACCTTGGTCGCGCTGACTGATGAAAGGTTCAGCGGGACCGAAATTCAACCGATCAGGCCACCCTGCGGGCGATGTCCTCGATGGTTTCGACGCGATCGCTGGCGATTTCGCGCAGCATCGCCGTCGGATCGCGGCCAAACGGCACGTCGATGGCGACGTGCAGGTCGGCGCGCGTCAGGCCGATATCGGCAAGCTCGGCGTCCGACATCTCGCCGAGGCGATAGAAGGCACGGCGGTTTTTCCAGGCCTGGTAGACATTGGAGACCGCATTGATCGCGCGCGTCGCAACGGCCGGACGCGTGGTGATGCGCGAGGTCTCGGTGGCGAAATCAAACGTAACCATGTCGGTCTCCTTCAGACTCGAACGGGCAAAACCAGGCGATCGGCGCTGGCGACAGCGGCCGTTCCGGCTTCGATTCACATGCCTTCATGTGGACATCAGTAATTTGCCATTGCTCGATTGATTAATCCAACGAATGTTTCTAATCTTAAGCATCAACACTAGTGATGGATCATGCCGATGAAAGCGCCGCTCGATCTCGATCAGTTGCAGACCTTCATCTCGATCGCCGACACTGGCAGTTTCACCCGGGCGGCCGAAGAGGTGCACCGCACCCAGTCGGCGGTGTCGATGCAGATGCGCCGGCTGGAGGAGCGGATCGGCAAGCCGCTGTTCGAAAAGGAGGGGCGCAGCAACCGACTGACGGAGGAAGGGGACAAGCTGCTTTCCTACGCAAGACGTCTGCTCTATCTCAACCGCGAAACGCTGGCCGCCTTCGACGACCGGCGGCTCGAAGGCACCATCCGCATCGGTACGCCGGACGACTACGCCGACCGTTTCCTGCCCGAGATCATGGCGCGCTTCACGCGTTCCAATCCACGCGTCGAACTGACCGTCGTCTGCGAACCGACGCCGGGGCTGGTCGAACACATCAAGCGCGGCAATCTCGACCTGGCGCTGGTGACGCATAACGACGTGCGCGGCCAGTCCGAGGTGGTGCGGCGCGAACCGCTGCTGTGGGTCACCTCGGCCAACCATGCCACGCACGAGCAGGAAACGCTGCCTATGGCCTTTGGCCGGCCAAACTGTATCTGGCGGCGCGCCGCCGTCGACGTGCTTGACCAGCAGAACCGCGACTATCGCATCCTGTTCACCAGCTTTTCCGCAACGGTCATCACCGCCGCGGTGTTGTCGGGCCTGGCGATCTCGGTGCTGCCGGAATGCGCGCTCAGGCCCGGCATGCGGGTGCTGGGCGAGGCCGACGGCTTCGGCGCCCTGCCCGACTGCCGCATCGGCATCATGCGCGGCCAAACCTCGCGGCCGGAGATCGTCGATGCACTGGCCCGGCACATTTCCGAAAGCCTGGACAACATCTCGGTGCCGCTTGGCGAAGAGGCGGGAACGTTCGATTTCGCGGCACTCGCCTTCAGCAAGATGCGGCGAACCAAGCCGAACCAGATCCTGCCGGGCTGGTAAGCGATCAGACGCACCTGAACGCCGACCTGAAAACAGCCAGCTTGACGCCGGCGCGCAACCACCCCCCAATCGGCCGATGAGCGAAGCAGCATCCGAATCACGCAGCAACGCCACCGAATATACGGTGAGCGAAATATCAGGCGCCCTGAAGCGCACGGTCGAGGATGCCTTCGGCAATGTACGGGTGCGCGGTGAAATCTCGGGTTATCGCGGGCCGCACTCCTCCGGCCATGCCTATTTCACGCTGAAGGACGACCGCGCTCGGCTCGACGCCGTGGTGTGGAAAGGCACGATGGGCCGGCTGAAATTCCGCCCCGAAGAAGGAATGGAGGTGATCGCCACCGGCAGGCTCACCACCTATCCCGGCAAATCCAACTACCAGATCGTCATCGACAATCTGGAACCGGCGGGCGCCGGAGCCTTGATGGCGCTGCTGGAGGAGCGCAAGCGCCGGCTGCAGGCCGAAGGCCTGTTCGAGGGGGGCCGCAAGCGGTTGCTGCCCTTCATGCCGCGCGTCATCGGCGTCGTCACCTCGCCGACGGGGGCCGTCATCCGCGACATCATCCACCGGATCAAGGATCGTTTTCCGCTGCATGTGCTCGTCTGGCCGGTGCGGGTGCAAGGCGAAACCGCGGGCGCCGAGGTGACCGCCGCCGTCGCCGGTTTCAACGCGCTGGCAAGGGATGGCACCATCGAGCGCCCGGACCTGCTGATCGTGGCGCGGGGCGGCGGCAGCCTCGAGGACTTGTGGGGCTTCAACGACGAGGCCCTGGCCCGTGCCGTCGCCGCCTCCGCCATTCCGGTGATCTCGGCCGTCGGCCACGAAACCGACTGGACGCTGATCGACCTCGTCGCGGATGTGAGGGCGCCGACGCCGACGGGGGCGGCCGAAATCGCCGTTCCGGTGAAGGCCGACCTCGAAGCGGCGCTCGCCAGTCTCGGCGCACGGCTCAAGGCTGCGGTTTCGCGCAATTTCGAGCGCAAGCGCCAGTCCGTGCGCGCGGCGGCGCGTGCGCTGCCCTCGCCCGATCAGTTGCTGGCGCTGCCACGTCGTCGCCTCGACGAGGCGGCGAGCCGGCTCGGGCGCGGCCTCATGGTTTCGACCGAACGAAAGCGCGGACGCTTCCTCGCCCTGAAACTGACGCCGGCAATGCTGTCGCAGCGAATTGCCGAGGCGCGGCGGACCAACGAGCGCAATCTCCTGCGGGCACAGGGCGCGTTGCGCACGCTGACGAGGGCCCGGCGCGCGGAGCTCAATCGCGCCGCCGATCAGTTGCCGAAATGCGCCCGGGCGTCGCTGCAGCGGCACCGGCAGCAATTGGCGGCGCTGCAGGGCCGCATCACCATCGAGCCCACGGCGCGGCGGCAGCGGACCCAAAGGGATTTCCTGACCGCGCTGACGCGGCGCAGCACGCATGCGGCATCGCTGAGGCTGGAGCGGCTGCGCAGTCGCGTCGCCCAGGCCGACCGCTTGCTGGCGACGCTGTCGCACAAGGCCGTGCTGGCACGCGGCTTCGCCCTGGTGAAGGATGCCGACGGCGCCGTCGTCAAGCGTGCGGCGGAATTGACGGCGGGGATGGCGCTGTCCCTGGAGTTCGCCGACGGCACGGCGGATGCTGTCGCGACCAGCGGCTCGGCGCGGCCACGACCGGTCGCCAAAACCGCGACCAAGGCCAAGGAGCCCGGCAGCCAGGGCTCCCTATTCTGAACCGTGACATGACAGACAATCCGCATCATCACAAAACGCCCTCCGGCAAGCCGCGCGCGCGAAGCTTCGGTATCGGCTTCGACGGCACGCCCGGCCCGTTCAACGCGATCACCGACGTGGCTGGAGTGTCGGTCGGCTATTCCACGCTGATTTCAGGCGACGGCCCGCTCGTCGTGGGCCAGGGACCGGTGCGCACCGGCGTGACCGCGATCCTGCCCAGGCCGCAGGCCGACCTTGCCACACCGGTCTTCGCCGGCATCTTCAGCCAGAACGGCAATGGCGAACTGACCGGCTCGCATATCGTCGAGGAGACCGGCGCCTTCAACTTCCCCATCACCGTCACCAACACGCATTCCTGCGGCGTTTCGCGCGACGGCACGCTGCGCTGGATGAGCCAAGTGCTGCCGGCCGCACTCGACAGCGGCTGGGGACTGCCGGTGGCAGCGGAAACCTATGACGGCTTCCTCAACGACATCAACGGCCACCACGTGACATCAGGGCATGTTGCCGAGGCGCTCGACGGTGCCGCCAGCGGACCGATCGAGGAAGGCAGCGTCGGCGGCGGCACCGGCATGATCGCCTTCGGCTTCAAGGCCGGTTCGGGCACCGCGTCGCGCATCACCGAATGGCAAGGGCGTGCCTATACTGTCGGCGCCTTCGTGCAGGCGAATTTCGGCAAGCGGCGCAATTTCACGCTTCGAGGCCTGCGCGCCGGGCTGGAGCTCGTCGAACCGGCGATCCGCGAAGGCACCCCACGTGCCGAAAAAGGCTCGATCATCGCCGTTATTGCCACCGACGCACCGTTCCTGCCGCATCAGATGAAGCGGCTGGCCCGCCGTGTGCCGCTCGGCGTCGCCATGACCGGCGGCTTCGGCTATCACAGTTCCGGCGACATCTTCCTCGCCTTCTCTACCGCCAATCCCGACGCGGCCCTGGCGCCGCCGGGCCGGATCGCTCGCGCCGAGTTCATCCCCGACAGCGACATCGATCCGTTCTTCGATGCCGTGGTCCAGGGCGTCGAGGAAGCCGTCCTCAATGCGATGGTCGCCAACGAAGACATGACCGGCCGCGACGGCAATTTCGTGCCGGCGCTGCCGAAGGCGTGGCTGGAGGAGAAATTCGGCTGAGACAAATACGCGGACCGAATGGTCCGCGTATTCATACAGGATTGCTCCTGAATTATTCCGCGGCCTTGCTCGCGGCCTGCTGGTGCTCGTCGGCCTCGGCCGCTTCCTCGAGCCGGGAGGCGATGAGTTCCTGGATGTCGCCGACTTCTTCCTGGATATCCTCCAGCGGTATGCCGACCTCGGCCGCCTTGGCAGCGCATTCCCTGGCCAGCGTCTCGGCCTGCTTCTCGATCCTGGCGTGGGACTGGCAATGGACTTTTTCGCCAATCCATCCCTGCAAGAATTCGATGGCGTGCTCACTCATATTGCTTTTCCCTGGCGGCGAAGCCGGTTGGTAATCATAAACGTCGGCATCCGGTGAAGGATGCATGTCCCCATTCCAGCCGAGTCGCCACCGGACGGCAAGCCGATGTCGTCCAAGGTCCACAGAGCCAAAGGAAATAGAGGATTGAAGAACATTTTCTGTTTCTGGGGGGCGGGTATCGTTTGGCGGGAATCCTGTCCCGCCTCGAGAGGCTGCTTCTACTTGCTTCTTACGGTTTTCAGGTCCGCTTGCATCTCAATGGCTGTCACAACAGCTGCCCGATGACGTTGCCGTTTCCAGGCACAAGCCATCGAAGCCGCCGCTATATAGTGACATCCCCATGCAATGTCGACTCTCTCCGCCGCCTTGCATGGAAGCCCCGCGAAAGCCGCATAGGTCACCGTGCCGATCAGAAGGTCTCGACCCAGGGCCTGAGCTCGAGTTCCCAGGTCCAGGCGCTGCGGTTCTGGCGATGGATGCCGAGATAGGCCTCGGCGATCGCGTCCGGCGATAACCGTCGATCCTGCGGGTCGGGAGCCCCTCCCGGCACGGTCGAGGCAATGGCGCCATCGATGACGAAATGCGCGACATGGATGTTCTTGGGGGCCAGTTCGCGAGCCATGGATTGCGCCAGTCCACGCAAGCCGAATTTGGGCATCGCGAAACCGGCCGAGCCGGCGAATCCCTTGACGCTTGCCGTCGCGCCGGTGAAGAAGATCGAGCCCGAGCCTTGCGAAAGCAGCCGGTTGGCTGCTTGCTGGCCAACCAGGAAGCCGCCATAGGCCCCCACCAGCAAGGCCTGCCTGACAGCCTCTGGATCGAGTTCGGCTATCGGGCCACGGGCGCGTCCGCTGGCATTGAAGACCACGAGCGACAGCGGGCCGGCCTTGTCAGCGACCTCGAACAGGCGCTGCACCGACGCGGCATCGGAGACATCGGTTGCCACGGCTTGGGCGCCGGTCTGCGCCAGCAACGGGTCGAGCTTCTCGACGTTGCGGGCGGCCAGCACGACACGAAAACCTTCCCTTGCGAGAAGGCGCGCAAGCGAGGCGCTCAATCCGGATCCCGCTCCGGCAATGACGGCGACATTGGATGTCATGAGCATCTCTCTTTCGCGGTGGTGACTGGATTGGAGAGGGTTGCGCCTTCCCAAGTGGAACGCAAGAGAAAGCATTTCCAAGAAAATGGCGTGTCGTCGTGGCGCGCTCCCAGGCCGCAAAAACTGTTCCCGGCAAAGAAAAATGGCCGGGCGCGAAGACGGCCCGGCCAGAAAGAAGGTCATAACCTTCAGAGGGGAACACCGTTCGGAGGAATGGGAGGAAACCTCGAACGATAATTTTATCTTGAGCCCATTTTCGCGCGCTGACGACGAATAGAATTCTAAAATTTTGCTGCCCTACAAAAATTTCTACCTGCCGAATGGCTCAGCCTGCCCGGGTCTCGGGCTCAAACAGATCGGCATAATGACGCCGCGCAACGTCGGGATGGGAGCGCAGCCTGCTCTTCAGCACATTGGTTCCGACATCGCGAAACAGCGGATTGTCGGGATCGCTGGCCGGCCCGCGCGCCTGCGCCGCCAGTTCCTCGGGAAGCTCGAGCAGCGGTATCGTGGCATCGAGCTTGGCGCTGAAGAAGAACGGCACCGAGATGCGTTCGACGCCGGCGGGCGGCGTCACGACGCGATGCACGGTGGCTCTCAAATAGCCGTTCGAGGCGAGCTCCAGCAGCTCGCCGATGTTGACGACGAGCGTTCCGGGAATCGGATCCACGTCCACCCAGCTTCCGTCATAGTCTACCTGCAGGCCCTTGTTGTCGTCCTGGAGCAGCAGCGTCAGGAAGCCGCCATCCTTATGCGCGCCGACGCCCTGGTCGCCGCCGGTCGCTTCGCGGCCGGGGTAGCGCACGATCTTCATGCGATGATTGGGTTCGCCGCCATAGATCGGATCGAAAGCGTCCTCGGCCTGGTCGAGCGACAGCGCGAAGGCCTTGAGCAGACGAATGGCCACGGCCGTCGCCTTCGCCTGCCAGGCCAGCAGCGCCGGCTTCAGCTCCGGCAACGCCGACGGCCACTGGTTCGGCCCCTGCAGCCGCGTCCAAGCAGGAATTCCCGGGCCTTGCGCGATGGGCGGGCGCTCGACGCCGATGTCGAGCTGCTCGCGCCAGTCGGCCTTGCCCTTGGTCAGTTCGCCGCCAGCGCGGGTATAACCGCGGAACTGCGAGGAATTGACCATCTCTATCGACAGCTTGTCGGCTTCCGGCAAGGCAAAGAAACGCCGCGAAGCGGCGAGCGTCTCGCTGATGTCGGCCCATGGGATGCCGTGGCCCGCCAAATAGAAAAAACCGATATCGCGCGAGGCGGAGCGCAGATCCGCCAGAAACGTCCGGCGCTCCGACGCGCCTTGTTCGAGACGGCTCAGATCGAGCACGGGCACTATTCTGGGCATGTCAGCTCCTTTCCGGGTTCTTTCCGGGTGCTGCTTGAAAACTTCGCCCGGAAAACCGGGCCCGTGGATGTGCTGCTCCTTTTCCAGCGGCCGAAGCCGCCATCGATGCCCCAAATCTCACGGAGTTCAGTGCGCCGGGAAAGGAACGATCGGCTTTTCGATGCCGCCGGGACGAACAATTTTTCTATTTGGGCGGGCAGCCTGACGATGAGCGCGATCATTGCGCGAAACAGCGGCGTGTCATTTCAGGCACAGCGCGAAGCTGTCATTGGCCCTTGAACGGCCGCGCGGGAGGCGCGTAACATCGTGGCACTTGAATTTGAGTCTGTTTCATTCGTCCGGGCTAAAGTCCGGATCGGTTTGGATAGGTCCTTGAACACGCAAGCAATCGGCAGCGCGGCGGGGCGCGGCAAATCGTTTGCCCATGTGGCGCAAGCCTCCTGGGGCAAGGGCCCTGGCACCTTGCTGCGTATCATGCGCATGACGCTGCGCCACCCTTGGCAGGTCGCCATCACCATCGTCTCGACCTTCATCGCCGCGACGCTGCAGCTTTTCATTCCGCGCCTGCTGGGACACGCCATCGACCAGGCGCAGGGCGTGGTGGCTGCCGGTGCAAATACCGGGCCGAGCAGGCGCTGTGGAATACGGCGCTGACGCTGCTCGTCGTCAGCATCCTGCGCGGCCAAGGCTGAGCGCTCCTACGGTCAGTTCCGTTCGATGGGGCGGGAAGGGTTCCGGCTGTTCCGGATCACCCTGGCATGAAACAGTCGGTTCCTGACGCATCAGCATCCCGATCCGCAAGGCAGTGAAACTGGGCGAGGACAAACCCACGCTTGTTGCGGCGGAGCAATCCTCTTTGTCTCGGTCCTCAAACGATCAGATCGTCAATTCTGATCGGCAAGTCGCGGATCCGCTTGCCGGTCGCGTGGTAGACAGCGCTGGCGACGGCAGCGGCGGTGCCGACATTGCCGAGTTCGCCCAGGCCCTTCACACCAGCCGGATTGACCTCATGGTCAATCTCCGGAACCAGTATGACGTCAAGGTCCCTGACATCGGCATTCACCGGGACCAGATAATCCTGCAGGTCGCGGTTCACATAGCGGGCATAGCGGGTATCGATCTCGGTCGCCTCATGCAGGGCCTGGCCAATGCCCCAGATCATGCCTCCCATCAGCTGGCTGCGCGCGGTGCGCGTGTTCATGATGCGCCCGGCGGCGAACGCACCGACAATGCGCGGCACACGGATTTCGCGCGTGTAGCTGTTGATGTGCACCTCCACGAATTCGGCCCCGAACGCATATTTCACCGAATCCGCGTCGGACTCGCCGCCATGGAATTCCGACTGGCCGGCATAGAGTTTTTTGAGCGCTTCGGGGGTCGAGCCCTTCGGCGCGAATTCGGCATATTCCTCGATAGCGCCTACCTGCATGGCCTTGAATATATCGGCGGTGCTTGCCGACGCCCCGCCCTTGGTGAGGATCCGTCCCTCGTGGAGGTCCAGTTCCTCATTGTGCGAGCCTGCAAGAGGGCCATCCTCCGCGACCGCTGCGGCGAACAATTTCGTGCGCACAGCATCACACGCCTTGAGCACGGCCGAACAGACGCTGGCAGTGGAAATCGAACCTCCCGATACCGGCGCCGGCGGCAAGGCACTGTCGCCCATCTCGACGGCGACCTTGCCGATGTCGACACCGAGACGTTCCGCCGCCATCTGGCCGGCAACGGTTCGCACACCGGTGCCGATTTCATGCGAGCCGCACTGCACGCGCACGTCTCCTTCGGCCGTCAGGCGCACGCGGGCCGCGCATGGCGCGGCCGCGGTCGGGTAGACTGCCGTCGCGCATCCCATGCCGACGAGCCAGTCTCCGTCACGCATCGAGCCGACTTTCGCATCCCGTCTCGTCCAGCCGAAGGCATCAGCGGCCTGATCGTAGCATTTCATCAGCGACCGGCTGGAGAACGGCTTGCCGCCGATCGGCTCCTTCTGGGGCTCGTTGATCCGGCGAAATTCGATCGGGTCCATGCCGAGTGCGACGGCCATTTCGTCCATGGCGCTCTCGAGGGCATAGACGTAGGGCGTCTCGGGCGGCGAGCGCATATAACCGGGCGTGTTGCGATCCGCCTGCACCAGCGAGACATGCGTCAGCACCGAGCCATAAGCATACATGCGACCGGTGGCCGAAGTCCCGCCGACGACATAGGAATCGGGTCTCGAGGTCACCTCCCAGCCCTCATGGCCGAAAGCAGTGATGCGGCCGTCCTTGCCGGCGCCGATGCGGATGCGGTGCCGGGTTTCGGCCCGATAGGTGTGGGTGCCGAACGCCTGCATGCGGCTGACCACACAGCGCACCGGCCGGCCAAGCCGCCTGGCGGCCACAGCCACGATGGCCGTTCGCGCCGTCATCGGCCCCTTCGAGCCGAATGCGCCGCCTACGTTGGGGCAGACGATGCGCACATTCGCTGGGTCGAGCCTCAATTGCCGCGCCAACTCGACTTTCCAGCCGGTCACGTTCTGGGAGGGCTCGTAAACGGTGAGTTGGTCGCCTTGCCAAACAGCGGTGGTCGAGAACAGCTCTATCGGGTTGTGATGCTGGGTCGGCGTCGAATACCGCGCATCGATCTTCATCGGGGCCGATTCATAGGCGGCATCGAAATCGCCGGCCTTGACGTCATCCTTGAACAACGGGCTTTTGCCGGCGGCGTCGATGGTCTTTGTCCCCGGCATGTCGAAACTGGCGGTCGGCTTTTCCTCGGCATAGTCCGCGCGGATCCTTTGCGCCGCCTCCTCGGCTGCTTCGAAGGTCTCGGCGACCACCAGCGCAATGATCTGACCGTCATGGAAGATCGCCTTGTCATGCAGCGGCCCGATAGAACTCGCGCCGGTATTTCCGAATTTCGGCGTCTCGACCTTGTCGAGGTCGCCATAGGTGACGATGTCGAGGACGCCGGGCACCGAGCGCGCGTCATCCAGGTAAAGCCTGGCGACCTTGCCCTTGGCGATGCTGCTCGTCGCGAGCACGGCGTGCGCAATGTTGGCAGCCGGGAGATCCGCCGCGTATTCGGCCTGGCCGGTCACTTTCAGCCGCGCATCGATACGCGGCAGCGGCTGTCCCATGTTTTCCTTCGGCTGTGGAGCGGCGACGTTCATGATCACACCTTCATGTCACGGGTTTCGAGCAGCCCCCTGATCAAGGTTCGCTTGCCGAGTTTTATCTTGAATGCATTGTGCCGACGCGGCTGGGCCTCGGCGAACGCGGCTTCGGCGGCCTCGGCCGCCGCTGCCTCGTCGAGCACCTTGCCGCGCAGGATCTCCTCCGCCGCTCTTGCCCGCCAGGGTACGGTCGCCACGCCGCCAAGCGCGATGCGCGCCTCGTTCACGGTCTCGCCGTCGAGGTCGAGGGCGACCGCGGCCGATGCAAGGGCAAACGCATAGGATTGCCGATCGCGGATCTTGAGATAGCGCGAACGCCTGGTCCATGCGCCGGCGGGCACCTCTATGGCGGTGACGATCTCGTCGGGTGCCAGGTCGGTCTCGATGTGAGGGCTGTCCTCGGGCAGGCGATGCAGGCTGGCAAACGGAATCTTTCGCCGCCCGTTGTGGCCTTGGACATGAACCGTGGCGTCAAGCGCGATCAGGGCCTGGGCAAAGTCACCGTGATAGGTCGCGATGCAGTTCTCACTGGTCCCCAGCACGGCATGCTGGCGGTTGAACCCGTCCATCGCGGCGCAGCCCGAGCCTGGCTCGCGCTTGTTGCATGGCCATGAGGTTTCGCGGAAATATTCGCAGCGGGTGCGCTGCAGGATGTTGCCGGCAAGACTTGCCATGTTGCGCAGCTGGCCGCTTGCCGCCAGTTGCAGGCTCTCCGCGATCACCGGATACCGACGCTTGATCTCGGCATTCTCGGCCGCGTCGCCCATCCGCACAAGAGCGCCAAGGCGCAGACCCTCACCATCGGTCTCGATCCGCCGCAATGCCGGTTCGGAGAGACCGTTCAAATCGAGCA
This sequence comes from Mesorhizobium sp. B2-2-3, assembly GCF_006442405.1. Classification (NCBI taxonomy): domain Bacteria; kingdom Pseudomonadati; phylum Pseudomonadota; class Alphaproteobacteria; order Hyphomicrobiales; family Phyllobacteriaceae; genus Mesorhizobium; species Mesorhizobium sp. B2-2-3. Next base: position 38,578 of record NZ_VFWC01000005.1, on the reverse strand, counting down.
AGCGTTCCGGCCGGGCGACGCCGAGTTTCATATAGTCGGCGAGATTGGTGCCACCGGCAATGAACTGCGCGGGGGCTTGCGTCGGCGGATGCCTGGTGGCCGAGCGCGAGGCGACGGCGACCGCCGCGGAGAGGCTGGCGGGCCTCTCATAGACGAAAGGATGCATCTCAGGCCCTCCTGATCTGGTCGCGGGCCTGGACGATTGCCGCGACGATGTTCGGGTATGCCGCGCATCGGCAAAGGTTGCCGCTCATATATTCGCGAATGTCGTCCTCTGAACCGGCATGTCCTTCGTGGACGCAGCCGATCGCGGACATGATCTGGCCGGGCGTGCAATAGCCGCACTGGAACGCATCGTGATCGATGAAGGCCTGCTGCATCGGATGCAGGCCGCCATCCGTCGACGCCAACCCTTCGACGGTGGTTACCGCCTTGCCCTCGTTCATCACCGCGAAGCTGAGGCAGGAGAGCACGCGATGGCCATCGACCAGCACCGTACAGGCACCGCATTGGCCATGATCGCAACCTTTCTTCGTGCCCGTCAGGCCGACATGGTCGCGCAAGGCGTCGAGCAGGCTGGTTCGGCTGTCGAGCGCCAGATTGTATGGCTGCTTGTTGATGGTCAGTGTTGTCATGACAGGCTCGTTTGGCTTGGCGGCAGCAGCCGGAGGCTCCTCGGACCTGGCTGTCGAGGCCAGAAGCGGAGTCACCGCAGCCGCGGAGACGGTCGCGGTCATAAAGCTTCGTCTGCTGAGACTGGAGGAGTTTGGGGGAACATGCTCGGACATCGCTGGCTCCGTCGCTCGCTATGTCGCGACCAAACCCCTCATCGGGGCCATTGTTCCGGGCCATCCGCGATAAAACGCACAAGGAAGACGGCTCGCAAGGCAAGCCGCCCGATTTGGATGCAAGGATATGACGGGTCCGTTCGAGACCGTGCCCGTCCTACCCTGGCGAATTTGCAGGCGCGCGGCCGATCCCCTAACAAGGCGCGCGGGCCCTCACTGCTGGCGGGCAATTCCGAGAATATCAAGCGCCTGCGCGGCAGAAGCAATCGGGCGCCCCGTGCGGCCAGCGGCTTCGACGATTGCCGCGACCCGTTCGGCATTGTCGCGGGCGAGGCTGCCATCGGCGTGCCAGAGAGAGTTCTCGAAGCCGACCCGCACGTGCCCTCCCGCCGCGATCGCCGCCGTCAGCGCCAAGGTCTCGCCCCGTCCGAAGGCGCAGACCGACCATACGGCGCCTTCAAGACCATGCGCATCGAGCCCTTCAAGGAAGACATCGAGGTCTTCGGGCCGGCTTTCCTGATCGGCGGCATAGCGTCCAAGGACGAACAGCAGCCGGGGGCTTGTGGGCTCCGCCAGAATGCCTCGCCGCCGCAGATCGATGAAACGGTCGAGATCGGCCCGATCATAGAGAATGTGCTGGACCGCGATGCCTTCCCGACCGGCCCACGCGAAGAAGCGGGCCGGCTCCGCCTCGCCATCGCTGATTATCTCACGCAAGCCGATCGAGACGGAAACCGGATGAAGCGCCCGAACAAGGTCCATCTGTTCGCGTGGCGAATAGAGCCCGATCGCTTCAGTCGTGATCTGGATCGCCATGACGCCCTGCGTCCGCTCCCGGATCGCCGCGATGGCATCCCGGTAAAGCGCGGCGTCAAGCGTGTGCCGGCCTGAAGCATCGCGGACATGCACATGGATGGCGGCGGCGCCGGCAGCGAGACACTGCCTCGCCGTTTCGGCAAGTTCGTCGGCGGTCATCGGCAGAGCCGGATGATCGGCCTTCGTTCTGCGCGCTCCGTTCGGCGCAACCATGATCAGCAACGGCTTCAATTTCATCTCCGGGCCCAATTGGCTCTCCCGCAACGTGGTTTTCCATGCTTCATTTCACCGACTCGCACAGGTAGGACAGCATGAACGCCACCGCCCAAGGGATTTCCGCCTTCGCCACCGCCGCCGAACTCGGCCGCGCGCTCGCCGATGGCAACACATCCTCGACCGAGATCGTCCGGCGCGCGCTGGATCGTGTCGACGTTCATGACAATTCGCTGCATGCGTTCGTCCGGCTGTTTCCTGAGGCTGCGCTCCAGGCCGCCGGCGAAGCCGACGAGCGTCGCCGTCGCGGCGTCTCGAAAGGGCCGCTGGACGGTATCCCTTTCGCGGCCAAGGACCTGCTTGACGTCGAAGGCTATCCGACCCTGGCAGGCTCGAAAGCGCTTGCGGGCGAACCCGCAACCGCCACGGCAACGGCAATCGAACGCCTTGTCGCGGCCGGGATGATCCTGCTGGGCAAGGTGCACACCGTGGAATTTGCTTTTGGCAGTTGGGGGACCAACCCGGTCGCCGGCACGCCCCTGAACCCGCGTGACAGCGCCATCCCGCGCGCGCCGGGCGGATCGTCGAGCGGTTCGGGCGTGGCCGTCGCCGCCGGACTGGTGCCGGTCGCGCTCGGCACCGACACTACGGGCTCCATCCGCAATCCGTCCGCCATGTGCGGAATCGTGGGCCTGAAGACGTCCTTCGGCCTTATCGGGCGCGGCGGCTTGCTGCCGCTTGCCATGTCCTTCGACAGCATCGGTCCCATGACCCGGTCGGTGGAGGATGCAGCCCTTCTGCTGGCCGCGCTCGAGGGTCCCGATCCCGGCGATCCGGCCACCTTTGGCGTGGCGCCGACCTCGCCGCTCGACGGGCTCGAGCGGAGCATATCGGGCCTTCGCCTGCGCATCCCCTCGGCCCTGGACCTTGCCGGCGTAGACCCCGGCATCCTGGACCGCTTCGACTCCACCGTCGCTGAACTGGAGGCGCTCGGTGCCAATGTCGATCGGATGCCGATGCCGCAATCTTACGACACCTACAAGGCCCTGGCCGGCGACATCATGGCCGTCGAAGCCTGGCATCATCTCGGCCGTTACGTGGAACCCGCGGACAGCGGCGTCGGCACGGCGATCCGCATGCGGGTTCTCAAGGGCAGGGAAATCGGCCTCGCCGCTTATCACGAGTTGATTGCAAGGCGCCGGGCCGCGCAGATCGAGTTTCATCGCGATCTCGAAGGCGCCGATGCGTTCCTGACGCCAACGGCGCCGATTACCGCGCCGCCATTGGCCGACATCGATGAGACAACGACGCCGCTTGGGACGTTTACCCGCATGGTGAACCTCCTCGACATGGCAGCGCTCAGCGTCCCCATCGGTCTCGTCAATGGTCTGCCCGCAGGATTGCAGATCGCGGTTCGCCGCTTCCAGGATCCGCTGGCGCTGAGGATCGGGCGGGCGCTCGAGATCCGGCGCGGCGGCCTGTTCGAACAGCCGCCGGGCTACGCCACGCCGTAAGCTGCCCGTTCATTCACCGCTCGCATACAGCCAACGTGCGACAAGAGCGTCGGTGTCGGCACCGAAATCCGCGCGCGCGCCTTCGGAAAAAACCGTGCCGTTCTTGACCACATAGACGTAGTCGGTGATGGCAAGCGCGGCGCGAATATCCTGGTCGACCAGCAGCACGGCCTTGCCGAGTTCGCGGGCAAGATCGCGGACGATGTCGTAGATCGTCTCGCTGGTCTGCGGATCGACGCCGGCGGTCGGTTCGTCGATCAGGTAGACCGACGGATCGGCCATCAGGCTGCGTGCGATCTCGACCTGTCGCTGCTGGCCTCCCGAGAGCTGGCCGGCAGGCTGCGTGCGTTTCTCCCGAACGACGGGAAACCGCTCATAGACATGTTCCAGTTTCTCGGTCAGCACCGTCTTCTTCGGCCTGGCATGCCAGAGACCGAGTTTCAGGTTCGATTCGACCGAGAGATGAGGAAAGAGGCTCGGCCGCTGCGGCAGGTAGGCCAGGCCAAGGCCCAGCATCCGGAAGGGCGGGTTTCCGGTGATGTCCACGTCTCGCAGAAGCACCCGGCCAGCACTCGGTTTCAGAAAGCCGAACAACGCCTTGAGAAGCGTCGACTTGCCCGTGCCGTTCGGGCCGACCACACAGGAAATGCTGCCAGACCAGGCTCTGACCGAAACGTCGCGCAATATGTCGATGTCGCGCGTATAGCCGGCGACAAGGTTCTCGCAGGCGATCAGCGGCGGGGTCGATGGCAGGGAAGCGGTTTCCATCATCGTGCTTCCCGATGCGTTGCGCGGGATCCCGTATAGGCGTGCACGACCTCGGGATTGCGCAGCACCTCGGCGACCGCGCCGTCGGCGATCTTGCGCCCTCGCGCCATCACCATGACGCGCGTTACGACCGACTGAATAGCCTCGAGGTTGTGATCGACAACGACGATGGTGTGACCGTCGCGATTGAGGCTCCTTATGTGCTCGATGATCTCCTCCAGCAGGCGCGGGTGGACGCCGGCGAAGGGCTCGTCCAGAAGCAGCAATCTCGGTTTGAGCATCAGCGCCCGGCCGAGTTCCAGCAGCTTCTGCTGGCCGCCGGAAAGCGCTCTTGCATAACTGTCGGCGAGATGGTCGAGCCTCAGGAAAGCAAGAACCCCACGGGCGCGCTCCTCTGCCGCGGCGCGCCGTTCCGCCGGGTCGGAAAGCGCCGGCACGATCAGGTTTTCCAGGACGGTCATGCGGCGGAACAGGCGGGGAACCTGAAAAGTACGGGCAACACCGCGGCGCGCGAAAAGATTGGCCGGCGAGCGCGCCATGTCGGTGCCCTCGACGAGGATGGCACCGCCGTCGGGTTTGAGCGCGCCCGTCACCATGTTGATGGTGGTTGTCTTTCCCGAGCCGTTGGGACCGATCAACCCGACAATTTCGCCGCGGGCCAAGGCAAAGGATAAGCCTTCGACGGCATGGATGCCGCCGAAATGCTTGGCAAGACCACTGACCGAGAAAAAAGCGGTGTCCTTCTCAACCGGCATGGGGTTCCTCGGTGGTAGCAGTTGGAACAGGCGCTTGTTCCCGTGGCCGCGCGCGGAAGCGCGCCCAGTTTTCGACCATCGGATACAGGCCGTTCTGCGCGAAGCGTTGCACCAGGATAAGCGCCAGACCCATCAGCACGAAACGCCATTCGCCGTAGGACCGCAGCGTCTCGGAAAGCAGGAAGACGACGACTGCGCCGACCACGGCGCCGGGCAGGCTTTCGATGCCGCCGATCACCGCCATCGCGATAACCAGACCCATCTCCGGCAGGATAGCCATGTTGGGCGTCAGGATGCCGATGAAATGGCCGTAATAAATGCCGGCTATCGCCGCGATCACGCTGGTTACCACGAAGACGAGGATCTTGTAGCGCGTGGTATCCACCCCGCTGGCGCGCGCGGCGCCCTCGTCTTCCCGGATGGCACGTAGAAAAAGACCGACGCGGGTCGCCAACAAGGCATTCATTCCCAATACCGCCAGGACGACGAGCGCAAGGCCGAGATAGTAATAAGGCAGGTCCGATCGACCGGAAAAGAGGCCGGGCACCGGCAAGCCCAGCATGCCGCGTGTGATGTCCTCCTCCGCGACCAGAACGAGGCGGAAGATTTCCGAAATGGCAAGCGTGAAGAGGGCCAGATAAGGCCCGGAAAGCCTCAGGACGAGCGCGCCGATCAGGGCGCCGGCCACGACGGCAAGAGCGATGGCGGCAAGAATGGCAAGCGGCAGCGGCATGCCGATCTGGCCAACGAACAAGGCCGAGGCATATCCGCCCAGCGCGGCAAAAGCCACATGGGCGAAGGAGAACTGACCGGCGAAACCGGCAAGCAGCGCCCAGCTCGCGGCAAGCAGCGCATAGTACCAGGCGATGGCGCCGACGTGGGTCCAGTATGGTCCGACGCCGAGCGGCACCAGCAACGCTACCACGAGCAGAATCGCCTGAGCCGATTGCGAGAATGTTGGACGGATCATTGCCGTGCCCCTATTCCAGCCGCAGATGCGAGCGGCCGAACAGGCCGGTCGGCCGGAAGAGCAACGCAATGACGAGCAGCAGCGCTCCGAACGCCTGCGTATAGGCAAGCGCGCGATTGGGATCCGGCAGATAGCCGACACCCAGCCCTTGCACCAGGCCGAGCAGGATGCCGCCGGTAATGCTTCCGCCGACGGAACCCATGCCGCCGAGCACGATGATGATGAAGGCCTGCACGGCCGGCAACTCACCCATCGACGGCGACAGGGCGAAGATCGGCGCGATCAACGCCCCTGCCCCGCCGGCAAGCGCCGAGCCGATGCCGAAAGCGATGGTGTACATGCGGCGTGGATCGATACCGATGACCGCGGCGGACTCGCGGCTCTGGCTCACCGCATCGAGTGCCTGGCCAAGCGAGGTGCGCTTCAGGAAAAGCGTCAGACCGACAAGCAGGAGGACGGCAGCGACCGCAGCGATCAGCCGGTCGTAAGGCAGGATCAACGGACCGAGGATCAGCGCTCCTGTCATGAAGGACGGCGGCGCCTTGGCGAAGGGACCGAAGACGACAAGGCCGAGATTGGTGATCAGAATGGTGAGGCCGAAGGTGACGATAATGGCGTATTCGTCCTTGCGCTCGACCTTGTCGGTATACATCGGCGCTATGACGAGCCTCTCGAAGAGCACGCCGAAGATGAACAGGGCCACCATCGCGCCGGCGACACCGACAAGCGGCGGCGCATGGAACCAGGCGATGATGTAGTAGGACGCATAGCCGCCCAGCATATAGAGCGATCCATGGCCGAAATTGACGACCTTCAACACCGAGAAGACCAAAGTGAGCCCCGCCGCCGTCAGCGCGAAAATGAGGCCGATGACCAGGCCGTTGACGGCCAGGAGGAGGAAATAGCTCATGGGTTCACATCACCTCGTTGTCGGCCGCCTGTCCAGTGAAGCGGCCGCCGGCGGCTATGGAGCCGCCGGCGTGCCGTTCATTTGCCGGGCATGACCTTGTCGGTGGTGGCCCACTTCTTCGGATAGACGATCGCAGCATCCTCCGGCGCCTGGTTCACGGCCGTGTATTGGATGATCGTGAACGGCACGTCGACGAACTGATGGAAAGCCCAGTCGGGAGATTTGGTGGTCGGGAAGGTGTAGGTGGCGTTCACCCCTTCATATTTGATCTCTTCCAGTGCCTTCACGATCGCCGCGCGGTCAGCCGAGCCTGCCTTCTTGATCGCTTCGACGACGACACCGAACGTGTCATAGGCCTCCATGGCCACGCCGGTCGGTGCCCTATTGTAGCGTTCGGTGAACGCCTTCACGAATGCTTTGGCCTTGTCGTTCCATTGCGACTTGGGCTGCGCGACGTTGACGATGAGAAGATTGTTGGCGCATTCGCCGTCGACTTCCCACACTTCCTTCTGCAGCAGACCCGAGGAGCCGATGAGGGCCGTTTCGGCAGTCGGTGCGAGGCCGAGCTGGCAGGCCTGCTTGACCAGCTGATACTGCGCCTGTCCGGCGATCACCATCTGGATCGCATCAGGCTTCGGGCTCTGGTTCATCAGGCGCAGCAGCGCGGGCGTGAAATCCTGCTGGTTCAGGTCGATCGTTGCCAGCGTATAGGGGACGTTCTTGGCCTTCAGCTCATCGGCGACGACCTTGGCCCCGCCCTGGCCGAAGTCCGTGTTTTCGGCGATGATGGCGATGTTCTTGAAACCTTGCTCGACCGTCCAGTCGGCTGCCTTAACGTAAACGAGCGAGTTGGCCGGAGCGAGACGATAGACTTCCGGATACTGCTTGGCCGTGATGGCATCCGCCCATACGTCTGTACCGACCCAGGCGACGCCGTATTTGTGCGCCTCCTCGATTTCTGCGAGGGCGACCGAGGAATGGAATTCGCCGAAGATCGCGGCGACGTTGTCCTTGGTGATGAGTCGAACCGCCGCCGCGCTGCCGTCGGCCGGCTGCCCTTTGGTGTCCTCGTAGCTCACCTTCAGCTGACGGCCGAGCACGCCGCCGGCCTTGTTGACCTCGTCAACACCGAGCTGCACCGCCCATTGCATCTCCTGGCCGCCGGAATAGTTGCCGGGCGGGGACAGCGGCCCCACCCAGCCTAGCGCGATTGGATCCTCGGCCAGAGCCGGTGCGGCTGCGAACGGCAAGGAAGCCAGCGCGAGTGCCGCCAGCGCTCCCAAATGACTGGATATGGTCTGTTTCATGCGAATTTCCCCTGTTCTTGTTTTCTGATTGAATGAAACACTACGCTCATTTCTGGCAGATTGAAATATTCATTGCAGCTCGTCAACGGCCGGCGTAAATTCGCGCCATGTTGGAACCCGCCTTCCGCTCGCGCCTGCTCGAGAGTTTCGAGACGATGCCGCGCCAGCTTCGCGCGGCGGCGCAATGGGTGCTCGACAATCCGCGTGACGTTGCCCTCCTGTCGATGCGCGTCCAGGCGCAGCGCGCCGGGGTGACCCCGGCATCGATGACGCGGCTTGCCCAGCGCATGGGCTTCGACGGCTACGATAGCCTGCGCGACCTCTACGCCGAGCAACTTCGCCGCGGCGAGAAGGAGTTCTTGGGCAAGGCCGAAGCATTGATGGCGCGGCGCAAGCGCGGAGGAGACGGCGCGCTGGCCTTCGAGCTGGCCGAAACGCTCGAGCGCCATATGGCGAAGCTTTGCGATCCGGCGACGCTGGAGGCGGTGACCCGGGCAGCCTCGGTGCTGGCAGGCGCCAAGCGCATCTATGCGCTGGGCTATCGGTCGAGCTACCCCGTCGCCTGCCATTTCGCCTACGTCTATGGCCTCGCCGGCGGCGCGGTGCGTCTGCTTGACGGCGTCGGCGGAACCGGACCTGATCCTTTGTGGGAAGCGGGAGCGGGCGACGTGCTTTTGGCGATCAGCGTCAAGCCCTATACGCGCGCCGCCGTCGAACTCGTCGATTATGCACGCAGCCGCGCGCTCGAAATCGTGGCGATTACCGACAGCGTGGTCTCGCCGCTCGTCAACCGGGCGGGCGCCGTCATCATCGTGCCGACCGAGAGCCCGTCCTTTTTCCACACGATGGCACCGGCCTTTGCCATCGCCGAAACGCTGGCCGCGATCCTGGCGGCCGCCGCCGGCGATCGCGCGCTGGCCGCCATGCGCGACGTCGAACGTCAGTTCGACACCCTTTCCACCCATATCTACGAAACCAGGCAACGGTCATGACGCATATCCTCCATCGCCAGATCCACCACGACTATCCCGTTGCCGTCGGCGGCGATGGCGTCACCGTCATCGACAGCAAGGGACGCCGCTATATCGACGCCTCCGGCGGTGCGGCCGTCTCATGTCTTGGCCATCAGCATCCGGCTGTTCTTGCCGCGATGCATGCCGAACTCGACCGGCTCGCCTATGCGCATAGCAGCTTCTTCACCACCCGGCCGGCGGAGGAACTGGCGGACGAACTTGCCGCTCACGCGCCGGGCGATCTTCATCACGTCTATTTCGTCTCCGGCGGATCGGAAGGCATCGAGACCGCCCTGAAGATGGCGCGGCAATATTTCGTCGAGCGCGGCGAGCCGCAGCGCCGCCGCTTCGTGGCCCGTCAGCAGAGCTATCACGGCAATACGCTGGGCGCGCTTTCGGTGGGAGGCAACGCCTGGCGCAAGGCGCCGTTCGAGCCCATGCTGATCGAAAACCATCATATCGAACCATGCTATGCCTATCGGCATCAGCGGCCGGATGAAGGCAGCGAGGCCTACGGCCTGCGGGCCGCCGATGCGCTTGAAACGAAGCTGCAGGAACTCGGGCCGGAAACGGTCATTGCTTTTGTCGCAGAGACCGTGGTTGGAGCGACTCTCGGCGCCGTGCCACCCGCACCCGGTTATTTCAGGCGCATCCGCGAGATTTGCGATCGCCACGGCGTGCTGCTCATCCTCGACGAAGTCATGTGCGGCATGGGTCGCACCGGAACACTGCATGCCTGCGAGCAGGAGGGCGTCGCACCCGACATTATGGTGATCGCCAAAGGGCTCGGCGGCGGCTATGCCCCGCTCGGGGCGGTGCTGGCATCCGACCGGATATTCGATGCTTTTTCGCAAGGCAGCGACTTCCAGCACGGTCACACCTATATCGGTCATCCGCTCGCCTGTGCGGCCGGCCTCGCCGTGCAGCGGGTCATCGAGCGTGATGGTCTGCTTGCCAATGTCGCGGCGCGAGGCGCCACGCTCGAACGACGGCTGCGTGAGCGCTTCGGCAACCATCACCATGTCGGGGACATTCGCGGGCGCGGCCTTTTCCAGGGCATCGAACTTGTCGCGGATCGCTCGGCCAAGGCCCCGTTCGATCCGCGCCTGAAGGTCCATGCCCGGATAAAATCGGAAGCGATGCAGCGGGGGTTGATGGTTTATCCGATGGGCGGCACCGTCGATGGGCGGGCCGGCGATCACGTCCTGCTTGCACCGCCATTCATCGTCGACGACGGCACGGTCGATATTATCGTCGACCGTTTGGGCGACGCCGTCGATGCCGCGATCGGCAGCATTGCGATCTAGCGCATGAGACGCTCACCGACCGGACTCTGGTCCAATCGGCATCAGCCCCGACCTGGCCTCACAGTGCCGCGCCAGACCATCGGCGCGTGGCAGGTCAGGCGACTGCCGGCGCCTGCTTCCTCGCGCGAACCGGCGGCCAGTCGCACGGCGTGCGTGGCGATCTCCTCAATCGGCGGCGCAAAGGTCGTCAGCCGGTAGGAAGCCCAGTCAGCCTGCTCGATGTCGTCGAAGCCGGCGACGCAGAGATCGCGCGGGACGTCGACGCCGAACTCGTGGCGCGCCGCGTCCAGAAAACCGCAGGCGATCAGGTCGGTCACGCAGAATGCCGCATCCGGTCGCTGCCGGCCCGAAAGCAGGCGCCTTGCGCCTTCTGCCCCGGTCGCATAACCCGTGCGGCCCTCGCGCCACTGGATCACCTCCAGTCCTTCCTTGCGCGCTGCGGCAAGAAAGGCCGTCTCGCGCGCCACCAGACTGGGCGTGCCGGCTGCCGACGTCACCAGGGCAGGCCTGGTGCAACCGGCACGAAGAAAGGCGTGAAGTGCCGCCTCGGCGGCGGCGGCGTTGTCCACGCCGATGTTATGCGGTCCGTCGAACCGGTCGTCGCGATTGATCAGGATCAGGCGCTGCCCGTTCTCGAGGCAGGTTCGGATCAGCTCCTGCGGCGGCGTGCCGGACAGCACGATCGTCGCATCGGCACGGTAGTTCAGCGTGTTGCGCAGCGCCTGGTCGACATGGTGGCTGGGGCCCGACGTGTTGAATACCATGGCCACTTTGCCGGCATCCCTCAAATGCTGTGTCAGCGCCCGCAGGATACGAGCCTGATAGGGCGTGTCGCCATCGGCGACGACAAGGCAGACGATGCCCGTCGATGCCCGCATCAGGCCGCGCGCCAGATGGTTGACGTGATAGCCGAGCTGCTCGGCCGCCAGCAGCACCCGCTCCCGGGTTTCTTCCGAAACGCTGGCGCCGGGCGTGAACGTGCGTGACACGGCCGAGCGCGAAACGCCGGCAAGGTCCGCGACTTGCTGGGCACTGGAAAAGCCATTACGGCCTCTTGGCGTCGTCATGCACACTCCCACTGCCGTTTACCGATTCCTTGCACGCACGTGCAGCATAGCGCAAGCCGGTCACAGGTGTCACCGCCGCCCTTGACACACATGCGTAAATGAAACAGCTTTGCACAGCCGTGCATGAAGCCGGCGCCGGAGGCTACCTTGCCCATTTCTTCGCAGACCGCATCGGAGCTGCCATTGCCTGGACGGACAGCGTGAACAGCATGGCGGTGCAGCCGAAAGCCAGCCGGATGTCCGAAGCCGAACTCGACAGGCGCGCCGATGTTTGCCGGCAACTGCTCTTGTCGTCGGGAAACATGGCGATGCAGGGCTACAGCCAAATCGACGCAGCGCAGCCTGTGGAGATGAAGGGCCCGCAGGATTTCCTGACCGAGACCGACGGCAAGGTCGAGCATCACATCCGTACGACGTTGGCCGCGGCCTTTCCCGAGGACGGGTTTTTGGGCGAGGAAACCGGCGGCAGCGGCGGCTCTGATCGCATGTGGGTCGTCGACCCGATCGACGGTACGGCGAATTTCATGCGCGGCATTCCGCATTTCTGCGTTTCGATCGTCTTCGTTCAGAACGGCCGCAGCGAGATCGGCGGGATCGCCAATCCGGCGATCGGGGAGGTCTATTTTGCCCGCCGCGGGCACGGTGCGACGCGCAACGGCGCGGCGATCCATGTTTCGCGCACCCAGGCCTTCGACCGCGCCTCCGTGGAGTTCGGCTGGTCGCCGCGGATTCCCAACCGCGACTATCTGGACAAGGTGGCCCTGGTCTGGTCGCTGGGCGCCAATGTGCGCCGCTCCGGTTCGGGGGCGCTGGGCCTTGCCTATGTGGCCGACGGCCGCTCGGATGCCTATGCCGAGCTTCATATCAATGCATGGGACTGCCTGGCCGGATTGCTGCTGGTCGAGGAAGCCGGCGGGCGCGTCAACCGCTTTCTCGACGGCGACGGCATGGCGAAGGGCAATCCGGTGCTTGCTGCGGCGCCGGGTGTGGCGGCGAGATTGTCCCAGGTGATCGGAGTGCCGCTCGACGACGAATAACCAATTCCAGAGAGCATGAAAGGGAGGAATATCGATGAAAGGTCCATTTGATCGCAGACAAGGCAGGACGTGGCTTGGCCTTGCGGTGCTGGCCATTTTCGGTCTGGCCGGCGGCACCCATGCGGCGGATCGCAACCTCGTGATGTATTGCGGCGTCGACGAAGCCTGGTGCCGGGCCATGGCCACGACCTACCAGAAGGAAACCGGCGTCAGCGTCGACATGACCCGCATGAGCGCCGGCGAGATCTATGCGCGCCTGCGGGCCGAGAAGGACAATCCGCAAGCCGACATCTGGTGGGGCGGCACCGGCGACCCGCATCTTCAGGCGGCGGAAGAAGGTCTCACCCAGGAATACAAGTCGCCGCAGCTGGCGAACCTGCGCGACTGGGCTTTGAGGCAGGCTGAACGCGCCAAGAACCGCACCGTCGGCATCTATCTCGGCGCGCTTGGCTACGGCTACAACGAGGAAGACCTGAAACAGCGCGGCCTGACGGCGCCGGCCTGCTGGGCGGATCTGGTCAAGCCCGATTTCCAGGGCGAGATCGAGATGGCCGACCCCAATTCCTCGGGTACCGCCTGGACGATGCTGGCGACAATCGTGCAACTGATGGGCGAGGACAAGGCTTTCGACTATCTCAAGCAGCTCAACAAGAACATCGCCGAATACACCAAGGCGGGCGCCGCACCCGCGCTCGCCGTGGGCAAGGGCGAGACGCTGGTCGGCATTTCCTTCCAGCACGACGTCATCAACGCCGCCAAGCAGAACCCGGCCGTCAAGGTGGTCTCGCCCTGTGAAGGCACCGGTTTCGAGATCGGGTCGATGAGCATTGTTGCCGGGGCCAAGCACATCGACGAGGCGCGGAAATTCTACGACTGGGCGCTGACGCCAGACGCGCAGAAACTGGCGGCTCCGAACGGCAGCTACCAGATCCCGTCGAACACCGGCACCCCGGTGCCGCCCGAGGCGCCGGACCTTAGCAAGATCAAGCTGATCGACTACGACTTCGCCAAATACGGATCGTCAGCGGAGCGCAAGCGGCTGTTGAAGAAATTCACCGATGAGGTCCGCAACGGCGGCTGATCTGGTCCGTACGGCCGATCCGCCGGCTGCCTGCGGGGCAGCCGGCGCAACCCCGACCATACCAAAGGAAGATGTCGAATGGCACGGGCTTCGCCCTATCCCATGGCCAATGACCTCCCGGGGCGCAGTGCCGCCGGATGGCTGGCGCTGGCATGGGCGAGCTTCATTGTGCTGCCATGGTACCAAGTCGAAGGCGGCTTGCTTTCCTTTGACTGGCTGGCGCGTCCGGCAGAGGCGGCACCAGCCATCCTGCTGTCGCTGAACGGTCGGCTCTGGCTGCTTCCCTTGATCCTGCCACTTCTCCTGGCAAGCTGGCTCGTCGCGCGCCGGAACCTCCCCGGCCTGGCGACGGCGGGCGCTGCCGGTCTCGCCTGGCTGGCGATCGAGGGTTTTTCCATCATCCATTCGGGTTGGGGATTTGCCTGGCTTGGGCATCTCGCCAGTACGCCGGGGCCGGTGCAGCCGGGTCTCGGCTGGGGTGCCGTGCTGTACGCGGTGACGATGCTGATGTTCATCGCCGAGGCGCTGGCCGCGCGTGGCTGGTGCAAGGGCGACCGTTTTGTCGTCGGCTCGCTGCTGATCGTGATCGCTTCGCTGATCCTGTTCGTGGCTTATCCGCTGTTGTCGATCCTCGCTTCCGCCATCGAGGACAATGACGGCGATATCGTGCCGGCTCTGTTTGCCGAAAAGCTGTTCAGTGCCAACATCTGGAGCCTGCGCTGCCTCTACGGCGACGGTTCCTGCGGGGTGGCGTGGAATACGGTGGCGATCGCGGTGCTGGTCGGATTCTTCTGCACGGCGCTAGGCCTGGCGCTGGCGCTGATTGCGTTGCGCACCAGGCTGCCTGCCAAATGGCTGCTGCGCGGCCTCTCCATCTTGCCGATCATCACGCCGCCTTTCGTCATCGGCCTGGCGCTGATCCTGTTGTTCGGCCGGGCCGGCATCGTCACCAATCTTTTGTCAGAACATCTCGGTATTCCGCGCAGCCGCTGGATCTACGGCATGGCCGGCATCACCATCGCGCAGGTGCTGGCTTTCACGCCGATCGCCTTCCTGGTCCTGGCCGGCGTGCTGCAGGGCGTCAGCCCGAGCATGGAGGAGGCCTCGCAGACCTTGCGCGCCAGCCGTTGGCGCACTTTCAGCACAATCACCTGGCCGTTGATCCGCCCGGGGCTGGCCAGCGCCTTCCTGATCTCGTTCATCGAGAGCATGGCCGACTTTGCCAACCCGCTGGTGCTGGGCGGCAACTTCAACGTGCTGTCGACGGACATCTTCTTTGCGGTGGTGGGCGCTGCGCATGATCAAGGCCGTGCGGCGGTGCTGGCGATCGTGCTTCTGGGATTCACGCTCGCCGCTTTCGTCATCCAGCGCCGCTGGATCGGCAGCCGCAGCTACGTCACCGTCGCCGGCAAGGGCGATGGCGGTGTGCCGGCCACGCTGCCCAAGGGCTTGCGCATCGGCTGCTACGCCGCCGTCATTCCCTGGCTGCTTCTGACCATCGTGGTCTATGGCATCATCCTGGGCGGCGGCTTCGTGCAATCGATCGGCCGCGACAACACGCCGACGCTCGAATATTTCCTCACCGCTTTCTCCGTCGAGAAAGGCGTCAATGGCTGGTTCCTGAGCGGGTCGGCCTGGCCGTCGCTGCTGATGACCATCGGCCTTGCGCTGGTGGCGATGCCGTTCACCGCCGCGCTCGGCATCCTGACCGCCTATCTGCTCGACCGGCAGCATTTCGCCGGGCGCACGATGTTCGAATTCCTCGCCATGATGAGCTTTGCCATTCCCGGCACGGTCGTCGGCGTCAGCTATATCCTCGCCTTCAACGTGCCGCCGGTGCAACTGACCGGCACCGGACTGATCATCGTCATCTCGTTCATCTTCCGCAACATGCCGGTTGCGATCCGTGCGGGCCTCGCCAATCTTGGGCAGATCGACAAGAGCCTGGACGAGGCATCGCTGACACTGGGGGCGCGTTCCTTCGCCACCTTGCGGCGGGTGATCCTGCCGATCCTGAAGCCGGCTATCGTGACCGCGATGATCTACAGTTTCGTGCGTGCGGTGACCGCCGTCAGCGCCGTCATCTTCCTGGCGACCGGCCGCTTCAATCTCGCCACCGTCTATATTGTCGGGCGAGCCGATGTCGGCGAATACGGCATCGCCATCGTCTATTCGGCGGTGCTGATCGTCGTCATGATGATCATTCTGATCGGCATCCAGCTGCTGGTCGGGGAACGCCGGCTTGGCCGGCGCCGGGCCGAGGCGCAAGCCGTCGTGGCACCAATCTGATCGGGAGACGCGTATGGATCAAACGGCGAAGAACGCTGCCCCCGGCGTGGTGGACAGACCGGCAGTGCGTTTCGAGGGCGTCACCAAGAAATACGGCGCCGTCACTGCCGTCGACAATGTCAGCTTCGACATCGCACCGGCCAGCCTGGTGACGCTGCTCGGACCTTCCGGCTGCGGCAAGACGACGACGCTTAGGCTGATTGCCGGGCTGGAGCACGCAAGCCACGGGCGCGTCGTCATCGACGGCAAGGACGTCACCTTGCTGTCAGCCGCCGAACGGGACGTCAGCATGGTCTTCCAGTCCTACGCGCTGTTCCCGCACATGAACGTCATAGAAAATGTCAGCTACGGCCTGCGGGCGACCGGGCTCGGCAAGGTTGAGGCCGCGGGGCGCGCCGCCGAGAAGCTGGCACAGGTCGGCCTGTCCGGCTACGAGAAGCGCCAGCCGAGCGAACTTTCGGGCGGCCAGCAGCAGCGCGTGGCCGTGGCGCGCGCCATCGTGCTGGAGCCGAAGGTGCTTCTGTTCGACGAGCCGCTGTCCAATCTCGATGCCAAGTTGCGCCGGCGCGTGCGCGATGAAATCCGCGGTCTTCAGCAGGACCTCGCGCTGACCGTTGTCTATGTGACGCATGACCAGGAGGAGGCGTTGGCCGTGTCCGATCGCATCATCGTCATGAACGCTGCCCGCGTCGCTCAGGACGGGACCCCGCGCGACCTCTACAACGAACCCAGGAACTCTTTCATCGCCGACTTCATGGGCGACGCCAACCTGCTCGATGTCGAGGTTCTCGCCAGCAATGGGACGAATGCCGAGGTAAAGATCGGGCCGCTGCGGCTCGACATGCCGCATCGCGGCATCGCGGCGGGGCCGGCGGTGCTGGCCGTCCGGCCGAATGCCGTGCGCCTCGTCGCCGGCCAGCCGGCAGCCGGCGGGATGAGAGGGCGCGTGGTCAAGAGTTCTTATCTCGGCGACCACATGGAATACCGCGTCGCGATAAACGATCCGGCGGTCGAGCTGTTTGCGACGTCGCCGATCGTCACACCCGCCCTGCCGGAAGGCAGCGTCGTCGCGGTCGATTTCGATCCGGCAAAGATCGTGCTGATAGCGCGCGACAAGTCCTAGCCAGCAGCGGACACCGCTACCGGTGCGCCTGATACGAAAATAGTGGTTCTCGACGTTCCATGTCGATGTTACGAATCTCTGTGCATTCCGAATGTGCGCTTGTGACCATGTGTCCGGGCAATTTGGAACTGTGGCGAGCACAGGACGTATTCTTCACGCGGGACCAGACGGTGCACTCGAAGCCGTCACAGGGCCGCAATGGGCGTTTTCGACAGTGGCCACAAGGGAGGAAATACCAGTGAAAGCATCCTATCTCATCTCAGCCGCGCTGCTTGTGGGGACCGCGATGCCAGCGGCGGCAGCCGAAATTTCCGACGGCAAGGTCAAGATCGGCATCCTCAACGACCAGTCGGGTGTCTATGCCGATTTCGGCGGCAAATGGTCCGTCGAGGCGGCCAAGATGGCTGTCGAGGATTTCGGCGGCAAGGTCCAGAACGCGCCTATCGAGGTCATCAGCGCCGACCACCAGAACAAGCCGGACATCGCCTCCAACATCGCGCGCCAGTGGTACGACACCGAGCAGGTCGATGCCATAATGGAACTGACCACCTCCTCGGTGGCGCTAGCCGTTCAGGGACTTTCCAAGGAAAAGAAGAAGATCGACATCGTCACCGGCGCGGCTGCGACCGACCTGACCGGCAAGCAGTGCTCGCCCTATGGTTTCCATTGGGCCTACGACACCCATTCCCAGGCCGTCGGCACAGGCGGTGCCCTGGTGCAGCAAGGCGGCGACAGCTGGTATTTCATCACCGTCGACTACGCCTTTGGCTATTCGCTCGAGGAGCAGACCGCCAAGCTCGTCAAGGATCGCGGCGGCAAGGTGCTTGGTGAAGTGCGCTATCCGCTCGGCTCGACCGACTACTCATCCTTCCTGCTGCAGGCGCAATCCTCCGGCGCCAAGATCGTTGGCCTTGCCAATGCCGGTCTCGACACTTCCAACTCGATCAAGCAGGCGGCCGAATTCGGCATCGTCGCCGGCGGCCAGCGGCTCGCGGCACTTCTGTTCACGCTGGCCGAAGTGCATGGCCTTGGCTTGCAGGCGGCCCAGGGCGTCGTGCTGACCGAAGGCTTTTACTGGGATCGCGACGACAAGAGCCGCGAGTTCGCCAACCGCTTCTTCAAACGCACCGGCAGGATGCCGAACATGATCCAGGCCGGGACGTATTCGGCGGTGTCGCAGTATCTCAAGGCCATCGACAAGGCCGGCACCGACGAAACCGAAGCGGTGGCCAAGGAAATGCATTCGATGCCGGTCAATGACGTCTTTACCGCCAACGGCAAGGTGCAGGCCGACGGCTCCATGGTGCACGACATGTACCTCTATCAGGTCAAGAAGCCCGAGGAGAGCAAGAAGGATTGGGACTACTACACCTATCTTGCAACCATTCCGGGCGACCAGGCCTTCATGAAGGCCACGGATAGCGGCTGCCCGCTCGTCAGCAAGTGACGACGGCAACCGCCGCGGCCGTCAGGCCTGACGGCGATGGAGCCGTGCCGCGGGTGGTGCTTTCCGCCCGCGGCCTCAGGCGCGACTTCGCCGGGTTCGTTGCGGTGAAGGATGTCGATCTCGACGTTCATCACGGCAGGATTCACGCCTTGATCGGACCCAACGGCGCCGGCAAGACCACGATCTTCAATCTTTTGACCAAGTTCCTGCAGCCGACCAGCGGCACGATTGAACTGCTCGGCACCGACATAACCCGGACACCGCCGGCCAAGGTGGCGCGGATGGGCCTCGTGCGCTCGTTCCAGATATCGGCGATCTTTCCGCATCTGAGCGTGCTCGACAATGTGCGCGTCGCGCTGCAGCGGCCAGGCGGGCTGGGTTTCCAGTTCTGGCGCCCGCTTTCGGCGCTCGACCAACTGACGCCGCGGGCGCGCGAGCTTCTCGGCACGGTCGGCCTCGACGACGCGGCGCACCGGCTCGCCGGCGATCTCTCCTATGGCCGCAAGCGCGTGCTCGAGATCGCCACCACGCTGGCGCTCGATCCAAAGGTGCTGCTGCTCGACGAGCCGATGGCCGGCATGGGGCACGAGGATGTCAGCATGATCTCCGGGATCATCCGCGCCTTGGCCCGCGATCGGGCCGTGCTCATGGTGGAGCACAATCTGACCGTCGTTGCCGATCTTTGCGACTGGATCACCGTGATGCAGCGCGGCAAGGTGCTCGCGGCGGGCGACTATCCGACGGTCAGCCAGGATGAACGCGTCCGGATAGCCTATATGGGAACCGAGCATGAGTGAGCCGCTGCTTGCCGTGCGCGATCTCCATGCCTGGTACGGCGAGGGCCACGCGCTGCACGGCGTCGACCTCGATGTGTTCCGCGGCGAAACCGTGACGCTGCTTGGCCGCAACGGCGTCGGCAAGACCACGACGCTGCGCGCCATCATGGGGCTGATCCGCAAGCGCACCGGCAGTGTCGTCTTCAACAGCAACGACTTGATCGGCCTGCCCTTGCACCGTGTCGCCCACCAAGGCATCGGTTTCGTTCCCGAGGAGCGCGGCATTTTCGCCACGCTGACAGTCGACGAGAACCTGATCCTGCCGCCGGTGGTGGCCAAGGGCGGCATGAGCGTCGAGGAGATCTTCGAGCTCTTTCCCAACCTGAAGGAGCGCCGCAACAGCCCGGGCACCAGGCTATCCGGCGGCGAGCAGCAGATGCTGGCGATCGCCCGCATCCTGAGGACGGGTGTCCGGATGCTGCTCCTCGACGAGCCGACCGAAGGCCTGGCGCCGGTCATCGTCCAGCGCATCGGCGAATTGCTTGCGACGTTGAAAAAGCGCGGCATGACGATCCTGCTCGTGGAGCAGAATTTCCGTTTCGCCGCCCGCATTGCCGACCGCTTCTACCTGATGGAGCACGGCAAGGTGCTGAGCGGGTTTCCGGTCGGCGAACTGGCCGCCCACGACGCTCAACTTCACGAGGTGCTCGGAGTATGATCGCGCCATGACGATGATCTTCGGCATCCCCATCCAGGCCTTTCTCGGGCAGTTGCTGGTCGGGCTGATCAACGGTTCCTTCTATGCGATGCTGAGCCTTGGCCTCGCCGTCATCTTCGGCCTGCTGCGCATCATCAATTTCGCCCACGGCGCGCTCTACATGCTGGGCGCCTTCATCGGTTATCTGCTGCTTGTCCATCTCGGCATCGGCTATTGGCCGGCGCTGATCCTGGTGCCGCTCGCCGTCGGGCTGTTCGGCATTGCGGTCGAGCGTGCAGCGCTCTCGCGGCTCTACCAGCTCGACCCTCTCTACGGCCTGCTCTTCACTTTCGGCCTGGCCTTGGTCATCGAGGGCGTCTTCCGTTATTATTACGGCGTCTCGGGAAATCCCTATGCGGTGCCGGCGCTACTTGCGGGCGGCACCAATCTCGGCTTCATGTTCCTGCCCAACTATCGCGGCTGGGTGGTGCTGGCATCGCTTCTCGTCTGCCTGGGCACATGGCTTTTGATCGAGAAGACCAGGCTTGGCTCCTATCTGCGCGCCGCGACCGAAAATCCAGAACTGGTCCAGGCTTTCGGCGTCAACGTGCCACTGCTTTTGACACTCACCTATGGACTGGGTGCGGCACTTGCCGGTCTTGCCGGGATCCTGGCGGCTCCCGTCTACCAGGTCAGTCCGCTGATGGGGTCGGATCTGATCATCGTCGTCTTCGCCGTCGTCGTGGTCGGCGGCATGGGCTCGATCCTGGGCGCCATCGTCACCGGCTACATGCTCGGCCTCGCCGAGGGCCTAACCAAGGTGTTCTATCCCGAGGCGTCGAACCTTGTCGTCTTCGTCATCATGGCGATCGTGCTTCTACTGCGGCCGGCCGGCCTGTTCGGAAGGGACGCCTGAGATGAGCGAGCTGACGCTTCAGGAAAAGCGCGCCGCGGCCTCCGTGCGGCTGGAACGCGCGCTGGTGGCGCTGGCGGTATTGGCGCTCATCGCCGCGCCGTTCTTCGTCTACCCGTTCTTCCTTATGAAGATGCTGTGCTTTGCGCTGTTTGCCTGCGCCTTCAACCTGTTGCTCGGCTACACCGGCCTGTTGTCCTTCGGCCACGCGACCTTCTTCGGCGGCGCCGCCTATTTCTGCGCGCATGCCGTCAAGGTATGGGGCTGGCCGCCAGAGGCAGGCATTCTGCTGGGTACCGCCGGCGCGGCCCTGCTCGGGCTGGTCATGGGCTTCTTCGCCATCCGCCGGCAAGGCATCTATTTCGCCATGATCACGCTGGCGCTGGCGCAGATGTTCTTCTTCTTCTGCGTGCAGGCACCGTTCACGCAAGGCGAGGACGGCATCCAGGGCGTTCCGCGCGGCAACCTCTTCGGCATCATCGATTTGAGCGCTACGGTCAACATGTACTATGTCGTATTGGCCATCTTCCTGATCGGCGTCTTCGCCATTTGGCGGATCGTCAACTCGCCCTTCGGCATGATCCTGCGCTCGATCCGCGAGAACGAGAACCGCGCCATCTCGCTCGGCTATTCCGTCGCCAGGTATAAGCTCGCCGCTTTCGTCATGTCGGCCGCACTTGCGGGGCTTGCCGGCGCGGTCAAGGCAATCGTGTTCCAGTTCGCGACGCTCACCGACGTGACATGGCAGATGTCGGGCGAGGTGATCCTGATGTCGCTGCTTGGCGGCATCGGCACCATGGTCGGGCCGGTCGTCGGCGCCGGCTTCGTCGTCGGCCTTGAAAACACACTCGCCACCTCAGGCTTTCCGGTGACCATCGCCACCGGCCTGATATTCATGGTCTGCGTGCTCGTCTTCCGGCGCGGCATCGTCGGCGAATTCCAGGCGCGGCTGCCCAGGCCGGCGGACGGTGCAAGTGGTTGATATTCATCCCGTGGCCGATCTGCCTGCTGTCTCCAGCCATGTGGTGGGCAGTCCAGTGAGCAACCGGGAATGCAGCCTGGATGTTTATCGAAGCGCCTGCTTTACAGGCAGGTTTGGTAGCGCTACCGTCTCCGTATCGCGTGACCACATGAAGGTTGGAGGGCCGTCGCCGGGAGAGGTCAGCGGTTCCTTCGAAGAGACGTCGCGGGAATCGTTCGGGAGGAGGATCGATGGCGTCTGTCGCGATTAGCGAGGTTTACAAATCATTCGGGACCGTCGAGGTTCTGCACGGCGTCAGCGTGAACATCGACGACGGCGAATTCGTCACGCTGGTCGGGCCGTCGGGTTGCGGAAAATCAACCCTGCTCAGGATGATCGCGGGCCTGGAAAAGATTTCGCGGGGCCAGATCGCGATTGGCGAGCGTGTCGTCAACAACGTTGCGCCGAAGGAACGCGACGTCGCCATGGTCTTCCAGAACTATGCGCTGTACCCGCATATGACCGTCGCCGAGAACATGGCGTTTTCGCTCATGCTGAAGGGCGTTTCGAAGGCTGAGAGCGGCGCCGGCGTCCAGCGCGCTGCGGAGATTCTGGGGCTCGTGCCGCTGTTGGCGCGCTATCCCCGCCAGCTTTCCGGCGGACAGCGCCAGCGAGTTGCCATGGGGCGGGCGATCGTGCGCGATCCGGCGGTTTTCCTGTTCGACGAGCCGCTGTCCAATCTTGACGCCAAGCTCAGGGTGCAGATGCGCGCCGAGATCAAGGAACTGCACCAGCGCCTGAAAACCACGACGGTCTATGTTACCCATGACCAGATCGAAGCCATGACCATGGCAGACAAGATCGTGGTCATGCATGACGGCATCGTCGAGCAGATCGGGCCGCCGCTGGAACTCTACGACAGGCCGGACAATCTCTTCGTCGCCAGTTTCATCGGCTCGCCCGCCATGAATTTGCTGCGGGGCGAAATCGCGACGAACGGGTCGCCGTCCTTTCGGGGCGCGGGCGGAATTTCCGTGCCGTTGGACGCAGCATCGTCCGTCAAAGGCGGCGAGCCGGTGGTGCTGGGCATACGGCCCGAGCATTTGCGGCTGTCCGACCAGGGCATTGCGGTCACCATCGCGGTGATCGAGCCGACCGGGTCGGAGGTACAGCTCATCGGCCGGACAGCCGGCGGTGAAGAGATCGTGGCCAACTTCCGGGAACGTCATTCCTTCACGCCGGGCGAAACCATCCGGCTCACCGCCGAACCCGGCCTCATTCATCTCTTCCACGGCGAAACCGGGCAGCGGCTTCAAACGCGCAGCAAGCTGTAGAGACCAAAGGGCAAGAGAAACAAACAGGAGGAACGAGCATGAAATTCACCAGACGTGACGTGATCCGCACGACGGCCGGCGCTGCTGCCGGCGTTTTGGGAAGCCGCTTCGCCGGCTCTCCGGCATTCGCCCAGGAGGGGCTGAAGTACAAGCCGGAGGACGGTGCGAAGCTCAGGCTGCTGCGCTGGTCGCCTTTCGTGCAGGGTGACGAGGACCAGTGGCTGAAAAACACCAAGCGGTTCACCGAAGCGACGGGCGTGGAGGTACGTGTCGACAAGGAAAGCTGGGAAGACATTCGCCCCAAGGCAGCGGTCGCCGCCAATGTCGGTTCAGGTCCGGATCTGATGTTCGTCTGGTTCGACGACCCGCATCAGTATCCCGACAAGCTGCACGACGTGACGGAACTGGGCGAGTATCTGGGGTCGAAATATGGCGGCTGGCACGACGGACCAAAGCAATATGCGACCCGGGAAGGCAAATTCATCGGCCTGCCGCTCGCCACCATCGGAAATGCCATCGTCTATCGGGAAAGCTGGGTGAAAGAGGCCGGCTTTTCGGAGTTCCCCAAGGATACGAAAGGCTTCCTCGAACTTTGCAAGGCCCTGCAGGCGAAGGGGCATCCGGCCGGCTTCACGCACGGCCATGGTGTCGGCGACGGCAACAACTACGCGCACTGGCTGCTGTGGAGCCATGGCGGCCAGATGGTCGACGAGAGCGGCAAGGTGACGATCAACAGCCCCGAGACCCTCAAGGCGATCGAATACGCGCAGGAACTCTACAAGACTTTTATTCCAGGCACCGAAAGCTGGCTCGACGTCAACAACAATCGCGCCTTCCTGGCCGGCGAACTCAGTGTGATCGCCAATGGCATTTCCGCCTACAACACGGCCAAGATCAACAAGGACAATGATCCGAAGCTGGCGGAAATGGCCAAGGACATACGCACCACCAACCTGCCGATCGGTCCTGTCGGCAAATCCGTCGAACTGTTCCAGGTGACCACAGCCGTCATCTTCGACTACACGCCCTACCCCAACGCGGCCAAAGCCTATCTGCAATTCATGTTCGAGGACCCGCAAATGCCAGATTGGATCACCTCCTCGGCGGGCTACTGCTGCCAGACGCTCAAGGCGTTCGACAACAATCCGGTGTGGACAGCCGATCCGAACAATGCCGCTTACGCCAAGGCTTCGGCGACGCTGCGGCCCAACGGCTATGCCGGGCCGCTCGGCTATGCCTCGGCGGCGACCATGGCCGACTATGTCCTGGTCGACATGTTCGCCAAGGCCGTCACGGGACAGGCCACGCCCCAGGAGGCAATGGAAGAGGCGGAAAAGCGCGCAAACCGGTATTATCGCGTTTGATCCATGCCAGCTGAGCCTGGCGGCACTGCCCCGCGCTATCCGACCCTCCGGAAGCGCAGGGCGGCCGCCAGGCCGATCAACGAGACCCTTGCAGGGAGCCCGCCCCATGGCCGTGCCGTCCGTCGCCGCTCAGCCGCGTTCCTCGATGCTGTCGCGCCTGGCCGAGAGCAGGAACGCGCTTGGCTTCGGCTTCATGCTGCCGGCGGCGGCATTGCTGCTTGTCTTCCTGACCTATCCGCTTGGGCTCGGCGTCTGGCTCGGCTTCACCGATGCCCGCATCGGCCGTCCCGGCATCTTCATCGGCATCGAGAACTATGAATATCTGTGGAGCGACGCCGTTTTCTGGCTCTCCGTCTTCAATACCCTGCTCTACACCGTCAGCGCCTCGATCCTGAAATTCGCGCTCGGCCTTTGGCTGGCGCTTATCCTCAATCAGAACCTTCCCTTCAAATCGTTCTTCCGCGCGATTGTCCTGCTGCCGTGGGTGGTGCCGACGGTGCTCTCGGCAATCGCCTTCTGGTGGATTTACGATTCGCAGTTCTCGATCCTGTCCTGGGCGCTCCAGCAGATGGGCCTGATCGACCATCGCATCAATTTCCTCGGCGATCCGGAGAACGCGCGTGCTTCGGTGATCGCGGCCAATGTCTGGCGCGGCATCCCTTTCGTAGCCATCACGCTGCTTGCCGGCTTGCAGACAATCCCCCAATCGCTTTACGAGGCCGCCACGCTCGACGGCGCCAGCCGCTGGCAATTGTTTCGCCATGTGACGCTGCCGCTGCTCACCCCTATCATCGCGATCACGATGACGTTCTCGGTGCTGTTCACCTTCACGGATTTCCAGCTGATCTATGTGCTGACCCGCGGCGGACCGGTAAATGCCACCCATCTGATGGCGACGCTGTCGTTCCAGCGCGGCATTTCGGGCGGCCAGCTCGGCGAGGGCGCTGCGATCGCGGTCGCCATGATCCCATTCCTCCTTGCCGCAATCCTGTTCAGTTATTTCGGCTTGCAACGCCGTAAATGGCAGCAGGGGGGCGGAGACTGACATGGCTGCGACCAGGAAGACAAAACAGCCGCAGCTCGATGAAGGCGGCATGGGCTATTTGCAGAGCGTGCCGCGCCGTGTGGTGACGGTCTATCTCCCCCTGCTCGTGTTCGTCATCGTGCTCTTATTCCCGTTCTACTGGATGACGATCACAGCGGTTAAGCCCAATGTCGAAATGACCGACTATGCCAATTTCAACCCGCTCTGGGTCGTGCATCCGACATTGGAGCACATCCGCTATCTTCTCTTCGAGACGTCCTATCCGGGCTGGCTGCTCAACACGATCATCATTTCGACCGCCGCCACTTCCCTGTCGCTGGTGGCGTCGGTTTTCGCGGCCTATGCGATCGAGCGGCTGCGGTTCTCCGGGGCACGGCAGGTCGGCCTCGCGGTGTTCCTCGCCTATCTCGTGCCGCCCTCGATACTGTTCATCCCCTTGTCGGTGATGGTGTTCAACCTCGGGCTTTACGACACACCCTTCGCGCTCATCCTCACCTACCCGACCTTCCTGATCCCCTTCTGCACCTGGCTGCTGATGGGTTACTTCCGCTCCATCCCCTTTGAACTGGAAGAATGCGCGCTCATAGACGGGGCAAGCCGCTGGCAGATCCTGAGCAAGATCGTGCTGCCCCTGTCGGTGCCAGGCCTGATCTCGGCGGGCATATTCGCATTCACCCTGTCATGGAACGAGTTCATCTATGCCTTGACGTTCATCCAGTCGTCCGAAAACAAGACCGTGCCGGTCGGGGTGCTCACCGAACTCGTCCGCTCCGACGTCTATGAGTGGGGTGCCCTGATGGCGGGCGCGCTGATCGGATCCCTGCCGGTCGTCGTGCTTTACTCGTTCTTCGTCGAGCACTATGTCTCCTCGATGACCGGCGCGGTGAAGGAATAGCGCCGCCCCGATGCCGCGGGCGCTTTTCCTGGAATGCCCTAGCCCAGGCTTTTGCCGTAGCGGGCAAAGCTTTCGGCCAGGACGGTCGTGCTCGCACCGGCCCGTTCGGGCCGTTTGTAGATGCCGCCTTCGACGCGGATCGGCTCCTCGAAGTGATCCTTGATCCAGGGGATGTATTCGAGGATCGTCGATGCAGGATGCCAGTAGCTCAGATGCACATGCACCTGGCTCATCTCCCCTGCATGCGGAACGACGGGAAGCCGATGCGCCAGTGCCAGGTCCGCGACCTGGATGTATTCGGTTATTCCTCCGAGCCGCGTGACGTCCGGCTGGACGTAGGCGACGGCTCCTGCATCGACGAAGGAGCGGAACGCGTCGATGGTGTAGAGCTGCTCGCCGAGCGCGATCGGGATCGATGTATTGCGCGCGAGCGTGGCGTGGCTGGCGACATCGTCATACCAGAGCGGCTCCTCGAACCAGTAGATATCGAGGTCGCGCGCCAGCGCGCAGAACCGCTGGCAGGTCGGAAGATCCCACTTGCCGTTGCCGTCGATTGCGATCCGGATCCTTGATCCGACACGTTTGCGCACAGCCGCCAGGCGCTCGACGTCGACATTTGGGTCGTCATGGCCGACCTTGATCTTGATGCGTGTGAATCCATCCTCCTCGACGGCTTTCGCGGAGCCGCGCAGCAACGTGTCCAGGTCGAACGAAATCCAGCCGATATCGGTATTGTAAGCCTCCAGGGCATCGGTGCGCGCGCCGCCGAGATAACTCCACAGCGGCAGGCCCGCCCATTTCGCCTTCAGATCCCACAGCGCGATATCGATTGCAGCCAGCGCCAGATGCGTGATGCCGGCCCGACCGACCCATTGAAGCGAAGGATGGCGCGCAAGCCTGGTCCATAGGCGCTGATGATCCGAGGCGTCTTCGCCTACCAGAAGCGGCGCGTAACACTCGCCGATGCAGGACGTTATCAGCCGGTCGGCGGCCAGATGGGCATGCGTGCCGGTGAAGCCATAACCTTCCAGCCCATCCGTGGTGACGATCTTCGTACCCACGACACCCCAATGGGTAATGCTGTGGGTCGAGTCCGAAATGGAGTCCGAGGTGAGTGGAAGATGGAGAATGAACGGGCGGACGGAGGCGATTTTCATCTATGACCCTTGGCGGATATGAATTTGTCAATGAAGGAGCTGCGAGAGGAATTCGCGTGCCCGCTGATGCTTCGGGGCTGCGAAGAATTCCTTCGGCGTGGCCTCCTCGAGTATCCGACCCTTGTCCATGAAGACGACCCGGTCGGCCACCTGGCTGGCGAAGCCCATTTCGTGCGTCACGCAAATCATCGTCATGCCTTCGGATGCCAGCGAGACCATGGTGTCGAGCACTTCCTTGACCATTTCCGGATCGAGAGCCGAGGTCGGTTCATCGAAGAGCATGATCCTGGGTTGCATGCAGAGCGCTCGGGCAATCGCGACGCGCTGCTGCTGACCGCCGGAAAGCTGGGACGGATACTTATCCGCCTGATCTGCGATCCGAACCTTTTGCAACATCTCCAGCGCTCTCTCCGAAGCGTCCTTGCGGGATTTTCCGAGCACGCGGACCGGCGCCAGCGTACAATTCTCGATTACCTTGAGATGCGGGAAGAGGTTGAACTGCTGGAACACCATGCCGATGTCCCGGCGCGGAACCATACGTCCATGGGACTTCTCGACCAGCGGTTTCCCGTCGATTTCCACCGAGCCTTGCTGCAGGTCTTCCAAGCCGTTGATGCAGCGGATCAAGGTCGACTTGCCTGAGCCCGACGGCCCGCAGACGACGATCTTTTCGCCCTTCGCCACCTCAAGGCTGACGTGATCGAGCGCCTGAAACCCGCCGAACATCTTCACCGCGTCGCGCAGTTTCACAAAGGCGCTGCCGTTGGCGTCCATGAACTCCTCCTTGTTGCGAGGTTGGCTTGTAACCCGAAAGATCGAAATCGGAAAATAAAAAATTTTCTATTTTTAATTTTTCTGTTGCGCCGAACCGGAACCTGACCGATGCTTGGGCCATGAGCATGATCAAGACAACATTGGCCGAGCAGGCCTACCAGGAGCTGCGGTCGCGGATCGTCGGCGGCAGGCTGGCAGGCGGGCAACGCCTGTTGCCAAACGAATTGGCGGCGGAACTGGGCATCAGTCCCACGCCTGTCAAGGAAGCCTGCCTGCGGCTGGAGGCGGACGGGCTTCTCGTCAATTCCTCGCGGCGCGGCATGGTGGTCCGCAGCTTCAACGAGGAAGCCGTCGAGGAATTATACGCGGCCAGGACACTGCTCGAGAAAGGGGCCGTGGAAGCAGCCTTCGACGCAGGACGGCTCGATGAGGCGCTGCGGGCGAAGCTCCAGGACAGCCTCGGAAACCACAGGCGCTTCGCCAAAGGGTCGTCGCTCGACGATCTGGCGAAGGCGCTCTCCCATGACCGGGCCTTCCACAGTTCGCTCGTCGGCGCCGCGGGGATACCGATGATCTCCGAGGTCCACTCCCGCATTGTCGGCCAGACGCATACGGTCTTCGTCTCGATTCCAGGCGATTACAGCCGCTCGGTCGAGGAGCACCAAAATATTCTCGATGCCATCATCGCCGGCAAGAAGAGCCAGATCC
Organism: Mesorhizobium sp. B2-2-3; assembly: GCF_006442405.1. Taxonomy (NCBI): domain Bacteria; kingdom Pseudomonadati; phylum Pseudomonadota; class Alphaproteobacteria; order Hyphomicrobiales; family Phyllobacteriaceae; genus Mesorhizobium; species Mesorhizobium sp. B2-2-3. The sequence continues at coordinate 9,549 of NZ_VFWC01000005.1, read as the reverse complement.
TCGCGGCGCTGCAGCGACATCTCGAGAGAAGCCGGCAGAACACCTTGCGCCAGGTGAAAGTCCTTGCGCGAGCGATCGAACCGAACCTTGTTTAAAGACCGGGGACGAGTGTGGAGTACCTAGATTTTTCCGGGACATTCGCGCGCGGCGACCTGTTCGTGCACGCCGCCATGCTGACCGTCGGCCTGTCGGCCGCCGCGCTGGTTCTGGGCATGTGCGTCGGCATCGTCGGCGCCCTGATGAGACTTTCGAGCTCGAAAGTCCTCTCCTCAATCGCGGCCGCCTATGTGGAGATCATCCGCAACACGCCGTTTCTGGTGCAGATCTATATCGTCTATTTCGGCCTGCCCTCGATCGGCATCCGCATTTCCGAAGTGACGGCGGCCATCCTCTCCCTGACGCTCTACGCGGGCGCCTATATCACCGAGATCGTCCGTGTCGGTATCCAGACGATCGGCAAGGGACAGCGGGAGGCGGCGCACACGCTTGGCATGTCACCGTATCTCACCTTCCGCTATGTCGTTCTGCTGCCGGCGATTTCAGCGATCTTCCCGGCACTGACCAGCCAGTTCATCCTGATCATGCTGGCCTCCAGCGTCGTTTCCGTCATCTCCGTCCCGGAACTGACCGGCGTCGCCAATGACGTGCAGGGCCTGACCTTCAGAAGCCTGGAAGCCTATCTCGTGGTCGCGGCCATCTACCTTGTCCTGACGGCTGCATTCAAAGGCGTCTTCGCGCTGATTGACCGCGCCCTCTTCTCCTTCCGCTTTGCAGGGCGATGACGATGTTCCAGACATTCAACCTCCATCATGTCGGGTTTCTGCTGCAATGTGGGACGTGGACGGTCGCCCTCTCGGGAATTGCGCTTGCAGGCGGCGCCATCGGCGGATCGATTATCGCCCTCATGCGCCTCTCCCGTTTCGCCTGGCTGCGCTGGATCGCACAGGCCTACATCTATGTCATCCAGGGAACGCCCCTGCTCGTCATTCTCTTCATCGCCTATTTCGGCGTCGCCAATCTCGGCTATGACCTTCCGGCGATCTACGCGGCCGGCCTTGGATTTACGCTCTACAGCAGCGCGTTCCTCGGCGAGATCTGGCGCGGGTCGATCCAGTCGATCAACAAGGGGCAATGGGAAGCGTCGTTCGTGCTGGCGCTTGGCTGGCGGCACACGATGACCGACGTCATCATCCCGCAGGCGCTTCGCGTCGCCATTCCTCCGACGGTCGGCTTCTCCGTTCAGGTCGTCAAGAACACCGCGCTTGCTTCGGTCGTCGGCTTTATCGAACTGACGAGAGCAGGACAGATCGTCTCCAGCGCCACGTTCCAGCCGCTGCCCGTCTATCTGACGGTCGCGGCCATCTACTTCGGCATCTGCTCCATACTGTCCCATGCCAGCCGCCGCCTGGAGCGCCGCCTGCAGCAGGCAGCCAACTGAAGATCCGGTTCATCACACCAGGGAGGAAAGTATCATGCTATTGAAGAGACTTGCTGTCGGGGTCGCCGCGATGCTGGCGATGATATTGCCCGCAAAGGCCGAGAGCACGCTGGACGCCATCGTGCAGCGCGGCACCATCAATGTCGGCGTCGGCCTTGGAACGCCGCCTTATGGCCTGATGGACAGCAGCATGCAGCCCGACGGCTATGACGTGTCCGTGGCAAAGGCAATCGCCCGCGATCTCGGCGTCAAGGTCAACATCGTCGACACGACGGCAGCCAACCGCATCCCGAACCTGACTTCGGGCAAGCTCGACATCGTGATCTATTCGTTCTCGATCACCGCCGAGCGCGCCAAGGCCATCGCGTTCACCAACACGTACTATGTCGACCAGCAGGTCTATGTCGGTCCCGCCGACCAGCCGATCACCAAGATCGAGGATCTGGCGGGCAGGAAGATCGGCGTGACGCGGGCCAGCACGAACGACATCGTCATGACCAAAAAGGCCGTCGAAGGCGCACAGATCCAGCGCTATGACGATGACGCGTCGACATCCCAGGCGCTGTTCGCAGGCCAGGTCGAAGGCATCGTGACCAGCGGCGCGCTTGCCCGCGCCGTCGAGGAGCACGATCCTAACCTCAAGAAGCAGTTCGTTGTGGCGCAGGCGCCGATGGGCATAGGCCTGCGCCGCAACGACCCGGACTTCCTGCACTGGCTGAACACGGAGCTCTTCATGCTTCAGTCGACAGGTGAGCTGCAGGCCCTGCAGAAAAAATGGATGGGTGTCGAAGTCGACCTGCCCCGCTTCTGAGAATGACTGGATCCGGGACTCCCCGGATCCACACATGCCGCTGCGATCGGTTTATCGAAGGTTTTTCCATGAAAATCACGGATGTGAAGGTGCGCTGCTGCCAGCGCAAACCAGGCGATTTTGCCGCCAGCGCGTTTCGAACCGGGGATTTCGCGAAGTTCGAATTTCTCACCGTCACCATGATGACGGACACCGGGCTCGAGGCAACCGCCTTCGGGTTCGCCGGTCGTTCGGCGGCGGGCGCCGGCAGGCTGATTGCCGACACGCTGCGTCCGTTCTTCATCGGCCGTGACCCGCTCGACCGGGAAAAGGCATGGCACGATTTCCGGGTGGCCGACCGCTGGTGGGGCCACTTGCCGATCTATGCCTACGGACCATTCGACACCTGCCTCTGGCTGCTGTCGGCCACCGCCGCCGGGCAGCCTCTCTACAAATATCTCGGCGCCTTCCGCGAACGCGTGCCGGTCTATGGCAGCTCGATGATCCTGTCGGGGCCGCAGGACTATGTGAAAGAGGCGCTGCGCGCCAGGGCCGAAGGGTTGCGGGCCTACAAGCTCCATACACCCGGTCTCGATCTCGACTACGATATCGACGTCCATCGCCAGGTCCGCGCCGCCGTCGGGCCGGATTTCACGCTGATGTCGGATCCGGTCTCGATGTTCAATCTCGAGCAGTCGATCCGCTTCGGCCGCGAGCTGGAAAGGCTCGACTTCTACTGGCTGGAAGAGCCTTTATACGACGAGGACGTTCATTCGCTGCGGGAGCTCGCACGCACGCTCGAAATCCCGCTCGTCGGGACAGAAGTCCTTGCGAAGCACCCTTACAGCATCGCCGAATGCATCTCGACGCGTGTCGTCGATCGTGTCCGGGCAGACGTTTCCTGGACGGGCGGCGTCACGGGCGTCATGAAGACGGCCCGCCTCGCCGAAGCCTTCGGCGTCAATTGCGAGATCCATACCGCCATCTTCCACCCGATGGAGATCGTCAACCTGCATTGCGCCGCGGCGATCAAGAACTGCGACTTCTTCGAAGTGCTCTATCCAATGGAGAACTTCGCCTTCGGCCTCAAGCAGCCGCTGCCGATCAAGGACGGCTACGCCGCGCCGCCGTCAGCCCCCGGCCTCGGGGTCGAGATCGACTGGGATGCCATCGACAACAGCACGATCTGTGAGGCCTGAGCGCCATGATGAAAGCTGTCTGCCTCGAGGAACCCGGCAAGATCTCGCTGGTCGAATTGCCCGAACCAAAACCGGGCCCGGGCGAAGTCGCGGTGCGGATGGAGTATGTGGGGTATTGCGGTTCCGACCTGACGTCGTTTCGCGGCCTCAATCCGCTGATCTCCTACCCGCGCGTCCTGGGCCATGAAATCTCCGGCACCATCTCGGCGCTCGGCGACGGCGTCAGCGCGCTTGCGGTCGGCCAGTCCGTGACTATTCTTCCCTATTTCAATTGCGGCAGGTGCCATGCGTGCCGCCTTGGCAGGCCGAACGCCTGCAAGGACAACCGGACGATGGGCGTCCAGCGCGAGGGCGCGATGGCCTCGATCATCGTCGTTCCCGCGGGCAAGATCATTCCGGTCGAGGGCATGCGCCAGCGGGACCTCGCGCTGATCGAGCCGCTTGCCGTCGGCTTCCATGCCGTCCGCCGCTCCGAGCTTTCGGCTGGAGAAACCGTCGTCATCCTTGGCTGCGGCGTCATTGGGCTCGGCGCCTTGCTCGGCGCTGTCAGGCGGGGCTCACGCGTGATCGCAGTGGACCTTAGCGCCGACAAACTCGCCGTTGCCAAGGTGCTCGGCGCCACTGACACCATCGATGCGTCGCGCGAAGATGTCCTGGCGCATGTCCTGGAACTGACCAGTGGGGACGGTCCGCAGGTCGTCATCGAGGCGGTCGGCGCGGATGCGACCTTTCGGCAGGCGATCGATCTCGTGGCGTCCTGCGGCCGGGTCGTCTATGTCGGCTACGCCAAGAACAAGATCGCTTACGACACCAAGTTCTTCCTGCTCAAGGAGATGGATATCCGCGGGTCGCGCGGCTCCGAGATCGCCGATTTCCACGATGTTATCGGCTATCTGAAGCAACATCGGGACGCCGGCGACCGCATCGTCTCACGCGTCGTGCCAATCGAGGAAGCCGGTGCGGCCATGCAAGCCTGGGACAAGAGCCCCGGAGGCTTCACCAAGATCGTCGTCCGGATCGAAGCGAAGGAAGACGCATGAGCATCAAGGATATCTTCGGGCTGGAGGGGCAGCATGCGCTGGTGACCGGCGGCGGAAGCGGTCTCGGCCTTGCGATCGCCACCTGTTTCGTCGAAGCCGGCGCCAAGGTGACGATCGTCGGCACCAACGCCGCGAAGCTCGCTGCCGCCTGCGAGACGCTGGGGCCTTCCGCCACGAGCCATGTCTTCGACGTGACCGACACTGCCGGTGCCACGGGTTTCGCCAGCGAGGTGGCAAAAAAATCCGGACGCGTCTCGATCCTCGTCAACAATGCCGGCAACACGGTCAAGAAGCCGCTCGGCGAGATGAGCGTCGAGGCTTTCAATTCGGTGCTGAACGTCCATGTCGGCGGCGCCTTCGCCCTCTCGCGCGCCTTCCTGCCGCAGGTGACGGAAGCAAGGGGCAGCATTCTTTTCACCGCCTCGATGAGCTCTTTCCTCGGCATTCCCAACGTGATCGGCTATTCGGCGGCGAAAGCCGCCTATGTCGGCATGGTGAGGGCGCTCGCGACCGAACTTGCGCCCAGCGGGATACGCGTCAACGGTGTGGCACCAGGCTGGATCGACACCGCGCTTCTACGCCAGGCCACCGCAGCCGATCCGGAAAGGGCGCGCAAGATCAACAGCCGCATTCCCATGGGTCGTTTCGGCGAGGGCGCCGATATCGGCTGGGCCATGACCTATCTCGCCTCACGCGCCTCAGCCTATGTGACCGGCCATATACTGGTGGTCGACGGCGGCGCGCTGCACGGCTTCTGACACCATAGTTTTTCGAGGGAGAAAACAGATGACGACCGATACTGACAAGGCGATCTTCGAAGTCATCCGCAAGGAACTCTTCACGGCCGTCGTCGGCGACGTGCTCGATGTAATGGGCCACCGCCGGCAGTTCCTGCCGGCCGGGATCGTGCCGTTGCAGCCGGAGATGAAAGTCATCGGCCGCGCGATGCCGGTGCTGGAGGCGGACGTGTTTTCCGGCGGTTCGCCGGATGCGCACGGTCCGCTCGCGAACAAACCGTTCGGCCTCATGATGGAAGCGCTGGACAGCCTGACGGAGAACGATGTCTACATCGCCAGCGGCTCCTCCTTCCGCTACGCGCTGTGGGGCGGGCTGATGTCCACCAGGGCCCAGAAGCTGAAGGCTGCCGGCGCCGTCCTCAACGGCTATATCCGCGACTCCTGGGAAATCGAAAAGCTCGGCTTTTCGGTCTTCTCGCGCGGCATCTATGCCCAAGACCAGGGCCCGCGAGGCAAGGTGATCGACTATGGCTGCCCACTCGAGATCGAAGGCATCCTGGTAACGCCCGGCGACCTGATCTTCGGCGACCGCGAGGGCGTGCTTGTGATCCCGCGCGAGGCGGAAAAGGAAGCGATCGAGCGCGCGATCGAGAAGGTCAGCACAGAGAACAAGGTCGCAACCGCGATCCGCGACGGCATGAGCGCCTGCGAAGCCTTCCGTACCTTCGGCGTCATGTGAGCCGACGATGGACGATCCTCGTCTGCTCCTGCTCTGCGATCACGACAATGTGCTGGTCGCCTGCCGGCGCATCGAAGCCGGTGAGACCATCATCGTTGGCGGCGAGTCGCGCATTCTGATCAAGGCCGTGGAGCTCGGCCACAAGCTGGCGCGGCTGCCGATCGCCCCGGGGATGAAGGTCATCAAATACGGCGTCCCGATCGGCTCGGCGACGCGGTCGATCGGACCCGGCGAGCACGTCCATATTCACAATCTGAAGAGCGACTACACCAAAACGCACGTAATAGCGGAGACCGGATCATGACCGGCGAACAGTCCACCATCCTCGGCTATCTCAGGCCGGACGGTCGCAAGGGCATCCGCAACATTGTGATCGTGGCCTATCTGGTAGAGTGCGCGCATCATGTCGGTCGCGAAATTGTCTCCCATTTCCGCGGCAGGGACGTGCATCTGATCGGCTTTCCAGGCTGCTTTCCCAATCCCTATGCGCAGCGGATGATGGAGCGTCTGTGTACGCATCCCAATGTCGCCGCGGTACTGCTGCTGTCACTGGGATGCGAAAGCTTCAACAAATTCTCGCTCGCCCGCACCGTCGAGGCAAGCGGACGGCCGGTGGCCACGCTGACGATCCAGGAAAACGGCGGTACTTTGTCGACGATTTCCGACGGCATCGAATGGGTCGGGCAACGCCTGCAAGAGCTGGGCGCGGTCGCGAGAGTGCCAATGGATGCGAGTGAACTTATTGTCGGCACGATCTGCGGCGGGTCGGACGGCACCAGCGGCATGACCGGCAATCCCGCCGCCGGCCTTGCCTTCGATCGGCTGGTCCGTGCGGGAGCAGCCTGTATTTTCGAGGAGACCGGCGAGCTGATCGGCTGCGAAGAGATCATGGCGAGCCGTGCCGTGACGCCTGAACTCGGCGTCGAGCTGCGCGCCTCCGTGGCAAAGGCAGCGCAATACTACGCGACGCTAGGCTATGGCAGTTTCGCTCCGGGCAATGCCGATGGCGGCCTATCCACCATCGAGGAGAAATCGATGGGTGCCTATGCCAAATCGGGCTCGTCGCCGATTTCGGGCCTCATCAAGCCGGGCGACATTCCCCCTGGCGGCGGACTCTACCTGATGGATGTCGTGCCGGACGGGGACGTGCGTTTTGGCTTCCCCAACATCTCGGACAATGCCGAGATCGTGGAGCTCATCGCTTCCGGTTGTCACCTCACGCTCTTCGTCACCGGCCGCGGTTCGGTCTCGGGGTCGGCGGTCGCACCGGTCATAAAGATCTGCGCCAATCCCGAAACATACCGTCGCCTGTCGGGCGACATGGACGTCGATGCCGGACGTATCCTCGAAGGGGCCGCCACCTTGTCGGATGTCGGCGACGAAATCTTCAATCTGGTTCTTGCTGTCGCCAATGGCCATGCGACGAAATCCGAACAACTCGGGCACCGCGAATTCATCCTGACCTACAAGACTTTCGAACCGATCGGTCCCGCATGTCTGCCGGGCGCACAGCGAAAGGCTGGTCACCGAAGCTGAAGCTGCCGGCGTTTGCCGTGTGCCTGCGAGCGCTGTTTGCCTCTGTGCTGAAGCTGCGCGATCCTTGACCAGCGCAGGAGCAAATGCGTGGCGGGCCGAACAATCTGGCGACAAGCTCACTCGTTTTGTTTGAAGCGCGGCACGCCGAAACGGATTCATGCGAGCCGCTTAGGTCTTGTTTTGCATGTCGCTAGATCGAACCGAGGTTGCTTGGGCAAACCAGCATTGGGCTGGCGGCTCGCAACCGCCTCACCTCCATACGGACAATTCAAATCAGCGGGCCTGCGTCAGCCATACGCCGCTTCCTGATATCTGGGGGAAGCGTCTTCTCGTTTTGGCGAGGGTTCTGTTCCGCCGGCGCGAATGAGCTGCCTGCCTGGTCGGAAAAAAACAGCTTCCAGCGGCCCGGGCGGAACGCTACCCGGCTCTTCTGGGCCGCGGGATGATCGACGGGCAGCTCGATCTCGACGCGCTGGCGTTCGCCGCCGATCTCGAGTTCCACCCGGCGGGTGCCGGCGACGCGGCGGCTGGCGACCACCGTGCCGGCGATGCAGCCAGAGCAGCCGCTCAGCAATTCGACGTCGTGCGGGCGGAAGTACAGCCTGGCGTTGCCGCTGGCGGCCTCCGGCGCCGACAGCCCGATCGGGCGATCGGCGAGCCAGACCTCGCCATTCTCGACCTTGACGGGAAGCGAGCTCGATTCGCCGATGAAGCCATAGACGAAAGGCGAGTTCGGCCTGTCATAGATGTCATCGGCGGTGCCGACCTGCTCGATGCGGCCCTGGCTCATCACCACGACGCGGTCGGCAAGCTCCAGCGCCTCTTCCTGGTCGTGGGTGACGAAGACGGTGGTGTGGCCGGTGGCGTCATGGATGTCGCGCAGCCAGCGGCGCAGTTCCCGGCGCACCTGCGCATCGAGCGCGCCGAACGGCTCGTCGAGCAGAAGCACTTTGGGTTCGATCGCCATGGCGCGGGCCAGCGCGACGCGCTGGCGCTGGCCGCCGGATAGCTGCGCCGGATAGCGCTTTTCCAGGCCCGAGAGCTGGACCAGGTCGAGCAGCTCGGAGGCGCGGCGGCGGATCTCCTGCGCCGGCGGCCGCGTCGAGCCCTGCCGGACCTTGAGGCCGAAGCCGATATTGTCCGAGACCGTCATGTGCCGGAACAGCGCGTAGTGCTGGAAGACGAAGCCGACATTGCGCTCCTGGATCGATTTGTGCGAGGCGTCCTCGTCGCCGAAGAAGATCTTGCCGCGCGTCGGCCGCTCCAGCCCGGCAATCAGCCGCAGCAGCGTCGTCTTGCCCGAGCCCGACGGCCCCAGCAACGCGATCAGCTCGCCCGACTTGATGTCGAGCGACACGTCATGGAGCGCGGGAAACCGCTCGAACTCCTTGCGCACATTGGCAACGCGAACTTCCATCAACAGTCCCTTTGTAGTGGCTGCATGCCGTTATCCCAAATCGGTTCCCGCTTTTGGGCGACATCAAATCCTTGATCATGCATGTCGTTATCCCAAAACCGGTTTCCACTTTTGGGCGACATGCATCAATGTCCACGCGCCGCGGCGATCTCGGCGCCGTAACGCATCTCGAGCAGTGTCTTCAGGACCAGCGTCACCAGCGCCAGGCCGGCCAGCAGCGAGGCGACGGCAAAGGCGCCGACGGCGTTGTATTCATTGTAGAGGATCTCGACATGCAGCGGCATGGTGTTGGTCAGGCCGCGTATATGGCCCGACACCACCGAGACCGCGCCGAACTCGCCCATGGCGCGCGCATTGCACAAGAGCACGCCGTAGAGCAGCCCCCATTTGACGTTGGGCAGCGTCACATACCAGAAGGCCTGCCAGCCATTGGCGCCAAGCGACAGCGCGGCCTCCTCGTCGCCATTGCCCTGTTCCTGCATCAGCGGGATCAGCTCGCGGGCCACGAAGGGGAAGGTGACGAAGATGGTGGCCAGCACAATGCCGGGCACGGCGAACAGGATGACGATGCCATGCGCCTTCAGCCAGGCGCCGAGCAGCCCCTGGGCGCCGAACAGAAGCACGTAGACCAGGCCCGAGATGACCGGCGAGAC